>NZ_JBFUPV010000007.1:0-15738 GCF_041360755.1 Bacillus sp. RCC_6_1
AAAAAAAGCAGCTGTTTCTCTCAGAGATGTCCCATTTTCATTCATATAATGAATTACATCTAGTTTATACTCGAGAGAGTAAGTTGTATAGCATTTTTCAAACGCCTTTTCCCCTGAAAATTCAAACCGTTTAATCCATTGATAAAGTTCTCTAGAATGAACACCTATAGAATTAGCAATGGTTTTTCCACCTTCCGTACCTTCTAGATATCGTTTTACTGCTTGTATTTTATCTTTTGAAGAAAATTTAGCCATAAAAAATACACCTCCAATTGTTAATTATGTGTCTAACAATTGGGGTGCACTTCAGTAATAGGCGGTCTGTTGTTTGTTATGGTTGGCGACTGCTATTCTTTTACTCATCTCATATTATATTTAGTTGAAGTATTGAGAATAGAAGAATAGGAGTAGAAAAATTAATGTTTTTCCAAATAATTTATTGAATAGACTTAAAGGGATAAACAGCTCTCCTATGGTAAGGCTTTTGAGTTTATTCCTGTTTGGGTTTTTTAACAATTCTTTAAATGTTTGAAAGTTTATTTTATTAATGAAAGACCAACTTGGCATAGCTTTTATGTCTGAATCTATTTTGAAAATGATATGAATACTATGTGTATGAAAGCTGCCTATACTTAAAATAAGCATAAATCCTAAAATAATGAACCAAGTCATTTTTTAGCACCTCCTTTCAGTATTTAATATTAAGATATTAATAACGGTGAGGAAGTGTGCTATTGTCCATGAAAAATATTGAGAAATTGTTGAGGAAACGTTGAGACTGTTGCAATGCAATCGATCGTAGCATAGTTAACTATGCTTGTCCTGTTATATTTGTTAAAAAAGGAAAGAGAACAGTTGCGTAGACTGTTCTCTTAAGGAGCGGAAGTGCTGAACATAAGTGCTGAACATTTTTCAATGACAATGATTCAAGCCTTCCAATTATAGTGTGTACAAATAATTACAATTCATACAAAGAGGCAGGTGTAAATTATTCATACATTAAAATTACTTTATTATAGATTGAGTGTATTACAAAGTACAAAGAGCACTTTTCAAAAGTGCTCTTTGTAAGGCACATTAGGACTTGAAAGAGGCATCATTGCCAATTCGAAAGGAGATATCTATATACAACATATGAAGATGATTTGAAAAGGTGACGATAAAAACCAAAAGAGCAGTAAGGATGTACCAATTGCTCAGCTTCAGGGGAATTGGAGAGGGGGAGATTTATATTGTTAGGGAGATTTTTGAATGCTATTCCATTATGATAAACTATGCAGATGAATAATAAGAGTGAAGTTGTAAATTTATCATCTATAGTGTAATCTTCACCATTTGAAATAGGAACTCTTAAAATGTTATCCTGAGAAACTAGATGCGATCAATCATGTTGATAATCAAGTGCTTCGTCCTTTGTAGAACCTGGGGAGGCATATGCCGCTGTAATTCTTCAGTAAACGTAAGCATTTAAAGATTCATAAAGAAATGCTATCCCTTCCTATAATTCTACAGAAAGGATAACGTTTTTTGCTTTATGGGTCGTATAAAACTTTAGCTTGATAGCGCTGTGATAATGCCCCGTTTAAACAAATTTCCCTTTTCCATACTGATAATGCCCCTTTTTTAGAGTCATCCTATCAGCATGTCGAAGATTAGGAGATTACTTGCAAGAGCTTGGAATTATTGCAACCGTGCTGTGTTATAATTCTAAAGTACTGACATTTCATGTAGGACTTATAGATGTCGGTTTGACATATGAAATGTAAAATCAATCCGTCATTTTGAAGGTTCAGGCTACCAATATTTAAACTATTATTCGAACTAAAAGAAGTACAAGGAGGAAGGTATATCTATTAAGATAGTGAGATATGCCAAATTAGAAATGAATATTAAATTTAATAAAAAAGTAGTAGCATTCACGGCAGGATTAACGGTATTATCTTCACCATTGGTATCGTTTGCAGAGGAACAACAATCAGTAAACAATAAGCAATCTACAAGCCTTCAAGTGCAAGGTAACACAGACCAACTTCAAACAACAACAGATGAACAGGCTTTAAAAAGTATTGAAGCTAGTTTTGAAGAGGTAGACGGACGTGGTGGAGGTACTGTCGACAATAGGAAAGTAGATAGTCTTCAACGTTCAGAAGGTATTCATGAAGAAACAGGTACATTAACTGTTCCTAACAATTCAAACAGAACAAAACGTAGTCTGTCTCCCATATCACCTAGCACCTCTAGTACAATAAACGGTGTTCCATTCACTGAATGGATTGTTCCAGCAGGTAACGATAATATTCGTCCTCAAAACTACATGAGTCCAAAGTATATTACAATTCATGAGACTGATAATACAAGTGTAGGAGCAGGTGCTAGAAACCATGCTCAATACCTATATAACCAAGCAGTAGGTAACACGGACCGAGCTGCATCGTGGCATTTTACAGTAGACGATAAAGAGATTTATCAACATCTACCATTAAACGAGAACGGATGGCACGCAGGAGACGGTGATGGTCCAGGTAATAGAGAATCTATTGCAATTGAAATCGCAGTTAACAGTGACGGAAACTACAGTAAAGCAGTAGATAACGCTAAGAAACTTGTAGCTTATTTAATGAAAGAAACTGGTGTACCGTTAAATAACATTGTAAAACACCAAAAATGGAGCGGTAAAATCTGCCCTGCTAACATGATTAATAATGGGCAATGGGATGTATTCGTAAATAGCGTTGAGGGATATTATAATAATCTTTATCAACCAAAAGATGACATTACAGGAGGTTGGTATGAAGAAGCTATTCGAGAGTTAAATAGAAGGGGTATTATGATAGGGGAAGGAAACGGAGTTTTCGCACCCAATAGAGCGATAACAAGAGCCGAATTTGCTCAATTAATCTCTAAATCTCTAAACCTGCCAGCTGGAGATGCTTCATTTAAAGACCTAAACGATGCAAATTCAACTTTACGAGATGGTATTAAACGTACTGCAAGTGCAGGTATCATTCAAGGTAGAGGAGATGGTTATTTTGACCCAAACACACCTATTACAAGAGAAGAATCAGCAATTATTGTAAACAAGGCTTTACAGTATAAAGGTATATGGGGACCAGTTGTAAACCTACCATTCTCAGACAAAGACCAAATTAGCTATAAAGAAGATGTACAAAGATTGTATGGCTTAGGTATTGTCAAAGGTAAGGGTGAAAATCAATACGACCCTAAAGGAACAACAACTCGTGGTGAAACAGCAACATTCATTCTAAATATGCTACAAGTAATTGAAAATGGCAGTGTTGAAAAGGTAGTTGGAACGGCTCAAATTAATGGTATTGGGGTAAATGTTCGAAGCGGGTCAGGTACAAACTATTCTATTGTTAGAAAGACAAGTAAAGGCGAAAAAGTTACAGTATATGAAGAAAAGAATGGTTGGCTAAGAATTGGAACAGGTCAGTGGATTTATTATGACTCTAGTTATATCGATTATAACAGATTATAAAAGACTAAATACTTAAAAGAACAGGTCATATTTGGATATATAACTTACTCTTAGGTTGTGAAGAAGACTTTCTTCACAACCTGTTTTTGTGACTGGCCCCTCTATTACCTATCAATACTGATGAAAAGAGGAGAAGGAGAGATTCATTATGGTGCTGGAATTGGGAAATCATCGTAATTAGCGTGTATGCAATTAGAGGCTAAGGTTTTTCTGATAATTAAGTGGAGGTCACTATACGTACCCATCCAGCCCATATTTTGAAATATTTTAAAACGAAAAAATGAGCTGGATGGGTAAAAGTTAGCACAAAATTTCGTTCTGAGGGTACTATAAAACCTTCGCTTGATAGAAAAGAGATAACATTAACTTTGTTGCCTAGAATTGCTCGTGCTAGATGTGGGTAGATTCAAAATTTATAGGCTTTATTAATCATCATTTGATTCACCTTCATTTTGGTAGGTGTCTCCTTGGTTAAAATGATAAAAAATGCAAAAAGAACTTGTAGGCATCACTACAAGTTCTTTTTTAGATAATATAAAAAGGTGAAACAAACTATCTCATTACTCGTAACAGGGAAACTATCTTACTTAAGGCTTGGTTTCATTATATAACAAATATTAACATGCAGCGTTTTAATGTGTGAAAATTACGTGAATTAGCAAATGAAATTTCATCTCTATTCGTTAAGAATTCCACTTATTCGTTTTTTAACACCTTTAAATCAACGTTGAATAGATTAACAATATTTGCTAAAATAATATTATAATAATGCAATATACAGCAATTTATATAATATAAAGATAAAAAATTTACATATCACTAATTGAACGCTTAGTCGTTGATTAATGGAGTAAGGTAAATAACGAAGTACATTTAATATACAATTCTTTCCGCAGCATAAGATACGTAATTAAGACATTTGATAGAAATAGAGTGCGAATAATGAGAAAGATGCTGACTTGTGGGTTACACTAATCAACTTGAAATGTTATAGGGGTGTACAAGTACTACAGCCAAAAAGTGATCTGTAATGAATATCGAAGAGGCTTACGCAAAGTTATATGTGAGTCTATGTGCGAAGGAAAAGGATAACGTTTATAGGAGGAAGCATGAGGGGGCAATTTAATATATGTAACGGGGGAATAATATTATGAAATTTAATACGAAATTATTAAAGAAATTACTTGTATTAAGTGCAACGTCTGTATCAATTTTCAGTGCCTGCTCTGCAAAGGAAGATGGGGATTACAAGCCATATAAGGAACAAGACTCTATAGAAGTCGCAAAGGTCGAAGAGGAGAAGTCTAATCCCCCTAAGATTGTAGAGAAGAAGTCCACTCTGCCTAAGGTCAAAGAGGATACAGAAGAACCTAAGAAGAAAAAAAAGCTACAACAAGTGGAGGAATCTAAGAATAAAGATGAGGAAATTAATGACAAATATCCGCATTATAAAGATGTACATGAGGACGCATCAACAGTATCACTAGAACAGTATAATCAAATCAAGGTTGGAATGCCTGCGGACAAAGTCATAGAGATAGCAGGAAAGCCTGGATCCAGCGAAACAACTAAATTGTTCTCTATCTATATATATTTAGGTCACGGTGGACACGGTTCGATGACTATAAAGTTTGATTCTAATAGAAATGTAACGAACAAAGAGCAAGATGGTCTTAGCAATACTGCAGTTAAAGATGAGAAGGCTAGCAAAGAACAGGAAGATCCTAATCCTGAATCTGTTAAGAAATCTAGTGCTATAATTCCAAACGATTTTTGCGGACATGGACATGACGAAACGAAGGAGCTAGCGCACGACTGTGAAAAAATTACTGATAAGAAGGCATATAGAAGATATCAACTACAACAAAAGAGAGAAGAGCGAAAAAGACAAATTAGGGGCGAAGAACAGGAATTAATTGATTACGATCAGGGGGATGCAGCTTACAAGGAACAGCAGCGCATTTACGAAGAAATACAACGTAGAACAGAAGAAAGGGGATCGGTTGATTACGATTACGATCAAGTTAGAGCTCTTAACAAAGAAAGACAGCGTATGTACGAAGAAATACAAGAGTGAGATGAAGAAAAAGAGTGTAAAGTGTAAACTAAAAAAGCTAAATGGTACGAGGAGTATATTTCATAGATAGGAATTTGAATTATTGAAAAATCAAAATATGGAAGAGTAAATAAAAGACGCTAGTTGGCGTCTTTTATTTATCATTATTAGTAAAACTTCACTGGTGATTACTATTAATATTATAATATTTGATCTTGGAATTAACTTATTAGATAATGCTATTGATTGTATAACATCTGACAAATGACTAAAGATAATAAAAAAATTCTTGATACAAAAATCTAAATTGTATAATATATAGGTATATTGTTATTTGTTGAATTCCGTTTATTCCCACGCCTTATGTGTTGTGGTTGAGTTGCAGAAGCAAGTTGTGTTCTTGTTTCAATTTTGAAAGGGCTTCTTTGAGCCGATTAGTGCATATATAGCTTATTTTGTTATGCACATTTTTAATCGACTTGAAGAAGTCCTTTTTATGTTGTTTTCAAGTTGCAGGTGGGATTATTTATGATTCATAACAAAATGAAATAAAATAATGTTTGAATAGTATTAGTAGATCTAAAAGAGTAATCTAAAGAGCCGGATGATATATTGATTGATATAGATAAGTTATTAGGGAGTGCAAATGAAGAACTACGATATAAATCATGTGATGGTAGTTTATACAGGGGAAAAGGAAGAACTAAGTGATATGAATACTTGGAGCTTCCTTTTTTATTGCAATTAGAAATCTGGTAGATGATTATGCATATAAAAATGATTTAGCGGAAAAATTTTATTTAATTTCAATACATAGAAGAAAAAGAAAAAAACAAATTCGTAAAGGGCTAGTTTAAGTGCGATTCACTTGAATAATTGAGAGGGGAAATGTATTGGTGAAACGTCTTGTTTCTTGCTGACCAAGGGAATGCAGGATGATTAGTAAGGAGTAAGAGCGTATTACTACTCTCACAAAGGAAATTACATTAGAAAAGGGTCTGTCAGTGTTTACAATTTATTTGTTACATCGGTCTAAAAGAATTTGGATGGAGAAGTAAATGCTAAGTGAGAACATGAATGACATTTCTAGAACTTGAACAATTGTGCTTTTTGTTAATAGTGAAAATCAGAAGTAGAAGAGGCACAAGCGTTAAAGTGGACTGCAAAAGTGACAGAAAGAGAACAAGGATTAACGTTATTTATAAAGATATCTAATAAGAAGTGCTATCGGATTTATACAGAAGGAGGGATAATACCAGAAAATATATGAATGTATATAAAATTTGAGGTGAATTCACCTATTTTCTATACATTAGTTGAATCAAACAATAGATGACTAGGGGGTGTATAACATCCATTTCCCAGTTAAATTTTCTTAGATAAATAGCATGAAATACAGTATGTTCTCACTCATTTGTATAAGGATAAAATAGCCTTTTATTTTTATGCAAATGAGTGAAACAGAACGATTCACCATATAAGAATATTCGACTATAATGAAACACTGTACGTCATTGTAATATTAAGATGTTTTAAGATTAAAGTGATTATTAGTCATAAAATATGAGTTTCGAGACCTCAGCAAAATATTGCAATGCTTTATATACATGAGATTGTAAAAATTATTTTATTAAAATTACTGGAGGCTGATGAAATATGATAATAGATCATATAAGCAACAATGTAGTAAAAAAATTGGAACAAACGGTGCGCTATGAAAAGAAACAGGTACAGGTATTACGTGTAAGTAAAAGTAGTTCTAATATGCACGCTTACATGATTTTCCCAGAATTCTCAGAGGTTAAAATTTCAAATACTGAACTGGATGAATATATAGAAAATCTATCAACAAGTCTGAAATATGTCATTGATCGCAAGTTAAGTCTACAAGAAATTGAAAAACAAAATCATTCTTTCATTATGACATGCGCAGTCGAGGAAGATGGTGTTATAGATGATGAAACGATTCATTTTAATACGACGTATGTTAAGCCACCTACACTTGCGAGTAAGGTATTTAAGCTAGTGTGTGGTTTAGGAAATCGTTTGAATAGCTTAAAAGAGTTACATATAACAGTATTAAATAATAATATTAATCGAATTGAAATAGAGTTTTATAATGAAAATGAAACATATGTAGCAGTAGAAAAAGAAGAAATTGCAAATGCGATTATGGGAGCATATACAAAAGCCAATATCTATTATTCCGCAGATCTCCGTTATGTTGCAGAAGGAAATGAAATCAAATTAAAGAGCATTAAGCCAAAATTAGCGGGTGATGTGTTGTGAAGCGAGAAAAAGGGATGATTGGAGTTTTATGTACATTTGTTTTTATGATCCTAGTACTCATACCTTTACATACAGCTCATGCATCTGTAAAAGTGGATTTTAATGAATTGAAAGGAAATGATGTTTCTTCATCTTTTAACGAAGGATTAAACAATCGAACAAAAACGACAGAGAAAGACGATTCATTTGGGTCATCAATTATACAAAAAGTTGAGGGTATGTATGCACCAGCTTTTAAAGTAGGGGTAAATATCTTTTCTATCTCTTTCATATTAGGTGTTATTGTCATGGTTATGGCGTTAATTACAAAGAATGGTCAATGGATGAAATGGGCAACAGGGAGTATGATTTTCTCGTTCGTTAGTATGATGGCAATGAGATTAAGTGTATATTTCTTATTTAGTTCGGATGTATTTTCGTTTATGAACATTTTTACGGATTTTTTAGACCTGTTTAAAGCAACAGCACTTATTTTTACACCCTTTATGTTAATTGCAGGAATTCGTTTACGAAGAATTCACGAGAGTACAAAACAACCTGAGTATTATCGTTGGTCTAATCGCGTTATAACGGGATCTTGTTTACTATGTATGTTAGCCGTACTGGGTCCATGGTTATTTGCGAATATGTAAAGAAATATATATAGATGCAAAAGGTACTGAATGTTCATTCAGTACCTTTTATCTACCCATCTGATTTTTCCTTTCATATTCTGCAAATATCTCCTCTGATATAGGGGATAATTCGTTCGATTTTTAATCGTTTTTTGTTGTAAAGGATTTCCATTTGTAGAATGAACACTCCTCGTAGTAGAGCTGGTATGCCTACAAAACAGACGAGGAAGATAGAAACTAAAATAATATTTAAATTAGAAATTCATACCTCGTATTTAATAATAACTTAATTTATTTTGATAGGAGTGCTTGTTTTGAAAAGAAATCCAGAATATACCGCTTTACGTAATTCTATCTTGATAGGTTGGCTGCTCACAATTATTGTTATGGGCTTATCTATCTATTTTTCTTCTATTATATATTTACTAATTGGATGTTTCATTTTGTCATTGAAATATGGATTAATGGGCACTATAAAGAATGTAGAAAAGCGTTTGCCAACCTGGGCTAATTTTGGAGTGATTGAAAAACCAGTGAATCGGAGGGTGACAAGACCGTTTCAATTTCGGGGCGGACTCATTGTTTCATTAGCATTAGGATTCATAGAGATGGTGATAAAAGGTTTATGTATCTCATATTATATTTTAGGATTAGAAACCCATGTATATCGTTTAATGCGTAGAAACACAAGAATGTGAAAAGGGGACTTAAATTATGAAAGTATTAATATTTGAATTAATTCTAATTGTGCTTCTGATACCGATAAACATTATGGTAAAAAAACATGCTCCAAAATGGAAAGGAAGAGCTGGAGAAAAGATGGTAAAACGTATATTAAGAAAATTAGATCACGAAAGGTATTGGGTGTTACATGATGTGGCGGTTCATACAGAGTATGGTGATACAACTCAAATTGACCATATTGTTATTGCAGAAACAGGTATATTTGTTATAGAGACGAAGAACTACGAGGGCTGGATTTATGGAAGTGAGAAGGCAGCAAGATGGACACAAGGTATTTTTAGAAAGAAACACTCTTTTCAGAATCCATTTAGACAAAATTATAAGCACATGAAAACAATTGAATGGGTGATGGAACAACAGCTGCCGTGTATTTCTATTGCAGCGTTTCATCCAAAATGCAGCCTAAAAAGAGTAAATGTTCATTCTAAAGATAAACATGTCCTATATTATAACGATCTAAAAAAATGTATCGAATCTTATATTGATGTGAAATTAACAAAAGACGAGGTCGAGCATATTTACCAGACTATTTTGCAAGCAAATATTACTGATAAGGATACTGAAAATAAACATGTGAAGTATTTACAGAAGTTCGCTAAACAATAAGAAACGGAGAAAGGAACAATGTTATATATAATAGGATTTTTGGTAATCATCGTAGTAGTTATTCGTCTTAACGTGAAGTATTACCAGTTAAAAGGTAACCCAAAAGATTTTGTGATGAAAAAGAAGGATTAAGGATTTATTTTAGAAATAGAGGTAATAGAATACATATATTATTTTAGCCATCATCAAAGGTCATAAGAACCGTTTTACGATCGATAAATACATACATTACTATATTTTATTAATGAATTTAAGTGATAAAATAAATAAAAATAAACAGGAGGTTTAGTTGTGAAAGAAGTGTTAGATGTAGAAACGTATTTAAAGAAAATGAAGAATCAGAAAATAAATTATGATAAAGTATTAAGAAAAATGATTAATGATTGGGAAGCAAGGAACGAAAGACCAAAGGTGTTACTTCATTCATGCTGTGCTCCTTGTAGTACTGCTTCATTGGAATTTCTTGCAGAACATGCAGATATTACGATTTTTTTCTCGAATTCGAATATCCATCCGAAAAGTGAGTACATGCGACGCTCTAATGAACAAAAGATCTTTGTAGAAAAGTTCAATGATCGTACTGGGCACACAGTAGGATTTCTTGAGGATGACTACCGTTCAAATGTATTTTTTAAAATGGTAAAAGAAGAAGGTTTGGCAGAAGAGCCAGAAGGCGGGCTTCGTTGTTCAGCTTGTTTTGATATGAGATTGGATCGTTCAGCTGAGGTAGCACAAGAAAAAGGTTTTGATTACTTTGGGAGTGCCATTACTCTTTCTAAAAATAAAAATAGTCAATTAATAAATGAACTTGGAATCGGTGTGCAAAAAAATTATGATTCGCGTTATTTACCAAGTGATTTCAAAAAAAGTAATGGATATCAACGTTCAATTGAAATGTGTAATGAATATGATGTTTTCCGTCAGTGTTATTGTGGATGTTCATTTGCAGCAGAGAAACAAGGTATAGATTTAAGATCGGTGAACAAAGATGCAATACATTATCTGAAAGAAAATAATCTTAGTTTAAAAAAATAGATTTAATGGAGAGAAATTCGATGTAAGATTAACCTATGATTTACAAGCGAAACGCATTATGTTTCTAAAGGAAAAACGTAAAAAGCTAAAATAGTTCGGGAATAACTCCTTACTGGTTAAAGTTCTAGAGAAGAAAAAACCAATAAGGAGTGTTTTCTTAATCTCGCATTGCCCCTGCCTCTCGGGAAGTCATTGCTCCTTGTCCTGCTCTTACATCATTTTGAATTTCTTGTTTCACTTTTTGTGCATCTGTTTCAGCAAAATCTGGTTTCATAACAGAACCAGGACTTTTTATAGCTTTTTTACGATCTTGCATACAAACCCTCCTCGATTTAACATTTAACAATCTTAGTATTTACAAAAATACACTCGGTATACTCCGAGTAGTATATTGTTTATTGAAGAAAAAATTGATTACTATAAGGTGGTAGAGGAACATAGGGAATAACAATCTTCCATTAATATCTCTCTCAAAAGTTTAGAGAAATATCTGAGGGGAAAACGCCTTTCTCTCTGTGGAAATATAAAGGAAGAATAGTGTTTTTTAATTTTGGATACAATAGTCTAATTATGCAAATAACCACTTGTTAAGGTTATTAGTAAAAGTGGGATCCAAGAATGACTAAATAGGGAATCTAATAGATGGATATGGAAAAATTTAATTCAATATAATAAAAAACCTTTATTTAAGGCAATTAGACTTGCTTTAAATAAAGGTTCCATCAAAAAATCACTATCAATTGTTAGTTTAAAACCAAATTGAAGTGTATATATTTTATTGGGAAATCGCTTTATAGACATCAAGCAAACCATTACCAAAAAAACTTTTATTAGTAGGGGTATCATTGCTAACTCCATTTTTATAAAGATATCTCACGGCCTTATCTGGATTTTTTTTAAAATTATTTTTATCAATAATTAATGCTAAAGCACCTGACACTTTTGGAGCGGCAAGTGAAACCCCTATAGAGAGAGCATAGCCACCACCAGGGGCGGTAGTTAATATTAGTTCTTTTAACATTAACTTATTTTTTACCCACTGTTCTAAACCATATTGCTGAAATAATCTATTATCTCCTCCAGGTGCAGCAATATCTATAAAACTTTCACCATAATTTGAAAATAAGGAGAGTAATTTAGATGGACCAACAGATGAAACTGTTACTATATTTGGCAACTCAGCAGGAACATCTAATACTTCTCCAGTAAATGTTATCCCAGTATTTTCATTTTTTTTTCTAAAAAAATCATTCATTTCCTGCTTGTTAGTAACATCAAGAGCATCATTACCAGCCGCAGCAACTATAATACTTCCCTTTGATTTAGCATATTTAATGGCTTTTTTATAAGCTTTAATTTCGGATAATTCCTCACTAGATTCACCGTCTGAAGAAGATACTATACCATTGATGAGGTATTCGCCTAAACTTAAATTGATAACATCAACATTATCTTTCGCAGCTTCAACTATGGCTTTAATAACCCAAATAGCCTCACCTGCTCCATTACCAAACACTCTATACATTTTAATTCCAATACCAGGAGCAACCCCTTTCATAAAACCATTAGCTGCAACCTGTCCAGCAGTAAAAGTTCCATGTCCTCTTAGATCTATTAGGCGATTTAATTCACCTGTTTCTTGAGATTCTTGCTCTCTAAATCCACCTTTAGGTACTAAATTTTTAGATCCAGGTGAAATGTTATCTTTTAAATCAGGATGATTTATATCAATGCCTGAATCAATGATACCAACAGTTACATTTTTAGTTCCTGGATATAGTCTATAGCTATCACCATTATGGGTTACTTGTTGCATATCCCATTGATTCTCCCATATTTCATTTAAGGGTAGGGGGGAAGAGACATTGGTTGCTACTTCTCTTGAATTAAACGATTGTAATGACTTATTATATGAATCTATATTAGGATCCGAATGAACAATATTCATTGCTTTTTCGGTAGCTTTCACTTGTATAACACCAATCTCTGGGACACTATAGACTACTTGCATATCATATTTTTGAAACTTACTAGCTAGTTTTTGGTTATTTTCATAATTCTTCAACATTATAGTATAATATTGTGATTTATTTTCAGCATGAACTGTAGTAATAGGTATGAAAGTTCCGGAAATCAAGTTAATTAACAAAAGGAATTTAATTATTTTTTTCATAAAATCACCTCTTGATATATTATGTATAATCCTTAGTTTACTAAATCGTTAATGAAAAGAGATGTTAAGGGAATTAGTGATTTGAAAAATTTATTCACTTTGATATCGATAAAATGTATTTTAGGAATAAGTTCATTAGAGAAGAGAATTAAATAAAAGGGAATGAGTAATTAAATATATAAAGTATTTAATTACTCATTCCTATGATTTCAAATTTAAATTATAAATCTTTTTTTGCATATACTTTCAGAGATATTATCATTGATATAAAACCAATAATAATTGAGATGAAACAAGGCATCCATGTTAGGACAGTTGGTGAGAATGGAAAAATACTTTTGAAATCAATATCACTTGATTGTAGTCCCCTTATAAGAGTAGGAGCAACAAAAGGTATTAAAAAAGCAGTTAAAAGTGATATGATTTTGGTTTTGTCATAACCAAATTTAAACTGAACAGGAAGTAGTACACCAAATAAAATACTTAGAGTTAAAAAAGTTATTCCAAGAGCGCTAGCGCTCAGGCTTTCTATACCCGATGGTGCGACAACTGAAATGATTATACGGATAATAGCTGCACAAATAAAAATTACAAAAAGAAAAAGGTACTTCGCTTTTACAAATGCGCTTCGTGTGTATGGGGTAGCACAAAGTAAAGCCGCTCCCTTGTACTGATCCTCAAATTTGGATACCGTTCCGAACAAAATATATTCCATCAAAATAACGGTTAAAAGAAAGCTAACAAGACCGCCATCGTTTAATTGTAATTGTGAAGAAAGATAAATAGGAGCTATAGCAGCAAAAACGAGTAAGATTAGAAAATATTTTTTGACTAACAAAAAGTCTTTCATCACTAGGTTAATTAACATGGATGTTCCCCCCAATATATGAAAGCATAATCTCCTCAATAGTTGGTCTTTCTATTAATACATCAGGCATGAGTCGACGTACATCATCTTTTTTATTAGTAATCCCTTCAAATCCATAGTGAGTTTGATGTAAATTTAAAAAAAGAGGTCTTGTTTGCTTATTAATTAAGCGGTTGTCGCCCTTTACCAATGCATGTGTATCTATTAAAACATCTTTTTCATCATTTACTAAAACTTTTCCATCATCAATTAAAATAATCATATCAGCAATTTTATCTAAATCAGATGTAATATGAGTGGAAAAAAATACGCTTTTCCCCGGCTCTTTCATGAAATCAAGGAGAATATCCATTAATTCACTCCGTACTAATGGATCCAAGCCACTTGTTGGTTCATCCATTATTAATAGATCTGCATGATGGGATAGGGCTAATGCAACTGCAAATTTCATTCGCATTCCTTTGGATAGAGTAGAGATTTTTTGTTCTAGATTTAAGTTAAACTTTTTAATATAATTTTGGAAAACTGTTTCATCCCATTCAGTGTAGGATGGAGCAATAACATTTTTCATTTCCTTTACTGTTAATTCATCATAAAAATAGCCCTCGTCTAGCACAATACCAATTTTGTTTTTAGACTTTCTTTCATGCTTATCCATATCTTTTCCTAGAAAATTAATTTTCCCAGAATCTTTTAAAATAAGACCCAAAATCGCTTTAATTGTAGTGGTCTTTCCAGAACCATTTGTACCGATAAATCCTGTTATACAGTCTGTATTAAGTGAAAAGGTAACATCTTTTAACGAAAAATTTCCGTAAGATTTATTTAAATTATTTACTTCTAACACAACATTCATTTTTCATTCTCCTCCTCTAAAATTAAATCTAAAATTGAATGGAGATCATCTGCATGAATACCTATACTACGAGCCATTTGACAAACTTCAGTAAGTTTAACTTCTACCATCCGGCGTTTGGACTCCATTAACAACTCTAAATTTGTAGGAGCTACATAGGTCCCTTTTCCAACCTTTGTAATAATAAAGCCTTCTGTTTCTAATTCTGCATAAACTCTTTTTGTAGTAAGTACACTTACATGTAAGTCGTTAGCAAGTGAGCGGATTGATGGTAATTGTTCACCCTCTTTTAATTCATTGTTAAATATGGATTCCTTAATTTGCTCCTTTATCTGTTGATATAAAGGCAGACTTGATACATTACTTAAGACTATTTTCATTAAACAACCTCTCTATCGATGAGTGTTATGTTATGTAATGCACACCATACACACCATACACAGTTAACATTATAAATTATAAAAAGCAGTTTAACAAGATATACTGCGATTAAATAACTTTTCATAAATAAAATTTTTAGTATCAGTTAATAAAGATATTTGTTATTTTAAATAAACCAAAAAGAAAGTTTTGTAAATATATGTCACAAAATATTAAAGAAACACACACAAAATGTTTGAAATTTTTTGATTGTTTTTAGAAAACATAGGGAGTTATACTTTAGTCGCACCACACAATACAGAAAAGGGGGTAGGTCAAATGGAAACACCAGTAGTACAACCAAGGGACTGGACTTGTTGGAGTTGTTTAGTATGTGCAGCATGTTCTGTGGAATTATTAAATTTAGTTACTGCGGCAACAGGGGCTAGTACTGCAAGCTAATATCCTTTCAGAAGTTTTTTGGTTAAAAGCACTAAGAGAATGAGCACTTTTGGTCAAATTAGACTTTCTAGGAGAAAAATAAATAATCAAAAAGGAGACGTTCTAAATGGAAACACCAGTAGTACAACCAAGGGATTGGACTTGTTGGAGTTGCTTAGTATGTGCAGCATGTTCTG
>NZ_JBFUPV010000007.1:15837-214237 GCF_041360755.1 Bacillus sp. RCC_6_1
ATGTGCAGCATGTTCTGTGGAATTATTAAATTTAGTTACTGCGGCAACAGGGGCTAGTACTGCAAGCTAATATCCTTTTAGAAGTTTTTTGGTTAAAGGCACTAAGAGAATGAGCACTTTTGGTCAAATGAATTTTCTAGAAGAAAAATAAATAACCAAAAAGGAGATGTTCTAAATGGAAACACCAGTAGTACAACCAAGGGATTGGACTTGTTGGAGTTGCTTAGTATGTGCAGCATGTTCTGTAGAGTTATTAAATCTAGTTACTGCGGCAACCGGAGCTAGTACTGCAAGTTAAAATTTAAAAATGTGAGAGTGTTTATGGTGAAATTAAATTAGGACTTATTCTAATGACAAACAGTTATGTTAAGAATAAGTCCTATAAATTTATCGAAAACGAGTATGGGATTTTTGTAATACATAAACTAAAAACAAATTTAAATTTTATAGGAGATGATTAAAGTGAATGGCTATTTATTTTGGAAAGAAAAGCTAGAAATAAGAAAATTCACATCAAATTATGAATCTATGTTGGTAGTTCATAAAAACCCAAACGAAAGCGCTCCCACACTCAAAAACGAAAATACATTTACGATAAATAAAACCGCCACTGAAATTATTGAGTTAATTGATGGTACTAAAACATATGGACAAGTTGTATCTTTCTTGTCTTTAAAATACAGTGAAGATCCAATAAGTATTGAAAAGAAATTAAATGCATTTTTAAATAATGTATCCAAAGTTTACAATATGAACATTGGTACGCAAGAAGAACCTATAAATGTACCAGTTAATTTAATTGAAGAACAGACTATATATCCAAAAGTGGCTTCAATTGAAATCACAAACAGATGTAATGTAAGATGTCGTCATTGCTATGGAGATTTTGGAGCAGTAAAGCCAAAAGTAATGAGCTTAGATCAAATAAAATCCTTATTAGATGACTTAAATAATATAGGAGTGAAATTAATTGAACTTACGGGCGGTGATATAACAGTACATCCAAATCTAAAAGAGATATTGTTATATGCACTTAACTTGGATTTTTCTCAAATAACACTGTTGACCAATGGTATAGCTCTTTCTGATAAAGTTATGGACATAATAATAAAAAATAAGTCGAAAACATTTGTGCAAATTGATATGCATAGCTTAGATGATAATTATTTGACTTGGTTCTTTAAAGTTCCTAATACACTTCATAAAATTAAAAATAACATAATGAAATTAGCCGAAAATGATGTTCGTTTGCGGATCGCCACAATAGTTACACATTTGAATGTGCACGAGGTAGAAGATATAGCTGAATGGGTACATAATTTAGGGATTGATAGTATTGGGGTATCTCCAGTAATACCCATGGGAAGAGCCTTAGGATGTAGTGATCTTTATTTAAATGAAGAGGATGTTAAAACATATGGTGAAGCATTGTTGAAAATAAATAAAAAATATCCTAAATTTGTTTCATTATATGAAGGTGCGCGCGCTGAGATTAGGAATTGTGGTGCAATAACATCACATATTGTGATTGCGCCTGATGGTGAAATTAAAATGTGTACTATGCATAGTTTAGATGATTTGAAAAACAGTATAGGTAATGTTTTTGAACAGAATATTAAAGATATTTATGATGAAAAATTCAAATACATTAATGCATTTTTTAACTTACAAGCACCTCAAATGGACTCTGAGGAATGTAAAGAGTGTGAAAATAAACGTTTTTGTAGTACATGCTTCTTAAGAAGCTTTATAAAAGCACAAGAAATTGGCGATAAATGTAAATGGTTTAAAAATCATGTCCCTGAAATAATTAAGGAGCCATTAATGGTAGGGCAAAATTAGTATGATTGGATGAGATGAATATTGTTAAGTTTCTGAGGATAAACCAATATAATTCCATAGATAATGCGTCGGGATAAGGTCTCAAGATATCTATGGAATTATATAAACCTCATTATATTGATTCGTAAATTAATATAATAAATAGACAAAGGAGGAGAAAGAGGGTGAATAAGAAGATAAATAAACAAGATGAAATTCAAATTTCTTATAAAGAGTTATTATTTTTATATCCGTATTTGAAAAATACAAAAACTTTGTTAGCTTTTGGTTTAATTGGGATGGTTATAGCTTCTTTGATTATCGCACCGATACCATATATTATTGGCTACATTATTGATAAAGTTATACTATTAAACAAAAGCTACGATCAATTATTAAAAACAACTCTTATACTCTTATTAATTTATTGTATTAACTATTTAATATCGATAGGTTATGAGTATTTATTTACTCGTGTACAACAAAATGTAGTTAATGAAATTCGATTATCTATGATAAGTAATATTATAGATGCGCCTCTTTCTTATATTAATCAGAAGGAGAAAGGTTACATTCTTAGCAGAATTGCTGAATCTGGTAATGTAAGTGCATTATTTTCTCCAAATTTATTAAGGGTTTTTTCAGGTATATTCGATTTTTTCTTTGCTTTATTTATAATGTTTAATTTAAGTGTTAAACTTACAGGTATCATAGTAATTATTATCCCAATATATTTTATAATATCCAAACATTCTTCTAAAATGATATCAAAAAGTACCACAAACGTATACGAGTCATCGGCAGTATTAAACGCAGAAATGTATGAAACCTTAAATGGAATAGAGGATATAAAATTATTAAACGGTAAAAATATACAAACCAATAAGATTAAGAGTAAATTAAATAATGTAATTAAAAGTGCGCTAAAACAAAGTTTACATTTTATTTTCTTTATGCAAAATTTAATAGTAACAAATAACTTTGTTACAGTAATAGTATTACTGGTATCAGGTATTTTAATTTTACAAAACCAGCTTACTATAGGGGTGTATACTTCATTTTCAATTTATATGGCTAAACTCCTTGCGACTACCCAAGCTTTAGGCAGTTTAGATATAACTCTAAAACCCGTGTGTATTAGTATTAAGAGAATTAAGGAGTTCTTCAATTTAGATGTTGAAAATACACTAGGTACAAATATAATGAAAGAACCAATTAATTCAATAGAATTTAAAGATGTTTGTTTTAAATATAATGGAAATAGTGATTTGATATTTGATCATTTAAACGTGCAAATTGAAAAGGGTGACAAGTTATTAATTGATGGTATAAATGGATCAGGAAAATCTACTTTTATAAAATTATTAACAGGTTTATATCAACCTGAAAGTGGAAAGATATTGATAAATAATATTGACTATAACTTAATACATAAAGAAAGTGTTAGAGATAGAATAGGTATAGTTTCACAAAATATATTTTTGTTTAAAGGAACTATATTAGATAATATATTATATGGACAAACAAATAAAACGAAAGAAGATGTAGTTAAGTTAATGAAAAGGTATCATTTAACATCACATCTCAACAGATTTGAGAATGGATTAGATACTATAATTGTACAAGATGGTTCCAGTGTTTCAGGAGGTCAAGCACAATTCATAGCCTTTTTAAGGGCTATCCTCACAAAAAGGGATATAATAATATTAGATGAAGCAGCATCTAATTTACATATTGATACAAGAAATCTTATGTATGAGATACTTCAAAATTACAATCTTTGTAATATATTAATTATGATTTCACATCAGCAAGATGGCTTGTATTTTCTCAATAAAACATTAGAACTTACACATGGTAATAAAAGAATTGCTTTAAATGGTAGTATGCTTTAATCATCATGCTTTCATAGAAGGGAGCATCCTAATTATGTCAAAAATGAAACTTATTAATTTTGATACATATAGAAATTCAATAATTTTATTTGAGAACACTGGCGAGATTATATCAGTGTCAGCTCATTTTCAATTTTTTGAAGGAAGTGAAAGCTATATTCAAGGTTTTATTGATAATGAAGAAGTTATTCACTTTAAATCTAATAATCCTGGTCCAACTATTTCTATATATCGATTTACGCCTAAGAATATTACCAAATTAATTATATCAAGTGAAAATAGAACACATGGAATGGTCACATTGTATACTTCAGAAATATAGCTAACATCTAAATTTTTTAATAGTTAACACGATGAAGTCTTGGATTAAGATCGCTTGTATAACATTATTTGTTTTTAAATAGCAGCTATATAATCAAAAAAAAGGAATCCTTTATTATAAGGTATTCCTTTTTTTGATTATAATATTAAATTTATTATAGGGCTTCTTTACCCATCGGCATTTAACTAAAGCGAAATTGTAAACCTAAAATAAAATAACTTAATCCTTTCCTATAATTCTACAGAAAGAAAAGTGTATTTTTTACAAAATGTATGTAATGTCACGAATAATTAAAAAGTTATTCAATAAAAAAGCTAACTGCCGCATTTAAACATATTGAAAGTAACTAATTTAGTTATATAT
This sequence comes from Bacillus sp. RCC_6_1, assembly GCF_041360755.1. Classification (NCBI taxonomy): domain Bacteria; kingdom Bacillati; phylum Bacillota; class Bacilli; order Caryophanales; family Bacillaceae; genus Bacillus; species Bacillus sp. RCC_6_1. The sequence continues at coordinate 20,239 of NZ_JBFUPV010000007.1, forward strand.
CAATCAACCACGTCCAGCTTGGAAAGATGGATATAGCGACATACCACCATCAGCAAACAGTGTAATACCTGTTACATAGCTCGCTTGTGAAGAAGCAAGCCATGCTGCTACCGCTGCAATTTCTTTCGGTTCTCCGATATATCCCATAGGAACCATACTTTCAACATCGGCACGTTTTTCTGGATCCGCAAATTTTTCAGCATTAATCGGCGTATTCATAGCACCAGGCCCAATATTATTTACACGGATTCCTTTTGGTGCATATTCTAGTGCTAATGTTTCTGTCATTAGCTTAACGCCACCTTTACTTGCTGCATAGTGTACAAATAATGGCCATGGAATTTGCTCGTGAACGCTTGACATATTAATAACACTACCTTTAATATCATGCTCAACAAAATATTTAATTGCTTCCCGGCTCCCTAAGAAAGCCCCTGTTAAATTCGTAGCAATTACCTTATTCCAATCACTTAATGGCATTTCATATGAAGGTACTGAATTTTCAATACCCGCATTATTAATCATGACATCCAGTGTACCAAATTCTTTCACAGCAGATTTAACGAGATTGATAACATCTGATTCAACTGTTACATCTCCTTTTACCGCAATCGCTTCTCCACCTGCTTGTTTAACTACTTGTACTACCTCATTTGCTTCTGATTCGTTTGAATAATAATTAATTACAACTTTGGCTTGTTCTTCTCCAAAACGAATTGCCATCGCTCTTCCTAATCCTGTGGATGCACCCGTAATAACAACAACTTTCCCTTTTAAATCTGTATACATAATTTTTTCCTCCTTTTTATCCTTTAGCAATTCCTAACATAATGCCAGCTGCAATAATGAAGATAATTCCAATGACAATCGCAATAAATTGTCGTTTTGTTTTCTTTTCACCTAATATAAAAATTCCACCTAAAGTTGAGATCACGATCCCCATTTGGGAAAGGGAAAAGCTTGTTGCCACCCCTACACGCGGCTGGGAAATAAATAAAAACATATTTCCTGCTGCCCAAATTAAACCAGGAATAATATTGCGAATCGCATATTTATTAAATGGTTGATGCTTAAAGGTTAGTAGAATTCCACCTAACACCATACCAATGGCTTGTGGTAATAACGCTGACCATCCGTCTATACCGAATAGGCGGATAATTACCACATATACTAAGTAACCAAGAGTTGAAATTAATAACATCACAATCCCTTTTTTGAAATTTCCTTTTTGTTCATCGTTTTTCTCCTCTTTGCTTTGGAGAGATGTGAGAACGATTCCGATTATGATACAAAGAAGTGCCAGAACACCTAATACAACAGATGTTGTTGTTGACCATTCATGAAATACAATGACCCCAAATAAAGTAGTCGAAACTAATTGCATCCCTGTTGAAATAGGCATTGTTTTAGAAACCCCAATTAAATCAATACTTTTCAATTGATTGGCTTGTCCTAATGCCCAAAATAGGCCAGATATAATCCCGACAATTATCATCACGGGCGTCAAAACAGGTTTTATAAAAATATAAACACCGATAGAAAAAACTAGAGCGCCAAGGGTAGTTCCAAGTATTTGACTGTAAGGACCGCCTCCTAGTTTAACGTTGAAGAGTACAATACTTCCCCAAAATAATGCTGGTAAAATCGCTAATAAAATATCCATTTTTTCTAACCTTCCTAAAACATATTTATTAAGTTGAATGCTTGAACGAGATAGTATCTTTGTGTCGAGGGAATTATTTTAGAATAAGAGAAATTTTTCGTTTTTCTACCCGTAATATTTGTTTACCCAGAATAAAAGAAAAATAACATCATGTTGAAAAAGAAAATAACTAGCACGAAATAAAAAAAGTTATTAGAAAGAATATGACCAATACAATTTCAAGTTTTGAAAATAGGAATAATGGAGAAAAACTTGATGCAAAATTAAGCTATGTTATACAAAAACAACGCATTATGTTTATACATGAGAAAAAGAAATAATATCGTAAAATCTTTAATTTCGTATATAAAATTAATAAGAAGTATGATATGATGAAAGTAACAAAATACTTCTAAAACTATCTTGCAAAAGGACACACCTACGCATACATATGCGATAGGTGTGTCCTTTTTTATTTGTTTTTAAGATTTCAAGACTGAAAAGGGGGATGTATATTGTGTACCAGTAATATAGCATCTACTAATGTTTCTTTTGAAAAATTGAAAAGTCAGGAAGAGAATGAAAAAAAACATAGTGTCAATATGTCCGAATTGTAAGAAACGCTCATTTAGAGCACTTTATAAGGATCATCCAAAATGGATACAGTTTTGCCTATGTTGTAATTATTGAGAAGTAAATACTATGAATAGTCCGTTTGTTTATTAGACGTAGCTATTTACGTATTTTAAGTAGGAGGAAGAAATTTTGATATGAAAATATGGATTAAAGCTATTTGTATAACATCATTCGTAATTTAAATGTCAGCATGTAGCAATTCGACGCAAACAAAAAATGATTCGAGACCTGCCCAAGCAGTACAAAACGGAATACAACAGCACGTAAAAGGGAAAGGTATTGTTGATATTCCAGGGAATTATAAGGGGAAATTAAAAGACTTAGAGACCGTTAAAGGGAAGGTATTACATATAAAAGACGGAGATACAATAGACGTAAACGTAAAGGGGCAGAAACAGATGGTAAGGTTACTGTTATTAGATACCCCTGAGTCTGTATCTCAAAAAATTCCACCACAAAAGATGGGAAAAGAACCATCTTCCTTTTTAAAGAAACAGCTAGAAGGGAAAAGTGTAACATTTGTTTATGATCGGGGACCAAAAGAAGACAAATACGGTAGAAAATTGGCTTATGTATTTTGCGATGGAATACACATCAACGAATTAATGGTCAAGTCGGGTTATGGGATTATAGCCTATATTTCTAGACCTAATACTACAATTCTATCTGAAATGAAAGAAGCAGAAAATGAAGCAAAAGAATCAAAGGTTGGCGTATGGAGCATTAAAGGCTTTGTAGATGAAAAGAACCAGCATTATAACCGTAAAGATGCAGCTTAACACCCTAACCCATTGCAATACAAATATTTGTGCAAAATGGAGGTTTTTTGAATGAATGAAAACAAAAGAAATATGCTCTTATCCTTTATTATTTCAATTTTATTTATTTTCGCGAGTCTATTGCCATTTAGTAATAATGAATATGTGTATGTTATCTCCAAAATTGGTGCTGCAGCAGGTGTAATAAATATTGTGATGATGAGCGTTTTCTTGTATTTTCAAAGCAAAAAAACGGGACATTTATTAAATTGGTAATTAAAGCTAAATAGTTTTCCTTACTCATATCCTTTTAAGTTTGGTAAGGAAAGCCGAAAAGGAGTGTGAAAGGTGAGTCAAGTACCTGGATTTTTAAAGTTTGTTTTGGCGAAAGAAAGACGGTATGTATATTTAGTTGTAGGAGAAAAGAAAAACAAAAAAGTACTTACACACATGGTATATAGATTTGGTTCGCTAGAAAAAGCATTAGAAACCATGTACGAAATGCGTGGTGATTTTGAAAATCTTTTCCCTCTAGAATTAAAAGAGAGGGGATACGACTGAGAAGATATCAATGATTGGATACTTTCTATTGAAACACGGTACTCGAAACACGGAAATAAACTAGTCATATACTAGCAAATGTTTTGTATTTTAAAAAATAGGTGAGGCGAAAATAAGATGTTGATCATTCAAAAGTATCACATTGTAATTGCTTGGACGATAGCTACTAGTGCAATGTTAATTAGTTTGTTTTTTAGTGAATGGATGAAGCTGCCGCCATGTGATTTGTGCTGGTACCAAAGAATGGCCATGTATCCATTAGTATTAATATTGGGGGTAGGGATATATAGAAAAGATTCGCACGTAAGCACGTATGCATTTCCATTTGCGTGTATCGGTTTAATGTTATCTGTATATCAAATTACAATTCAAGCGTTTCCTAATAGTGAGATGCAGATTTGTTCAGTAGGAGTTTCTTGCACAAAAGATTACTTAAATTTATTCGGTTTCATCTCGATACCTATGCTATCTTTTGTTGGATTTTTAGCTATCATAATACTTCTATATATTAAATCTGAGAGAGACAAAAGAATAAACAATACAGCGATTATGAACAATATGCTCGAATAAACAAAAAATACCTATAAATAGATAAAAAATATAAAGAAATTAAAAAAGGAGAAATAAAAAATGACAACAATGCAAGTAAGTAATGAAATGTACAAAATTCCAGAGGCGGATATAGAACTATTAAAAATCATGGCCCATCCAGTTAGATTACAAATTGTGAAGGAGCTAGAACACCACAAAATTTGTAATGTAACACAGTTAACAGAGCTATTAGATGTGCCTCAATCTACCGTATCTCAGCATTTATCTAAAATGCGTGGAAAAATTCTTCGCTCAGAAAGAAGAGGATTAGAGATGTATTATCATATTGTGAATTCCAAGGCATGTCAGATTGTCGGAGTATTAGGTATTTAATTCTAAATCGAAATAGGATGATAGAAAGAGTGTTGTTAAATATAGCTGCAAAAGATGATGTACTGCAGAATGATAAATTCACAAGCTTAAAGTTTAGTCCTTCTAATAATGGAGGAGCTGACTGTGGTGAAAAATTGATATAGAGGTTACTAAAAAAGAGTGCAGTACATGTCTGCATTCTTTTTCTTTGTGCCATAGCTATAATAGATAAAGTATTTTGTTTTGTATGACTCTGAATAGGGGATACAGTGTTTTGCTATGCGAAAACGATATTTTCGACTTTTTAAGCAAAGGGAATAATTAGTTTATTGATGTGTATAGTATGAATTAAGGTTTAGAATATTCTGTGTCAATATTATCAATTTACTATAGTTTCCAATTATGTAAAAATAGAATTGATTATAATTTTCCGTAAATATTAGATTGAAAACTATTATAAGGGGAATGTGAGTATTTATAGCTGTTTATAAACGATGATTGGGGATACAGACAATAGGGTGATCAAGTACTGGTAGAATTTATCAAACAAAATGAGGTGACTTTAACTTGAGAGAAATTGCAAAAAAAGTAAAAATGATACGTTTACAGGAGGAGCATTCCGGGCTTAAGGCAGACGCAAAACAGTATTCTTCCAAGCGATGTAAAATAGAAAGAGAGGGTATTAATTTAGAAAAAAATAGAGTTAAAAAACGAACTCAAAAATTTCAAACGTCAGAAGAAAAATGGGACATAAAATGTAAAAAAGCAGTACAATTATTTAATCAAGGAGAGGAATATCCAACTATTGCAAAAAATCTGAGGTGCAATGTGAGTAGTTTGTATAGAGAACTTAAGAAACGGGGCACATTACAAACACCAAAGCAGGTAGCAGTATCTAAATCATTAAAATCACCTATAACATCAACACGAACAAAAAAAACAAATTTTGAGAGATATAAAGAATATTATATGTACAAATAGAAGGATTCATGGCTATAAATCTATACTTAATTCTTTAGTGTTAAAAAGCTCAGATTATAAAAGGTACAATGAAAAAATGCATGTTTAGCAGCAAATCTTCTTACAGTATTGATAGAGCATCTTTTTATTTTTTAGGATATTTTTAAATCTAACAAATATTGAAGGCTATTACCTGTTGCTTAGATCAAAAAAATATTCTTAAAACTAAATCCTTACTTATATTTGTTGAGTAGTTGGTTAAGAAGAGGTTTTTTTGCAAATGCTAAAATAAGGATACTTTGTCCAAAGCAAAAGAATCCCCATGTCATAAAGGATTCTTTTAGGAGAGTTAGAGAGATGTTGTCACTTGACTCATATTGATTTTACGATAAAAAGAAAGAATATTCAATTTTATTATATATTTCTCAATATATTTCTTTTATTTTTATATTATAATTAATCCTTTTTATTGATGTATATCTTTCTGTGGTGAATCCTTTTAATAAGGATTCCTTTTTTAGTGGCTCATATATTAATAATGAGCCACTAGAGTTTAAGATAGTTTATACAACAACTATTGAAATTGCTTGATTATAGGGGAATTGTTGATTTCTATTGCTGGGGATCAGCCCTGAAAATTTATCTACAGTAATAATGATTACAGGTATTCTAACTTCGTTGATTAGAAAATTTGTTATTACAGCCCTTCCCGAACGAGAAAGCCCCTCGCCTTTAGGCATGGGATGAAAGTGAGGTTGGATAAGGAGTGCACTAAAAACCGCAAGGCTTGTGGCACTCTAAGTATCCAAAATGTTGGTATCTTTTATTTTTTTATCTTTCGTGTTGCAGTTTTGTAATCTAACTGATACGATGCAAACATGATGAATGATTATAGAAGAACCAAAACAACCGTGTCATTAATTAACTATCATTTTGTGTTTTGCCCGCGATACAGAAGAAAGATTTTTCTTAACACAAAAGTAGAAGAACGTTTCAAGGAGTTGGTTCAAGAAATATGCGGAGAATTGGATATTTCTATTGTTGCAATGGAATGCGACAAAGACCACGTTCACTTGTTCTTAAATACACCACCAACACTTAGTCCTGCTGATACAATGGCAAAAATTAAAGGAGTGACATCAAAACGTTTGAGAGAAGAATTTTCACATCTTCAACACTTGCCGAGCCTATGGACGCGTTCTTATTTTGTTTCTACTGCTGGAAGTGTATCAAGTGAGACAATAAAACATTATGTTGAAAATCAAAAAACGAGGGGGTGAAACTTGTGCCACAAACCATCACGGTTAAAGTTAAATTGCTTCCAACAAAAGAACAAATCATGCTATTGGAACAAAGTAGCCACGAGTATATAAAAGTCATTAATGCTCTTGTATCTGAAATGGTTGAAGCAAAGAAAAGCACGAAGAAAAGTACAAAGGATATTGAGGCCAATATCCCAAGTGCGGTGAAAAATCAAGCAATTAAAGATGCAAAAAGTGTGTTTTCTACAAAGGTGAAAAAGAGTAAATACAAAATCGTTCCGATTCTAAAAAGACCTGTTTGTGTATGGAATAACCAAAACTATTCATTTGACTTCACACACATTTCAATTTCGTTTATGGTAAACGGAAAGTCAACTCGTTTAAAGGTTCGCGCTTTATTAATTGACAAATATAATCGCAATTTCGAATTGTTGAAGCACAAGTTAGGTACACTTCGTATCACGAAGAAATCTGCTAAATGGATTGCTCAAATATCTGTCACGATTCCTACAAACGAAAAAACGGGAACAAAGATTTTAGGAGTAGACTTAGGTCTCAAAGTTCCTGCGGTAGCCATCACAGATGATGATAAAGTTTGTTTCTTCGGGAACGGTAGGCAAAACAAATTTATGAAACGTAAGTTTCGTAGTGTTCGCAAGAAATTAGGAGAAGCTAAGAAACTGAATGCCCTTCGTCAACTTGATGATAAAGAACAAAGATGGATGCAAGACCAAGACCACAAAGTAAGTCGTGGAATCGTTGATTTTGCAACGGATAATAATATTTCTGTCATTCGATTAGAGCAACTAACGAACATTAGACAGACGGCACGAACAAGCCGTAAAAACGAAAAGAATCTACACACTTGGTCATTCCATCGTTTAGCACAATTCATCGAGTACAAAGCGACATTAGTTGGCATAAAGGTCGAATATGTGAATCCTTCCTATACAAGTCAAACATGTCCGAAATGTTCTGAAAAGAACAAGGCGCAAGACAGAAAATACAAGTGTCAATGTGGGTTTGAGAAACATCGTGATATCGTTGGGGCGATGAATATCCGCTACGCAACTGTGATTGGCGGTAATAGTCAATCAGCCTAAGAACCTATATGGTCTGTCTTAGGAGGGGTGATGGCACACCCTCATCTTGAAGGCTGTTCAAAACAGAAGTGGACTGCGAATGCTTAGTCATTCAAGAATCCCATCCGTTACACCGTAAGGTGTAGGACTTGCGGCTTTAGCCGTGGGAGTGTCAATCTTTTTAAACATTTTAATCTTTTTAAGTTTCTCTTATAGATGTAAAAGGTTTGGTGTAATTATAATGTTTTTAAATATAGTAGATTTTAAAGATGTTATAAGTGGGGTTCTTATAAAAAAAAGCCCTCACAATGAAGTGAAGACCTTTATTCATTTAATATCCGTCAGTATGGCTATGAGTGTATTGTGCGATTTTATCCTCGCTAAATTAAGATCTTAACCACCATGATTTCCGTGAGCATATTGAATAACATCAATAGCTTTATGTGTTTCTGTAGGGGATTGGGCACCAAACATTAAAGTAAAAATAGTAATTACACCAACTAAACCGAGAATTGTCTTTTTCATTTTAATGCCTCCTTCTCAATAACTTTTTTTCCTGCTTGAGAACATGAATAGAAATAATGACTTGCTTTAATATGGTTATTCTCTTTATAAAATGCAGTAGCAAGATATTCTTCGTATTCCTTAATGAATTCAAAAAGTTCTTGCTCTTTAAAATATGATACGCCTTTTAACACTGTCCTTTCAAGTGCTTCGGCAGGAAAACCTCCATTCATTGCATCTAATATTTTAAAATGGTGAAGATACTCTATATTTTCAATCTCTTGACAAACGGAATATCCTTTTGCTATGAGATCTTTAGCAACGGAGTGATTTCCTTCCTTCATGTGTTCCCTTGCCTCAATAAAAAGTGCCTTATAATTGTTAGGCATTTTTTGATTTACTTCTGAAAGATATCTAATAGCTAATGGCGAAAGGTTTTGAGTTGCATACATTAATCCTAAATTTTGACGCACCATTAAAATAAATTGCTCTTCGTCTATTTTTTGAAACATATCCATTGCTTTTGTAAAATATTCTTCAGCGAGCTCCCATTCTCTCAAATGAGTACAAGCTAAGCCTATAAGATTATCACAGAATGCTACATTGATCTCATACCCAGCATGTTGAGCAAAGATTTCTCTTGCCTCTGATACTTTTTTATAAGATAAGAGTCCTTGATATATGTCATAATGGAAAGCTCCAACTTTATAATAAAATTCTGCTTTTTCCAATTCATCAGGAATGCAGTCTAAAAGTGTTTCTGCGTTTTCATAACTCTCTTTTGCAATTTGATATTCGCCAATAGTAGAGGCATGAATCCCTTTGAAAAAGTGATAATAATAAGCTAAGAAATTATCTGTAGGCATATCAAAAGCCTCAACTTTATCAAAGCTGCTTTTGGAAACACTTAAATTATCAATTACAAATTGATATCTAAAATCTAGTAGTGAGTAGTAGAGTAATAAATCTTGATCTTCTTCAATACTATGAATCTTAGAATCAATTATTTCTTTTAATTGATGTGCATTACCTATACGCCTTGAGCGGATTTCAAGATACCAATCGTTTAATAGCTTTGTAATTTCATTATTCCCCTTAGCTGAAACCATCATTATATATTCCCCCATCCCATAAAAGTCTACTAATGTTATATATTACCATTATAGCAAAGTATCCAGTTTTTTTAATTGTATTATACTTATTTTTCAATAAAATTCAGAAAGATAAGTTAATTGTGATAGTCCAATTATATTTGATTCATAGTTCTCTCATTAACAATTCACGCAAACCTGATGTGATTGAAGTGAGTCGGAAAATATTACGCTTGCGTGAAAGGGGAATGAATAAATATGAAAGCCTCTCTCTACTATAGTGGCAGCTTATTGAAGTTTTAGGCTAATAATTAATAGACAGTTTTAGTTAAGGAAATTTAAAATCCCTGTCTTTAAAGACAGGGATTAAAAAAAGGGATGACAGTTAACAACTGAAGGTACCATTATATTACCATTATTGGAATTTTAATTCCATGTTTTTATGTTGAGAAATAAATAATATATGATGTAAAAGGTGAGATGAGTAGAGGGTTCTTATAGGTTTAGCAATATGAGAAAGTAAATATTTCAATTAAATTTTTCTTGAAACGAGGAGTGGAAGTATTGTTTTTGCTTAGAAAACATTATTCAAAGTTATGTAGAGATTATGATATGAATAAAAAGAGTCTGGTAAAAAATTATAAGACACCAATTCATTGGAACGGTAAAAAACTGTTTTCGGAATAGGTGTCTTTTTGTATTGAGTAGAATGTATTTTCTCAACAGGAAAAATTGTAATTATCTATAAGTATTACTTATAAGGATAATAGGAAAGTAGAAATTAATAATAAAGGAGAATGCGAAATGTTAACAGTAATATCTAATAATGATCTAGCTAAAATCCGTGAAGAAGATGTAGATGTATTGAAGGTAATGGCGCATCCGGTTCGATTAAAAATCATAAGTGAATTAATACATCATAAAATGTGCAATGTTACACAGTTAACAGAAATATTAAAACTTCCACAATCCACTGTTTCACAACACTTAGCAAAGTTAAGAGGAATCGTACTCCGTGCAGAAAGAAAAGGACTAGAGATGCATTATTATATTGATAATACTAAAGCTCGTCAGATTGTAGAAATTTTAGGACTATAGGTAAATTATACGTAAAAGTTTCCTAGGTCTAAGATAAATCATGTACCATCTAATCGAATTATCGCAGAGGAGTTTGGAATTAACCGTACTGTTCCAGGTGCTACCCAATACATACAAGATCTTATTTCTATCTTTAACCAAAAAGGATGGCATAAATCATTCTATGCATTCCGTGAAGACACATGGACAGGGATGAATTATGAATTGGGAACAGGAAAATTAAAATGGGATGAAGAGGGTAAACCGATGCGTCAAGATAATTCACTCTGGGATGTAATAAAAAAAGATCTACAAACGCATAAATAGTTTAGATTGTTAGGTTTAAGGACTAAATGTAAGCATCTAATTCAAATAGAATTAGATGCTTTTTATTTCAAAAAAATGTGGTCGTAATTGTTTAAACCTTTAAAGTGAAAAAAGTTTTATGAATTTTTTGTGAGATCCCAACCCTTAAATGTTGAAATTTATTTACTTATTTCTCCATTTGGATATATTTCTCCAATTGGAGGGAAGTTTAGAATACAGAATCAAAACATAATAGGCTGTTATCGATGAGTTTATCGTAAAGTTGTTATTTAATGTGTCATCAAATAACATTTATATACAATAATACATAAAGAAAAGGAGATATATATATAAAAATATAGAGTAATAGACACAACTTAAATAGTATGAATAGTTTAGATTGTAAAAACATGAAGAAGAAAACAAAAAATCCTTAAGAGTACTAAGGAAAAATGAGGGAGATAATATGGGGAATAATTCAAAACATAAAACTAGAAAAATACTTGCAGCTACTGCTACAGTAACTATGCTTGCGACTGGAATGATTTCTTCATCAGATGTCTTTGCAGAGGAAACGCAGCAGCAAAAAAATTTATCGACATCACTGCAAAGTGAAAAATCAGTTAAATCAGAAAATAGAACATTTACAGTCCCAGGAAAAGGGGATGTTGAGGTACTGAAACAACAGGAAAGAAAAAGTATGGCATTTAGTCCATATGAACCAACTGGTTTATATGCAAAGCCAAATGAACAAATAACGATTAATGTAGAAGGTAATCAAGATATTCAGGTGTATATTGGAACGTATTCGTATGATGCTTCTTGGAGAGAAGATTCTAAGATAAAATCATTTACATTAAAACCTGGTATAAACACAATCCAATCTCCAAATGGGGGGATGATTTATTTTTATAATAAACAACAAGGTGGTAGCATTCGAACAACAATTACAACAGGTGGAACGACTACGCCTTTCTTTGAACTAGGAAAGCATACGAAACAAGATTTAATAAACATGCTGGACCAGTATCCTAATGCACATGCAGTAGAGTTAAAAGGAGAACGTGTATTAATTACGGCTAGCCCTGCACGTGTTAAGAAATATTTGTTGGGTTCTAATACAGATCCTGTACAACTCTTAAAAAAGATGGATGAAGCTACTCGAATTCAAGACAAAGTAGCTGGATTATCTGAAGAACAAGTAGATAAACATTATGTTCATTACGTAGAAGAAAATCATTCTCCTGATTATTATATGTATGCAACTTCTTATCGAACAGCATATGTAGGAGATGCAATCCAATACGTGTTAGATATTAATAAATTTATAACAGATGGCTGGGGCCCTTGGCATGAGGCAGGACATTTGAGACAACAATCGCCCTGGAAGTTTTATAATATGACAGAAGTACAAAATAATATATACAGCCTTTCTGTAGAAAAAGCATTTAATCAACCATCCAACTTAGAGAAAAGTGGAATTTATCCAAAAGCATTTCAATATCTAGAACAAGTGAATAAAAATTATGATGAAATTAGCGATGTTTTTGTAAAGCTTGTTATGCTTTGGCAACTACAGTTAGCGTATGGAGAGGATTTCTATCCTAAATTACATCAATTGTATAGAGACATGCCTTCAAGTGAACTTCCACAAACTGATGAAAATAAAAAACAACTATTTATGATTTCAGCATCAAAAGTAGCCAAACAAAATTTAATTCCTTTCTTTGAGAATTGGGGATTACGTCCAAATAACGATACAATTCAAAAAGTAGCTGCATTAGGATATCCGATTTTAACAGCAGAGATTTGGAAGGGTACGGATTCTAATCCAATTAAACCAGATATGCCTAATGTAAATAATATTTTAGAAGGAAACCAGTTTGCATGGTCACTAAAAGGAATTAGTGATTTCGAGTTTGCAAAAATCAATTTCAATAAATCAACAGAAGAAATGCAAATTGATTTAAAAGCAGGCGTACCACATCATTATTTTAATGAAACATATGCGAGTATTAAAGTACAAAATGCATCAGGTAAAGTAATGTACAATAAAGACATTTATGGGAACAAACAACAAAATGCTGAATCACAAAAAGTTTCAGTCAAAGTAGGAGATTATATTGAGCTGACACATTTAGAAGGTGTGCATAGAGCTACTCTCACAAATGTAGATAATAGTAAACAAGAGAGCTTTGGAAAAAAAGCCATGTACGAAGTTACAAAGGAAGGTCTGAAGAAAGTAAATCAAATTGTTAATCCGAAACCGGACACAGAATCTCCAACACAGCCACAAGGATTATATGCAAGCAACCTTACTTCTAACAGTGTAGAGCTAAAATGGAATCCTTCTACAGATAATGTAGGTGTAAAAGAATATCAGGTATTACGCGATGGACAATTGATTCAAACGGTACAAGGAACGACGTTTACTGATCAAAACTTAACAGTTAATAAGGAATACAAATATGCAGTGAAGGCTGTAGATGCAGCTGGAAATACATCAATTCAAAGTGAAATTCTTCTGGTAAAAACAAAAGATCAAAATGTATCTTATGAGAAATGGGATCCAAAGAAGGCATATACAAAGGGCGATAAAGTTGAACATCAAGGGACAGTGTATGAAGCGGTTCAAAGTCATCAAGGAAATGGGGACCCGAATTGGATATTTGCGTTATCTTTATGGAAACCAATTACAATCAGAAAGAATCAGATGTAAAGATAGAACAACATAAAATTGGGGCAGTATTTTAAAGATTTACTGGATGTTGCTTGAATTTTGATAGATTTCTCTACTAAGTTATTATTCAATATTGAACTACTCACCACTTAACGCCCTTACGGACTTTTTGAAGTGGGAGATTCCTGCGAAAACCGGTGTATCCACCGGTTATCTTAGCAGGCTCTACCCGTAGTCCCTACGGTGAGAACATAAGTATCTTGTACGTTAACGCACCACACTCCCTACTTTAGCTTGGTTTTCGCAACTTCGGTAAGCATGGGGCGATAGAACGTTGAAGATTTTACGGTTGCAACGTTTTTCTGCAACCAACCCCATATCTTCAGTTTTCAAAGAGCAATCTGTATAAGTAAATGATAACAAACATGTTGGCTTATGCCAACCGACATTCATCTCCCACCTAAAATTGGTGTTTTACACCTTCACATTTTTGAAGAAGGAGTCTTCTGTCGGGAAACAATAAAAATTAGAAAAGGATGTAGATTAGTGATTAGTCAGAAAACGAAGAAAAGATTTAATAAAGTTATTATAATGACCGCAGCATGTAGCATGTTTTCTATGTTTGGAACGTCTATTTTGCACACTAAAGCTGTAACACATTCAGCTGCTCCAGCAGTTTATGTGAGTCCCAAAAATATACCTGCCTCAGATATTATTAGTATAGACTGGTCACCAGTTCAGACACCACCTTATACGTACTGGGCTGTACACAACTGGAATGCAGGTGGTGAAGCTGGAGGATATGCTGGTTTTCAACAACAAAGTGGGTTCGATGAAAATGGAAAACGTACTTTACATTTTGCCTTATGGGATCCAATTTCCTCTAAAGAAGCAATAAAGGCCGAATACTTATCTCCGAATTCGCAAGCTGGACCCTTTGGAGGAGAAGGAACAGGAATGAAGGTTCAAACAACTTATGGTTGGAAAGACTACAATTGGTACACAATGACAATGCGTTCATGGCAAGAAAATGGTCATACTAAATTTGGACAATGGATGAAAGATGTAACAAAGAATAAATGGCATCAAATTGCAATTATGGACTTTCCGGTTGCTAATGTTGCATTTAATCATGGGTTAGGAATGTTTCAAGAAGACTGGGCTGATAGTGGACAGAATGTTCGAGAAGCGCGCCTGAAAAATGGTTATAGCCGAAAATTAGTTGATAAACAATGGAGTTCTTGGAATAATCAAAGTATTTCTGGAACGCATGATAATACTTATCAATATGATGGAGGAGCTACTTCAGAATATGTATGGGTCAAAGCAGGAGGTAATACGCAGTCTACTATTGGGGCAGGAAAAATATTCACGCTAAATCAACCTACTCAACCTGAAATAGGAAAACTAGATTATGATATCCAATTTATATATTATGAAAATGAAAAATTAAATGTATCTTGGAAACTAAAAGAAAATAGTACACCGCAATTTAAGGGGAAAATTGAAATTTATAACAATGAAAATATGACGGGCCAACCTATTAGCGTAATTGATGATATTAAATCTTATCAAAATGGAATCAGTCAATCTATATCATTACCAACAAGTGCTTATGCAAAAATTGTATTAACGGATATATTTGATCAAACTGTTGAGAAAAAGGTACAAATCAAAAATGAATCTCCAAACATTTTTGAAGGTAATGAATTTGCATGGTCGTTGAAAGGGATTGGAGATTTTGAATTTGCGAAAGTAAATTTAAATAAATCAACAGAAGAAATGCAAATAGATCTAAAAGCAGGTGTACCACATAACTACTTTGATAGTACATATGCAAGTATTAAAGTGCAAAACACATCAGGTAAAGTGGTCTATAACAAAGAGATTTATGGAAACAAACAGCAAAATGCTGAATCGCAAAAAGTTCCAGTCAAAGTAGGCGATTATATAGAGTTAAGACATCTAGAAGGTGTACATAGAGCTACTCTTACAAATGTAGATAATAGTAAGCAAGAGAGCTTTGGAAAAAAAGCTATATACGAAGTTACAAAGGAAGGCCTGAAGAAAGTAGAAAAAATGCCAGAAGCAACAATTTTAGAAGGAAACAAGTTTGCGTGGTCATTAAAAGGATATAGTGATAGAGAAATTGCAAAAGTAGATTATGATAAAACAGTAGAAGAGATGAAGGTAAAACTAGAATTAGGTGTACCACATTCCTATTTTGCTAGTACATATGCGAGTATTAAGGTTCAAAATTCTTCTGGCAACGTTCTGTACAATAAGGAAATCGTGGGAAATAAACAACAAAATGCTGAAAGCCAAACTGTGCCCGTCAAGGTAGGGGATTACATTGAATTTACCCATATAGAAGGAGAAGCAACAAAGGAAAAAACGCGAGCAACTTTAACTAACCTTGAAAATAACAAAAATGAAACCATTGGAAAGACAGCGAGGTATCAAGCGACAAAAGAAGGCTTGAAGAAAGTAGAGAAAATGCCAGAAACAACGGTTTTAGATGGAAATCAATTCGCTTGGTCATTAAAGGGATATAATGATCGAGAAATCGCGAAAATAGAATATAACAAAGCAACAGAAAAAATGCAGATTAAATTAGAAGCGGGTATCCCCCATTCTTATTTTACTAATACGTATGCAAGCATTAAAGTCCAGAATTCATCCGGTAATATTTTGTACAATAAAGAAATTATAGGAAGTAGACAACAATCTGCTGAGAGCCAAACTGTTTCAGTCAAAGTAGGAGATTGTATTGAGTTTACTCATATAGAGGGAGAAGCACAAAAGGAAAAGACACGCGCCACACTTACTAATCTTGAGAATAGTAAACAGGAGTATATGGGAAAGAAAAGAATATATCAGGTTACCTCTATGGGATTATTAATAAAGCCATAGATTTCAATACAAAAGTTAAATTATAGATTTATATATTATATAAAAATCTTAACCATTATACGCATTAAAAAATGCTTAAGAGAATATAGATTGGCGGGTATAGTATGAACATATTTAAAGGGTTTTTAATTTCATCAATTGCAATGACCACATTTGTAGGAACAGATCTAATCCTACAAAATGATAGTATTCATAATAAAGTTTACGCTGAATCTAATAATGTCACATACAAAGAAAGAGATTCACAGGAAGAAAGATTAATTGTAAAGTTTAAAAATCAAATTGACTTACCTTATGAAGATGGTATTGAGAAACGAATAAAAAATGGGGATTATGATAACAATTTAAAACAGTTATTTTCCGAAAATACAGAACTTACTTTGAATCGTCTGTTCTCATCTGTAAATCCGATAGAGATTGAAAAGTTATCAGTACAATCTAAATCAGTTGCTAATGAATCAGCTAATAATTTATTAAATTATTATATTGTACAAGCTCCTAATAACATAGAAATAGAATTATTACTGAAAAAATTTGAAACATCTTCTCTCGTAGAGGAGGCTTATATACAAGAAAAACAAATTTTGACACCCCCTGAAATACAGTTTCCAAATTTATCTGTTAATCCGTACGATGATCCTAGATTTAAAAATCAAGGATATCTTGAAGCGGCACCAAAGGGAATTAATGCCTCGCATGCTTGGAGCATTAAAGGTGGTGATGGGAAGGGTACAACTTTTGTGGATATGGAATATGGATGGTTATTGAACCATGAGGATTTAGTCAATAAAAATATTAAGCTTATGTCGGGACAAAATATAAGCCAGCATAGAGCTCATGGTACTTCTGTATTAGGAATTGTTTCATCTGAAGATAATCAAATTGGAAATATTGGAATTGCACCAAAAGCAAATGTAAAAGTAATATCCCAGATCAGGGATAATGGAATTTATAATACGGCGGATGCTATTTTAAGTGCTGTGCATAATTTACAAGCGGGAGATATTCTTTTATTAGAGGCACAAGCTTCGTATGATGGGTATGGGGATAAATATTTACCTGTAGAAGTACATCCAGATATTTTTGATGCAATTCGTGTTGGTGTAGATAAAGGGATTATTATTATAGAAGCTGGCGCAAATGGTTCAAACGACTTAGATAATTTTAAAGATCGTAATGGAAAAAAGATCTTAAATCGAAATAGTCCAGACTTCAAGGATTCAGGTGCTATTATGGTTGGGGCGGGATCATCAACTGTTCCACATAAACGTTTATGGTTTTCAAATTATGGAAGTCGATTAGATGTATATGGATGGGGAGAAAATGTTGATACAACATCAGCAAATCCAAGTCAAAATACTACAAATTTATATACATCAACATTTAGTGGAACATCAAGTGCTTCACCAATTATTGCTGGAGCAGCAACTTCGATACAAGGTATTGCTAAAGAACATCGAGGCTCTCCTTATACACCAGTAGAATTAAGAAATATCTTAAGTAATCCGAATACAGGAACAAAATCTCAAGATCCGTGGAATGATAGAATAGGTGTTTTACCTGATTTAAAAACTATATTAGATAACTTAGGTTTTAATTCAGATATACCGAACTCTTCTAGTATTTTAGAAGGAAAGCAGTTTGCATGGTCCCTAAAAGGAATTAGTGATTTTGAGTTTGCTAAAATTAATTTCAATAAATCGACAGAAGAAATGCAAGTGGACTTAAAAGCAGGCGTACCGCATCATTATTTTAATGAAACATATGCGAGTATTAAAGTCCAAAATGCATCAGGAAAAGTAGTATACAATAAAGACATTTATGGAAATAAACAACAAAATGCTGAATCGCAAAAAGTTTCAGTCAAATTAGGAGATTATATTGAGTTAACACATCTAGAAGGTGTGCATAGAGCTACTCTCACAAATGTAGATAATAGTAAACAAGAGAGCTTTGGAAAAAAAGTCATATACGAAGTTACAAAAGAAGGCTTGAAGAAAGTAGAAAAAATGCCAGAAACAACAGTTTTAGATGGAAATCATTTTGGGTGGTCTTTAAAAGGATATAGTGATAGAGAAATCGCAAAAGTTGATTATAATAGGACAACAGAGAAAATGCAGGTGAATTTAGAAGCAGGCGTACCACATTCTTACTTTAATAATACGTATGCAAGTATTACAGTAAAGAATTCAACCGGTAGTGTTGTATACAATAAGGATATAGTGGGAAATAGTCAACAAACTGCTGAAAGTCAAACCGTGCCGGTAAAAGTGGGAGATTACATTGAGTTGACCCATATAGAAGGGGAAGCAGTAAAGGAAAAGACACGCGCTACACTTATTAACTTTGAGAATAATAAACAAGAATATATAGGCAAAAAAAGAATCTATCAAGTTACTTCAACGGGATTAAACAAAATAGATTAATATGAAGAACATTCTAATTATTAGTTAGATGCAAATAGTCGTTCATTATGAACGGCTATTTGGCTTTTATTTAAAGAAAAGTGAAATGAAAATACTCTCTCTTTTGTATACACTCTCCTTGCTATCAACTGCTATATTTGTTTATCAGGGAGGGATTTTAAAAATATGCTTGAGAATTGATGCATGTTTAAGTGATATAGATTTGAGAAAAAAGAAACAGAATAGTAAGGTATTTATTGATAAAACCTCTCTTTTGTTACAATATTTTACATATTTGGTATGATGTATATGAGTTCTATGTATATTAAGGGAGGAATGGAAATGAAGAGGTTCATAACACGTGCAAGTGGTAATACAATCTCAAAAAAGTTAGTTTTAATGATGTTGCCGATGGTTTTAATGATGTTGCCGATGGTTTTAATGATATTGATGATTACACCATCGAATGATGTATCGGCAGCAAATCTATCAAAAGCAGGTTCACTAAAAGGCGTGAATTTATTTAATGGAAGTTGGACAGTTGCTATACAGGCAGCAAATTTACAATATGTTTCTGCTGAGCCTTTGGGAAATGTAATAGCAAATCGTAATGCTGTTAATGAATGGGAGAAATTCGAATTAATTCCGACTGGAGAATTATATACGTACGCTTTAAAAGCCAAAAGTAATGGGAAATATGTTTCGTTTGAGCCAAATGGTAGAGTAGTAGCAGATCGTACATCAATTGGGGCATGGGAAAAGTTTATCTTATATAATGGTGGAGACAATAGGATATATGTATTACAAGCACTCAGTAATGGCAGGTATATATCAGCAAATGGTGGTAGAGAATTAACAGCTACTAGTTATGTAGCTGGAAGCTGGGAACGATTTGTTATTGTATACTTCTAAACTTTAAAGTGTTATATGTCTAAATGATAATGGCATGTTTAGTATGTATGAATGCCTAATACAATAAAGTGTTAAGTATTTAATACAAGTGTATATTAATGTGTAAAGGGCTGCAGGTAATTAGCAGTCCTTTTTGTATGGACTTACTAAGGTTATAATGAGAAGAAAAAGAACCCTATAGGGTTCTTTTTCAAGGCATATTAACAGTAAGGAGAATCATGAAATGCTACTTCAAATCTTTATTAGGGGAAAGATTTTGAAAAAGCTTAACATACATCCATTTTTACATATATGTAATATATAGTAAATTGATAATATTTATACTTACTATTACTAATATTCAATTAACATGGTTAACACTATTTATATGATGTTAAACGGCGCTTAGAAATGATAAAAATGGCAGACAACTATTTTGTTGCCTGCCGGTGCTAGTGGGTTGAATGAGTTAGTCAATTCAATAAATTGTGCTATCCCATTACCAGAAGAGTGAAGCCGCTAGTTCAAACGGCTTAGACATAGTTTGCCTAATAAAGAAAAAATTATGAGTCGAGATTTTGTTTGCTCTATATGAAAAGATAAATAGATATTCATCAGACAAGGATAATTTAGCATATCTTGAATAGGGTGTAGGAACTAATTAAGGAAAAGGAATTTTGTTTAGGAAGGGACTGACTCAGGAGTGGGACTTTCGGACAGGGTTTGGGGAGCGATGATTGCCTTTGGCATTGCGACTAATATCGTTGCTTGTATGATGGCAGTATACATTCAAAAATATGAGCTAATGATAAATCATCTTACAAATATTTTATTTTTAATAATTATCTCTTTAACGTTTATTAAGATGAAAATTAACAAATGGGTGGCTTTAGGATTTACATTTGTTGTAATAGAGAAAGGTATTAAGGCGGGATATGACTTCTACACACATAATTATTATAGTGTCAGTTGGAGTTTAGCTATCATTGTCTATTGCATATACGAGATGGAAAAGTATCATATTGAAATAAACGAATAGGCGCAACAAAAAGGTGTTAGTAGGTGGAATTCTTTTTAAAATACTATAAAAAAGACACTACAAGAGTGTCTTTTTTTTGAAAATACTCTATAATTAACTTTGGGGAAGGTAATGTTAGAGTATTCGTTTAGCATTATCTTTATATTTGATAAACCATGAAATCGAAAGATTTTGTGGTTTATTTTATGAACAATAGATATTACAGTATTGGCAGTGAGCTATTGATCATTATAAGCATTAAGAGAGAAGGGATTAAAAGTCTAACATCGAATAACAGTTCCGGAATATAGTGTTGTGAAATGATCTCCCATATCCCAAACGGTACTTGCCTGTATATAGCCCTTAAAGCCTTCTGAAGAATAATAAATCTCTTTTGGTATACTTTCTTTAGTTTGGAAATGTGCTTTAGAGTACTTTACATAATGATTTTTAATAACTTTTGATTCGGGAACAATAGTGTTTTTTTGTTCTAATGCTGGCCTAGCACTAGAAGGTGGTATGAATTTTACATTGTCTTGGTAATTAGGATCTAAGGTGTCAGCTTGTACACTGTGCGACGAAACAAAGGTACTTAAACTACTTCCCGCGATTAAAGTTGCAAATGCTAACTTTGAGAATTTTGTTAATCTACTCATTCTATAATCTCCTTTTTATTATTTTGTAAGGTATCTCCTTACACCACACAGTCTATATCCACTACAAAAGGGTGTACATACATATTGATAGACAAAATTCTACAAAATACCCCATGTTTTAGGGGTTGTGTATAATAATCCAATGTTTAATAATTTATCAGAAGTTAAAAAATAGGTGTTATATAAAAGAAAATGAATAATTTATGCAGGGAATGTATATATAATTATTGTTTAAATATTCTAAAATGAGTTGATAAAGATGTGGAATTGTTTTTTAGAAAATAATTGATTGTTGTCGAATGTACTTATAATTTAACGTATTTCCCGAAAGAATTCTCCTTCCTCAAGCGTGTGAAGAACATAGCACGACGATAGGTGAGAGATGAATTTTGGTTTGGTGGAGCCAAAAGGCTTTGCTTTTTATTTTTCCAATGTTGATATGTATTTATTGTAGCTAGGTACATAGAGCTAAAAATAAGATATTCTTGTGAACTCAAAAAGCCAAAATTCCTTAACTTAGGAATTTTGGCTTTGACGTTATATCATGGAATTGCAATTGGAATGGCACCTGGCATAGCTACTGCACCAGAGTTATAATTTCTTCAGCTCTTTAAATTAGAAACTGGTACTTGATTTGCGTAGTTAAATTATTGCCTTTTAAAAGAACGGAAAGAGTTTTTTCGAGTTAGCACCTTTTACACGATAAATATTGAAGAGGGAAAACCCACTTAGAAAGACTTTTAAGCAGAAAAATAGACTAGTCTTTTTTAATTTCTAATGGTCCCAGTATCTTTTATTTTGACGTGCGTCTTTACATTTATTTTAGCCTCTGCTAACGCTTGCAACCAATCTCCTTTTACTTTTTTCCATTCTTTATATTGAAAAGCTCTAGCATATAGGGATAATCCGATTGGATCAATTTTATTCTGCTGTATTTCATTTAATATATTTTGTAAATTATTATTAATTTCTTTTTGAATAGCACTTTTTAAATGATATATATTTTTTTTATTATCATAGTACCCCTTAATTAAATTCGGGTTGGTTTTTTCTATTAAAGCTACATTAGCATATATATCGAGATTAAATACAAACTTTCCGTTTTGAAAAGTAACATCTACCTTCCTTGTCGCGTTCTGTACGAAGATAGAAGTATTTGTTTTTTTGTTGGAATTTTTAGGAGGCAGTGCAAGGTGTAGTATCATTCGCCCGTTACTTTTTGACTTATTTAAAAGATTGAAAAATTTAACATCTTTTTTAGGGATATAAGTTAAATATTTCCCTTTTCGATTTAAAAATGCAATTCCTACTGTGTCGATTTCATTCTTTGTTTTTTTGATAATTGGAACAGTTTGCGTCATTCCATCTTCATTTTGTTCTCTCATTAATTGCTGAATTGTAGAAGAGACGGATTGGTTATTTTGAATTGAGGATTCGATTACACCATTTATATAAGATGATAGTGATGGTTTACTAGGCTTATAAATTTTAAAAATTTCTTCTGCAGGCCCATCTACAAGTACTACTTTAGCATTAATGGTAGCGTAAGGATCACGGTAAGAAGAATCAAGCTCCTGTAACCAATTTGCTTCTTGCGCTAATTTTTTCCCAATTAAAATGATTTCAGCTTTGGAAGCGGTCATAAAGCCCGTTAACTTCGTATCTATCTTACTGAATCCAGTATATACAGTTGATGCTTTTGTCCAATGTTCTATAGTACTTTTTTGCTGCTTATGATGAAAGAGTGGTATACTTGTTCCAACTTTTATGTCTCCATTAGCGGTTCTATCCAAGCCAATTAACAGGATTAATGAAACCTTCTCAAGAGGAATTCTTTGACTACAACCAATTATATATACACAACAAATTAAAACCCATATCCATTTTCGAATCAAAGTTGTTTCCTCCTAGTAACCCAAGTAAAAAGAATACTGTAAACGAAAAAAATAATTGGTAATAGAATAAAGAAAATGACATTTAAGATATCCATAAGAGAATATATAAACAAATATTGATCCACATCGGGATTTAGGAAAATAAATAGACCAACTATAAATAACATAAAAGCAAGTAGCGCCCAATTACGGACGTTTTTTTGAAGTGAAATGGTCACAGATTCAAAACTGAAAAATAAATACGGATATATTGTAGTGGAAAATACAATCAAGTAGTAAGCGATATATATAATTTCTAATCTTTCCATGAAAGAAAAACGAACCCCTTTTAACAGATGAAATACTGGCCAGATTACGTCTTTTATCCCCTCTGGACTAAAGTATATATAAGAAAGAATAGTCACATATAGATAGAAAAGCATAGTTCCAGTATTCGCTATTAGTAGCCCTTTTATGGCTTTTTGTTTTTTTTGTAAGAACGGGTATATATAATATGTAATTTCTAAGCCAGCATAAGGTGTAATGGTTTCTTTTGTTGCCTTTATAATAGGGTATAATCCATCTTTAAAAATAGGTAGTAGGTGTAAAGGGTTGTAGTTAGTCTTTAGTGAAAAAAGAAGAAATAGTGGCATCCAAGTAGTGAAGAAGAAAACAAGCATAGAATAACTAGTAAGAGCCCTTAACCCACTCAGGACTAAAATAATAAAAGGTAATAGTAATAATATGGTGATTTGATAAGCAGGAGTGGAAGGAAATATCCACACTTTTACAATATCAGTTGCCTTTAATAAAGTATTAAATCCAGCAAAAAATAGATAAGAGGCATATGCAAGAAAAAGAATTGTTCCTATCCATTTACCAAAGTATGTTTTTAAGATTTGTGAGAAATTTTTGTTGGGATTTTTTTGTAACATTAATATAATAATTACACCGATTATAGAAGTAACTATCCATCCGAGAATGATCGAAATCCAGCCATCTGTACCAGCAGTAGTAGCAAGTGGGCTTGGCATAATTAACATACCAGATGCAAGTTGCAGCGAATGGATGAAAATAATAAATTCGAATAAAGTTATATTTTTGAATTTAAGATTCCCCATGCGGACCACCTTCTTTTTTCTTTTCTTGTTTCGGCTGTCCAGTACTCGAGCGGGTGGTAATCATCGAAATAGGAAACCTTACAAAAGAATCTTTTAACTCTTGAAGCCGAAATGGCGCGATTGGCAATCCGTATGGTGAACCATAGGAAGTCAGTGAAACAAAATGAGCAAATAAGAGCATTAATCCACTAACAATACCTACAATTCCATAAAAGTATGCCAATAACATCATTGGAAAACGAATAAGGCGTATAGAACTTGATAAATCATAATTAGAAACAATAAATGATGCAATGGCTGTAATAGATACGATAATAACCATAACGTTACTCACAAGTCCAGCTTGAACAGCCGCCTGTCCAATTACAATCCCTCCAACAATACCAATAGTTTGTCCAATAGGTTGTGGTAAGCGAATACCAGCTTCACGTAGCATTTCCAGTGTAATTTCCATTATAAAAGCTTCCAATAAGGGAGAGAAGGGGACCTTAACTCTTGACGTTGCAATAGAAGTGTATAAATCTATAGGAATGATCTCAAAGTGAAAGGATACTATAGCAATATAAAATGCGGGTAAAAAAATAGCTATAATAAATCCTGCAAATCGTAATAAGCGAAAAAAAGATGCAATGAGCCAATGAATATTATAGTCATCTGGGGTTTGAAAAAATCCAATCAAATTCATAGGAACAACCATAGCACCAGGGGATCTATCCATTAACACTGCTACTTTCCCATCAAGTATATGGTTTGAAATGGCGTCTGGACGTTCGCTTAAATAAGCCTGTGGAAAAGGAGTCCAATTTTGATCTTTTGTATAATTAGATAGCTCTCCAATACTTAATACCGCATCTGTTTTGATTTTGCAGATTCTAGTTTCTATTTCTTGGACTACATCTGCGTTTGCTACATCACCTAAGTAAATTAAATAGACTAAAGAAGTGGCTCGTTCTCCAATCGTCAGCTTTTTGATTTTTAACTCTGTAGAAGGAATATATCGACGAATTAGGCCTATATTTTTTGTGACATTCTCAATAAAACCATCATGTGAGCCTTTAATAGTAACTTCTGAAATTGGTTCTTGAATGGCTCTCTCTGCCCAGCCTTTTGTATTTATTAGAAGTGACCGATTTTCTCCTTCCATAAACAGTACACATTGACCCTCAAGTAATCCTTCTTTAATTTCATTCCATGTATATACGATTTTTGTATGAGTAGCAATAATATTAGAATTAAAAATTTGACTGTCTTCATTTACTTCTTGTAATAATGGTGTAACAACATTGGCTTTTAATGCAACACCATCTGTAAGGCCTTCAAAATAATAAAGTAAAATATTCGTGTTTGTTTTTAATTGCAAAGGATGTTCAATCAAATCTGCACTAATATCAAAGATATTATCTAGTGTATTTTTAAGTTGTTTTAGGTTATTTGTTTCGATCTTTTCAATGG
Source organism: Bacillus sp. RCC_6_1 (assembly GCF_041360755.1). Taxonomy (NCBI): domain Bacteria; kingdom Bacillati; phylum Bacillota; class Bacilli; order Caryophanales; family Bacillaceae; genus Bacillus; species Bacillus sp. RCC_6_1. Next base: position 46,031 of record NZ_JBFUPV010000007.1, read on the forward strand.
TTTTATATGTCTTAGTTTCTAAGGTCTCTTCATTTAAGGACAAAATTGACACCTCTTTAATATATACCGATTAGTTGTAGTTATTATTTTTATATAATTGAATTTTATTCATTAATTTAATCGAATTGGATGTAAGAATTGATAAATTTGATGTGCTATATTATTAATTCAATAATTGAGAGGAAAAAAGTAGAGGTAATTTGTGTGAAAATCTAAGTTTCAAGATAGAATTAAAATTTCAATGATTATAACAAAAAAGAACCATTGATAGGCTCTTTTTCATAGTTAGTAAATATGTTATCAACAATAGATGGCGATTAAGGTAGTAATTTAGATGCCTTTAAGTTAATCATCTGAATTTTGTAGGAAGAATTCTTTTTCCATACCTTAATGCTCAATGAAAAAGGATATTTCATTTATTTGGGTGTTCTAGTGTATTTGAATCTTGCGCACTAACAAATTTTGTTTAGGGACAAAATGTATTTTCTTAATAATCAGAAAAATAACACGGCAAAATTCTTATTAATTATTTTGGTAGGTATCAAATATTCCTTTGGCCTTATTTTCATGATATTACCGTACGCTTATATGTTTCTAAGGGAAAGAAATACTTTCATTTTTATGACCATCTATTGTTTGATTAAGATGGTAACACGAAATAGAAGCGTTTACAACCAGAAAATAAAGAAAAAATATTAAAATAAGACTTTTTTCGACAATTATTTTATGTTTATATTTCATTTTATTATAGGAAAAGGCGGGGGAAGCGGACCTTTTCCTATAAAATGTTTTGTTGGAATTAGAAATAACTAAAAAAGTAATATTAGTTTAAAATTAAAATGAAATTCAATGATAAGATTATAATTGAATTTTTAAACCTCAGGTGTATTGAAAGTATGGTCAAATTTTAATCCACTTTGCGTTTCTTCCCTTTGTAACTAGCTTAATATGGCCAAACACTTGCAAGGAATTTAAAGCCTTACTGATTGTACTTTCTGCAATGTCTGGATAAGTGTTACGAATACTCTCCTTAGTAAAAGGTTGTTTTTGTTTAAGTATAAAATCTTGAATTCTCTCAACTTTAGTATGTTTACATATAGAATCTAGAACTGTGTTATGAAGATCTTTGTAAGCCTCTAATATAATTGTTAAAAACGTTTTTAACCAAAAGCTATTATTATGTTCCTCGCAGTACCAATTGACCGAAGATTTATAAATCGAATCGTAATAATCAGATTCATTTTTCTTAATATATTTATCCAAACATACATATTTTACAAATGTATGTCCACTCTTAATTAACAGCAATTGCATTAACATAAATGCCAGCCTGTTATTACCTTGATTGAAAGGGACTATGCAATAAAAATTTAATATAAAACGAGCTATTAATAAAAGTGAATGTAGCCCCTTACTAGTATTTAATGAGTTGTATTGATCACATAATTGCTCCATAAACTGTGGAATGAGTTCATGCGGAAGAATGCGGTAACTATTCAAGTGCATTCCATGCTCAGGAATACCTGGAATAATAAAAGGTTTTTCACGCCATTTGGCACTGTCAGAGGTAAGGTAATGTATTAGTTGAAAATGTAATTCCTGTATAGTTGCTGGATTAATTGATAAAGTACAGGAGTTTTTATGTACAAAAGAAAGTGTTTGATAATAACAAAAAATAGCATCTTCAGAAATATTTTGAGGTACTATATCATCTAAAATAAGTTCTTTTAATCTTTTATTAGGAACCTTTATATCCTCATAAATAGTTGTGAAATTTTTTATGTAATGTAGTGGTATAGTTTTTTCTAAACTATTAAATATGTCAGGGTTTTGTTCCTGATAAGCAGCTAATTTTCCTTTGAATTCGCTAATTTCACTTATTAAATTGATTAACCTCCTTTTTAATTCAATATTTTTGTACTTATCATCAAAAAAGTCTCTCATTTTTGTTCCTCCTGTAACCCCTTAACACGTTGTTGCATATATCTTTCCATTCTAAAGGTATGCTACGACATCATTGTAAAATAAAGATATTTTCGGTCTGATTTTGAATATATATCAGAATCTATATTTTTATTTAACAATTAAAATATGGAAATTATAAAGAAGAATCGTTAGGATTCAATTTTAATAGGCATAATCCTAACATCAAATGCACAAATGTACAATAAAAAAATAAAAAAAATAAAACTATCGACTCTTTTGAAATATTATCTAAAAGAGTTTTAAGAAATTGTAGGTATAGATGTGCTTTGGTTTAGGAGTAAATAATAAAGCGGTAATAGAGTTTTCATAGGTAATTAAAAAGTAGATAGACTATTAATTTGTGACAATTACGTGCCTAATCTATCATATGCTTTTATGAGAATTTTAAAATTAAATCCTAACGAGCTGAATTTTCTATATTTAGCATAAATATTAGGGAGGCGTGCTGATGAAATGTATCATTTTATATAGAAATATGTAACGTTTAACACTCGTATTGTAAAATATTTTGACATACGTTAATTTAAATATTAGGTACAGGAACATTTAATAAAAACTCAGTACTAAAGTACCCTTTAAACGTTTCACCCTAAGAACGTTTCTCAAGCACACTGAAGTTTACCCGTTGTTTCTGTGCCTTATTAGATAAAAATAATATAATAAATTTTTAGAATATGATAATGAAAAATGGGTTTTCAAATCTTTTTCTCCTTAAATATTAACAATCTCTTGATAATCTACTTAAAGTAAGAAAATGCAGGATAGACAATGGTTATTAATAAAGAAAATACAGTTAAGCTAGATACCTTAAGTCATTTTATAAGTAATTAAGCGTTAGATTGAATTAGTAAGAATATTATATGTGATTGCTAAATGGCTTGTTTTAATTGTTCTGTTACTATTAATTTATGAATTTTAACATTTAGAAGCTAGTCAACATATAGGTTATATTGATTATGTGGGTTTTAACCTCAAGTGTATATGTTTAAGGTTAAGGGATTTGTGAGTGTTATAAAAGAAGTGAAAGTCTGGAAGAAACGGATATAATCGGTTTCTTCCAGACTTTTTTTGCTTTTTTGTAATATAAAAAAATTATTTTTCCTACATGATTTAATTATCTGTTTTAATATTTGAATTTTTTGTGAAATTAAACGAAGTTTTTATTCTTTTTTAAAAACATAACGTTACAAAATAGACTTATTGTATTTATTTTATTTTTATATGAGATTAAAAATAATAATAAACGTACCAATGTATGAGAGGTATTAGTATATTTATTAGTAATTTGTTCGTTTATCTCTATATTGCTATTATATTAGCGATAACAATAATATATTGGGGGGACAAGAATGAATTTGAAATTTACATCTAAATTGGAAAGATTAAGAAAAAGTAAAAAAGGAATTGGTGCTTGTGTTTTAGCTGCAGGGGTAACAGCTATTACTATGATTCCTCAAAGTGCTTATGCACATGGATTTGTTGAAAAGCCAAGTAGCCGTGCTGCTTTATGTAGTCAGAATTATGGAGCATTGAATTTAAATTGTGGAAATATAATGTACGAACCTCAAAGCCTAGAAGCACCTAAAGGATTCCCAGATGGGGGACCGATTGATGGAAAAATCGCTTCGGCAGGAGGACTGTTTGGAGGAATTCTTGACCAACAAACATCAAATCGCTGGTTCAAAAACACGATTAAGGGTGGAGCAAATACCTTTACATGGAAATATACAGCTGCACATCCTACAAGTAAATGGCATTATTACATTACAAAAAAGGGATGGGATCCTAATAAACCATTAACACGTGCTGAATTAGAACCAATTGGAACTGTGAAACATGATGGTTCTGCCGCATCAAATAATTTAACACATACAATTAATGTACCAACTGATCGCAATGGTTATCATGTTATTTTAGCTGTATGGGATGTAGCAGATACGTCAAATGCGTTTTATAATGTAATTGATGTAAATCTAGTAAATAATGAAACTCCCGATACAGTAGCTCCAAGTCAACCAACTGAATTAAATGCCTCTAAAGTTTCTGCCAATAGTGTTGAAATAACATGGAAGGCCTCTACTGATAATATAGGTGTAAAAGAATATCAAGTGTTACGTAATGGCGAAGTAATTGATACGGTACCAGGTACAACTTTTATTGATAAAAAACTAAAAGCAGATACGGAATATACCTATACAATAAAGGCATTAGACTCTGCTGGAAACATATCAAAAGAAAGTGAAAAACTAAAGGTTAAGACAACACATGCAATCCCAGATATAGAGGCTCCAACTCAACCAAAAGGATTACATAGTATGGGTACAACAGCGACAACTGTTGATTTGATGTGGAGTCCGTCTGAAGATAATGTAGGTGTTGACCATTATATTGTATATAGAGAAAGCGCTGGGGTTATGAATAAAATTGGGACAGCGGCTAATACATCCTTTATGGATAAAGATTTGAAGGCTAATACATCGTATAAATATGTAGTGACGGCGGTTGATTTAGCTGGAAATGAATCTAGTAGAAGTGATGTTTTGACTGTAACAACAAAGTCAGAGGATTCCACATATGAAAAATGGGATGCAAGAAAAGCATATACTAAAGGCGATAGAGTAGTACATGAGGGAAAAGTGTATGAAGCAGTTCAAGATCATCAAGGAAATGGCGACTCAAATTGGATTTTTGCCTTATCGCTTTGGAAGCCAGTTTTGAATAAGTGACAGGTGGGAAAAGGTAGTTAACATTTTTGGGTTTTCTTTTAAAAATTAAGGGCTGTTCCAAATATGAATTATCTTATGATTTAAATGTTGAACTACTCACCACTTAACGTCCTAACGGACTGTTTGAAGTGGGAGATTCCTGCGAACACCGATGTATCCATCAGTTATCTTAGCAGGCTCTACCCGTAGTCCCTACGGTGAGAACATAAGTATCTTGTACGCTGACTCACCACACTCCCTACTTTAGCTTGGTTTTCGAGATTTTGAGAAGCGTGGGGCGATAGAACGTTGAAGATTTTACGGTTGCAACGTTTTTCTGCAACCAACCTCATATCTTCAGTTTTCGAAGAGCAATCTGTACAAGTAAATGATAGCGAATATGTTGGCTTATGCCAACCGACATTCATCTCTCACCTAAAATTGGTGTTTCACACCTACACATTTTTGAGGAAGGAGTCTTCTGTCGGAAAACGATAAATCAATAAGATTTAAACCCCATCCTAATGTTTACGAAATGAAATTAAAAAAGAATCCCAATGGAATTTCATTGGGATTCTTTATTTTCTAATTTGTAATAGCGTATATTTTCACTGTGAATTTGTTAGTGGCACCCATTGGACTTGCAATATAATATTTAGTATTTGTGTAAGCTTCAGTCCTAGATCCATGTGAAATGTTTTTCCAACGAGTAGAATCTATTCCTAGGGAAACATCAATCATTACATTGAAAGAGATAGTAGAAGAATAATCTTTATCTGAAGGCTCAATAACCCATTTTAATTCTTTGGTACCTACAGGTAAAATATCAATTTTAAAGTTTTGACTGGATCGATTTTGTTGCCCGGATAAAGGACTAGATTCAGATGAAATTTGCGAAATTAATATTTCTTTTTCATTAGAATGTATACCATTTAATTTAATGATACTATCAATTAAACCTGGACCAGGAAAATCAGCTGCGATGATACCAGAATGTTTAATTATGCCTTGTTGTAAGAGTTTGGTCCCAAGTGTATTCATTCCCCCATAGTATACTTGTCCGTTTCTATCGCGAGGGAAATCACTCCATGCATTTGTGGAATTCGTTTGAAGCAATTTAGGACTACTATCAGTATTTCTGCTCTCTTTTCCGCTTGCAATAAACCAAGGATATACATTATTTAAAAATGCCGCTACGCCCCCCGTACCACTAAAATGGTTGAGATGAATTTTTCCATTATTAAAATTAGTATTTGCATTTTGTAGATGGGTTTTTATCGCAATCCATTTTGCATATATTTCGTCTGGTCCGCTTCCAATTTCAAATTTATCTTGTATATTCAAACCTTCGTAATCAATACCGTACAATTGAGTAGATGTAAAGTTTTGTAAGATTACAATTTTCCCGCGGGTATCTCCTAAAGTAGGGTTATTTCTATCTGAGGTTGGTACGGAATTAGGATTCCAAAAATATGAAGCATTAACGTTTTTATATTTTAAAAATATCTCCTCAAATGAGAGAGAGCCGCTTTCAGGAGTAGTTTCTTCTTTTAGGCGCATTAATATTGTTTCTGTTGGATGCTCTTTTAAAAATTGAATTGTCTCTTTTAATACATCTTCAAACACAGCTTTTTGATTTACAATGCCATGATACATTGCAAAAGAATCTTTTACACGTTTAACACGCATATCTACATATCGGATTCCAGAATTTAATTGTTGGGATAGACTCATAGTTTGATTTCTTGTCAAATTTTCATCAAGAAAGCTTGCTCCATGTAAAGCCATTGTACCGTGAGTCCCTGGAATAGATATTTCACTTAATTTTGTTGAATCTTCTATTTTGGACATCCACGATGGATTTTGATATCCTATATTGGATTCATAGGAGTAACCTGGATGACTATCAGCTAAAAGAGTAGATGGTGTACTTAAACTTGCTAGTGTAATACAAGTGAGGATGCTAATTTTAATGAAATTTCTCATTTTTATTTTCTTCATTTTATCTCTCCTGATCTTTAAACAATTACTAGATGATGTTTTTACTATATTTATTGTTTTTCATTCTTGAGGTAATAAATTTTTGGATTTGAAAATAATTAAAAACAGGGGGAGTAAGTTATTTGAGACTTTAATAATTTGTTTTTATGAATTGTACCTAATAGCCAAACGTATTCTTGAAAAATCGAAATATAGCCTCCAAAAACCAACCGTTGCTCGTATTGTATACAAACAAAACAGAAGCCTTAAAAAAGACTTCTATTTTGTGACATATAATGAATGATAAGGTGGTAAACAAATCAAGATAATGTGAATGAGTAGTAAAAGTTTATTAATAGCTGTTTTAGAATCTCTTATAACAAGGCTGATTACAAAAAGTGAATCCCTACAATGCTAATAAAAATTGAAAAATTCTACTCATTAAAACTTAGACTAACTACAGTTGCGATTGATTGGGCTGCATGTTCCCAGCTTCCATCTATAACTTTACCAATCTGCTGACCAAGTGTATTTAAATCATTTGGATTAACTGGAATTCCATTATAAGCAGCAAGAATTGATAAAAGTGGAGCAGCAAATGGTGTCCAACCACCTCTATCAATACTAAATACAGGCTTATCTACTACTTTTCCATCTTGCACAGTAAACTCATAATAAAATTGATCATCTGGACGGAAACTTAAATGATGAGAAATTTGTCCCTTAACATATTTTTTTCCTGCACCTAGATTTACTACTTCTATTTCCTTTACGTTAAATTCATGTTCAAATACTTTTATTTTTTTGACTTCTGGACCATTTAAGGCAGCATTAACAGCTGTTTCTAAATTATTTTGTGCTAATGGTTGAATACTCATTTGTGCCTTGTTTTGTTGGATAGGAGCCTCTTTTTTTGCAGCAAACACTGATGTGGTAGGTAGTGCACCTGTAGCTAATGTTGCTGCAAGTGCTGTTGTCATCATGATTTTCCTTTTCATCTTCATAGTTTTTCTTCCTCTCTAAAAGTTTTGATATATAATCTTTTAAAGACTGACATTGTGTAATATTTTATTTCATAATGAACAAAAAACTAGTTTAAGAATGATGTGGAATTATGTCAGAGCATTAAAATTAATTATATATGTACTTAAGATGATATATATCTACACATATTTTTTCAATTTTTAGACAAATATAATGTTATGACTTCTTAAGAGTCAATTTAGTACCTTGTTTATCTATAGAAATCCTATAAATAAACTAATTTCATAGTGAATGTAATATATTTGATATTAAATGTCTTACATAATGATATAAAATTTCACATTTTTTTATTTTTAAGAATGAAGCGATAAGGCTTCAAACCGCAAGGGATGCGGGGATAGCCTAGTCAATTAGAGTTTGAAAGAATCTTTACTTAGGAATCTCTCATTTCTAAATGAAGTGAAAGTGGGTGGAGTTCAAGGAGAGTAAGCTTTTGAACGATTTTTCAACTGTAATAATTGATCCATTTAGATATCTTAATACCCAGTAAGAATAGAATAATTAAAGCGTTACAAAACACTGAAGTGAACCCCGAAAACGCGACACCAATCAAAACACCTAAACCACTTGTTCCCTAAATTCTTTAGGGAACAAGTGGTTTAATTTTTCTTGAATTCGCACACAATTGTAGTAATGAATGTATTCTAGCACAATCTTTCGCACAGTTGTGTTGGATACTTTTGTTATCTTTTGTGAATAGAAAGCTTTACTTTTTAAATGACCAAAGAAGCTTTCCATGACGGCATTATCATGGCAATTTCCTCTCCGGGACATGCTGGTGATAATGCCGTTTTCTTTGGCATACGCTTGAAATTCTTTTGCTGTATAAATACTTCCTTGCTCCGAGTGAAGAAGGACATCTTTTACTTTTCGCCCTCTCATTGCTTGTTTTAATGTCTTCATCGCTAATGTCAATGTTTGTGATTCGCTGATGACACAACTAATAATTTCACGATTAAAGGCATCCATAATCGTTGATAAATACAAGGTACGCTCTCCAAATAAAAGATACGTCACATCCGTAAACCACTTTTCATTTAGTCTGGATGCATCGATTTGGCGCTCCAATCGATGAGGGGCTACCATTAGTTCCGCACCATTGATATATTTCTTTTTCTTTCGATGTACTTTTGAAAGAATGTGATTTTGTCTCATGATTCGTAATACTTTTTTATGATTAACACACAGTCCCATTTTTCGAAGAGTAGCGGTTACTCTTCGATATCCATACCGGAATTTATGCCTAAGACAAACGTCCGTTACTTTCTCTTCTATACCATCTTTCAAATCTTCCGTCCGTTGTAACCAACGATAAAATGTGGAACGGGGTAATTCTAATACGTTACACAATTCTTTTACCGTTATTTTTGTTTTTACATTTTCCCATAAAGTAACTACAGTTTCTGGTTTCAGCCCCTTTCGATTTCCAGATACTTTCCCCATACAAGTAATTTTGTTTTTAGATGTTTATTTTCTAAACGTAGCTGTTCTATCCACTGAGCTCTTTTGGTCCTTTTCCATAAGAATATTGTTTTCCTACAGGTTGTTGAAAACGATACGTTTGATCTGTACGATACCATTTCATCCATGTCTTAATTTGGGAAACATTTTTAATTCCGAGTTTCTCCATAATTGTACGATTTGAATAGCCGTCTTTCTTCATTTCAATAACTTTCCACTTTGTTTCTTCTGGGTAATGAACTCTTGTCTTCAAACGAAAAACGCCTCCATTGAATTTGCATACTTAGTATGCGAATTCAGGAGGTGTTTTTTTCATGTACCACTATTTAGGTTCACTTCAGTACATAATGATAAGCTTTTTATTATTTTCTTCATCTCTTTTTCGTTTTAGGAGGTATTTTATTTTCTTAGCTTGATTGCGATGAGCGGTACCCCATAAAGTTCCCTGATACATAATTGATGTTCTGCCATTTGTAGAAAACAATCCACTTATACCATTTTAACAAGAAGAAATATCTCGTCCATGTTGTAGTATTGGCTTACGTTAAGCTTGTGAAAAAATCATATTCATGTATAATACAATTAATGTATGATACATGAGTTGTAGGAGGGTGACCTTTTTGAAAAGAGAAGATGCCTTAAAACTAAGAACAGATATTAAGAAAATGATTATAATAACTGGGGTTTTTGAATCTCAAAATTTGCCCAAAGGACCATTTGAAAAACCTTTACCAACTTCTCAAATGATGGCGTTAGAGGAACTAGAGGTGGAAAAATTAACTGTTTGGCAACTATCCAATAAACTTAGATTAGAGACTTCAACTGTAAGTAGATTGGTAGATAAGTTAGTAAAAAAGGGGCTTATTTATCGTGAAGTAAATGAAAAAAATAGAAGAGAACTTTTTCTGCACCTCACAGAAAAAGGTCAAATAACTGTTAATTGCTTAAGAGAGCAATCCATTACATTTTATCAAAGTATTCTCAATAATTTATCAGAATCAGAACAAAAAATAGTTGTGGATGGTTTTGAATTATTTATTGATTCTATTTCTAAGCCTTTTGATTAGAGTGAGGTAAGTCATAACATTTGGAGGATAAAATGAGTTTGCATTTTGAACGTCCTATTATTGAATTAAAAGAGAAATTTGATGAATTAAAGAAAATTATGAAAGAAAATAATGTAGATTTATCGTCAGAAATTCATGAATTAGAAAAACGTTTAAATAAAATGCAAGATAAAATTTATTCTAATATTACACCTTTTCAACGAGTTCAAATTGCAAGGCTACGTAACCGACCCACGACATTGGACTATATACCTTTATTGTTTACAAACTTTCTCGAACTTCATGGTGATCGATTATATGGTGATGATAAAGCAATGATAGGTGGTATTGCAAAATTTAAAGGAATGCCCGTTACGGTTATTGGTCATCAAAGAGGTAGAAATACAAAGGAAAGTATAGAAAGAAATTTTGGAATGGCACATCCAGAAGGTTATAGAAAAGCGCTAAGACTTATGAAACAAGCTGATAAATTTAATCGCCCTATTATTACATTTATTGATACAATAGGCGCCTATCCAGGGATAGGGTCTGAAGAACGTGGAATTTCTGAAGCGATAGCTCGAAATCTATTTGAAATGGCTACACTTAAAGTGCCAATTGTTTGTATTGTAATTGGAGAGGCATCAAGTGGTGGAGCTCTTGGCATTAGTGTCGGTAACCATATCCATATGTTAGAGTATTCATGGTACTCGGTAATTTCGCCAGAAGGAGCAGCATCTATCCTATGGAAGGACGCTAAGTATGCTCCAGAAGCTGCTGAACATATGAAAATTTCAGCAAAAGATTTAAAACATTTAGGAATTATTGATGAAATCATTCCTGAAATTAAAGGTGGAGCACAAAATGATATAAAATTACAGGCAAAAGTGATTGAATCTGTAATCGAATCATCTCTAAAAAAATTGATACTATTATCCTCGAAAGAGCTTATACAACAGCGGTATGAAAAGTATAGACAAATAGAGAATTATAAATGAAAATATTTAAAGTCCGTATTACATTTCGGAGGATTATCGCAAAAAAATTCTAAATGTTCTGTAATTAACCTCTTAAACTGGGATATGCTGATACTATTACTCTACAAAAGGTGTGTGATCGGTATGGAAAAGGAAAATTTGTTCAAATGGAAGCATTATCACATACCCATCAACTTAAGAAATTGATTTTTTCCCAAAACGAAAAAATGAGCTGAATTCTCATAAATAACTGTAAAAAGGTGAAAATTTCGTTATGGGGGGTATCTCAAAAGCTTAGGTTGCTGGTAATGGAGTATCGCCAGCATTTCGGCCCCCGCATGCTAAGAACATGCAAGATTTTATACAACTTTTCGGATAATCCAGTAACAAACAAGAACCCTAAAACCGCGATAGGATAGGAATGTATAAAAAAATGCATAGATCCATAAAACAAAAAAAGAATGTTCTCTTGTGAGAGTAGGGTTACCTCTCTTTTCTTTGCTACCGATAATAGGACGTTATGTTAACTACATATGTATACGATATTCATCCGAAAATAAGATAGTTCAATAAGAAAAGGACTTTATGAATTAAAAAAGGAATAATGCTATATAAGGTGATTTGGATTTATTTCCGTATGAACTAGTTAGAAAAAGGGGGCTATTATATGACAACAGTTTATGTGAATTGGGGAGAAGAAAAAGTAAAATTAACCTGGAAACAGGATAATCAACTACCGCCACAAGACCTAATAACAAGTGTTCATGGACTTTGCTTTTATAATAACAAAATATTATTAGTCGATTTAAATCATAGAGGATGGGATTTTCCTGGTGGTCACATTGAATTAAATGAAACTCCTGAGGAGTGCTTTAAACGTGAAGCAATGGAAGAGGGTTATGTTGAAGGTAAATGTAATCTTCTTGGATACATAATAGTTGATCACAACGAAAATCCAAAATGGGATGAAAAAAGTAAATATCCTAAAATTGGTTATCAAGTGTTCTACCGAATGGATATTAAAGAATTCCGTGCTTTTGAAGGTAAGCATGAATCAGCCCATAGGAAATTAATTAATCCAAATGAAATCACAGTTCATCATCATGAATGGCATAGCGTATATCAATCTATATTAGACTATGCTCTTTATACAGAAGTCTAAATTGAAAAATTATCTTGAACGAAAAAATGCAATACTTGAACAAAGGTATTATATTAACTTCCAATAACGAAAATTATGTAAATAAGCTGTCCATATGGGCAGCTTATTGTATTTTTTGCTTAGCGTGGGGTTTTTCTAAAATGCTGGAGGCACACTTTTTTATTAAACTTTAATTCAAATCTATAATTGTATGTATTTTGTTATTTCCTGTTGCAGAATCCTTATGATAAGGATTCTTTTTTTATATCAAAAATCACAAATAAAAAAAGATAAAATCGGCGAACACGATCTTATCTTTAGCACAAGGAGTAAACAAAAGGATAACCATCATATTTTTATTATAATTTATTTTTTGTTAATTTTGAATATTATAACCATTCTTAACAAGTATATCTATATTGAGAAATTTATTACAAAATTAGTTATAAATGATTCAAATCTCTAAAGTAAACTTTTAGCCAAAAGTTTACTTCCAAATTAGAAAAGATTAGGTCCTTAATTGGCTTTACCCCAGCCATAAACCTTCCGATCAAAACCAAAGGGTAATTCAACTATCAAACTCATATAAAATCTTAATCTTGTCTAAGCATTCATTAGGATATACAATTAATCATCTATTTTTCTTTACATAATCTCCAGATACAGTCCATATCAACTATAGATTCTTGCCTTATGCTAAATGTAATCAAAAAGCAAGTAGATAAAGATAATGACTAAAACATTAACTCTAGATACTTTTTTGATGAATATTACAAATATACAGGAGGTAATGAAGAATGATTAAAACATTATTAGCAGGAGCATTTTTAAGTACAGGATTATTAGCAAGTGGTGCAATTGGTGCAGAAGATGCGAAAACGGACAATTTAAAGTCAAATGAAAATTCAAATCAAGTAATTACACAGAGTGTAGATGGAACAACGTCTTCCTCACAAAACTTTCATTTACCTAAAGATGCAGTGCCAGCATCTAAAGGAGATGTAAAAACTGTTGAAAAATCGGAAGGTACAGGTACAGATTCTCAAGAAGGAAAAATGGTAGAAACAAAAGAAGGTACAGAATCACAACCTGGAAAACATGCAAAAACTGTTGAAAGAACAGAAGGTACAGGTACAGATTCTCAAGAAGGAAAAATGGTAGAAACAAATGGAGGTACAGAATCACAACCTGGAAAACATGCAAAAACTGTTGAAAAATCAGAAGGTACAGGTACGGATTCTCAAGAAGGAAAAATGGTACCAACAAATGAAGAAATTTAAATAATATATAGTTATAACGAAGAGCATCCAAAAAGGGGTGCTCTTTTTATATTATAGGGATTAACTAGTTTTACTCAACATAGAGCTGTAGGAGGAATTGAGGATTAGAACATAGGGTACTGTTTCTTCAAATTATGGTGTTTAGAGCAATAGTTTTGGTAGTAACGTTACAATACAAACATTTTGTTAGAGATTTTTTAAATCTACATAGACTCTAGATAGACTACATATAAACTTCAGATACTTGTTTTATGATACAAGTAATTAAACAAAAGGAGGGGGTTACAACAGTATTAACAGGGCAATCTTTTAAGTACAGGAGATTATTAGTAGATGGAGAAAATGTTGAAGATGTACAGACAGATAAAACATATTTCATATAAATAAAATGAATTGCAACAAGCTAAAAGTACGGTTTTAAGAAGTTTGAGTTATAAGAAGAAAATAGATAAGTATAGTGAAAATAGATAAATTGACAAGAGAAAAGCACTTTGTGTATATCACAGGTGCTGTTTATTTTTATTTTAATCTAGGACTTGAATTAAACTTTTATACTAAAATATATATAGGAAAAGGTGGAAGTTCATTGTACAAAATTATGTATGGAATATTAATTTTAATTTATACTTTGTATTCATTTTTTGTAAGTGATGGAAGTGAAATAAGGGTTATAATCGTGTTAACTATAGTACTTATCTTTTCTGTGGTTTTAGAAAAAAGGATTGATTAAAGGTCGTTTTTTTAACACTTTTTAAAGATATCTAATGTAAATTATTATTCATTAGTTTACTTTCATTTCCCCTTAAACATTGAATTTACTATATATACATTCAAATCATTGTAAATAGAGGGATTGAAAAGTAGATGAATAAAAAAACAATATATATATAAGTTTTACAGTAAGAATACACCATTCTTCTCTATTTAACTATACTTATATTTTTATAAATTATTACGATATAAATATAGATTTAAAACGTTTTGTTCAAAATGATAAATTAGGATTTTCAGGGGTTAAGACCGTTATTTATTCTCCTATTTTAAATTAGCAAAATTTTCAAATGTTAAAAGTGCATACGTTAAGATTTTGTATATAATATAATCAACCCGTAGTTATAGTGTTTGCTCCGATTCAAATTATGAGATAGTTTATTTTAACTTTTTTACATTATCTAAAAAAGAACTTGTAGGAATTCCTACAAGTTCTTTTTGTTCTTCGGATTGACGAATAGTAAGTGTTATGGGAGATACCGCTAACATTTTAAGAGTTGTCATATATTCTTATGATAAAATGTTGTAGAAAGCTTAAGAATTCTTAAGAACTTTTACCCCTTTTTCTTAAGTTTTGGACTCTAGAGTATGATAATGAGTTCAAACCTGCAGGATGACTAGGTATGAAAACAATTCGCTTTCTTATTTCTGTATATAATGTACTAAAAATCAGTTGATGCAGATATTCCAAGTTCAAGGTTTCATGGAGACAAAAAAATTGAAGGAATTGATTTGAAGAAAGTAAATTATATTGTCAAATATGGACTGAGTACAGGTGTATTCACAGAAAAATTAATTAAAAGAAGAAATCTCAAGACAATTATTTTATTAGTAGAAAATAATAAGAAATTTTTAATTTTACTAAAAGCAAAATTAAAAGAAAAAGGGAACTTATTAATTGTATATGGATCAGTAGCAAATATTGAACAATATATTAGGGAGAACGATATTACGTATATACAGTATGTTATTTCTTGTCTTTCATTTGCAAGCTTAAGAAAAAAAGAAGATACAAATGTCTCACCTGCTTATGTCTTTAGCTGTTTTATACGAGAAAAAATATGGAGGAATCATATGGAATCAAAAATTCTTATTGTCGATGATGATAAAGAAATTAGAAATCTTATCTCTGCTTATTTGGAAAATGAAGGCCTGAAAACTCAAAAGGCAGAAGATGCTATGGAAGCTTTACAACTGTTAGAAGAAAAGGAGTTTGATTTGATTATTTTAGATATTATGATGCCTAATATGGATGGTATTGAAGCGTGTATGAAGATTAGGGAAGACCGCAATATACCTATCATCATGCTATCTGCAAAATCTGAGGATATAGACAAAATTCAGGGGCTAGCCTCTGGTGCAGACGATTATTTATCAAAACCGTTTAACCCATTGGAATTAATCGCTAGGGTAAAATCCCAATTAAGAAGGTTTAAAAAATACAATTCATCAATAGGACATAATAAAAGCATTCTAGAAATTGGTGACTTAACCGTGAATACAGATACACGTCAAGTATGGGTAAGAGGAAAAGAAACAAGATTAACTCCAAAAGAGTTTGCTATTTTAGAACTACTTGCCCGCAACAAAGGGATTGTCATGAGTGTAGCAAAAATATATGAAGCAGTTTGGGAAGAGGTTTTTTATAAATCAGACAATACTGTCATGGTGCATATTACAAAAATAAGAGACAAAATAGAAGAGGATTCTAAACATCCCATTTATATTAAAACTGTGTGGGGAATTGGATATAAAATATGAAGAATGTTAGTTTTAGAAATAAGATCATTATAAAACTTCTTGGTGCTGTTGCAGTTAGTTTTTTTATTTCAATTGGTTTAACAATTCTCATTTTGGCATACGTTATAGATCCGTTATTTGTAAAATACGAAGAGTTTAGTATGTTTGAATTCAAATTGGCACTGTTGTTTTTATTCGCGTTCGCAATCTTTACCTTTATCATACTTTTTTTGATATTGGTTCGAAAGAAAATAGTATATTTGAAGTTCATTTCAGATAATGTAAATGATATTGCCAATGGAAAACTAGGTCTGACAATAGGGATCAAGGGGAATGACGAATTGACCCAACTTGCCCAAAATATCAACTATATGTCCAAGGAATTGGAGCATACATTTGAACAGGAAAGACGATTAGAACGTACAAAAAATGAACTCATAACGAACGTATCTCATGACTTACGCACACCGTTGACATCTATTATTGGCTATATAGATTTATTAAAAAGAGGGCAATACAACAGTGAAACACAATTACAGGAATACCTTGAAACCACGTACTTAAAATCAAAGAGATTGAAATATTTAATTGATGAACTGTTTGAATATACTCGTTTATCAGGCATCGATGCTAAGTTAAACTTTAATGAAGTTGATTTATCAGGTTTGTTGGAGCAAATAGTTGGAGAATACATTCCTATATTTGAAAAGGAAAGTTTAATTGTTCAAAAATCAATAACGGAAGAAACAATACCTATTTTCATGGATGTAGAAAAAATGGTACGTGTATATGAAAATCTGTTTATGAATGCGATAAAGTTCAGCATGAAACCTTCCGAATTATCCGTATGTCTTGAATTAATAGGTAACAAAGCAATTTTGAAAGTATCAAATAAAGTCGAGAAGCCGCCTGTTAGCGACCCTAATAAATTATTTGAAAGATTTTTCAGGGGTGATAAGGCAAGAAAAAATGATCAAGGAAATGGGCTGGGACTTGCTATCTCAAAAAGAATTGTTGAACTTCATCATGGTAATATACATGCAGAATATAAAGAAGGTTGGATATCCTTTATTGTTGAACATCCAATCAAATAGATTGGCTTATGGAATTACAGGTTCCATAAGCTTTTTTTTAAAACTTAAGAATTCTTAAGGATTTTAAGGGGTGTTTCCTAATTTTCATAGTTTATCATGGATGTATTCAAAGTGATGGGGTGAGCAAAGAAGATAAAAGGAAAGATTTCATTGTAGCTTTAGGGTGAATGCAACGTGTCTATTTTGTTAGTAGTAAACAAACATAGTAGCTTATTGTAATGAAATAAAAAAGTAGGAGGATATAAATGATAAAACCAGTTGTAGATGTAAAAAACATTCAAAAATTGTACGGTAAAAAAGGTGAGAATCAATCACATGCATTAAAAGGTGTATCATTCTCAATTCAAGAGGGGGAATTTGTTGGTATTATGGGACCTTCTGGTTCTGGTAAAACAACATTATTAAATGTAATTTCAACGTTAGATAAAGCGACAGGCGGCGTTGTTGAAATTGCAGGAACAGATATTACGAAAATGAAGCAAGGTGAACTTTCTGATTTTCGTTCACAAAAGTTAGGGTTCATTTTCCAAGACTTTAACTTATTAGAAAATTTATCTATCTATGAAAATATCGCACTCCCACTTTCACTTCAAGGTGTTTCATCTCGTAATATTAGAAAGAAAGTAGAAAAAGTAGCTGATATGTTAGGTATTACAGCTATACTTCAAAAATATCCATCTGAAGTATCTGGTGGACAAAAGCAACGTTCCGCAGCAGCACGTGCGTTAGTTCATGAACCAGCAATTATTTTGGGAGACGAGCCGACTGGAGCTCTAGATTCTAAAAATGCAACGAGTTTACTTAATGCCATGACAAGCTTAAATAAAGAGCAAGGTGTATCCATTATGATGGTTACGCATGATCCTTATAGCGCAAGTTACTGTCAGCGTATTTTATTCATTCAAGATGGTGAGTTATATAAAGAAATTCATCGCGGTGGTACCCGTGAAGAATTCTATAAAGAAATTTTAGACGTGCTTGCAAACTTAGGCACACAAAAAGCGTAAGGAAGGAAGTTCAATCATGTTATTTAAGCTTTCTATGTCAGGCCTAAAAAGTAAGTTGCAAGATTACATTGTTTTACTTGTTGGTCTTATTGTCTCTATTTCAACTTTTTATATGTTTCAAACGCTAGCATCCAATAAAACGTTCCTTGAATCTAACTCTTCTATTAGGGATATTGTGGCTGTCTTTAAAATTGGTTCCTTTTTGTTAGCGGTTATCACATTTTTTTTTATTTTATATGCAAACTCTTTCTTATCAGCTCTTCGTCAAAAAGAATTTGGTATGTATATGATGTTAGGAGCAAAAAAGCATAAAGTTACATTACTTATGTTTATCGAAACAATCGTATTAGGCGCTGCGTCTCTTGCGATTGGTATTACAGTTGGTGTAGGACTTGCAGAAGGGATCGGTCAGTTATTAATGAAACAACTCGAGTTTGCTGGTGAAGGTTATAAAGCATTTTATCTGCCATCAATAGCTATTACTTGCGTCTTCTTCTTTGCACTATTTGTATTATCTGCAATTATGAATAGTATTAAATTATCGCGTATTTCTGTACTGCAACTTGTACATGCAGATGCACAAACAGAACGTGTTGCCATAAAAGGAAAAATGACAGTTGTAATTGCATTCCTTGGTATTCTTTTATTAGGTATTGGTTATGCATCACTGATCTATATGTCATATGCAAATTCGCTAATTGCTTTGGGATTAATGGCCGTTGGATTAATCTCAGCAACCGCTGGTACTTACCTTATATTTGGATCCCTTCTCCCAGTTATGATTAACAAGCTAAAGAGTAATAAAAAACGTAGTGAAAAAGGCCTCAATGCTTTTACTTTTGCACAATTAAATTTCCGCATTAATAGTCTAACAAATGTGCTTGCAACAGTAGCAATTTTAGTGGCTCTTGGTGCTGGTGGAATTGCTTGTGGTATGGCATTTAAAAACAACATTATAAACATGACAGATCAAATGCGAATTTACGATTCAGTCATTCATAATCCAACTGTGGAAGAAAAGACAATTTTGGGTGGTATCTTATTTCAAGAAAAATTTGAATACCATTACAAAGTTGATGATAGGTATGTTTATTATCTTAAAGAAGATGTAGAAAAAAATCGCCCTTTCTTGCAAGGTATGAAAATAGAGAAAGTTTCAGAGGAAATACCAATTGGTGCATTTTCAATAAAATGGGTTAAAGGAGAAATCGACACAAAACAATGGATTCAGGCTTTCAGAACGATCCAGCCAAATTATATGTATCCTCATTATGAAATCAAAATTGTAGAACAAAACATATACGATGGGTTGAAGGGTAAAGAAAGTACTGTGTTTATAGGGAAAACAGATGATTTTGGATCATACATAAAAGAATGGAAAAAACTTGATGAATTACAGATAGCAAAATATAAAAATGTGAAAGTGGAAGAATTGGATAGTAAGTATCAAAAATATATTATGAGTCATGATTTTTCCAGCGGACTAATGTTTATGGGCTTTTTCGTTGGAGTTGCATTTTTAGCAATGATGGCAAGTTGCTTAATGTTTAAAGTTCTGTCGGGAGCATCAAAAGATGTAGCACGTTATCAAATGCTTCGTAAAATTGGTGTTCGCCGAGAATTATTAACAAAATCAATCTATAAAGAGTTATTCTTCATATTCTTATTCCCAGCAATTGTGGGGATTACTCACATATTAGTTGGTATGAACATGTTCAGCGTTCTTTTGGCTGATCCGTACTTTCGTATTTGGTTACCACTTGTTATTTTTGTAGTAATTTACTCGATTTATTACTTGATTACAGTTCAATTGTATAAAGGAATTGTACTTCCGAGAGAACATTAATGTAATGGTATTATTTATACGGAATATCACCATAATCTGCCCCATTTATTAAACATTCTAAATGGATTTGGAAATAATAAATGGAGTAGTACTATAACCCATAAACGGTGTTTAATGTTCCGTACGATACTTTGTTTTTAGTAATGAGTTTTAGAATTTCCGGAAAGTATTGTTGATAGTGCCATTAGAGAAGTTAAAGAAGAAACTGGTCTTGAAGTTAGCAATCCTGTTTATAAAGGACTTTATGAATATGTTAATTCAATCGTCAAAGACCAAGATATGATATTTAACTATTTTACAAAAGACTTTAAGGGGGATTTACTAAAAAATTCGCCAGAAGGAAAAGCTGTTTGGTTGAATATCAATGAAGTTTATAATCTTTCTATGCAGAAATCCATTCGTAGAATATTCCCTTTGTTCTTTAAAGAAGGAAGAAAAAATAAAGGGAATGGGATCAAGAAAAAAATCAAGAGGGACAAGTTACTATAAAGATAACATAAACAAAACAATGCTGGCCTACACATATTAGTATTATATAATATGTGTAGGCCTTTTAATTTTAAGCATCTATTAATTTAGGTCTTAATAATATACGAAAATCGCGTTTTGTTGACGGATTTCCTTATGATAAGGATTCTTTTTTTACATAAAAAATACAAAAAGATAGGATCGGCGAGCATACACTTATCTTTGGCCAAGGAGTAAACTAAAGGATAAACATCATATTTTTATTACAATACCTCTTGTTAATTTTTAACAGAAAAATCATGTGTAATATTCATATCTATATTGAGAAATTTATTAAAAATTTAGTTGTAAATGTTTTTTTAATGAAACAATCTCGCCTAAAATTAAATTTATATAATTTTAGCTTGATAGCGATGTGGTGCTGCCCCTTATAATAAGGATTCTATTTTGTATCAAAAATTAAAAATTAAAAATTAAAAAGATAAGATCCGGCAATAGGATCTTATCTTTAGCGTAAGGGAAAAACAAGTGACAGAAACCAGCTTATTTTTTATAGTATTATATTTTTTGTTAATTTTCGATATAAAAACCATATATAACATCTATATCTATATTGAGAAATTTATTGCTAATTTAGTTTTAAGTGTTTCCAAAAATGAAAGGAAACTTTTATCCAGTAGTTTACTTTCATAATATTGATTTTTATACGTGTCTGGTAATGAAGATACAATGAATTACTAATAAAAACTATAACGAAATCTAGTTCGGTATAGTAAAGTGCAAATGAAAATTCCCTCTTTGCTATCTCCCCAAAAAAGAACCACTGCTATAATCTTATAGACTATATTTTCAGAAACATTACAAGCGTGTAAGTAAAATGAAAGGAAATTCAATATGAGAAAAAAATCTTACTACTATAATGAATAACAGAAACACTCATGAAAAAATGTGTTGCGAATCTAGTTGATTTTTATGTCTTTCCATTAAGGTTTTGTCGCAGGAGCAGTACTGCATTAAAATTCAATTGAAAAATTTGATGAAGTTATCACCTTTAGAAAAGATGATTCCGTTAAGTATACATCAATTAGAGAGAACCACATGGATACGGTATAATTCTGGATTAATAATTACTAGAGGTAACGATACTTCGTTATTTTTATCTAGAATATTATTTAAACTACCCAACACGGAACCTAATGGACTGTTGGAAATAGGCGATTCCTGAGAACACTGATGTATCCACCAGTTATCTTAGCAGGCTCTATCTATAGTCCCTGCGGTGAGAACATAAGTATTTTGTACGTTGATTTACCCCAATTTCTACTTTAGCTTGCTTGTCACAACTTTGACAAGCGTGGAGCCATAGAACGTTGAAGAATGATTTGTACCAGTATATAGTGGCGAACAGATTGACTTAGGCCAACCGACATTCATCTTCAACCTAAAATTAGTGTTGCACACCCTCACATTTTTGGGGAAAGAGTCTTCGGTCGGAAAAAAATAAAAAACACAGAGGTGTAAAATGAACATTATTTCCGAACTATTCGTTAGTTTTGCAATTCCTACGATACAACTCACATTTTTATTCCTTCTCATACTTATTTTTAGCTATTTTGTAGTATACAAAAAGGTATGTAAAGGTGAAAAAAAGTTTACCGTACAACAAATTATATTATTGATATTAATAATAGGATATTATTCTCTTGCATTATCAGCTACTTCATTTGGTCGTTCAGATGATATAGCTTATGCAAGAACCATTGATTTTGATGTACTTAGTGTTTATAAAAAAGCATGGAATACATTTTCATTTACTTCCTTTTTCCATATCATTGTGAATATAGGTATGCTTTTTCCTTTAGGAATTTTATTCCCTTTATTTAGTAAGGTTTTTCAAAAAACAAAATGGATGTTAATGATCTCAATTATAGCAAGTTTATTAATTGAAATACTTGAATTTACAATGCAACGTGGAAGTATGGAACTTGTTGATTTACTTCATAATATTTTAGGAATGATGCTAGGGTATTCTGTGTTAAACATAGTTCTTATATTATTGAAGAAAAAAGAAACGCATGCACAGATGATGAAATATCTATTCCTTCCCATTACAGTAATTCTCATTGCATTTGGAATAATTATTTCGTACCATATGAAGGAATTTGGAAATATGCCTATTGATCCCAATACAAAAATAGATATGTCTCACGTTACGATAAAAACATCAATAGAGTTAAAAGAAGAAGGGGAAAAAAAACCTGTTTACAAAGATTCCGTTACTAAAAAATCACCTGTTCGAGATGTTGAAATTCTTTCTCCAAAGGAAGCATTTCAAAAACTGAAACAAGGAGAATTTGAACCTATAGGATCTTTCAATGCAGGTGATACATTATTAATTACAAAATATAATATAGATTACTACACTGATACAAAAGGTTTCTCTCAACCTATATATGTCTTTGAGGTACATGTAAATGATAATGAAGAAGATATTTGGTCTCAACCTATTTCCGCAAGGAAATAGGTTGAGGAAATATTATGAAGCTACTAGTACTGGTTGTAACCCATGATACATGGGAAAGGCGGAGTCTGTTTTGGAAGACTTCGCCTTTGTTTGTATAGTGCATGCAAGGGTACGGAAACGATTTAAAGAGAAGGGGACATCATCTATCAACTCTCATTTTTAGTTTGTAAATTTGGGGGGATTTATCCTATAAATATAGTAAAAGTAAAAGATCTTAGTAAAGAATATACAGGTAAAGCTTCGCATATAGCACTTTTAAATGTAAATTTAACAATCATAGAAGAGAATTTGTTGGGATTATGGACCTTTCTTGTAGTGGAAGAACAACGTTATTGAATATGATTTCTACTATTGATTTGCCAACATCAGGGAGTATATTAATAGTAAAAATCCGTATTAACTTTCTACCAATAATTTAGCATTATTTCGCAGACACGGGTACGGCCGAGATATATGTAATTTTGAATATAATTCATTCATTCTTTTCTAAACGTACTTGTGATTACGGATTTCTTTACCACTTTTCAACTGATTATCATACAGTTGGAACAAAGTGTTTTCAGTAGCTAATAGATGGATGATTAGGGTGTACCCATAATAGACGAAACTGCATTTATAAGCCAATCTCATGCATACATTAACAGTAAAAGGGAAGATGGTTCTTCCGCTCGTATTAGATGACCTGAATGTGAAAAGAATAAATAAACGAGGATATGAAATATCAGGAGGACAAGCACAGCGAACAGCGATTGTCTGTGCACCCATTCATTCTCCTAAATTAATTCTTACCGATGAGCTAACAGGGAATTTGGATACTAAACTCTCTCAAGATGTAATGGAGATATGAACACAATTAAATATAGAAAAAAAGGAAACAATGATGGACAGTTATATAATGAAATTTACCACAATGAAAATTGTCCATTACTTTATAAAAATATTATGGACAGTCTTTCTATGTTAGGAGGGAATAAAAATGACTTTTCGACAGCTAGCATTGAATAATGTTATACGGAATAAACGAATATATCTTGGGTATTTTTTTAGTAGCATATTTGCGGTAATGATTTTCTTTACTTATGGTCTACTTTTCTTTCATCCAAATCTAAAAGGTGAACTGACTCATGTAAGTACTATAATGAGCACATTTGGGAAAATAGGATTTCAACTATCGTATTCCTTAATTTTTGTTTTCTCTTTCTTATTTATTTTCTATTCTGCTAGCGCATTTTTAAAAAATAGAACAAAAGAGTTTGGATTATTAATGTTACATGGAATGTCTCATAAACAGTTTCATCGATTAATTTTTTTCGAAAACATGTTGATTGGAATCCCTTCTATACTAGTGGGTATTGGACTTGGAATGATTTTTTCTAAATTATTTTTACTAGTTAGTGGGTCTTTATTGGCAGTAGAGCATAGGTTACCATTTTATTTTCCATTAAAGGCTATTGGAGTAACAGCTCTGTCCTTTTTTATCTTATTTCTACTTATTTCTTTATTTACATCAAAAATGCTGAAAATGAATGAGCTTGTAGAACTCATAAAATCAGAAGAAAAGCCAAAACCTGAACCTGAAGCGTCTGCTTGGCTATCTTTGTTGGCTATAATCTTAATTGGAGCAGGCTACACTTCTGTCCACCACAGTATCGATGCAATCGCAATTAATTATATGAGTGGGAATGAAGTATTACTGATCGTTGGATTAGGGGTCACGCTTATTATATTTGGAACTTATATTTTCTTTCATCAATTTTGTATATATGTGATATGCAATTTAAAAAATAGAGAAACTACATTCTTTAAAAGAACCAACCTCCTTGTTATTTCAGAATTAGCATTCCGAATGAAAGATAATGCGAGAACGTTCTTTATGGTTACAATTATATCTGCGGTATCTTTTACAGCAATTGGAGCTTGTACAGCTATCGGAAATCCTGAATTAGCAAAAAATGAGACCCCATTTGCATTTACCTATAGATCAGATTGGGGAAATCCACTAGAAAAATCTCATATTGAAGAGATAAAAAAACAATTAAAAGAATCTGGATTTTCTTATAAACTTGCAACAGCAAAATTTAAAATAACACAGAATGACATTAGATTAATTAATCTTTCTACGTATAATGAATATGCTAAAACACTAGGATATGAAATAGAAAAATTAACAAATGAAAATGAAAGTATCGTTATACTACCAATGAAAAAACACAAAAGTGTAGAGGACCTAAAACCTTTTGTGTTAAGACATGGTGAACTAGAAGTACCAGTTACTGTTCAAAAAACATTAACTGTCCCAGAGTTAAAAGAGATGCTTGCTAAAACTGTTATTATCTCTGATGCTGTTTACAATGAAGTCCTAAATATTAAAACTGTAGATGTTGGTATCTTGCAAAATTACACTATATACGGTTTTATTATAAAAAATTGGCCTGAAACAACTGCAGTCTCAAAAAATCTTATGAAATCAGTTGGTACGAAATTAGGCGATTCTTATACTTTTTCATCTTTGAGTTTGAAATGGCTTGAACTAAAACAACAAAATGGATTACTTTCTATTACAAGTATATTGGTGGGAGTTGTATTCTTTGCATTTGCAATAAGTTTTTTATATTTCCGTCTATTTACTGATTTAAAACGTGATCAAGAGCAGTATCAAATGATTTCAAAATTAGGTTTAAGTCAAAAAGAGTTAAAGAAAATTATAACAACACAAATGATGATATTATTTTTCTTACCCATTGTAGTAGCTATGATTCACAGCAGTTTTGCATTTCTAACTTTGCAGCAATTAGGACAAACCATAAGTAGGGAAATGTCCGTTATTCAAAGCTCAATTGTTGTATTAGTAAGTTTTTTTTGTATTCAATTTATTTACTTCCTTATCATTAGAAATTACTATATAAAACGCATATGTACAAAAATATATTCATAAAAAAGAGAAACAAAAAATTGAAGGTGCAGGCTCAATCACTATATATGATTGAGTCTGTATCTTCAATATGTTAAAAAATATACTAAGATAAATCTATGTTGACTCATCTTTTATACATTATCTGAAAAAGAACTTGTAGGGATTCCCACAAGTCCTTTTTGTTTTTCATTTTAAATACTTAAAAGGTATAAGCTCAGTTTTACTTTTTACCAGTAATATGCTATTAAATTTATCTTTCTTGTCCATCTGTTTGATTGGCTTAGAACTCCATGTTTAGCGCAATACTATCCCCTTGGAACACGTTCTGATCTGTGCCGTTGTCTTCAAATACAAACTTTATCCAAAACCAATCCATTTTCCCAGGTTTTAATCCCCCTGTTTCAGTCCACTTAGAATGAAATACTTTTTTGGAGGCAATCTGTGGGCTTTGTGATTTTAGTTCTGCAAGATTTGTCTCGTATACAGGGCTTTTCGCAGAATCCCAATCCAAAAGAAATTGTACTTTAATATGTTTACCATAATCTTCTGTAGTGTTATTTTATTTTAAATCGTTTACAGTATAGTCTATTTTCATCATGATATCTTTAATATCTAATGTACCACTATTTTTTAAATTGAATTTCTTTAATATTTTGTCCCCAGTACTGTAAAGTTTTAAACACGTAGGAAATAAATCCAAATTTACTGATAACAAGGATCAAAAAAGGAGGAATTCTTTTTTGAGAACGATAGAGCATTTCAGATACTGTGACACATGTATATCCATTGTTGTTTAAATACTTCATGATGCTTTCTGATGCTTCAATTGTTTGAGATGTCTGGGAAAATTCGCTACCATTCCAATCATGAAGTAGAATGATATTTCCAGGTTTAACACCTTTTGTTATATGCCTCGAAATCTTGCTAGCTGTTGGACTTCTCCAATCTTGGAGATCTCGATGCCACGACCATAAGATTACAAGTTTGCCATTTTATATAAAATTATACCTTGAGTTGATGGATGTTTGGTGCTCCCCCTATATGAAGCTATACAAAAAGACAGTCTTTGATATATTAGGTGTCGTTTACCATTGTACTGTATCCAATCTAAATCAGAAAACTGCCGAAATGACTATGAATTCATGTCTTTTAAATAGAGCTGTTGTTACGCTGTAACCACTTTGTTTATTTCCGCAAATTACATAAGTTTTATCGTTTTTGCACCAGAATCGATAGCCCTACATTTATCTGCCTCCTTGGTAAGGCATCGAATAATTCTTACTTATACCATCGCGATTTCTGATAACTTACATGTAGAGAGGTATCACTCAATATAACAAAAATGTAATGTTAATGAAATGTAATTCCACCGATACTATTAATGAAATTATATAAAATGAAGGGGAGTTAAAGAATTTTTATAATGAAAAAGGAGAAGTATTAATGCGAAATATATTAAGTGTAGAAAAAATTGAAAAATATTATGGTAATAAAGATAATGTAACAAAGGCTATAGATAATATTAGTTTTAAGGTAGATGAGGGAGAATTTGTTGGGATAATGGGGCCTTCAGGAAGTGGCAAAACTACATTACTTAACTGTATATCAACGATTGATAATGTTACTACGGGGAAAATAATGATAAATAATAGTGACATTACTCGGTTAAAATCAAAGTCACTAGATAAGTTTAGACAAAATGAATTAGGGTTTGTATTTCAGGACTTTAATTTATTAGATACCCTTACCGCTTATGAAAATATTGCCCTAGCGTTAACTATAAAAGGTGAGGCAAGTTCAAAAATTGATGGAAAAATACAATCGGTTGCAAAATATTTAGACATTGAACAAGTATTAAGCAAATACCCTTATCAAATATCAGGCGGACAAAAACAAAGGGTTGCTTCGGCAAGGGCTATCGTAACAGATCCATCTTTAGTACTTGCAGATGAACCAACAGGATCATTAGATTCCAAATCAGCTAGATTATTACTCGAAAGATTTGAAAGTCTTAATAAAGATTTAAAAGCTACAATACTTATGGTTACTCATGATGCATTTACAGCAAGCTATGCTCGTAGAATTCTATTTATTAATGATGGCAAAATATTTATCGAGTTGGTAAGAGGAAATGATTCCAGAAAAGAATTCTTTACTAAAATTATCGAAGTTATAACCCTTCTTGGAGGTGACGATAATAATGTACTCTAAGATTGCTATTGGGAATATAAAGAAAAGTTTTAAAGATTATACAATATATTTCTTAACACTAACACTGGCTGTTTGTATATTTTATAGCTTTAACTCCATTGAATCACAAAAGGCACTTGTGGAAATTAACACTGCAGATAGAAAGTATGTGCCTACAGTAATGAACGCTATCTCAGATGTGTCAGTATTTGTATCCGTAATATTAGGTGGTTTAATATTGTATGCAAATAATTTTTTAATTAAAAAACGTAAAAAAGAATTAGGAATATACATGACTTTAGGTATGGGAAGAAGAAACATATCCAGAATTTTAGTAACAGAGACGTTTCTAATTGGTGTTATATCTTTAGTGAGTGGACTTATGATAGGTATTGGAGTATCGCAGGGGTTATCTACATTTGCATTAAAGTTATTTGAATTACCCATCAATAAATATAAATTTATAATTTCAACAAGTGCTATAGGTAAAAGCGTATTATACTTTGGAATCATGTTTTTTCTTGTTATGTTATTTAATGTATATGTTGTTTCTAAATACAAAATAATTGATTTGTTAACAGCAGGTAGAAAAAATGAAGATGTAAAATTTAGAAATCCTCTTATCTATGTAATCACATTTATTATGTGTGTAGCATCACTTGGATATGCATATGTGACTGTACTAAGAATTGGATTGAATTATCAAAATCCTATGCTCGTGGTATCAATCCTTCTTGGCATATTAGGTACATTTCTGTTTTTCTTTAGTTTATCTGGATTTATATTATATGTTGTAAAGAAGAATAAAAAAGTCTATTTTAAGGGTTTAAATATATTTATCATCAAACAAATAAATAGTAAGGTTAATACAAATTTTATATCCATGTCTGTAATCTGTTTAATGTTATTCCTTACAATGGTGACTTTATCTACAGGAATCAGCTTTAACAGAATGATGGGCGCAACAATAAAAGAAACAACACCATTTGATGCCAGTATTGTGTTGGTGAATAAGGATGAAAGTTACGCTATAGAAGACGTATTAAATAAATCAAATTTTAAACTAAGTAATAACGAAAAATATGTATCTTATAATGTATATTCAACAGAGATGAAAGTGGGGGACTTAATACCAGAAGCATTTAAAGATTATAGGGATAGCGGTGCGAATATCATTAAATTATCTGATTATAATAAAATTTTAAATCTCAAAGGTGAAAAGAAAATTACTTTAAATAACAATGAAGTTGTACTTTTATCAAATATTAACCGGTTGGTTAATCCGATAAATAAAAGATTAAAAAATAGTAATAAGGTGAATATTAAAGAAAAAGAATATCTGGTAAAAAACGCTAAAGTTATACAAGAGAATCTTTACACTTCTGATGCGCAACTTAATTTCTTCGCAATCGTTATAAATGATGAGTTTGTATCAGACCACAAAATTAGTACATCCGTACTTAATGTAAATTATGTAGATGGAAATAGAGAAGAATATAATAAAAAATATGATAACGTTGCAAAGGGCTTTTATGACGAAAATGGCCCGAAATTAAATATTGTATATATATCAGGCAAATCAAAGGATGAAGTTCGTGCAGAAAGTAAGGGATTGAAAACGATCATAATGTTTATTGGGATATATATAGGAATTGTATTTCTAATAACGAGTATGGCTGTATTAGCTCTTCAACAATTATCAGAAGCCAGTGATAGCATAGATCGATATAAATCTTTGAAGAGAATTGGTTCAAACGGAACCATGATTGACAAAACGATTTTTATTCAAACTTTCGTATACTTTAGTCTACCAGTTATTCTTGCCCTAATTCATTCTATAGTTGGAATTTATGTAATCAATAATTTTATTAACACAATTCAACCAACAGACATTACATTACCAGCATTGATGACTGGCTTAGTAGTTCTTGTAGTTTATGTAGGATACTTCTACACGACATATGTCGGGTATAAAAATATTGTAAAAAGTAATACTTGATTTTATAATGCTTATTAGGGCTATTACACCTTGTTTTTTAAGATGTAATAGCCTTATATTCTGTAGGGAGGGAAAAGTCATGAAAAAAATCATTCTGATTGAAGATGACGAAATCATCAGAGAAGAATTACAACATTTTTTTATAAAGTATGGATATGAAGTAAAGGCTCCCACAGATTTTAATCATATTATCAAATATATAGAAAATGAGAATGCAGACCTTATATTACTAGACATAAATCTTCCTGTTTTTGATGGCTATTATATATGCAGAGAAATACGTAAAACTTCAGATGTTCCAATCTTCATGGTTACAAGTAGAGATAGTGATGTAGATGAACTAATAAGCATGAATTTAGGAGCAGATGATTTTATAACAAAGCCTTATAATACAGAAATACTATTAGCAAGAGTAACAAACATTTTAAGAAGAACATCTGGAGATTTCAAGATGAATCATATCTTAATGTATAGGGATTTTACTTTAAATCTTTCAAATGCAACAGTTACTTATCAAGACAAGTCTGTAGAATTAACTAAAAATGAAGTTAAAATACTCTCATGCTTAATAAATAATCGTGGGAATATTGTAAAAAGAGATTCACTCATAGAAACTTTATGGAAATCTGATTATTTTGTGGATGATAGCACCTTAACTGTTAATATAAATAGATTAAGAAAAAAGCTTGAAGAGATAGGTATAGAAAATCCGATTGCAACAAGAAGAAGCTTAGGGTATATAATGCCATGAATATAGGTGAATTTATTAAAGATAAAATAGTAGTAATACTATCTAATGTACTGGTATATATCATACTAGCAGGTATATTGCTGATTGCGCATGTTCCGTTCATTATCATATTCTTTGTCTTTTGTATTTGGTTTTTTCCATTGATTTCATATATGGCTATAGAATTTATAAGATGTAAAAATTATTATAATGAGATTAATGGCATATTAGAAAACTTGGAGAAAAAATACTTGCTTCCAGAGGTAGTAAAGGAAGCAAACTTTATACATGGAGAAAAGCTTAACGCTATACTGAAAGAAGTAAGTAGAGATATGCATGAAAATGTAAAGTATTATAGAGATATGCAGTTGGATTACAGAGACTATATAGAGACATGGGTGCATGAAATTAAGACACCAATAGCTTCTACGAAGCTTATAATTGAAAATAATCAAAATGAAGTAACGAATAAAATTGACTCTCAAATGGATCGAATAGAGGGGTTTGTAGAACAGGTTCTGTATTATTCTCGAAGCAATAACGTTAATAAAGACTTTATTATCAAGCCAATCAACCTTGATAATGTAGTAAGGAATGTAATTAAAAGAAACTATAGGGATTTTATTCATAAGAGAATAAAATTAGATATACAGGATATTGATGAAATCGTATATAGTGATGGGAAATGGGTTGAATTTATTATTAATCAAATAATAGGAAATGCTATTAAGTACTCAAATAACAAAGAACAAATGATACGTATATACTCAATTAAGAAAACTAACTCAGTAATACTAACTATAGAGGATAATGGAGTAGGCATAGTAACTAAAGATATAAATAGAGTATTTGAGAAAGGATTTACTGGAGAGAATGGCAGGAGATTTAGCAAAAGTACAGGAATGGGCTTGTATCTTTGCGAAAAACTATGTTCAAAATTAGGATTGAAAATTGGCATTGAATCTGAAGTGAATAAAGGAACTAGAGTTACATTAATATTTCCTTTATCAGGTATGGTAACTTTTGAGTCTTATTTATAAAAGAAATGCTGACAACTTCCCACGAATTTCATATGAAACGTATAAACAAATGTAAAACGGTATAAACAGAGTAGAAATTCTCTTCATACCGTTTGTATTATTTATCCATTGAACATATTGGTATATTTAATTGTGAATCGGATCGATGTTAATCTGGATTAGTCATTACTATTTTTGATGCCCACTAATACTTAACGTAAGATTTGGTTTGGTTGCTACACAGACCTCGTAAGCGAGAAATTGTACACTATATAAAACAGTAAAATAAATATCCGCTCCCTTAGTATACAAGGAATTGGATATTTTGTGTCTAAATTGTGTTCAAACGTACAGTTTTCTTTTTTGATATGGTGACTCCTTGGCGCGGGAGTGAGATCTATGTTTGGGAGCGCCCAAACTGGGTGGCTGATAGGGATGGGCGCTGGGTTTCTTGGTATGGCTTTGACGAGATGGATTGGGAAATAATATAACAGGTTCACTTTCTTCAATAAATAAAGCGATAGGCACATAAGAATGTACTTACATAGGATTTCAAAAAGAGACACCAAAGGGCGTCTCTGCATACTTACATTTCCACTTTAATTATTACAGTACCCTTTTAACATACCTTTAGAAAAACGATTTGGATATAAAGCAATAAGCATCCCGTAGGGGCTTCCTTTCCAATAGCGTTGTAAGGGTGTCCGTAATTTTTGTTTTATGAGCCATTGTTGATTAAATACGTTTAATAGCTGTTTTTCATCCAGTTTTTCTTTCTCTTCAATGGTCCATCTTAATGCTTCTAGTGCTTTACATTTGGACCAAAAGCCAACTGGTGTAACTTTAAATTCCCATTCTTTAAAGCGACCTGGATATAAGTCGTTTATCATTTTAAATGGACTATTTCCCCACATTAATTGACATGGAGACGCTAATCTGTGAGTCTTTAGCCATTTTATACTGTATACATCCAGTATTTGTTCGGGCGATAATTTTTCTTTTTCTTCAATAGTCCATTTCAATGCTTCTAATGCTTTTTCTTTTGTCCAGAAGTTATTGGGCGTCATGAGAAATTCCCATTCTTTAAAACGATTAGGGTACAAATCGTTAATCATTGCAAACGGACTACTATTCCAGTACATAGCCAGAGGGGCACTTAGTTTGTTTTTCTCCAACCATTTTTTGCCGTATACGCGTAGGAGCTTTTCGTTCGATAAACCTTTTTTTTCTTCAATCATCCATCTCAAAATCTTTAATGCCTTTTCTTTCGTCCAAAAATTTAAAGGAGTCATACCAAACTCCCATTCTTTAAACTCACTTGGGTATAAATCATTTATTGCTTTAAAAGGGCTATTTTCGTATCTATGTTTAAGTAATCCTCGTAATTTATACTTTACAAGTAATTGAGTGTTCCATTTTTTTCTGATATCTTCCTTATCCCATTTTAAGATATTGTGTAATAAATATGTGATTACTCTGCGGGCGAGCTTATTATCCATATCTTCTTTCCAAGTATTCGGAGGGAATCGTTTCCGTTTTCCATCCAATATTTCTTGATAAATATCTTCTATGGTAATGACTTTCATTGACAATATGTAAATCCTCCTACATTTATATTTATATTTATACAGTATTAACATTTGAATTATTATATCTATATTATATAATTTAAATGAAATCAACATTAAAAACAATATATAATTTAGTTTTTTCTAAAAAATCTAATCATTTAACGAATTAATATTTGTTTAAATTTTCTATTTTTTGTTATATACTTAATTAGAATCATTATATCTGTATATTAGGAGTGTCTTTTTATGGAGAAGCTTAACAAAAGCGATATTATTCGCAGCGTTCCGCAAAATGGTTTCTTTGGACATCCCAAAGGACTATTTACTTTATTCTTTACAGAATTTTGGGAGCGATTTTCTTACTACGGAATGAGAGCAATATTACTTTACTATATGTACTATTCCATTTCAAAAGGTGGCTTAGGGATGGATCATGCCACAGCTGCATCCATTATGGCCATCTATGGTTCGTTAGTTTACATGTCAGGCATTATTGGTGGGTGGATTGCTGACCGCCTATTAGGTTCAAGTAGAACAATATTTTGGGGTGGCGTTTTAATAATGATCGGTCATCTCATATTAGCTCTACCAGGAACGGTTAGTACACTATTTATCTCAATGGTATTTTTAGTACTTGGAACAGGGTTATTAAAACCGAATGTATCTAGTATTGTTGGTGATTTATATAGTGAAACAGATACTCGTCGTGATTCAGGTTTCAGTATCTTCTATATGGGTATTAATTTAGGAGCACTATTATCTCCGTTTGTGATTGGAACACTTGGTCAAAAGTATAACTTCCACTTAGGTTTTGGTGTGGCAGCAATTGGTATGCTATTTGGATTAATTATGTATGTTCTTACGAAAAAGAAAAATCTAGGATTAGCAGGAACGCAAGTACCAAATCCTTTAACAGACAAGGAAAGAAAAAAGGTCCTTATACAGTTTAGTATTGGTATTATCGCAATTGCACTAGTTTGTGTGTTAACAATTCCAACAGGTATTTTAACGATTGATCGATTTACTTTACTTGTAAGTATCTTAGGTATTCTAATTCCAACAGGCTACTTTGTCTTTATGTATCGTAGTCCAAAGACGACAGAAGTTGAAAAATCTCGCTTAATTGCTTACATACCACTATTTATCGCTGCTACAATGTTCTGGGCGATTCAAGAGCAGGGAGCAATCATCTTAGCTAGTTATGCTGATCAACGTACGCAGTTAAACTTTGTAGGATTGGAGGTTCAATCTTCATGGTTCCAATCATTAAACCCTATTTATATTGTTTTACTAGCACCAGTATTTGCTTGGCTTTGGGTAAAGCTGAATTCACGCCAACCAAGTACAGCAAATAAATTTGCTATCGGTTTATTATTTGCTGGTTTATCATTCTTAGTGATGATTATTCCTGCATATATCCATGGTACCGAATCCCTTGTTAGCCCAATTTGGTTAGTCATTAGTTTCCTTCTAGTCGTAATCGGGGAACTTTGTTTATCACCGGTAGGGTTATCTATTACTACAAAATTAGCACCAGCTGCGTTCTCTGCTCAAACAATGAGTCTATGGTTCTTAACCAGTGCATCCGCGCAAGCTATCAATGCACAGCTCGTTCGATTATATAATCCTGAAACAGAGATTATTTATTTTGGCGCAATTGGCGGTTTATCAATTGTTTTCAGTGTTATTTTATATTTTATGGCTCCAAAGATTCAGGTACTTATGAAAGGGATCAAATAATAGAGCTGTGCCAAAAACTTATTACCATACAAGTTTTTGTGCACAGTTTTTTTAGTGCTTTATCTTATGTGAAATAATACTAGTTCCATTTTCAACTTTACTATTTTTAGATTGTTGTAGCGTTATGATAGCTTCCCTTAAACAAAGCAATGAAAAAGCAAAAAATACAGAGCTGGAAGAAGAAAACGACAAACGTTTTGGATATTTTAGTAACGAACAACTATAAGGAGTACCTCAGTTTCTCGGAAAGCCGTCATGCTATCATGTTTTATTATTAATAAAAAAACACAAATCTTTTGTAAGTGAACCTATTAGTATTAATTTCTAGATTCATATACTTTTATAATAATACATGAACTGAATTTTATTTAATCTTATTTATTTTAAAGGGAATTTCTTTTATTTTCCTGACAGCAGCTGAAAAGAAATTATGTACATTCGCAAACTGGTCCTATTGAGTTTTTCCTTCTTCGTACATATAAATGGCATTCCTGCCTTGTACTAAAACTCTATCATCCTTTTTATATTTAATCATCTCGCTGTCTACCTTCTGTGTTCCATCCAGTAAACCATATTCAAATGGTAAACCGTTCAAAAAGCATGATCCATTGTATTCATAATTCTTATGCTCTTCTTGATATACATATTCTGCACGATCAGGTACAGAAAATCCCCATCTAATTCAATGATCTCCTTTAAATAAGGAAATATAGAAGTTGAGATTTTTTGGATAAATTATTAGTTCTAGGGGATTTTTTCAAAAAGCATAAGGAGTGGGATTTTCTACAACCGTAATACATGTCTTCATATTGTTAAAACATTTGAAATTTTTCTTAAGGATGAGAAAACTTCATATCTTATTTATATAATTTATGTTACGGTAAAATATGTTAATTAATTACAATAATTCCTAAGGGGAGCATACATAATGAAAGCAAAGAAACTAGTCACATTAGCAGTACCATTTATGTTGTTAATAGGTTGTGGAACTGATAAAACAGAAGCAAAGCCGAAAGAAAAAGTTGAATCTAAAGTAGAGACTAAGGAGAAGTTAACTAAAGAGAAGTATCCAGCTCATATGTCAGAGTTATCATCTGAGTTAATGAAGCAGGTTATAAAGATAACTGAGGTAGCTGTAAACACTTCTAAAGATATTAAGGCAGTTCAGAAAGAGTTTCTAAAAGAAGAAGCTGAGTTACAGAAGGTTATTGTTAAATTTGACAAGGTAGAACCACCCAAAGAGTATCAAGATACTCACAAAGACCTTGTAAAAGCAGTAGATTGTTACAGTAAAGCATACAAGCTACAAGCTGAGATAATCAAGTCAGATTCAAAAGATTTAGTTAAGTATGAAGAGAAGTCGAAAGAGTTTAAAGAGTTAATCAGACAAGGTACTGAACTCTGGAAGACTGGTTCTGAGCCAATTCAAGGTGCTATAAAAGATAAAGTTAACCCTTTTCCAAACAAATCTAATAGTTCTACAACTTCTCAGTCTAATGATTCCATACAAATAGCATCAGACGGTAAAGAGTTATTCGGAGAATGGGGTAATTACAGGGAATCTGTATTCCACACAGGATTAAACTTGAGAGAAGATGGTACATACACGATGTACGATGATTCAGGAAAGACTTCTTACGAAGACAATCATATGACAGGAACATGGCACTACAATGGAAGTAAGAAGGAAATTACATTTATACCAAAAGAGTTTGTAAAAGACGGTAAGACGGTAGATGCAAAATACATGGAAGTAGCAGTAGACTACAGAGTTGAAGAATTTAAGAATGGTTATCTAAAGATTGTAGACACGAAAAAAGGTAATACAGTAACAGCAGAGAGACGCAAATAGTCATTTATACAAGGGATATTAACAGGTTACTCGTTAATAGGTAACCTGTTTTCCGCATCAATAAACTATCATTCAAGGAGTAGGAGAAATGAAGATTAAGAAACTAATAGGTTTTACTGTACCGATCCTATTATTGTTTGGTGCTTGTTCCTTTGATAAAGTAAACATCAAGTCAGAAAGCAAACCACTAGAAGAAAGTAAGGCAGAATCAAAAAGTAAGATAGATAAAGTTAAACCTGTAGATGTAGGTAACTATTCAATAGAAGAATATATTAACACTCTTTCAGACATAGCTTTAGAGATGGAAGACAAGGTAACTGAGATGGATAATTTACTTATAGGAGAAGACCTTCCATTACATAGCAAGTATAAGTATTTAAAATTAGCAGAAGAATCAATAGACTTGTCAGTACAAGCTAGAGAGTTAAAAGTACCAAAAGAGTTCGCAGAGGTGCATAAAGATATTGATAGAGCTATGCAGATGTACAGTACTGGTTTTCAATATCAAATAGACTATGTAAAGAAACCAAACCCTAAAAATTCAAATAAAGCTATAGAGGTTATAACAGAAGCAGGTAACTTATGGGTAGAAACATCTGAGAGACTAAGTAAAGAATATAGTAAAGTAATATTACAATAAATTGGTTTTTAAGAAAGAATCTAAATAACCGCAAATAAAAGGGATGAGTCATATAATGTGAGTTGATAAGAGGTTTTGAACAAACATTATTTGAAAACAACATTTAAAAGGAGTAAAAAATGAATACAATTAATAAAATCTTAAGCGATTTTGCTGCAATAAATGCAGACGAATATGTAAGTAATTATTATGGGCTTAGTATTATGTCAGAAAATAAAAAGGATAATATTTTTGAACTTGCCAAAAAGGCGACACACGCTACTAGTAATGACACATTAGAACTCATACAATTGAAAGAATGGAAAAAAGAATTCCTAATTTGCCAATATACCAATGGGGAGTCTTATTGGTTTGGGAAAATACCACACGGATATGATTTAAATGGATCGACTTCGAAGGAATATGTAATAGAGCAGTTATTAAATGTATTCAAACAAGAACCAGAAGAAGTTTATTGGATTAACTTAGATCCAGGAGGTTATTATGCATGCTGTTATGAAGAATATTTGTTTAAGACAAACAAAGGGATTTATTTTTTTAATATGCAAGTACACGATTAAATAATCAGGATTTGAAATATAGTTTTATTAATAAAAAAGATTGATAATAAAATGATCTAATAATAAAGAAGAAATAAATTGTTCTAGAAGACTAGTAGTCGAACCTAAAAAAAGACGCCATAAGGCGCCCCCAACTTGGGTTAATGAGGTTTTAGTTTTCCAATCTAAAGAAATATTGTATCAGCTCACAAAGAGAGTATATCATAACATCCAAGAGAAATAATATGCATTCTTACATATCGAAATAAATCTCGTATTCTTGCACTGATGGACCAGAGATAGCAAGATGTGAAGCCAATAAGAGCTGTGAAAATATCAAGTCTAGGATGTACTTACTTGCAAACAAACACAAAAGATAATAAATACATTACGTGTAGAAATTAGATTATGACTCTACCTGCTAGCGAGTACATCACATTGGAACGTACGTTTGTTTTTACCTCTCGCAACAAGCATAGTATTATTTTTTAATATAAATGGAAGTGCAGCTGCTAGTTATGCAGTATGATGAGCAAAGGGACGAAATCCTAGATTTGGCAATTACAGCATTGGAATGACGGGGAAGATTGCACGAATTTCGTTTCATAAGCTGTTAATGCGAATAGAAATCGTGTAGTACTTAAAACCTCTCATACTTGGACTGTAGTTGAAAACTTCTACACTTACTGGTCTTCTAGAGTACCAACTTATGAGACTTATAGTCTGAAAGCATTAGAAGGGAATGTTGGGGACGTTATTTAATATCGAAGTGATGTAACCGGCCATAAATGACATAGTTTAATGGTTACAAAAAATCAACAGGCAGTTTCCAAATTAATCAGCATACTTCCGACCGAGAAAATGATGAAATTGGATATATTTTAGAATCTGAACCTTCTCTCAAAAGAGGTGGCATCTTTTTTGCTCTGTTGAAACAATAAAGAGAATAAAAGATATGTCAGTATCACGTTTATGGAATCATTAGTATCACAAAAGCCATCACGCAATGATAATTGCATGATGGCTTTTGTTGTTTTTTTTATTTCTTTGTCGCATTGATCCATGTAGCGATGTCCTGGATGACATACGCTGGAACATTTGAAGGGACTTCGTATTCACTAGGGTGACTTAATTCACCGTCGCCCTCCGTGAAGAGGTGATTCAATTTCGGATATTCTTTAAACTGAACATTACTGCGACTTGAAAGACCTTCTTGCCATCTCGTAAACTCTTCTTTTACTGTTACTTGATAATCACGTGAGCCTTGTAGAATCAGTAATGGCTCTTTTCGTGATTTCGCTTCCTCAACTGGATGCCAACGGGTCACATCATACATGAAATGTGGAGAAAGATAATTATAACCGGCTGGTGGGTGATCTGGATTAAAAGTAGGATCCTCAATATAAGCGAATTGTTTTTTTAGTTCATCAATATACTCCTTTGGTGCCCCAAGGTACTGATACTGATCAAGGAGCATGTCAGTAAAAGGGCGTGCAGGTGGTGCCATTAATATACTTCCTCTTACAAGTGATGAAGGTGCTTTGCTTAGTATACGTGGCATGGTGCCAGCACCTTGGCTATGTCCGAGAATGAAGATGTTATCTGGGTCAATACCTTCCTGCTGTGCTGCTGATTTTGCTGCATAGATGGCATCATCTGTAGTATCTCGGTCTAACGTAACAGGTTCTGCAGTCATTTTAAAACCGTGTTCTAAGGAACGTTTCTCGTAACGTAACACTGCGATACCGCTTGATGAAAGACCAGCTGCAAGGTCTCTAAAGATTTTAGCTCCCATAAATGTACTGTCACGATCTTGCGGACCAGAACCGTGAACAAGTACAACAATAGGTACTTGTTCGCCAGGTGTATGTTTTGGAACCGTTAATGTTGCTGGTAACGGGTATGTAGCATTTCCAATTACGATTTCACGTTCTTGGTAGGAATCAGGTCGGTCATAGCTAGGATTTGGGATGGTATAAGATTTCTCTGGCCCAGTCCTTACGCCAATTTCATCAACTTTGCCACCAGGCGTGAATTTAAGGAGTAATGGAATAGTAGTTCCTTCGATAGCTCCTGGAACTTCAACTGTTTGATGGACCAAGTTTCGTTCTTGTATAACAGGTGTTCCCATACTTGTAATCCTACTTCCTCCACTTTGTGTCCACCAACTTTGTAATATGTTTGCCGTAAATTTGGATTGAAAAGCAGCAGACGTCAATTGGAGTGCCTCTGAATATTTATCTTGCTGGAGATATTCAAAAAATAAAGACGTACGCTCCGTTAAAGAGACTGGTTTCTTTTCTGCAGTTTGTACCTCTTGTGTATCTGCATGAATCTTTGTTGTAAGTGAGAAAGAAGAAGCACCTAAAGAAAAGAGTAAGGCAAAAGAAAGTGCTGATTTTTGTAATTTCTTTTTTTTCATCCTGTTTAACCTCCAAAATGTAATGGTATAAAATGAGTATGGTAATTAGTGGAATGTTTCCCTATTGAGGTTTCGGTACATGTAAGAGGGAATCCTGCATACATATCATAAAAATCCTGTTTGAAAGAGTAGAGGCGTTAGGCAATGGATTTAAACATAAATCTTTGCTAAATCATAGAAATCGATAGTTTTCCCAACAATGATTCCAATCCCATTATGATGTAAGGGAAGAAAAACAAAAAGAGAGGGAGGAATACGATGAAAAAAATTTTGTGGTTCATTTCTACATTGTGCATGATTTTAGCGTTGGTAACGGGGGCAGTAGCAAAGATGACAATGGAATTGTGCAGGTAAGATAAGGAAAGGATCCATAACGGGTGCTTTTTTCTCAGTTACATAGAAAATACATATTAAACGTGAATTTGAACGAAATGGAAATTTTGATTAAAGGATTCTATATAAATAGGTAGAATCTAATTATTTGGTACACATTTTAAACCAAGGGGTACAAATTCGATGCGACGTGAAAAGGATTTGTTGAAACAATGGAAGGCGGATTTACAAGCTGTTCAAGAAGAGAAGAGGTTGAAGAAGAAAGCTAAGAAAAAAAATAAGAAATATAGCATTCCGGGTAATACAGCTGACTTTATGGATGGCAAGAATACTTATCGTAAAGAAAATGGAGTATGGAAGCAAAGAAATAAATAATATGTGGATAAATAATTATCAAAACAAGCGAATACAAAATTAAGATGCGCTAACGAGAATGGATAGACCTTGCTAAACAACTTGCGTATATAAGAGAATGCCTAAAAAGTACGGTGATAAAAACCCTAAAATGGAGCACGTTTTTGAGCTGCCTGTTAATCGCAAAGAAAATAGATATAAAGTGTGAAGTTACTGGTGTAAATCGTAAAGTTCTTTATAAGAAGGAAAAAGAAAAATGGGTTATGTAGAAATTAAAGTAGAAAATCCACCGCTATTTTATATTTAAAAAATGATTTCTCATATTATATATTCTTTTATGTTAATATCAGATAAAAAAGGATGTATTAATTTTGGGTATATACTTAATAGGTTTAGGGATATTTATTATTTGCTTGACCTTCATTTATGAAATTAGGGAAGTAGAAGGTGGAAGTTTAAAAGAAAAGGTTGGGTTAACTTTCGAATATCTTGTCGACCTTATTTCCTTAGATTTTAATTTTCCACAACTTTTCATATTATTAGGGGGAGGCTGCATCGTGTATGGTCTTGTTATTATTTAGAAAAAGAGAATGAAAAGCATCTAGATAGAGGATGCTTTTTTACTTTACAAAAAAGCCTGCAGATCTGCAGGTTCGCCTGATAATGCCTTAATTAAGTAAGTCCCGAAAAAATAATGTGAATACTAGAAATGAGTTCAAGAGTTTTTGTTGATTCATGCCGCTCTAGAATCTTTCTTTTTAAGCTTCTTTCTAATATCAATAAATCCTATAATCATTATTGTCATGCATATTAACTTGAGACAACGAACCTCATGGTGGAACATTAGAGCAGAGAAGAATTCATAAGCGTATAATAAACCGATAATTGGGAAGAACCAAGTCATAAATTTCAAATATTTTAGAGGAAACTTATAATTATTAATCTTTTTCCACATATGTATCAACTCTTATTTTCCAGGCATTCTGTAGTTTTTTTTGATAATATCTCGTATGTTTAGGATAAAGAATAGAAGGAAAATTAAGGATATGATTCCGTTAACCCAGTAGTATGTATGTCCTGTTGTGAATCCAGGATAGAAAGAAAGGGAATTCCAAACTAAAAGAATTGTTGAAAAGATAGTAGAAATCAATAATGAACCAAAACTTCTCATGGTTGTCACCTCGATTCAAAATGATAGTGGGCATTTATAATTATAACATTTGAATAAAAAGATTTAAATGAGGAGGATGTATTTAAATAATATAAAGTAATCAATGGGAGGCGGGGAAGATGGATAGATAGCGAATTCGCTTCTTTTTTATTTTAAATTGAAAAAGGAATCTCGAAAGATCCCTTTTTCTAATTCCGATGTATCTAATCGCATATAAGTAAAGATATTAAATATTATATAACAATTTAAAAATATAAACAATAAGTAATTTAGGAATTAATATAAGGTGGAGTTATACAAATTACTTCCTCTTAGTACAAGGAGTGGTGGGTGATATGAACGGCTAGGGAAGACGTAAAGAAATTCTATAAGTCAATATCTTAGGCGAAGTTCGGAGCGTCTTACGTTGATACAACATTAGATAGTTTGTGTGAACATAGTAAAGAAACGCCTGTATATATGATATGGTTAAACATATTGTTGAGATAACACCAGAGAGTATAGATAATCTAGATATAACATGAAAACAAAATATCTATGTTAAGTAAAAGTAATAACCTCCTATCATACTGTTTGAATGAACAACACCCTTATGACTGGAAACCAGACAGAATAAAGAATTTTGGGTGAAGTTCGGGCTTAAGTGTGTAATTGC
Organism: Bacillus sp. RCC_6_1; assembly: GCF_041360755.1. Taxonomy (NCBI): domain Bacteria; kingdom Bacillati; phylum Bacillota; class Bacilli; order Caryophanales; family Bacillaceae; genus Bacillus; species Bacillus sp. RCC_6_1. The sequence continues at coordinate 89,230 of NZ_JBFUPV010000007.1, forward strand.
TATTTTTAGGTTGAAACACATCTTGCAACCTGGTCCTATTTGGAATTTTACATTCCGATTTAAATAGGCAATCATCCTATCTACAATTCAAAAAAGAGTACAGAACAAGTCATGATAGTACAAATATAAAAAAAGAGCAGCTAGCAATGTAACTACTCCTAGTCAAGGAATCTCTAAGGAGAAAGGATAAAGACTTTAAATAAGTTCTGGCAACCGCCACGCCTTAATATTAACGGAATAATAATAGGTGGCGATTGCAGCGGGAAAGTGCGCATGTATGCTAAAGGAATAATTTTAGCAAAAAAAATCAAAAAGAATATATAAAGTAAATGGTATTGTAGTAGTAAGTATAATAGATGTGGAGGATGGAGATTATGAATGAAAATTTTTTGACAGAATGGATGCTTGGAGGTAAGACACCTAGTAATTACTTTTTATATAATACGTTTGATATCAATGGAATAAATAAATTTGTCCATTATTTGCATTCGATACAAAGTATAGAAGGATATGGTGTAGTATTTTGCTTTCTAAATAAAAATTTATATTTAGGGGAAAGAATTAAATTGTCTGGAATGATTAGAACTAAATCTATTCAGGAGTACGCAGACTTATGGATAAGGGGTGAAAAGCCTAATGATTTATGGGAAATGAAATCATTAGAATGTGATTCAATTAAAGAAAAAGATAGTTGGAAAGAATATTCGATAATTGTAGATATCCCTATTGATGTTAAACGTCTATCTGTGGGATTAACCCTAAAAGGTGAGGGACATATATGGTTCCACAGTATGAAAGTTGAGATAATAAAGGAAAAGTAGGAGGATAGAAGTATAGTATTGTAGGATTTTTTATATGTATAAAGTGATAAAACATGGAATCCACGTATAGAAAATATTTGTTATTTTAATATTGTTTCTAAATAATATCTTGATGGAGGGCTGCTAGTATATAATTTGTTATAGGTACAATAATAAAAAGATATTTATGGGGCTTGTTCCGTTTAAGCGAAGACAACTTCAGAGAAATACCACAGCAACTCAACTCTTTATCAAGGAAATGGTGATGCTTTTAGGCACTTTTTTTGGAGTGCAGCCCTTGCTAAAGAATTAGGTGCTATTAAAGGTCGTGATGTGGGTGTTGCAAGAGCAAAAGTTTGGACAGATGCCCATGAGTAATATTCTAGTGGCGTTGATAAGGAAATGGACTTGTATAATAATGAAGTTGGTAGAACAATTGCTTACAACAATTATTTCTGGAGTATTAATCAATATAGTAGTCAAATAAGAAATGAAGTTGCAAATGGTTCAATGGTTAGAATCGTTGAAGACAAACTAGTTAAAACAAATGGCGATCTTTAATAAAATATCTTAATAAATAAGAAGTTATACTATATAAAAGTGTTTTTTCTTTCGTATAAGGCAAATTCAATATAAGAGAATTCATATGAAAAAATACCCTATAGAATAATCTATTCTATAGGGTATTTTTAATATAAAGAGAGAATAATTGGAATCAGAGAAGATTCGATTTTCTACATCCTTATTTAAAAAAAGCTGGTTGTTTCTGTAATAAACTTTTTGTTTAAATAATGAGCTTTTCAAAATTAACGTATGAATAATATTAGAAAAGGTTAAGTGAAAGTGTAACTTATAAAAATGTACCGATATAGTAAACACTCTAGGCCATTAGTTAATAATAGAAGGGTGTGATTATTAATTCTAAAAACAAACAGCAAACACCAAGTTCGCACGAAATACCAATTTTACGAACAATAAGATGGATAAATACAAATCTAATACAGTATTTAGGGGTTTCGAGCTCCGTAGCATGAATCTCCGTATATTGGTATGTGTCTATATAATTCATATTTTATATGGAAATCAGTAAATACTAAACTATTCGTTAAAAATTTTTATAGTAAATTATCTTTTAATATATAGGATTTTTTCTTATATTGATCTAATTAACCCCTCATAATCATGATTAAATTAGCCAATTCATGTTAGATAACGAATTTTAAGCTGTTTTCATTTATTGATTTTTTGTATCAATTTATATATAAAAATTGTTTTATTTTACATACATTTATATGTAGTTTTTACAATAATTTTTATGGTCTTATACAAATTTATTACTTAGATAGCTATAATTTTTATTTGACTAACTACAACTATACCATTCAATTTTGAATGTATTTTAGTATTTCATAATTTAATTATGTAAATAAGTTTGTGTAAAAATTGAATTTAACGCGAACTTGTGTTCGCTTATGTTTTCTGTTATATTATATATGAGGTGATTTTTATGGACTACAGCAAGCAACGTCAAAAATCCGTACATCGTAAAAAATTATACGAAAATCTAAATGAAATGCCCTTTTACATAGAAGAATTTGTGGAGTACAAAGAATTGCATGATGCCTCTCCCTCTACTCTACTCAATTATGTATATGATTTTAGAGTCTTCTTTAATTGGCTATTATCTGAACAAGTTATTGAATTAAAACCCATTAAAGACATATCCTTCGCTGATTTGGAGAATTTAAAGAAAAAAGATGTTGAAAACTTTATGAGATTTCTAAAACTACAACAGAACATGCAGAATTCTTCTGTTAACAGGAAAATTTCAGCCTTAAAATCTTTATTTAAATACCTTACCTCCCTGTCAGAGAACGAAGATGGAGAATGTTATTTTTATAGAAATGTAATGGCTAAAATTGAAATACATAAAGATAAAGAAACATTAAATGCCCGTGCAAAACGTATGAGATCTAAAATATTTCATAATAATGATGATCAAGAGTTTCTAAATTACGTTAAGTATGAGCACGAAAAATCTTTAACAAAACATCAGTTGTTCTATTTCCTAAGAGATAAAGATCGCGACGTAGCAATCCTCTCCCTTTTTCTTGGCAGTGGCATTCGTGTAAGTGAATTGGCGGATCTTCGTATGGAAGATATAAACTTAAAAGAAAGACTCATTGATGTAATCCGAAAAGGAAACAAAGAAGATTCTGTATGGATTACCCCAATTGCATTAAATGATCTAGAAAAATATATGGAAATTCGAGATAACAAATATGCTCCAGGGAAAGAATTAAAAAATGTGTTTTTATCGAAGTATAAACATACTGCACAGCCTCTTTCGGTTAGGGCTATCCAAGATATCGTAGAAAAATATACTAAGGCCTACGGTAAAAGAATGTCTCCTCATAAATTAAGACATACATTGGCAAATAAATTATATATGGAAGAAAAAGACTCGTTACAAGTGATGCAGCAACTTGGGCATACGAGTCAAGATACAGCTTTGCTATATACACAACTTGGGGAAACAACTATTAAAGATAGTTTAGGCAGAATAGGAAAGAATAAGGGATAAAAGTTCAGCAATTTTGCATTGTTGAACTTTTATCCCTTTACATACTTTATTCAGCTATTTATTATTCGTTTTAAATTTGATTTTATTATGTAAAAAATACATAATTTAAATCCTTCTATAATTGGTATATAAAGACTCTCTCTCGATGGATATAAATAGAAATTTTAGATTCCTACAATTGTTGGTTACGTTAAACAAGGATTTAATGTAGAATTGAACTTAATTATTTACTTATAAAATAGATTCTACAACCTGTGTCCCTCTTCCCTCAAATTTCCTAAAGTACAACTCCTAGTTTACAATATAGTAAAACCATGTTTTAAATAAACTTTATCTTAACTATATAATCTTTCTATAATAATTCTATAGTATTACGCTTAATAGATTAAATATATTAACATTGTAAAATTCATAACTAAAAGTTGTAATAACTTTTGGTATAAAACTTCAGCTAAATAAAAAATATTTTTTATTTAGCTTTTAAATCGTATTTGATGATATTCAGTTATATGATTAGTAAAAATAAAATATCTTAAAATGATAACCCTACAATTAATGCGGTACATGTTCGAAATATTTTGACGTTTAATTAATTGTCGCAAGGATGTAATAACAATAATAATTAATGGGATGTCTATATGAAAACAGGATCAATATTCCTCATATGTAAAAGATATTTTTTTAAAATTAACGCGGAACCATTCCCTTTTCATACAGAACATAAATTAAAATAAAAAATCATTCATATGGCCACGGATGCCGATATTGTCCAAGAAGGGTTCTTATTACAAACTGTAAGATCCTATATAATGAATTTAGACGATAAATAAATATAGTTTTGAGGTAAGGATATGTGTAGAGTATTACTCTCGTTAATTAAATCGCTTTGTAGATACTAGTATTAAAAACCCTAGAAACGTTATTATAACGCCTTTTCTAGGGTTTTTTACTATTCTTATGGTTTGTAAAATAATTTAAATAAAATTAATGATTTTGGGGAGGTTTTTGGGGGAACTTTTTCGATGAATAAGCGTGGGCAAATGTTATCAGGGATAGACTTTTAACAGACTTATATATCCAGAATATAATAAAAAGCCACACTCTTTGAATGTGACTACATTAATTTTTCAATTGATTTATTTTCTTCCTCAATATAATTATCAATTAAAACCCATATACGGTTCCTATGTTGATTAGAAGCCTGCTTATAATTATTCTTTGCTTCCTCTTTCGATGATTCTACAAAATCAGCACACGACATAATATATAGATTACATCTCGTTCTTAAATCTTTCTGAAAATGATTTTTCCTATCTAAATTAATCCAAATAAAAGGTTTATGATTTAGTAATTCAAATTTCATCTTTTGTTTTTCGTTTTCATCCGTTTCTTCGAGACATCTTCTGCCAAGATCAAGAACTTTTGTAATATGCTCAAACAAGTCATTTTGCATTCGTCTCTTCTCTGATAATTCTACAGCAATCCTACGATCTTTTTCTTTATTTTTGTTTAATGTTCTACCATTATAGATTGATACAATTAATGTAGCTACTGAAATAATCGATGTGAAAATTAACACTTTGCCCCCTCCTTATGTTGTGAATATTACCACATAAGGTTATTAATATATAGAAAATTTAACTTATTACATTACTTCCTTTTTATCTTCTTTCTTTTTAGCTACTTCTGTGGCTTTCATTTCCGCCAATATAAGAGGTACCAAAGTTCTCATAAAAAATTCCGCTATTTTTAGTGCTGTTTCCTCGCTTGGTGGATTATCTAATATGTTCGTTTTTTTCTTTCTATAAGATTCCCTCTTTCATTCATGATTTTTTAACTTTTTTCTTTCCTTTGTAAGTTAGTATGGTTTGTAATTCACCATCTTTCAGAACAACTTTCCCATCATAATTCGCTAGAATTTCCTCACGATTAATCTTTTCTACTTTTTCACCAACTCGCCAATATCCAGCACGAAGTAAGGACTCAGAAAATCCTTCTGGAATCGGTAATTCATAACCATCTAAAGTTATTTTAGTGACTTCAATACCTTCTCTAATAATCATCGAATTAACCCTTTCAGTTAAATATGGAGAAGTTCGCTTTGAGCCATGTTAAACCCTTTAAGAGCTACAGCTTAGTATATTATAATCTCTCCCCTTCATCACATAATAAAAAGCCACGTTATTTAAACATGACCTTTTATAACTATTGATTGATTGTATTCTTAAGCTTTATTTGAATCATTAAGCCGCAAAACCTTATATAAATCATCAGAAATAATAATATTGTTGAAAATATTTTGTTCCGAATTTTCATTATAAAAATTCCCAGCAACTAAACACATTTTATGACAAAAGTCGATTACTCCTATTTCAATTCTTATACTACAATCATCTTCATTGTTTTCCCAAGACTTACTATAAGAAGTCATAGTATCCGTTAACTCAAAAACGAAATCCTTAGATACTGTCTGATTATATTTTCCTCTCATATACTCTCTAATATCACTTGATCCATCATGGAGAAAATTACAACGCAACTTATAAACTGCATCACCATCAAACCTATCGACATTTTCCATTCCATCAGGATTTTCGAATTTATGTATGTACTCGTTATACCATTGAGCATACCTTTTCCCTACACCCTTAATTTCAGGATATGCGATTTCCCCACAAATATCGGGTAGTGTAAGTGTTAAAGCTAACGCAGATAAATAATTTTCATTATCCAAACTGCTCATAATTTCTTTTATAAGTTTATCCAAATCATTATCTCTCCTTCGCTATTCAATTAAAAGGATAGTTCTCTATATTATAATCTTTACTTAATAAAAAGCACTCCATGTGGAATGCTTTTATAATTATTAATATATACCTCTAGTACTTCTTACTTTTACTGGTTTCTTTTCAAATTGAACGACTGAAGTAACATGCTCAGGATTAATTAAAACATCCTCTATACGATACAGCTTTTTCCTAAAAGACTTATCTGTATCTGTCACTTTCCCTTCGAATTGCTCTAAGGTCATTTCAAATACATGCTTGTTACCATCAACAAGATTTACTCTTATCATTGTTTTACTTTCCAAGTTGTTCACCACCTTCTCAATTTGTATAATTCGACAAAATAAAAGGCATTCCTTCGATTAAATTAGACAACAACTAATTAGAATAAATCTCTAATGCTATTAATTAAATTCGGAATTCCCTCCGAAATACAATAAGATAAAAATGCAACCCCACCAATTAAACTTACAATAGGAGCAAGTGCATTAACCAATTCTTGAGTTTGGTTCACTATCTCATCACCTCCTTCCATAATAATACAATGAAAGAAGGTGTTTGAATTTTAAAATCTAGTTATAATAATATTACCATTCAATTACGATTCTTTACAAAATGGAAACCACTCCGTATGGAATACTTTCATAACCTTTACTTAATTAAGTTCTTACACCAAAATGATACTTTTAAATCAACTACATTTGGAATATGGGTAAGTTCGCATTAAAACATATTAATACCTTTAATGAATTTATCGAAATGTAATATTTACAGTTGTTGCATGAAATTGGTATGATTTAGGTATTATTTCAAGGAGGTTTTTTCATGAGTTATGATTCAATTGCATCGATACAACGTATACAACAGTTACAGCAATCTGAAGCTGCTGCCGGAAAGAGAATAATCTTACAACGAATACCTACTGCCTTAGATGTTATATTGTTTATTACAGCAATTATCTTGGCTATCCCAACTCTTGTGATATCTTATATTTTATTTATTATCTATTATTCATACATAGTTAAAACATACGTAGTGAAGAATGTGACTACTGGCGAGAAATTTAGAGTTGATAAACAGGATTTTAAGCAATATAAAAAGGATTTTAAAGCAAAGGGAAAAGAAGTCCGAAGAATATCCGATTTAGAAACTAATACAGTCGCAATAGATCATGTTAACACGAACATCCACACTCATCATGAATCTAAAGTAGAAAATATCAATGAAGAAGTCGTGGAAGTAATAAATACATATGTAGAAGAGTCTAGAACAGAAACTGAAGAAATCATACCCGAACAACAGACTTTAGAACAAGAATCGGAAACAATTCCAGCCCCTTTACCAATTGAATTAGATACCAGTAACCCCCTTACTTTTAATGTCGCAGGGGTTACTTTTGATAATGACAAAGGTAAAGATATACAGCCACTTCTAAAACGAATTGCTCGTGCAATTGCCAAAGAATATAATATTGAATCATACGGTGGATATACTAATAAAGAATTACTAGAAATGTGGATAGAAGCATCTGAATTTGAAGATGTTGAATTTGGCGATTATATCTCATTTGTAAAAGATCCTAATAACGAATTCGATAAAAATGCTATTAAGGTAATTGTTAATTTAGACGGTAAAGAATTTCACATAGGTCACGTACCTAAGAAGCAAAATATTGAGATTGGCAAATTACTGGACTCAGAATCAATAACAAGTATTTCAGCTAACTTTGTAGGCGGAAAAACAAAATCAGTTGATTATGATGATGAAAAAGAAAAAGATGTAGTTGTAATTACTGAACTCACACTAGGAGTTTTAATCACTTTACGCTTCAAAGCTGAATAAAAACATTTAAGTCACACTCTTATGAGTTGTGGCTTTTATTATGTAATAATTTATAGATTTTCTTAGACATTTCACCCCCCTTTATTTTTTAAAATAGTTAGTTTAAATATCGGTTTAAGTATTAGTTTAAAAATTATTTTACATTATTTGATTTGAGGTGTACAACATAAGTAACCAAGAAAAAGAAAAGTTTAAAATACTAATAGATAAACATAAAATTAAAATGCCCTGGTATATCATAGAGTATGCAGAAATGAAAACAGTCCTCTCCCCCGCTACATTGTATGCTTACATTACTGAATTTGAAAAGTTTCTAAAATGGCTTATAAGTAATCGATTAGCCGTTGAAAACGGTAAGGTGGTCACTAATATATGTGATGTACCAATTACAACACTAGAAAATCTACCATTAAATGAAGCTAGAACTTTTCAAAGATATCTCCAGGGAGAAGGTATTGAGACAAGAGCAATAAACAGAACTTTCTCTGCTTTAAAATCCCTATTCAAGTACTTAGCTCAAAATACAGAGAATGAACAAGGGGAAAATTACATTTCACGTAATGTAATGAAGAAAATTGAACTGCATAAGGAGAAAGTAGATGCAGCAGCAAGAGCAGATGACGTTGCAAACATGATTTTTAATGAAAAAGATGATGTTGCTTTTCTTCAATTTCTAGCAAATGATTATGGTGAAATGTTGAAAGATATATCACCAAAAAAATATAGTTTTTTTCAGCGTGATAAAGAAAGAGACATAGCCATTATAAGCCTCATTTTAGGCACTGGGCTTCGAGTTTCTGAGGTAGCTAGTCTTACTATATCTAGCATAAACTTCCGTCAGGGGAAAGTAAAAGTGACGCGTAAAGGTAATAAGAGATCTTCCGTATTAGCTACTCGCTCTTGCCTAGATGATATTCAGGAGTACATTAAGGTTCGTCCTACTAAATATAACTGCCCTCAAGATGAAGACTTACTTTTCGTAACAAATTATAAGGGGAAATATACACAGTTAACTGTTAGAGCTATACAGAAGTTATGTGATAAATATTCAAGTGCATTTGATGAGAAGCGTAGCCCGCATAAACTACGACACACATATGCAACAAACCATTATAAAGAAAACAAGGATCTTGTATTACTGCGAGATCAACTTGGCCACACTTCTGTAGAAGTTACTAGTATCTATACAAATATTAATAATGAGAAGAAACGTGAAGCTATAGATCGATTAGAAAAAAGGCAGTTCGAATAAAAATGAATTGATGCCAACATTAAAAAAAAGCACCTAAACAAGGTGCTTTTTACTATTTTACCTTATTATTGAAACTTAAAAGCGTCTTTTGGTACCAATATAGCGCTACAGACCTAAATTCAGATTTTTCTTCACTAAATTCACATGACTATGCCAAAAATTATCGTTTATTAGAACAAAAGACACATTTCATCTCAAAATGAATAACGGCATACGTTGTTCAATATTATGAATTGAAACCTCTGAAAAATCATTAATTATTAATGCTAATTGAATTAAGAACTTTGCTCTGTAGCGTTACCTTTATTCTTACTTTCACCTAAATCAATATCTGAGGATATATTTTGTATAAATTTTCTATATATTTCTCTTTGCTCCTTTTGAGTAAAATTCCCTTCTTTAATTATTGCCTTGAGAGTGTTCAGTTTAATCATTACATCTTTATTTAAGGGCTCTCGCTTAAAAAGTATATCTAGTCTTACTAGAATAATACCTAAACAAAAAACTGAGATTGTATTAAAATTATGAATAGCACTCTTAATCTTTCCTATGGTAAATTCAGCTACAACATTTTTCACTCCAATAAGCACAACACCAAGTACGATACCATACGCTGTTCTTTCTGGCTGCTTTAGTAACAGGATATCTATCGATTTATATAAGTAAGATGTAATTTTATCAAAATCAATGTTCATTTAATAACTGCACCTTCCTCACATAATTTGAAAAATCTACAATAGTATTGCATATTGCTTCTTCATTGAAAATCTTATTTCCATTAATTTTATCATTATTTCGGATAATAAATTCTACTAGTTCCCTCGCTTCATAATCATTTGTTCCAAACAAACCATTCTTTATTCGATACTTAAGTAAAAATTGATAACTGCAAGCTAATATTGCAAAAAGAAAAGGAATTATATTTATGTATAAGGGAATTGCAAAACAAAACGATAATGCTAGTAATAATATACTTCCGAATCCTATAGTAAAATAAGCTTTATGTATTTTTTTCATCTTACTCTCTAAAAATAATGCAGAGATAATAAGTTTATTTCTATTTTTTCTCTTTGCTCTCATCCTTCTCTTCTTTGTTTTTTCCATTGACTTTGATAGTTCACTAATTAATATAATTGCAAACATACTTGCTATGAAGTTACTAAGACTTTTCCTATTTTTTGATTTTTCCTTTTTTACATTCCTTTGATTTAGAATCTGGTTGTAGATACTAACCATTTCTGAATCTATCTTATTGTTTTTCAGTTTTATTTGAATTAAGTTTACTACAGTTGTAGAGACCATTGTAGCTAAAGTTGCCATTAAAATTTTGGGTCCTAAATCTAAAACACTGAAAAAACTTATTATTTCTTTAAAAAAACTCATTAATTCTCTTTCTCCTCTCTTTTTATGATAAATTACTATCTAACTTTCAGATGAATTATACCACTCATTCCTATTTTAAGTAATAATTAGTAAATATTATTTATAAAAATCCTTTTTTCTAGCAAATGATTATGGTGAAATGTTGAACGATATATCACCAAAGAAATATAGTTTTTTTCAGCGTGATAAAGAAAGAGACATAGCCATCATAAGCCTTATTTTAGGTACTGGCCTTCGAGTTTCCGAGGTAGCTAGTCTTACTATATCTAGTATAAACTTCCGTCAAGGGAAAGTAGAAGTGACGCGTAAAGGTAATAAAAGATCTTCTATATTAGCTACCCGCTCTTGCTTAGATGATGTTCAGGAATACATTAAAGTTCGTCCTGGTAAATATAACTGCCCCCAAGATGAAGACTTACTCTTCGTAACAAATTATAAGGGGAAATATACACAGTTAACTGTTAGATCTATACAGAAGTTATGTGACAAGTATTCAAGTGCATTTGATGAGAAACGTAGCCCTCATAAACTACGGCACACATATGCAACAAACCATTATAAAGAAAACAAGGATCTTGTATTACTGCGAGATCAACTTGGCCACACTTCTATAGAAGTTACTAGTATCTATACAAATATTAATAATGAGAAGAAACGTGAGGCTGTTGATCGCTTGGAAAGAAGACAATTTGAATAAAAAATACAAATAATTGTACAAAATCTACATTTATGCAATTATTTTGGGTAAGCTACACCTTTATATCTGTTCTCTTATTCAGTAAAACATTTGATATATCCATCTTTTACTGTAGCTTTGAAATATTATTTGATCAAATTTGTTCTAGTAACCTTGATAAATGAACAAAAATTAAGAGCGAGTTCCAAAAAATTTAATCGAAACACACTCTTAATTTTTTAAATTGAATCATTATTTTATAAAAAGTCTTTTCATTTCAGCAAATCTTTCTCCAGTATAGTGCCCGATTCTGGAATATTGAAAATGCAAAATAGTTCATGTGTTATCTAAATAAGCTCTTGTTAGTTGAAAGTAAATAATTCAATATAATAACAGACATTTTCGTTATATTGGTATTTCTTCACCTATATCACAACGGAAAACTTTATTATGATGTATGGTCCTTCTTTATAAAAACATTATTATTGCACTATAATCTATATACTACTTCTTCATGTTTTTCAATTCTTAAATCTTCTATTAAATTTGCTACTGTTTTTCTATTGGCTATTCTTTTTTCTTGAAAATCATTCAAAATACGATCATTTCTCCAAAATATTGAACAGTGATATTGAGTACCAATAAAATAATACTTATAAGGATTTGATCTATCACGATCTTCTACTTCAAGTTCACTAAGACGATATACTTCGTCCTCAATTTCTACATATCCTGAATTCAGGTGATGACTATGTACTATGTGTTTATTGTCTATTATAAGTGCACTATATGTCTCTTCTCCATCTATAATAAAAGGTTCGTTATCTTCCGTTTCAAGCATGATTAAATCATCATAAACACTACCAATATACAGCCATATTCCTTTGATTTTTATTTCTCTACAATTTAACAAAATCTTTTTATCACCCAAATACTTTAGACTGCCGAAATCAAGATTTCCTATTCCAGTGTTATACCAAAGTTTAAGTTTGAAGTTTTGTTTGTTAATATTTTCAACTAGTCTTTTTATATATTTTTCATCTTCAACAAATTGTAGACCTTTAGACACGAATGGGCATGTAGCACTAATAGCATCATTTAACATATACATCTCGTCAAAGGGATCAACTTTTCTTCTGGATTTCTTAATTTGTTCTATATGTTCCCGTATCTCATTAATACTCTGGTATCGTCCTTCATGGTTATTATCAAGACACTTATTTAATACTATTTCTATAACTTCTATTTCTTCTGATTGAAAGGCAGCAGTAATTCTCCTTCTATTTGTTCCTCTATGGGTTTCTCCAAATACATACCATTGACACACCTGACCAAGAGCATATATATCCATTGAAGGGGCCGGAGAAACACCTTTCTTTGCTTGCTCAGGAGCTGAAAACTCATAATTACCTAATCGTTCTTTCTTTTCAGTTTTTGCTTTTAGTATATATAACTCAGGGTTATAATTAGCAATACCAAAGTCAGTTAAAACAAAGTCAATTTCTTTTGTCACTAGAATATTTTCAGGCTTAATATCTCTATGTATTATTCCATATTGGTGTATTTTTTCTAATGTATCAAGTAAAAAGTTAAATAATTTTATAAAAGTCTTTTCATTTATTTCAGGAGTATCTTCTCTAAACTTCTTTAGTGCTTTGTCGTACCTTTTCATAATAATAGCAGGAATTAAATAACCATCATCAAATTTAATTTCTTCATAATTTATATAATTAACAATGTTAGTACGATCTTCTATTAAATTAACGTTAAAATATTCTGCTTTAAAACGGTCTAATTTACTGGATTGTGTATCCTCTATAAGAAATTTTATTGCAACCTCTTTATTATTTTGAATTCCAGCATAAACAAGCCCGTTACCGCCTTGACCAATTTGTTCCAATTTTGAAATTTCCCCTAATTTTAAATTGATAGACTTGTTATTATTCCTTATAAAACTACTTATTCTCTTTCTATTTTCTTCTGTTCCAACTCTTTTAATTTCATTTACTTCAACCATTGTATCCTCCCGTTTTAACTTAATTTATTAGTAATAAATCTAAGTTCTATTAACCACTATCATTTTAAAAAATGCAATAACCATATTGGCTTTTATATTCAAGTATATTTCCTTTAATTCTTTAACTTTACTATCATTAAAGAATTTAAATAAATTGGTTTTTTCGCTACATTCACCTACACCTATAAATTTTCTATACTGTCCTAGTTGCTAGATAAAAAACGAATCTTAATATAGCAACCCTACTCTTCAACTATTTTCTTAGATATTATATATCCTAACATTTTTAGATAATATTTTTTAGATATTAATATAACAACTTATCTTTCAATTCTTCAAGATATACATCTCTAACTAATTTAAAGAAACCTATATATTTCCCGAAATAATCGCTAAATTGCTTTATAAATCCTTCTCTTTCTTCAATATGATGAGACCATATAAACATACTCCCCATCAATTCACCTATCTCCCTTTCAATTTCTTTTAATTCACCTGGCGATATACCTTGTGGGTAATAATTAAACCATTCCAACCAATCCGCAAGTAACTCCTCAACAGAGGATAGTCCCGATTCTGGGCAAAAATCAAATTCCCTTTTTCCAGCTGTAATAAATGTGTCTAAATCATTTAAAATTAGACGGATTATATATGAAGTACTCGCATTTCCGATACTATGTCTCATATATTCTCCTCCTTTTCACTTTTTTCTTCCAATAAAATATGTTTGTTATACCATTTATTTATTTTTCCTTTGTAATACTTTTCGACTTCGTAATCCGGAATCCAAATTTCACGATCATAGATTTTACTCATTACACTTTCTAGAACATCCTCATGTTCTCTCGGTTTTAATCTACGGTTATGAACCTTAATCTTCTCTATATAAGCCTCTCTCAGCCAAGTTAATATGGTTTCACGCTGTTTTTGCTTTAGGTGAGACCATTTCTTATTAGTTTGTAGTAATTGCCCCTTAGAATTCCTTGTGTGATTCTTCATCGAACGCTACCTCCCCTACTTTATTTTTACTTATTTCTTATTCGAACCGAAAACACAACGCATTCCAAATCGAGTCACAGCATATGTCGTACCAATTTTACGGATTGAGCCTTTTGGGAAATCATTTATTCTTTTACGTAATGTCGATGATTCGATTCCCCACTCTTCTATTGCATCCGTACTACTCATAATTTCGTTATCCAATAGATTAAGGTCTCCCCAATCAACATTTTCAAAATTAAATCCGTCCATCTTTAACTGCTGCATCATGTCTCTTTCGTCTCCTTTTACCGCAAACAAATTATGATCCTCTCCCTGATGGACTTCTTCTAACACTTCTACGTTTAGATACTCATTGTCAGTTACCTCAATCGTACTATTCTCAGATATATAATAGTAGCTACCTTCTTTTACTTTGAATATAGCCTTATTCCATATACCATCTGCACTAGTACCTTCAAAAATCCGTTCCGCTTTCATATTAATTCATTCTCCTTTCACGCAAACGTGATATAATTCGAATTACTTCAACTATATCACGTTTGCGTGAATTATTAAAGTGAGAGTTATGATTCAAATATAAGTAGGTGTATAAAGACAATAAAGTTATTTAACTTTAATACCTAAAACAAGCATAACCCCGTACTAAATTTAGGACGGGGTTAAAATATAGTTATTTAATTTTCGATATCAGATACTTCACTGTACTCAAAAATATAACAATAAAGTCGTTTGGAAATCTAAGGTTTATTCAAAAAATAGCGCGCGATCCTGGAAGATTTCAAAAACGTTTATTTTTCTTTTAACATTGAATACTTTTGATAAGTTTTATAGAAGCTGATACCAATGAAAACAAGCATAAGGGCTGGAAGCAACCTCAAAAGGACAAATGGAGTTTCAAATAATAATGCTTTCCAAAACAATGCACCTTTCATACTCCAAAGACCTTCAGTTAAATATACACCTGAATTCTTGTAAAGCATATGAAAATAAGGCAATAACAGTATACCAATACCAGATGAATAACCCATCAATCTTTTATAATAATTGCTCTTTGATTGGCGATCCGAGAAGATTTCATTTTGATCATCATCTTCTTTTTGCCAATATCGAGTTCCACTAAGCCAGGGCCCCTTTATATAGTTCCAACCGAAATCTTCATATATCCCTCTGTAATCTTTAAACTTTTTCTTTGACAAATAATCTTGATAATCCAGTCGCATCACATACCTCTTGTCGGTTTTTTCGAAAGTGTATATTCCTAATCCACTAATATTTGTACAACGATAGCCTTTTTGTAATTGCTCATTCAGCCATTCCTCCTCTTTTTCGATATCAAAAAATATCTTAGCTTTCTTCATTCGATTCACTTCCTTCGTACAGGGATAAAATATGTAATAGCCTATTTTGCTCCATTTTCAAAATGGCACTTCCTTCCGCAGTTATCATATAAACTTTTCTCCGACCTGACTCTCCAACAGATTCAATCCAACCATGCTTATTCAAGTTTTCAATCGCACCGTATAATGTACCAGCTGCTAAAGTAACAGTACCGTTACTTATCTTTTCTATCTTCTGCATTACGGCATAGCCATGGAGTGGCTCACGCATAGCTAATAAAATATAATGCATGGTTTCAGACAACGGTAGTAATTTATGTTTCATATCCTCACCCTTTATTCAGTTCGACTATATAGTTCAACTTAATAATAAAGTAATACAGTTCAACTGAATAGTCAATAATATTTTCAATATTTGTCAAAAGAACTTAAAATAAATAGCTTAATAACAAGGGGGAAATCAAGCTAAAAAGTCACTTTCCTTACGTAAGGGAAAGCAACTTTTTGTGTAGTCTTATTCAATTAAATGGCTCAATTGTTGAAGAACATGACCAGCATTTTTTAAATAACTTTATTATGTTTTAAACGAATTTATTGTAAATTAAACAACTTTATTATCTCTGGACAGTAGGATACTTTAATTAACTGTTTTTTTCTGAATTTTATTGAAAAATAAATATAAAATAGTTAAATGCGTAGGGGATTTTGCTACAATGGTAATATATAACATTAGCATACTTCTATAGGATGGGGGAATATATAATGATTGTTTCAGTAAAGGGGAACGAGCAAGTTACCAAAATGTTAAATGACTGGTATACAGAGATACGTGCCAGACATGTAGGAAAGGCACATAATTTAAAACTTGAGATTGATCAAAAAATACATAACATTGAAGAAGATCAAAACCTACTTTTATACTATGCTCTTTTAGACTTTCGTCATCAATATATGCTTGATAGTTTAAGTATTGGAAAAGATAGTTTTGATAAAGTAGATTCATTGGGTGAACCTGCAGATCAGTTCTTACAATACTACTACCACTTCTTTAAAGCTATTCATTCAAATATAACAGGTGATTTTACATGTGCAAAAGAACATTATAATCAAGCTGAATTACTCTTAAAACACATTCCCGATGAAATTGAGCATGCTGAATTCCATTTTAAATTATCAACTTTCCATTATCATATTTATAAACCGCTTGCTGCAATCAAAGAAGCTACCAAGGCAAAGGATATCTTTAAAAAGCATGCAGGATATGAAACTAATATTGGATTATGTGATAATTTAATTGGATTAGCTTGTACTCATTTAAAACAATTTGAGGAAGCTGAAGAACATTTCATTACAGCTATTAATACATTCAAAAAATCTGGTGAAGAAAAGAATATCACGTTTGTACGCCATAACTTAGGTTTAATGTATTCAGGTCAAAATTTATCTGAACTAGCAATACGATACCTCTCTGAAGTAATACAAGAACTCCCTAAAGATTATAAAGCAATCTTTATTAAAGCTAGGGAGCATATGAAAATCGGTGAGTCCAAAGAAACTTCTAATCTTATAGTGAAAGGCTTAGAGATTTGTAAAGAGCTACAGAATGAAGAATACGAACATCACTTTTTAATTTTAGAAAAATTAAATCAAAAGGTCTCTGCTGACGAATTAGAGAAGACAATTAAAACAGGAACCTCTTATTTTGAGAGAGAAAATCTACATGAGTACGTACAGAAATACGCTAAAAAATTAGCAGTTTTATTCCACCAAGAAAATAACCGTTCAAAAGCAAGCGATTATTTTTATCTTAGCCATCAAGCAGAAGAACAAAACTTTGAAAAGGAGGCTTTAAAATGAAAAAAGTAATGTCTAGCTTAATTGGATTAACAGCCGTATTCACGTTTATGTTTAACGCTAGCAATGTAACTGATACACAAAAAGCTCTTAGCGAGGATAAAATCGTACAATATGCTCACGGCCATACTGGTGGATGAAAAAAAACAAAGGTCTTCACTTCATTGTGAGGACTTTTATTTTTATATGGGATCTCTGTGTAAGAATAACAATATAATAAAATCCTAAAATCTTAATATATCGAAAACATTATAATTATACCGTTCTTTTTGCATCCATAAGAAGGATCTAAAAAGATTAGAACATTTAAAGAGAGGAAGAAACTATTAATGCATACACAAGAAAATTTTTATAAGAAGTTAATAGAGGGAAAAAGATTAGTAACGATATTTTTAATAAATGGAATAAGGGTGCCAGGAATCATTATCGCTGTTGATAAATTTTCAGTGCTAGTTTCTAGTCACGGAAAGCAACAATTCATTTACAAACAGGCTATTTCAACAGTTTCTTTATGCGGGGTACCGTCAGCATTTTTGAAAAAATCCACACTAAGAAAAAACTAGCTCCTACAAGAGAGGCTAATTTACATAAAATTCGTTATTGGAAGTCGTTTTAAAATTCTACATGTTTACTTTTTTCTTATTCTTACGAATAAACCACAACACCACAGTTAAAAATAATAAAAAAATCAGTAAAAAGAGCGGTATTTTTTGAATAAAGAAAAATCCTTTCCAAAAATCTAACCTAGTACTATCAGGAGAATCTGTTGCCATCCCACCTATAAAATAAGATAACGGAATGGTAAGTATATTTATCCCTAAACCGATCATTACGAATGATAGATTTTTACTCCAGATTTTTGGTAATGCAGCCATAATAAATAAAACTAATGCAGTACCAATTATAAGAAACAGTACTCCAAAATAAAATGAAAAATATAAAATAATCCCCATAATATCCCTCCAAGGCTTTAATTGTACCATCAATAAGGGTAATTTTGGTTGAATATGATATTCATAGAAAGTTAACATAACGCAACATTATCGGTAGCGAAGAAAAAAGTGCCCCCTTAATCTCAGAAGGGATTCGCCTTTTTCTATCACTCTATGCATCTTTTTATACATTCCTATTCTAGAACGCATTTTGGCTTCCCTATGGTTCCCGGTGTCCCCCTATTTTTTGCATAAAACTTTGAATACTCTTAGCGTGTTTTTTTCAAAAATGCTGGCCGTACCCCTCTTCAGGTGAAGCGCCTTAGATCATCTTTCCCTTATTTTCAAAAGGACCTGCTCATTTAATCCATAAAAACATAAAGTAATTTGAATCCATTAAGATACATGAGTGACTCCTTATTTTTCTCCTACTATTTAAAGGAGGAATTATTATGGGCTTTGGTGGTAGTTGCGGTGGCGGCTGTGGCTTTGCAGGAGGATTTGCTTTATTAGTTGTATTATTTATTTTATTAATTATTGTTGGAGCTTCTTGCTTCTGCTAAAAACTATGGGAAAAGACACTCTTATTTGGGTGTCTTTTCTTTTGTACATTAAAAAACTCACCATCCAACAGAAATGGCGAGATCCTTATATATTATTTAATATCTTGTTTTCTTTAATACTTTTCTTCTTAGTTAAAAATTTATTTGCGTCGTCAACAAATAACCAAAAATTATTACAGAAATTACCAGTCCCACAGCAGCACCAAATAATCCTTGTCCTTCATTACTAGCCCAAAATTCCTTTAGATCTGCTTTTGCTTGTTTCCTATTTTCGCCTGTTGAAAATAGATAACGAATGGAATATGTAACAAGTAAAAAGAATGACAAGATTACCTCGATTATATCTATCATGACTTATGCCTCCCTAATATATGTGAACCAATAATTTCCTTATACATTATATCAGCTAGGGTACACGGAAGTATAACAAATTATTTTTATAATTTAATTTATTAATCGGTAGGGCATTAATACAGGATAGTTCAAGTCGGAGGAAGGCGCCTTTGGGTGTTTTTTTTATTTCATTTCGACATAATATGACAAAATAGTTGTGATTATATTTGTTATGATAGTTCAGGTAAATCTTACATTTTAAACGCTGGGGGATACATACTATGAACAAAAAACTATTAACAACACTTACTTGTTTCGCTTTATTTATGGGATTAGCAGCATGTTCATCTAACGAGACAGCAAGTACTTCCAAAGAATCTAAAGCTGAGCAAGAAGCACAAAAGGAAGCGGAGAAAGCAAAGAAAGCTGAAGGAAAAGGGACTGTGAAAAAGGAGAAAGCAGAACAAGAGACGGCTGAAAAGCAACGCAAACAGCAAGAAGAGGCTACAAAAAAGGAACAACCAACAACTACTTCTGGTAACACTATTAAAGGCTTAAAAGACGAACTATCCATTGGTATGCCATTTAAAGATTATCTTGCTAAAAAGAAATCATTAAATGTAGAGAATCCCTTCAGTATTTCACTTGGAAAAGGTAATGTAGGTAGTGTTCTTCAAGCTCAAGATGGAGTATTAGTTGTATGTATTGATGGAGAAAAGATATTCGATTTAAAAACATTTAAAAATGTTGATGAAGCTAAAGAATACGAAAAGAGCTTAAAAGTAAAACAATAGATTCAATTCATATTTCTCAATCATCAATATCACTTAATATTGTAAAATATTATTTGGATGAAAGTCCAAATGCATATTATTAAAATTAAAGTGGTTCAAGTCGGAGGAAGGCACCTTAGGGTGTCTTTTCTTTATGCATAAAAAAGCCGTATCTTCCTATGAAGTGCACCCCAATTGTTAGACTGTGTCTAACAATTGGGGTGCACTTCAAGATAATCGGCTTTTTCTTTGTAAATCAAAACAGTAAAATTATCTGAAACCTATAAATATATATTATTACATAAAATATGATTCTTAGTATTCAATAATCAATTAATCCTCATCATACAAATTATCTACAGATTCTTGTAAAGAATCTAATAGATAGTCGCTGAAGTTTTTATAAGTAATGGCATACAGTTCCTTTGAAAAACGACTCCAAAAGACAACAGGGCACTCGCCATCTTTCATTTGATTGGTATCTAAACATGTCACAGTACCATCGATATCATTTAAAACAATGTATTGTTCAGGAAGGTTATATGTTTCTCTATATAACTTGGTGTAGTAAACAACGGAAGAATATGCAGCTGTTGTCTCACAACCATGGATATCTATACCATCCAGTCCGCCGCTACCATACTGTTTTAAAAACCAATGATAACTGTTTGGGAACGTAGTGTTTAACATTTGTGCTGCTTCTCGAATTGTATCTTCATTTACCCCTCCCATAAAATCACCATCTTTTTCATATGTGGAAATGATTGAAATAATCTTGTCATTCATCTATTTATTTCCCTTCTAAATGTTCTTTTTCTCTCATTTTCCAATAGTTATTTCTAAAATTATTATACTGTTTATATAGCTCTTTGTCGTTTCTAAAATTTTCTCCTGTTTCTACAAAACCATTCAATGCTTTAGTGAATTCATCATGTTTATTAGCTGGTATTTCAACCATTGCTCCAGGTTCTTTTTGCGTTAAATGATGTAACTCAATTTTGTGGTTATCTTTTGTAAAATGTACCCCGCCTTCTAAAGCTAATTGAAGATTCGACTTTCCGCTTTTATTAACGGATGGTGAGGCGACGTAATCCCAATCTATACTTTTCATACGGTAAACCCTTCTACTAATATCTTTAGTTTGCCCAGCCACTTTAACAGTACCTGTCACTTCATGTGCTGCATATTTACATTGATTTTTCATTGAGTTCTTCTTGAATTTTTTTCATAAATCTAATAAATATTAGTTAAAAAGCTTAATATTTACTCCCTTACTTTTTTAAGGAGAAAGTTTTCTTTATTTTAACAGAGTAAACCTAATATATACTTTTTAATAACTACATATAGAAAAACCATAGAATCTAATTACTTCTATGGTTTTAAATTTATATTTATTTTTGAGTACCACATAAAAAATCTTAACGCTTCAAGTAGTATTTCATATCCTATAATGTTTCTAATAATAACAATGTTCAGTTTCCTTTCTAGATTTTCATTATTAACTTGTTAATTATAAAAAGTTAATCTCTGATAGTGGATAAAAGGCACGAATTATACTAAAATAATCTCTCCCCTGCTCAGCAAGATATACACTTCCCCATCTACAGAAGTATTCATTTGATTCATTTCTTATGCCACTACAATAATTAATTAGTATTGGTTCAATACTATACGGTTTTACAATGTACTGATTAAAAATCTCATCAACTATATCATCGATTTGAGAAAACGTACTTCTACCATAATTATAAGATTGATCAAACAAAGGAGTACTACTAATAGTAAACCCTCTTTCCAAATAATGCTCATTATATATACGATTTAATACAAAAGATGTTATACAAATTATATTAGCCTTAATAGCTTCTTTAGGCCATGTTGGATAAAGTTCTGAAGCAGCTACGTTTTTTATATATTCCTTAAATTCCACTTTATATCTTGGAGCTAATTCATTAGGATTTCCATCATGAACGATAATGTATTGAGGGATGTTTAAGCTATTTGCATGTTGAGGAAAGTGAGAAAAACGGGGATAGTTTGATCGAAGTTGTCTCTCTAAATAATATTCAGTTAATGCATGTTGAGGAATATTAATTGTTTCAATTAATTGGCGTTCTCCTGTTCGATTAACAGGAACCATTTCCACTCTTTGTTTCGCTGTAGTTTCCGGAAAGATTTGTACACCTCTAATTATTTTAACTCCATAGTTAGGTGCTTCGATTGTAAGAACATATTCTGTATAAGGTTTAGGTCCTGAAGGATTCTGAGAATACTCTTTAGGAGGCGCTGATAGAGAAATGGGACTTGTGAAACCAATGTCATTTGTTTGGAGTGTAGCAATAACTTGACTACTATCCTCTTGCTTACGAATGAATACCTTTGCACCCTTAATAGGTTTATCTGTATTCATTTCATAAACAGATACAATTAATTTACCAGTTGATGCCCGATTAGAATGCCGTGTATCATAATAAATTTGATTTTCATTAAAAAATAGATGTGGTTGATAATAAATTTGCTGTCCTAAATCCAATGGATAAGAATAATTTTCATTCAAATCTATTCGTCCTCCCTCTATGTCTGTTCATTTAATTACTCCTTGTCACTTTTACATACATCACTATTTAAGAAAAGGGATAATATCTATTATTATTGTAGAATGATTGAGCTTGCTGATAATTGGACACATTTGTCATAGAAGAGGGATAAATAGATACTGGATTTTGATTTTGAGAAGGCGCTTGTGTTTTAAGATTTAAACCTGTATTCGTTTGCTGTGGCATTGAATTACTTGTTAAAGGCGTTCGGGAAGTTCCTAGAGTATATTGTATTGCTTCAAGGATTATCCATAGTTCTTTACGCACTACTCCTGTAACAGTAAAACTTTTTATCTTCTGAAACTCTTTCACTGACTTTTCAGTTCCAAGGCCAAAAAATCCATCTAATTGACCCTCGTAAAAACCATAATCCTTTAATAAATTTTGTAATTCCCTTACTTTTTCTCCTTGACTACCATTGTGCAAAATAGGATACATGCCAGGGAGATTAGTAACATACACATATACATCATTCATTTTATTCCAAGTTACCTCATCTACAGCCCCATTTTCAGAAATTTGGAACTGTCTTTGAAAAGCCTTAACTGCGTTTGCAGTACTTGAATTGAATGTACCGTTTACTCTTACTTCAGGAATATCTGTATATCTTTTTCTTATATGGAATAAATATTTTTGAATGGTTTCAACAGCAGTATTTTGATCTCCTTCCTTTAAATTATATCCTGGGAATGACTTAATTACTTTTATAAAATCAGCTAAACGAATTTCTATATTTTTATAGTAGTATTTTAAAATATCCATATAACTCATTCCTTGTTCTGCAAGGCATGCTGTCCCCCATTGATAAAGCATTCCTGGTCGACTTGCAAATGGGCATGGTTGCTTTTTACCAGCACGATATTGCGTGAAGAATGGTGTGTTTTCCCCATGCTTTGCAAGATATTGCTTAAATACCTCCTCCACTGCATCATCAGTAGATTCAAAGGTATTTCTCCCATGAACATACTGTTGATCAAACTGTGTACTACTTGTGATGGTGAATCCTTTTCCTTTATAAGGATTTACATAAATGCGGTTTAATGTAAAAGTCAATATGCAAAGAGCATTGGCTAACAATGCTTCTTTTTTCCAAGTCGGATAAACCTCGGAAGCGACCACATTTTTTATATAATCTTTAAATCTTAACTTATAATTTCGTGCGGGCGTATTTGGATGACCATCGTGAACGATAACAAATTCAGGTATCACAATATCTCTATCGCTATCTTCTCTTGTCTCTTGTTGTGTCTTGATTTCTTTTTGTAGTTCCTGCTGCGATTCCTGCTGAGGATATTGTCCGATTAATGTATGTTCCGGAATATCAATTATTTCAACAGAATCCCGTCCATCCGCGCCACTAATAGGTATAAGTTCCATTTTTTGAACTGCAGTAACACCTTCAAAAATTTGTGTACCACGTAGTACTACAGGTGCATAACCTGTAGCTTCAATGGAAATTGCATACTCTGAATATGGTTTAGGCCCTAATGGATCGGCCGCATTTTCTTTAGGAGGCGTAGGTAAGGCAACTGTATTTGTTTCACCGAATTCATTCGTATATAAAGTAATAACCTCACTTTGTCGGGAAGCTAAAATACGCCCTTCATTTGTCATTTTATAAATTGATAATTTGACACCCTTAATCGGTCTTTCTGTACCTTTTTCATATATTTTTGCAAATATCTTGCCACTTGGTTGCCGATAAAAAGCTTCCTGACCTTCATCACTCACTCCTGCTATAGAATGTGGTGGTTTAGAATTTCCTGAAGAATATGGTGGATAATTATACAAATTCATCTCTCCTCTCATCAAATCCTATTTATATTAAAACTCTCGTATATAAACAAAATAAAAAGGCCCTTTATCCATGATATTATGCTCAACTCTATTTTTTGAAATCATATAATTGCCTATTTTCTTTAAAGATTCTATAGATTTTAAAAAAATAAGTATGGACTACTCTATTAATACTTGACCACTTCCTGCTAATCTATCCTAAATCTCCTTCAATCCAAAAGGTTAATCTAGTTACACTTTTGTTATATACTATAAAAGCTAAATAACCTTATTTACAAAGATAATTTTATATAACTCAATTTTATACTTGCTCAAATCCTCTCTAAAATCATCAGAACACACGTTTGTACAACTCTATTTTTTCACTATCTTCTGCTAATCTATCCAAAATAACTCTTCAATCCAAAAGATTAATCTAGTTACACTTTTGTTACATACTATAAAAGTTAAATAACCTTATTTACAAAGATAATTTTAAGTAATTCAAATTTATACTTGCTTATAACAAAGAAAGTTATAAATTAAAGATTTCAGTTGATTTATAAAGCACTTTTTTTGAATTACTCCTTTAAAATCTATAATTAAAGCATAGAAAAAAATACTTACAAATATTTAAATAAAGTAACTTTACTTTTAGCAAGTTGAGTGAATAAAACTGAATATATTAACCGCTATTTCTTATACGATTAGTACCAGTCATATTAAAGTTCAATTCAGCTATAATAAATAACAGTATTCTAAAATCAAGGGGTGAAATATGGAGAATTTACCCACTTTAAAATTAGGCTCTACAGGATCTTATGTAACAGTCCTCCAATTAAATTTAAACGGTTTGGGAGTAAACTACGAGAAGCTTGCTATTACCGGTTTTTTTGACGAAAAAACAAATAAATGTACAAAAATTTTTCAAGAAAAAAATAAATTAAATCCAAATGGAATAGTAGAAGTTAACACATGGAGATCATTGTTTGAGAACGTAATATTAATACAAAAGAAGCTGCAATCTATGGGGATATATTTTGGAGAACTTGATGGGCTATTCAGTGTATCGACTACCCAAGCCATACAAGAATACCAAAAAGATCAAAATTTATACCCTTCTGGAGATATTACACCTAGAACACGCCATAAATTGTTTAATCCCAATTCTCAATCTGAATTTTATACTAGCTCTAATCACTTACACTCCTTACACCCATATGTTGAGATGTTGGCTAAAGAGTTTCTTGAATTAACAAAAGCTAATGGCTTAGATGTTCGAATATATTCCGCATTTAGGAGTTGGAATGAACAAGACCATTTATTTTCTTTAGGAAGATGGCAACCAGGTAAAAAGGTTACAAATGCTCGGGGCGGGGAATCATACCACAATTGGGGATTGGCATTTGATGCTGCACCATACGAAAATAACTCTATACCTTGGGGTAACATCAAAAAATTCAAGCAAATGGGGTATATAGGAGAAAAACTTGGTTTAAATTGGGGTGGGCGTTTTACTACCCTAGTTGATTATCCGCATTTCGAGTATTCTTTTGGATTAAGTACTTGGGATCTCCTTAACGGTATTACTCCTCCTCTTGAAGTGATTTAGCTTTTCATAAAACCTAAATCACTTCAAGAGTTTTTTATTCCTAAAGAAAGAATTATTATCAAAAAATCCAAATATACCATCCCTAGCTAATCCAAATGAAAAATTAAAGACAAAAATAATATGAACTAATGAATAAACATTAATGCTGCTTAAGAAAAACACCCGGATTAAAATAGTAATATCTTTAAGGAGCTCCTGCTTTAAGCGTAACGATCAAGTAAGCAATATTTTCCTTGCTCTAAAAAAATAAAACGTACCTATAATGTTTCCTTTGAAACTAAACAGACTATTTTCCTTCTACTATAACCATAACTTTTTTATAAATTCTGTATTCTCACTAGCAAACTCTGCTTTAACAGCTGGAATTTGTAGGAATAGAACTGGATTATTTACATTATAACAACTACTAAATATTATAATTCCACATATGAATCTGAGTTTTATAAGTTCAAAAACACTTTATATACATATAGATATAATATGTTTTCCCTATCTATCTTCTTAAATCAATATATATGTTAAATGCATGTTTCTTTAATAGAGTATAAAAATACTTAATAAGTACATAATAAGGTTGCTATGTTTGCTTTTAATTTTTTAGTAGCAATACAATATAGCAAATTAACAATATTAAAAATAATGAAAGTAAGGTGTAAAAAAATGAACAAGAATCTGGTTAGGGTTTCAGGTAGTGAACGTAACGTCCCATCTAACGCAAAGAAGGTGGCTTCAGCTGACCCAAATGAAAAGATGTTAGTAACCATTGTTGTTAAACGTCCTTCTAATACTGAAAAGTTGAAATCTATGATTGAAAAAGCAACTACTAGTCCGTTTTCAGAACGTGGTCACCTTAGCCATGAAGAGTTTGAGTCCAAGCATGGCGCTAATCCTAATGATTTGAAAAAGATAGAAGCATTTGCAAATGAACAAGGACTAGAGGTAAAAGACATAAATGCTGCTGCTGGAACGGTTAGGTTAGCGGGAACTGTTGATAGATTCAGTACAGCATTTGGTGTGGAGCTTGCACAATATGAGCATCCTGACTTTACATATCGCGGACGTACAGGGCATGTACATGTTCCAGAAGAAATTTCTGATATTGTTGAAGCCGTTTTAGGATTAGATAACAGACCACAAGTGTCTCCACATATTTGTATGTTGGAAGAAGATAAGGTTGTAAGTGCAGCTGCAAGAAAAACATTTACACCACCCGAAGTAGCAAAACTTTATAATTTTCCATCTTTAAATTGTAAGGACCAATGCATCGCTATTGTAGAATTTGGCGGGGGATACAATCCTAATGATATAGTACAATACTTTAATCGCTTAGGAGTTTCTCAACCTAAACTAGTTGATGTACTTGTAGATGGAGCACATAACCAAACAGGGGATGCTGCAGATGGTGAAGTGCAGTTAGACATTGAGGTAGCGGCTGCAGTTGCTCCTGGGGTGAAAATTGCTATGTATTTTGCACCAAATACCGACGATGGATTTCTTCATGGTATCAACAGAGCCATCCATGATCAAATTAACAAACCTTCTGTAATTTCTATAAGTTGGGGTGCATCTGAAGATAGCTGGACAAATCAAGCTAGAATAGCTTTAGATCGAGCTTTCCAAGATGCTGCAACACTTGGCATAACAGTATGTTGTGCCGCGGGGGATAATGGTTCATCAGATTTTAACCAAGATGGTTCTGCACCAGACCAATTACTTCACACTGATTTCCCTGCATCTAGTCCTTTTGCTTTAGCATGTGGTGGAACACGTTTAGAAGGGAACGATCACACAATAACTAATGAGGTTGTTTGGAACAATAGTCCTGCAAGGCAAATTGCTACTGGTGGCGGAGTGAGTGATGTATTCCCTCTTCCGAGCTGGCAGATAAATGCACATGTTCCGTCTTCAGCTAATCCAGGGGGGAAAAGTGGGCGTGGTGTTCCAGACGTGGCAGGTAATGCTGATCCAGAAACAGGGTATCAAATTGAAGTGAATGGGCAACAAACTGTTACTGGTGGAACTAGCGCTGTAGCTCCTCTTTGGGCTGGTTTAATTGCAAATATCAATCAACAATTGGGTCACTCAATCGGATTTATCAATCCAGTTTTGTATAAGTTATCGGCTCAAAATGGTATATTTCATGATATTACAATCGGGAATAATAATGTAAATAATGGAAACGGCGCTTATAAAGCATCTTCCGGGTGGGATGCTTGTACAGGATTAGGTAGTCCGGATGGAACTAATTTAATGAACGCTCTTGAAAATCTCAATGGTTAAAGTTAGATGACCTTACAAGTTAATAGAACTTGAAAGTGTAACTGTATTAAAAATAACACTAAACTTTTTGTGAATTTCATCAAAAAGTTTAGTGTTATTTTCATTTCTCTTTGTTGTGTAAGAATTTCATTTCACGGATTTTATGCATTATACATTCTACGGTTTTAACCATAATTTTCATCTATATAAGTAATTCATACATGGGTTTTAATTTTTGTATCAATTTCATCTAATCTTTTTGGATATACCTTTTCCCCATCTATTGTCATCTGTATTTTTTGCTTAGAATTTACTGTTACCACCCAAGCATTCGGTAAATAACGATCTTCATGAGATAATGTGGAAGGCGAATTTATAACCTTTCCCCCCTAAATATAGCGTAGCAGAAGAACCACCATCCATAGCCATCGCATTTATAGCTTCTTTTTCATATAGGATATCTTGACACTCTTTTAACGTAGCCCCTATACTATGCGTCTGTCTACCGTCTTGTACCATCTTCTTTTTGGGCCATAATACTTCTTGGAGCTGAACCCCACCCACCGTCTCCTTCTGTAATCATTTTTTCTCCATTAACAATTAACTGTGGCATAAATCCCGCCACTGAAACGACTTGTTTATCCAAAAGTTGTTGGGTAGAATAATTTCCTGTTACCATTTGTCCAAACTTTGTTAAACCCGTAATAATTGTAGGGGTATTTTTATATATATTTGTATTAATAGCTTTCCCATTTTCTATCACAATTCCAGTAGCAACATTTCCTCCACCCCTTCCTGTTTCGTCAGCAAATCTACTTGCATTCACAGCAACAAGTGCATGATTACGTTTTGCCATTACACTAATTTTTTCTCCCCTGTTAGCACCCTGTGTTCCTTGATGGCTAACAAGTTTAACATTGAAGGGATTGCTAATAGTAACTAGCTTTCCTTCAAAAAGAAAGCGACTTTCTTTGTTACTTTTAATCGTTTCTACATCAATTTCTAATGGCTGATTTTTAAATTCTTCTAATCTTTTTCCTGCTATTTTTTTATAAATACGCTCATCACTATTTGACCATTTTGGATAATTAATTCTATCTTGTAATTTATCTAGTTCCTTTTTGGATAAGAATGTATACTTCGCATATTGTGGATGCCAAGAAGTTATTATACTCCCAGCCATTGTTATACGAAGCTCTCGGCCATAGCTAGTACCAAATAGTATTCCTACGCCAATAATCATTAAAATAGAAGCAAAATTCGTTTGAAGATTTTTCTTAGATATTTCATAGTTTTATCCTCCAGCATTCATTACATTCAATAAATCCATTAAAATATTATTTATCTAAAGACAAAAGTGTTTGATTTCCTCATGCCTGAATTCCCCACTATATTTTAGCAATTAAAGCAACATACTTATTCCGAATTTTGTTTTTTCAGTGTATATTTATAAATTTAATAACGTTATTCATTTTAATACCTAAAAAGGCAGGCATAAATTTATGCTTGCCTCCCGTTCTCAAAATTAATTACACCTAAAACAACGTGGGATAAAGCAAATATAAATACTGACTTCTACCCTCTATTTTTTACTTTTCTAAAACAATTTCTGCTATTTCATTAGCATGTTTTTTAGAATCAAATCCATCATAGTTACTTAAAACTACAACGGACAAATATTCTTGTGGAAACCGCATGAAGTGTGAACGATAACCCGCCCAACTTCCTGAATGTTCCAAGTACCGACAGTTAAAACCTTCAGCAAGCCTTAGTCCAAAAGCATAATCTTCATTGTCAATAATCGTCTTCCCAGTTGGTGAAATTTTTGGACCTATTTCGCTCATTCTTTTAACAAGTTCTTTTCCACCAACGGTACCTGTAGTTAAATTCTCCCCCCACTTTACCAGGTCTTCAACTGTTGCATGAACTGCCCCATCCCCCGTGTGTTCCCAAGGGCTTTCATAGATTTTATATGATCCTTGCTCATTCTTCGAATACCCACTAGTAATTGGTATAGTATTTGGGTAGTAATCTATAATTGTTGTGTCTCTCATATTTAAAGGGTCAAAAATACGATCCTTTGTAAACTGACGTAGAGACTTGCCGCTTACCTTCTCTACCACTTGTGATAATAAAAAATATCCTGTATTGCTATACTCAAATTTTGTGCCAACAGGGAACCTTGCAATTTGATGACCATTAAGGTGTTTTAGTGATTCTTCCACAGTTAATGTATCAGTAAATTTAATATTTGCTGCTTCAGCCAATGCCATATAATCAACTAGCCCACCAGTATGATGAATTAGATGTCTCAATGTTACAGGTTCAGCATATGTTCCTATAAAAGGGACAAACTTTACAATTGAATCATCTAAACCCAATCTTCCCTCTTGTTCTAAGAGCAATATAGAAAACGCTGTAAATTGTTTAGAAACTGAGGCGATATTAAAAACGCTCTTTGTGGTTATCGGCAGATTTTCCTCTATAGAAGCTAAGCCAACCGTACCTTTATAAGTTACCCCGCTATCAAAACTAGCAATATATGCAAAACCAGGAGCTGTTGGTGAAAACTTGTGAAATAATTGTTTAATCAATGTATGTGTCTTTTCATTATATAAATTATTCATCTCAATCTCGTACCCCTTCCATTAAATAATTAAAAATAGATTACCCTATTATCTTTCTCATATTGAATTCAATTAACCTTCATATCGAATGTTTGATATAGGAAAAATCTCAAGTTATCCATTTTAGTTTCCAAGGAAACAAAAATTGAGTATAATTATATTTGCACAATAGAGATCGTTTACAAATCCATTGTGCAAATTCTTGTATTTGCTCTTAATTAAGTAAAAAAATGGAGGGTATGACATGGAAAATTATTATGATGTAGCAGTAGTTGGCGGTGGTCCGGTTGGACTTATGACAGCATGTGAATTAGCTATTCAAGGTGTAAAAGTTGTCGTTGTAGAGAGAAGATTAAATCGGATAAGAAATTCTAGAGCACTCACACTTCACCCCCGCTCCTTAGAATTAATGGCTATGAGAGGTATTGAAAATCGATTTTTATCTAGAGGGAAAAAATCAGATACAAGCCATTTTGCTGCCCTAGATACAAGATTAAACTTTAAAAATTTAGATACTGATTTTCCATATACGCTTTTTATTCCCCAATCTATTACAGAAGAAATATTAGAAGAGCGTGCGTTAGAATTAGGTGTAGACATTAAACGTGGTCATACTTTAAAAGATTTAAAACAGTATGAAACATTCGTACAACTAGAAATAGAACAAGCAGAAACAATATATAAAATAGAAGTTCAATATGTAGTAGGCGCTGATGGCGCAAGAAGCGTAGTTCGTGAGTTATCACATATATCTTTTAATGGAACAGATACAACAACTACTGCTATATTAGGTGATGTCATTTTAGAAGATGTACCGGATAACCCATTTTTTTCTACATCCAATAAAAATGGGATAATAATAATGGTACCTATTGCACCTAATGTATTTCGTTTTGCAATTGTAGATCCTACGAATCAGACAATACCTGTTCATGTTGCTGTCACAGAAAAAGAGCTTATAGATAGTATTTATAGTATTACAGGTGAACATATTCAAATTAAAAGCTCAATATGGCTTTCTCGTTTTGGAAATGCAACCAAACTAGCAAATACTTATCAACATAAGCGTGTATTCTTGGCAGGTGATGCAGCGCATATTCATTTCCCTGCAGGAGGACAAGGTTTGAATGTAGGTTTACAAGACGCTTTTAATTTAGGATGGAAATTGGGACTCGCTGTAAAACAAAAAAAATATGAAAGCCTATTAGAAAGTTATCATATTGAACGACATGCTGTGGGAAAACAATTTTTCAAGGAAGTACAAGCACAAGAACAATTAATGATAAACTTTTCAAATGCAGGTATAGAATTAAGAGAGTTATTCTCGCATTTACTCACATACCCAGAGGTGAATAAAGAATTAGCTGAAAGAGTAAGTGGCTTAGGGGTTCTATATTCCTCTATGCATACGAAAGAAAAGCATCCATTGATAGGGAAAAGATGTACAAACCTTACTATTTCTTCTCAAAATAAGAAAACTTATAAACTCTTTAAATTGATGCAAGATGGTAAATATATTTTATTAATACATCCTTCTTATAAAGAAGAAATAGATAAAATGAACATTGATTCGCACAAAAAGGTGGTTGTAGGAGAAATACAGGATTATCAATTAAAAAATATTGAGGTCATTTTAATTCGCCCCGATGGTCACATAGCTTACATTGAGTATGATGAAAGAGAAGACTGTACAGATTTGAAAATAAAATTGAATAATTTTTAAAAACTACTATTTATGGCATGAATTAAGAACTTTCTAGTATAAACATTAAAACAATAGAATTTCATATGCCCCCACTAATAGTTGTGGGGGCATTTTATATTAAATGAATGGCATTAAAAACACCTTCTAACTAAGCCCTCCTAATTAATTCCCTATTTCAGATAATATAACCGATATCTATCCCAAATAATACATTCATATTTTTTCAGCTCTTAGATCACTAAAAATACTAAACATTATCTTCGAAATTCTTCACATATTCTAATAATGTTTGATATTGTTGATCAAGGGCATACTCCTCTGTTCCAACTGGTGATTTAAAAAAGAGTGAAAGATGTTTCATTATTCCTACTTCCCCCTCTCTAAGTGCATGATCCATAAAACGGGACAGATCAATTACTAGAGGAGCGGCTAAGATCGAATCAATACCTAACCAATTAATTTTCATTGTCATCCGTTCCCCTAACCAACCTTCAAAATCAATGGTATCCCATGCCTCTTTCCTATCTCCTCGAACAGGAAAGTAATCAATTCTTACTTTATGATCAAAATTACTGTACCCCAATATTTTTTCTAGCCCAATGGATTTTGAATCAATTTTTGTTGAGGAATGCGTTGGATGTTCCAAAATTGCACCATCTTGATTCCCTAAGATATTAGTACTATACCACCCGACAATATTCAATCCACGCTGTTTGAACATTTTTCCTAAAACATGTTTATATAAAGTCTGACCTGTTCTTGCATCTTTTCCTGCCGTCGGAACAGCCTGTAATTCTGCTAATTCCTGTAGTGCTGGTATCTCAGTCATCACACTCGGCGTAAAATTTACAAAGGCACATTTTGATTTTATTGCCGCATAAGCATAAAGCATGCCCGGTCGAATATCTGGTGAATTTTCCTTTAACCCAGTCTCAAATGCTTTTAATGACTGATATAACGAATGATTTTTTGTCTTTTCTTCTGTTGAAGCAGTATTTATTACAACAATTCTCTCAAGATTATATTTTTTTCTAAATTCTTCAATGTCTGCCTGAATTTGATTCACTGCGCTCATTAAGTTCTCAGGCTCTCCTGTCAGACTATAGACCCCTTTAACAAAATCATTTACATTAGCTAGTGGCGCTTGCCAAATAGGAACATCATTGAGTTTCATTTCAATTTTCTTCAAAATAGATTCCTGAATGATACCATATTTTTGTACTACTTCTATCAATGAATCCTTTTGTATATCCCATCCACCAAAAGCAATCTGATCGATTGGAGTTAGCTGTAGTGTCTCGAATTCTTTCTCTGTAGAAATAACCCCTCTTAGTGGAGCAAGATTTTGATTGACTGCAAAGATTCCGGAAATCGTTGTTGTTGCAACGGCACCTAGCACTCCGACAAATAACACACCCATCTGATATGTCATTTTTTCACCCCTTCTAATTTCTCGCAAGCTTTAGCAACAAGCCATGAACTTCGGTCGCTTCTAATGTATCTGGAAGTTCAAAATCTCTCCCTGTTACTACAAGTGACACATAATCTCCTTTGTCCTTTGCTGGTAAACCGTGAGATCCTTTGATTCGCTCAGGTTCTAGTGGTATTTGGAATGTTTTTGAATTTACAAACAGCTCAACTGGATCATAACCAGGCTTCCTATGAATATCTACATTGTATGCAAATTCTGGTGCCTGTTCATCGTTCAACCACCAGTAGTACACAAACCAACTGTCAGGTTCAGCAATAGCAATTAACTGCCCCGAAAGCTCGTGATTAATCTTATGAACCCGTTTCTCTTCTTCTCCCCATACCTCGGCTATACCTGGTGTTCTTTCGAGAATTTCTTTAACTACCCCAATATCACGTGAGTCCTGAATATACACATGAGCCAATTGATGATCTGCTAAAGCAAAGGCTTTCGACATCTCCAAATCGAGAAAATCCATATTTTCGACATGCTTGATAGCCACATATCCCTCTTTATTTAACGTTTGATTGATAAATATAGGTCTATTAACTGTCTTAAAGTTGTATTCTGATAAAATAACTAGCCGTGTTTGCTCCTTCAAGTTGCGCTCTTCCAATTGCTCGACAAAGTTTCCAATTAAACTGTCAATTTCTTTAATGGATCTCTTCGCAGCTTCACTTTCAGGCCCAAACCTTTGTGCGTTATAATCTATATTGGGTAGATATACAAGTGATAATCTTGGTTTATATTCTTCTAAAACATCTATTGCTGCATCTAATATCCATTCACTGGATTTAACTGAAGAGAGCGGTCCCCAGAAGCTCTTCAAATCGAACTCCCCATATTTCCCCCTCAATTTTTCGTATAGCCCCCTCGGCTTTGAATCACACCACATAATTGTTTTTTTATCGAGATGAATTGGGGCAGGAGTAACTACATAGTCTGCTGTGCTCAACTTACTGAACTGCCAAAACAACACTGCTGTTTCAGCTGCCAAATCTTCTTCCTTCAACTTCTCCCATATCTTTTTACCTTGAATTGGTAGCATCGTTTGATTCCACATTGTTATTTCTTTAGTATCCCAGTTTGGAAGACCATTACAAATAATGCCATGTTCAGCTGGTGAGGTTCCAGTAATATACGTAGCTTGCATTGAACCAGTTACAGCCGGAAATACAGGTTTAATTTTTGCGTGCTGGCCATTATCTAGCAACTTCTGAATATTTGGGGTTAATTCAGCATCATTTAGATGCTCCTCCGTCAAACTAATAATATCTAATACAACCACGTTCTTTTTCTCCATAGATATCATCCTTTCATCTATGTAACGGGAAAGATATGAGACATGATATAGCTTATAATTAGGAAAGAAGATACTGAAAAGAAAGCTGGCCATCCTCCAAATGAAGCAGCAATTGCTCCATCCAATAATGGAAGACCAATTATACATGTTCCTACTGCTTTTTTAATATTAGATGATATTGGATTTGCTAATGCTGGTAAAATCCCTGAAAAAGTCCATAATAAAAAAACTATTACCGTAATAACAGTTGTTCCCCATACACCATAGAAATGCAAAAGCAAAATAGCAATAGCACATGTTAAGACCGCTCCTGCCATAATTCTTACTCGTATAGGATAGAGGCCGGATCCAACCTCACCTTTAGACATTACAGTAACAGTGAAAATATATATAAATCCTAATCCCGCTAACCACCAAAATTCTACTAATTTATCTGGTACAATACTCAATCCTAGTAACAAGTTAACGCCTCTACAAAGCCCCATCGTTATTGGTCCTAAAACATCATACTGCTTTGAATAGCGATTATATACAAATACCAACATAATGAGGATACAAGCAATCAAAAAGCTGATACCTGAAACAAAACATACAGATATGATACTTACAGTAAGAAGCACAAAACTAAAACATAAAGCAGAACGAATTGATATACGACCAGATGGTAAAGGTCTTTCAGGACGCTCTCTTTTATCTATTTCAAAGTCAAAAAAATCATTTAAAATAATCCCTGACGCATATATGCATGCGCTCGCTAACATTAGAAGAATAATCTTACTAAAATAACTTTGATTCAAAACTATTCCTGCAATCCAGGTGCCTGCCAATATATCTGCCATCGCTGTAAAGGTATTTGGAAATCTTATCAGTTCAAAATACGTACGAATTTTTCTCATAGGCTGTTAAGGATACTTTGCACATAGTCATAAGATTCTTTGGCGGCCGATATTGCATGATTTTCATAAGGGTATAATTCAATGGTAATAAAACCGTCATAACCCGTTTTCTTTATAGATTGTAAAACTTCTAGAATAGGAATAGCACCGTGACCAGGAATTAGATGCTCATGTACGCGATTCGCTGCAATATCCTCCAGGTGATAATGTTGTGTATATGGTAGCAATTTATAAACCAATGCAGCTGGATCTTCTCCAACACAAAAGAAATGTCCTATATCAAAATTTAATGCAATTGCCTGCGAAGGAACAGCCTTCTTAAATTCTATAAATTGATCTGATGTTTCAATTAATAAATCAGGCTCAGGTTCAACAAGGATTGTTACGCCAGACTTTTCAGCATGATCAGCCAATTCTTCCATTGCAGAAATAAAAACTTTATTTGCCCATTCCCTCCCTACATTGATGAGGGGTCCCCCTGGTTCGGTAGATAGTGTCTTTGCACCAAGTTTTTGAGCTAAGTCAATACATTTATGAGTATGCTCTATACGTTGTCTTCTTTCTGTTTCATCTACCTCTACAAAAGACGGGTGCCAATTATCTTTTATTCCATACAGCATGAATGCATTCAAATTTGATATAGTCATGTTCTTTTGTTTCAACTTGTCTTTTATCATGAGTATTTTCTCATTCGTTACCTCAGGTGGAAAAGCGTGCGGGATATCTAGTAAGATTTCTATACCCTCATATCCAATTTCAGATAATACATCTATTGTTTTTAACAAGTCATATCTTTTAAATCCATTACTGCTATATGCAAGTTTCATAATCTTTTCACCCCTTATGAATCTAGTTTTAATTTTCCAGATTGCTCATAAAAACGAACTGGATTATTCCAAACTAGTTCTTGAATGATATTTTCCGCATGCCCTTTCTTTCGCATCTCGAGCGCAGTTTTTACAACATTAAGAGGATTAGATGGTCCCCAATCTGCTGCGGTGTTAACCATAATCTTATTTATGCTGTAATGTGCGATTATTTCAATTGCTTCATCAGTTGAAACTTTCGTCGGATAAATTGTCATTCCGCTCCAGCCTCCATATTCAACGGAAAGATCAATAGTATCTGAATTATTATGATCTATTAATACCCTATCAGGTTCAAGCCCTTCTTCCTTTAGGATTTCTATTGTTCTTCTTGTTCCCTCCCGCTTATTTTGATGGGGAGTATGCACCATAACCAACATATCGAGGTCCTTAGCTAATTTCATTTGTCTCCGCATCACATCTTCTTCCTCAGGAGTAATCCTATCAAATCCAATCTCTCCAATTGCAAGACACCGTTCATGTTGCAAATACTCGGACAATCCATCAATTACTTGATAGGCAATATCAATGTTATTTGCTTCTTTTGGATTCATAGCTAAACAACAATAATGAGTGATTCCATATTGCTTAGCACGCTCAGGTTCAAAGGTAAGCAAATGTTGGAAGTAATCAAAATAGGTTTCAGGATAACGGCGTTCGCTTCCAAGCCAAAATGCGGGTTCTACAACAGCGCGTACACCGGCCAGACTCATATTTTCATAATCATCGGTTGTACGAGAATAACAATGGATGTGCGGATCAAAATATTTCATAAATTATCTCCCCTCATAAAAGGCTATTCTTAAAATATGGTGTAAGGAATTCTATAGATTCCTTTGCTGCCAGTACTGGATCATTGCAATAGGTATATAATTCTACTGTAATAAATCCCTTATATTTAATTTGCTTTACATAATTAAATAATTGATTAAAATCAATATTCCCATGACCAGGTATAAGATGATAGTGTTTGTGATCTGCTATATCCTCTAGGTGGATGTTCCATATCCTAGACTTTAAACTTGATAATAAAGTGGGAATATCCTCTCTTATTACATCTGCATGCCCGAGATCAAGATTTGCGCCCAGCCTATTTGATCCCACTATTTGAATTAATTCATTCAATTCTTTTCCATTTTCTATTAAAAGACCAGGTTCGTACTCAATCCCTACGTTGATTTCACATCGTTCAGCATAGTCCATAATCTCTATTAGTGAATTTATAAGATGATTAATTGCTTGATCTGGCGGGTTTCCTGAAAGACACTTTCCACTTGTAATACTGATGTTTTTGGCATTTACTATTACAGCTAAATCTATTAATTGTTTTGTATATTTAATTCTCTGATTCCTCACCTCTTCTCTTGCATTACATAATGAAGGCTCAAATGTAGGTTCTCCAGTAGAATATGGAAAAAATCCAGCTGCTGTATTTCCGTTTATATTTGAGACCTCGAGGCCATATTTTTCTATTTCTTGTCGTACATCAGTTACCCAATCAGCAGTATGTACAGGTGGAAAAGCATGAGGAACATCCGCTAAAATTTCAACCCCTTTATACCCCAACTTTCCAATTTCTGAAATAGCTTCGGGTAATGTGTATGTTGTAAATGCATTTGTACTAAAAGCTAGCTTCATCTTGCCCCTCCTTTTAAAGCGTCTAATATTACAACACTTATTCGTTCAATGGAATTTAGTCAATATTTATAAAAAACGGTACAATCTATTCAAAAATACCCTACAAAGTTCAACGAATAGCCAGGAGTAAAAAAAACTTAATATAAATATTATTGCAATAACCTTTGCATCTATAATTGTATTAACAGTAGGGCCCAGTACTGGGAAGCGGAATACATACAATATCACCATGATCCCCGCCAGTAGACATATTGATGAAAAAGAAACAACCAAAATTCTCTTATTCAATTGGAAAAAAGACACACCTATAGCTATACCTAATAAACCTGTTGTAAATGGAAAAATAATTAATTCACTCGGCTGAATGATAAATAAAAGGAGAATTGTAAGGATATAAGAAAGGATTCCTTGACGAATAGAAAGGAACGTAACTAAAAAAATTGGTAATGTCGCTAAAAAACTAATTAAGTAGCCTATACCCGGCATCAAGCCTCCTGCTGATTGAAACATGGCAGCAAGCGTACTCAGCAAGGCTGTAATAACCAAGTTGGCTGCAAAAGGGAGCTTTTTCAAGTGAATATGGTCTCCATCTATCTCTCTCATTGATTGATACCAATAACGGACAAACCATTTGATTAAAATCACCACCCAAAAATATCCAAACAGTCATTTTCTATACTATTCATTCCCACGTATTTTATGCGGTATTGCCTTTATAATAAAATTGTAAGAATGATTGCTCCTCTGAAAATATTTTAAAATAGCAGCTAATTCAATTGGCATTACTATAAATTCATGAACATAAATTTTGCAAGATATTGCTGAATACCCTTTTTCTAAATTCGCAATTATATTTATTTTGAAATGCCCTCTCTTTATTTTCATAAAGATATAACATGCCCTACCGTTTGAATTTTTATGGTAATGTCTTATAGAACAATTTCAAAAATAGTACCTTTGTTTAAATCAGTCACATTTGTAGATTCATAAACCCCTAAATATAATCTAGTTTGATTCAGATTTGTTCCCAAATTAACATAATAAGCTGATTGAGATCCAAAATTATAATCGGTTTCAATAACACTAAAATCATTTAATTTACCATCTATACTAGGACGAGTATAGGCTAAACCCCCTCTAACCGGGGAGTTAGATTCTTCCTTCCGAGTAAGATCGGTAAACACAATACTTCCTGTTAAATTCGGAATTCCATTTCCCATATATGGTTGGACACCTGTAAGTGCAGTTCCATCAAACTTATCAGGTCCTGAACCTTTATGAAAATAACTAATGAATGGTTGAAGCCGCTTCATTGACGTTTTAACTGTTTCATTATAATAAGCTATTATTTTTTCATCTAAAGTGGGAGTTGAAGCACAGCGTCTTATAAAAGAAGTAGGAAAATTCCCTTCCCATCCACGCCAACCAAAGTTAATAAATCCGTCTTGATCAGAAGTAGATCTCATCATTAAAGAAGCTTGAACAAGTTGAGTGACTGGTATAGGTCTATAATGAACAAATGAAAAAATTGATTCCACCAAATCTTGCCCAACATTTCCCACATATTTAATATACTGATTATAAAACCTTTGAAATGAAATACCTGTGATATTACGAACGCCTTTAGCAATTACCGTAAGAGTTTCCTGAATAGATGAGGGAAGTTCATCAAAACGTGTGACTACAGGGGGATTATTGATAAGTGTATTCTTAGCTACATCAATTTCAATTATTTTACCGGCTATCTCCATATCATCCTGACTTAAATTAAATGGATCATAGCCTGATCCACCATCTCCAGTTGTTAAAACAAGTGCCCCAGTTTCAGGTGAAAAACTTAGGCTATTAACCCCATTATGATTAAGAAATGGCCTTCTTATATTAAGTAATGTACGTCTTTTTTGCGGTTGACCATTCGGTTGTAAAATCCATTCTTCTACGGTATCAATATGATCATATTGAGTTTCCCTGTTTATCCATCTTAAATTTAACGTTTTTAGGTCACATGGATTAGGCTTAAAAGGTTCAGCAAGAGCGCCCGGTCCTTGTGTTCCAGCTAATGAATAATGAAGATAAAACAAACCATTATAATAAAATTGTGGATGAAACGCTAGTCCTAGCAACCCTCTTTCATCATATCCACCTTGTTCAGACTTCCCTAATTTTATGATTCGAGACCGAATATCTAAAAAAGTTCTTATTTCTCCGTCTCCTATGTAAAAGATTTCTCCTATTTGGGTTGCAATAAATAATCTTTCAATTGAATCACCTGGAAGTATAGTTGTTCTTAAAACAGTGGGTAGATTTATCTTACTTACAATGGGTTGTAAACGAACTTTTACTTTTATCAATTAACTTTACACCCCTTTCTATTATAAGAATATGATTTGGACTGTGCTATTAGTATCAAATAAGGGATGGCAATTGAATATAAAAAAAGCGTGTTATGATTATCTTCTTCAAAACACGCTTCTTCCTAATATATCGAACATTCATCAACTTTATATCTTAAAATACACCTAACAATTTTTCAGAATTCCTCTAAAAAAATTAGACTTATCTTCCTGGTCTATTCAAGACTATTGCTGAGTACGCTGCATTTCCTGCTTCTCCATATAATTGCGCATCTTTTTCATATATCTAGATGCATCCATTGGATCTTTTACAATCATTTCAATAATACAGAGTTTTTCAGTACTTTCTATTACAGCTTGGTTTATTGCCTGATCAAGCTCTCCGTAGGTACGGACTGTAGCTGTAAGCGCATTGCCTCCAAAAACTTCCGCTAGCTTAGTATAAGACCATTGAGGAATTTTGTTGTACTTTTGATTTTTTGTTTTTACATTCAAATATTTTTCAATCGTATAACCATCATTGTTTAAGACAAAAATTATAGGCTTGCATCCATAATAAAGCATGGTGCTGATTTCTTGAGCTGTCAGTTGTAAGGCTCCATCCCCTGTAAACAGAAACACTCGGCGTTCAGGCACAGCCATAATAGCACCGAACGCCGAGGGGGTTGCGTAACCGATGGACTGCCAACCACCTTGCCCAATATATATTACATCGCTCGGTAGTCTCACCTCTGCCATTCCGTAATAGAATGTACCGGTCTCGACAACTACAATGTCTTCCTCTTTCAGCATCTGCTGAAAACGTGGATAATAGTTCGCCGCTATTAGAGGGACATCGGTGTTAGTATTTAATTGGTCGTAAGGGAATGACATTTTTTCTACCAACCCTTGTCCCTTATAACCCACATTCTGTATTGCAAGTAACATGTCAGTTGCAAGAACATTCGGATACTCTGCCTCAGCAATTTTAACCATATCTGGTTGAATATTGACCGTTATTAGCTGGTTTAGTTTTGAGGTAAAACTTGCGGTATTAGTATCCGCCAATACCATACCAATTGCGATGATACAATCTGCATTTTCTACCTTACTTTGAACTTCAGAATCTCCAAAAGATCCTAAGTACATTCCCACATAATTTGGATGGGTTTCGTCGAATCCTCCCTTTCCGTACAGCATCGTTGCAACAGGAACATTCATGGTGTCTGCCAGTTGTTGAACTGCCGCTTGAAGACCGAAACGCATGGTTTTTACATCCACCAGTATAACTGGTCTATGTGCACGATCTAGTAGCTTATGGACATGATTGACCGCAGCATGAAGAGTTTTCAAATTAGATGTTGGGCGCTGTTGTGTTGGCTCTACACGATTTTTAATCGGCTTGGTCACTAAATCATCGGCCACAACAAGATATACAGGCTTTTTCTTTTCTTTAGCAATTTGAATTGCGGCTGGAATTTCAATTTTAGCGTTTTCAGGCGTAAGCACCGTGCTGTATGCAGTAATTTGCTCATACATGTTGCGAAAAACATCAAAATTCCCATCCATTAAAGTGTGATGCATCAGCTTATGCTCTTTTTGATCATTTTCGGGAGGCGCACCCACTATATGAATGATTGGTACATGCTCACTATTAGCCCCAGCTATAGCATTACAAGCGCTGAGTTCTCCGACTCCAAAAGTTGTAATAAGAGCGGACATCCCTTTAATTCTTGCATAGCCATCTGCAGAATAGCCCGCGTTTAGTTCGTTCCGCCCTTCTATAAAGCGGATACCTTTATAACGCTCTAAAGTATCAAGAAGTGTAAAATTATAGTCTCCTGCAATACCAAAAATCTCGGTAATGCCCTCCAATTTTAAACAATCGAATAAATATTGACCAACCGTTTTTTGAGAAGGTTGCCTTTGTAAACCAAAGTTATCCTCATTTATCATGTTTTCCACCACTTGTTCACCCCTTATCTATTTCTTAAATTGTTTTATAGTATTCTTTTTGATAATACCCTTTAATTGAACCCATTATCCGTTGCACTGAGCCAAAGCAGTATATCAAACGCAATTAACTAATATAAAAACATGTTGCTACTAAAGGTACATGCTTTATAATCCAACATAATTGTAGGTTTGAGATAAGATTTAAAAGTTAAAAAAGAATACTGTTTTGAAGAAATTTTAATGATTTTAAGTATGACAAAATCTATCGAATACCGCTAAATTAACAGCTATTTAGAATTATGATGAAAAGAACATCTTCTGAAATTGAAAAATGGATTAAGGAACCGTTAAATGACACTAAGCTATTTCTTTAAAGAACCATCTAGGTTCTTTTGTTGTTTTCTAATCTCAAAGTTTACCTCTCTAATAAGTGGAAATAATAGAACTATAAAACTTTGGATGGAGGATTTACAGTGACAAATAATGAGAATTACAGTGGAATATTACCCCATAATGCCGAATCTTATTGGACGAGCAGTATTCATTTACCAGAATACCCTTCCTTAGAAAATGACATGCAGGTCGATATTATTATTGTAGGAGGAGGAATTACTGGCATTACTTCTGCCTATCTTCTAGTAAATGAAGGTCTAAAAGTCGCTGTTATAGAGGCAGACAAATTATTAAATGGAACGACTGGACACACGACAGCTAAAATTACTGCTCAACATGATATGATTTATGACGAGCTTATCAGATATACCGGTAGAACTACCGCAAGATTGTATTACGAAGCAAACATTGATGCTTTAAAATTCATTCAAACCACAATTAATAAACATCACATTGATTGCGATTTCACTCAACAAGATGCTTACCTGTATGCCACAACAGAAGAATATGCATTTAAGTTAGAAAAAGAAGCAGAAGCTTATAAAGAGCTTCGTATTGAAGGCGAACTTGTAAAAAAACTTCCTATTAACTTAAAAATACATAATGCACTTGTTATGAGAAATCAAGCGCAATTCCATCCCCTTAAATATTTAGCCCATCTTTCAAATATAATTACAGAAAAAGGTGGATACATCTTTGAAAATACCACAGCAGTAAATATAAAAACAGGAGAAAAACCTGTGGTTCTTACCCGTGGAGGAGCTCAAATTACAGGAAAGTATATTCTCTCTTGTTCCCATTTCCCTTTTTATGAAGGCGCAGGACTTTACTCTACGAGAATGCATGCAGATCGATCCTATATAATTGCTGCTAAGACAAGAACAAATTATCCAGGTGGTATGTATATTAGTGTAGATGAACCGACACGTTCTCTCCGTTCCACAACAATTAATG
The DNA here is from genome assembly GCF_041360755.1 of Bacillus sp. RCC_6_1. Classification (NCBI taxonomy): domain Bacteria; kingdom Bacillati; phylum Bacillota; class Bacilli; order Caryophanales; family Bacillaceae; genus Bacillus; species Bacillus sp. RCC_6_1. Next base: position 133,750 of record NZ_JBFUPV010000007.1, read on the forward strand.
GGGAAGAATTCATTCTTATCTCTGGAGAAAGTCATAAAACGGGACAGGGCGGAGAAACACAAAAACATTATGAAGCCTTGGAAATATTCGGTCAACAAGTTTTTGGACTTGAAAACATTTCATATCGTTGGTCAGCCCAAGATTTAATTACACTAGACAAAATTCCTTATATCGGTGAAATCACCTCTGATCAAAAAAACATATTAATTGCTACTGGATTTAGAAAATGGGGTATGACTAATGGGACTGCAGCTGCCCTTTTATTCCGAGATATCATATTAAAAGAAAAAAACAAATATCGGGAATTATATACTCCCTCCCGTTTCCATATGAATCCAAGTTTAAAGAACTTCTTAGTCGAAAATGCCAATGTTGTTGGTCACTTAATTAAAGGAAAGTTAGAGATTCCACAAAAATGTATCCGTGATTTATCTAACGATGAAGGAGCTGTCGTTGATATTGATGGACATAGAAAAGGAGCTTATAAAGATGCAGAAGGTAAACTTCATATTGTAGATACAACTTGTACCCATATTGGATGTGAAGTTGAATGGAACAATGGAGAACGTTCTTGGGATTGTCCGTGCCACGGTTCGCGATTCTCATATACAGGAGAAGTACTTGAAGGTCCTGCTGAAAAACCATTACAAAAATACGATTATAAAATGATAGATAACCTTACTTCAGAAGACTCTGGTTACTAATTAAATTTATGTAAGCAAAAATAGCTACATAGTATGTAGCTATTTTTGCTTTTTTTAACTCCTTATTGTTCGTAATCTCAAATCGAAATATAATCTGTCCTATTCCTATCAATTTAATAAATATATTCTTCTCCAGCATGAAAAATTGAGTTGAACTTCTAAAGATAAGTATGAAAGGATGAAATTGAATTTACAATATAAAACCAACATACTCCCGTTTGAGGGTAACTCGGTTTTATTAGTTTGATGATGTTGTAGCCATACTCCTAAAACTGACAACTTATAAGAGAATATCATTTTTCACCTTCTATTCTAACTAACAAGTCGTGAAATTCGTTTCTTCCTCCATGAAAGTTTATAATATCCATATTGCAAAAATAAACTTACAATAAATGCTGCTGGATACCCAATCCATATTCCTTTTATACCAAGATTCGTATGATAAGAAAGGTAATAAGCAACGGGGACTTCTACAAGCCATATAGATACGACACCGATAATAGTGGGCCATAATACAGTTCCACTTGCTCGCATTGTCGCACCAATAATTTGAGCATGACCGAAAATTAAGTAACTCCAAAGTGTAATCATCACCAAACTATGTGCAATTTCAATTGTATTCGAGTTCGTTAAGAATAACGATAATATTTCTCTTGAGAATAAGTAAATAAAAGCGATTAATATACCACCAATTATATAATTCATAACAATTCCAGCGCGAATGACTTCCTGTAATCGGTTAAATTGTTTCCCACCAATAGATTGCGCAGCGAAAATAGATACTGTAATTCCAAGACTGACCGCAGGCATCTGAACATAACTTGCAACCTGGTTTACAACCCCATATGCAGCAGTCGCCTCAGAACCAAAACGATTCACAAATGCGATTACCGCAATCTCAGATAATGAAACAAGAATCATATTAATACTCGCTGGAATTCCAAGGCGTAATAATAGTTTTAATAGATCCAAATCCATACGAAGATATTTCCGTACAGCCTCGTCTAAGTTCAGTGGATGATTCTTCTTCTTTAAATAAATAAGCATAACTATAAATGTTACAATGGTTGAAATAACAGAAGCATACGCTGCTCCGTACACACCAAGTTTTGGTATTCCTAGCCAACCAAAAATTAGAATAGGTAATAGAATTATATTTAAGACTGTGCTAACAATTAAGAAATAAAATGGCGTCTTAGAATCTCCTGTACCTCTTATAAATGTTGTATAAGAGAAATATAGAAATAAAACTGGCATAGAATTAAATAAAATACGTGCATAATGTACACTCATATCAATTATATTCTCTGGTGTACCCATAAAACGCATAATGTTCAGTGCAAATACATTTCCCGCTATTGCCAAAATAACTCCTATTATAAAGGTAAATGTCAACGTCGTACCAACTATGGCTTTTAAACGATCTTCATTACGGGCACCAAATGCCTGACCAATTAAAATCGAACTACCTGATCCAATTCCAATTACAAACGAAACAAGCAAAAAGAATAATGGAAAAAATGCTGAAATGGCAGCTAATTCATTCATACCAAGCCATCGTCCTACTACCACCATACCAAATAATTGTCCAACTGATTGTAATATGTTACTTAAAAGCAAGGGAACTAAAAACATAGACATCGATTTCCATGTTGCTTTCTTTCCCTTTTGTTGATTTTTTAATCTTTTACTTTCTTGAATACTATCTATTGATGATTTCATATTTGATTTCCCCTTTTATTTGGAGGAATTATGTCATTCTAAGAATAATACGTTAAAGATAAAAAAGAAATTTTTAAGTTAACGTTATTATCTTATTCATAGATTTCCCCCTACGTAATAATAGTTTTTAAGAATTTGTTTATTTATTCATTCTTTCTACCATTTATCTCTTTCCTAAAAATTTTGATATAACCGAATTGAAGCTTTACCCTTATAAACCTATTCCTATATTTCTTCTAAGCGATAGTAAACATCTTCCTTACCTACTCTTCAACATGTACAGCAGTTAGATTAATGTGCGTTGCACCGTTTATTTTAATAAAATTATTTAAATTATTAAATGTAATAAACAATTAATAAGCAAAATTGGTATAAAAAATGATTTTTTCTAATTAACTAATGTCATTTCTTATATTAGGATGTAAAAATTATATAATATAAATATTATATTAGCCCCTTGTTGCTGTGTTTTTAGGGCATTTATGTTGTATATTTTTTAAAGATTTGTCCAAAATATAACTAACCTGTTTTAGAACAAATCGGTTATCGAGTAGCTAGCTTTTGCTAGCTGCTCTTTTTAATGTCGAATTCAATTATTTATCTCATTTCCTATAAGTTAACTTTAACAATCATTTTTGAAATAGATGAGAAATATTCTATCTGATCTTATTGCTCAATACAAAAAGGTTACTTTTAATTTAGGCATTTTTTTATAGTATTTCTCCAAAAAATTATAATAGCTTCTGTTCCTTTCCCTTTAACTTTGTTTTTATTGTGAATATTTTAACCAAACATATACGTTTGATAGTGAAATTGCAGATCAAGAGCACGTAATAACTAGTTAATATAATTCATTTTTCGAATAAAAATGAGCATTTCATCTATACTAAATATTACAACTCGCTCCTTATCCAGGTTGTATGAAATAGAGCAGTTGCTACCACTAACTGCTCTATTTTAATTTTAGTTACATAAACTTGAAGCTTTTGTACATACTATGTGTACTCCTTAAATTCATGGATGTAATGTTCTTATGGCAGTTAGCTTTTGCTAACTGCTTTTTATTATTAAGTATGTTCTCATCAAAATGATGAATTCCTAACTATTAGCTCAGCTCTTTCTATCTAGAAGAGTAGTTTGTACTTTTACTTAAAATTCCTTGAAAACAATTTGAGCATAGATTTTTCCCATAAAAAAAGGAGAGATTATAATCTCTCCTTCTAATCCATACACTATATAATTAGCGAGTGAATCGACCGACAAGTTGTTCCTCAGCCATTGCTACTAGACGTTTTGTAATTTCATCACCAACAGTCCGTTTGGACGAGCGGTTGCGTCTGCACCAAGTTGTACATCAAACTCTTATGCGATTTTATATTTCATTTGATCAATTACACTTTCAGTACCACGAACTAATAATTCGTTACGGCTTCCACTATTCTTACGTATACTCGTCAAATTTCATGCTCATACTGTTTAGAGACGGTAGTCCATACCATTCGGATTGACCTCCAGCACATGATAAATTTATAACCGTTCCTATAATTAGGAGCGGTCTTATTTCATTTCCTATAATTCTAATGATAAGAAAGCATTATTTGTTCCCTTCCGATAGCTATCTATAGTCACCTTTAGAGGGAAACATATCAATTTATTAGGAGAATACCTTTTTAATATGGATAATATAGTATCATTAGATTCATTAAAGCCACTAAAACTCTCTTAACGTTTTTAAATACGAGGGAAGCGTCTTAAAAATGGGCATAGCGTTGTAAACCCGCATTTTCCTGATGGTACCCCATGACCATCAACTTAATAATTTTATAAAACCCCCAGGATGAAAATTTTGTGTATTTCTGATAGAGGGCAACTTATTTTTTCGTTTTGGGGAAGAATGTATTTCTTAACCTGATAGCGATGGGGTATAGCCGAGATACGTATAAAAACAGGCCATAGACTTACGTTTATTTCCAATTTCGTTTGAAATCAGCTATTATATTTTCATAAAATTACAGCTTAGATGATATTTAGCTAATTGTCTAAAGAAAATGTATGCATAGCTTTGCTGTGTGTTTTATCAATGTAGTTTTTGAATTTTAGAAACAAGAAAAGGAATCCTTAATAGCTTAAGGATTCTGCAACAGGAAAGAACAAATATATAATAATAAAAAGAATTACTTATATTATAATTTTTAAAAAAGACAAATATGTTGAGAAAACTTGGAATGGATTGAATATTTATATGTGCTTATTTATAATTAATTAAGAGTTGGAGTAGTAATCTGTCATCTGTTCCTTTTTTAAAGAAGATTGATCTCAATCTTCTATTTTTTTGTGTTTTTTCCTCTTCTCTCGAAAAAAGGAAAAAGAATTACTTAAGAATTGTGGAAATTACTTGCTTGTAGACTAGTTGTTGCTTACCATGAACCATTATTAGGACGGTAATTTTATCTGTTGCAAGGATCTGCCCACGTACTGGAACACCATTCCCTAAAAATACAGTTACTTCCCCTTTTTTCTCTTTCAATTGTTCATACATATCTTCTTGTAAGTTATACATGAAATACGCACCCTATTTGTATCTACTTTTCTTTTAATACTTGCTGCCGCTCATTGTTATCTATTTGTATTTCCCATTCACCTTCTATTTTTCTAAACCATTTTCCTATTTTGCTTACATAATATTTTTTCACTTCACCATTTGGAATCCATATTTCTTGTTCCTGTATTTGACTCATCACTTCATGAAGAATCTCATCATGCTCGTTTTTTCTAGGTTTTCGATGATGCGTTCTTACAAACTGTATGTATTCCCTACGTAACCAATTAGAAATATGATCTTTTTGTTTTTGCCGGAGATGTGACCACTTTTTATTAGTCTGAAGGAGTTTTCCGTTTACCATTGTATGGTTTTTCATCAACACTCATCCCCTTTTACCTTCTAAATGCATATATACAATTATCGTATCACATTTAAATTAATATACGGCTCTAGATACATATTTCGAAAGAAATCTATCCTAAATAAAAATAATATCTCCATTTCACATAAAGTAGTATCCAAAATAGACGAGACCGAATCCATTAAGCGAATTAATTAGAGAGTCCCACCAATAAAACGCGAGTTTCGTACGCTAAGGATTTATTTCTTTAAAGAACTTGGTTTTTTCATACGTTAAGAAGGTTCCTTAAATGGTCGTTTTTAGAATTTGATAATCGAGTATATTTTATTGAAAATTTAGAGTTGACCATAAAACCAATATCCGATATATTGGTTTTATGAAAAAAGATATTATTAAACCCATTAAACGTATGTCATTTAGAGATGAAGTATATCTAACTTTGAAAAAAGCAATCGTTACATTAGAGCTGCAACCGGAGCAACGCTTAAATGACAAAGAATTAGCAGAAGAATTTGGAATTAGCCGTACTCCAGTTAGAGAGGCGTTGAAACGTCTTGAGGATGAAGGACTTGTTGAATCTATTCCTGGTTCAGTTACTCGTGTTGCACCATTAAATATTGAGGAGGCGAAACACGCATTTACTGTGGTAGCAGTTTTACATTCGTTAGCTGCTCGTTTAGCAGTACCATTATTAAAAGAATCGGATATTCAAGAATTAGAGTTCAGTAATAAGGCTTTACTATTATCTATTGAGAAAAAAGATATTATAAAATCAATTGAAGCTGACGAGTTATTCCATAATGTTTTTTTAGATGTGGCAGGAAATCCTGAAATCATTCGTGCGTTAGAACGAAGTATATCTAAGATTCAACGTCTCGAAATTTCTCAGTTCACTTCGATAAATGGTCTAAAGTCAGTAGAACAACATCAGCAAATTATAGAGGCGTGTAAAAATAAAGATAAAGAAACAACAGCGCATCTTGTAGAACAAAACTGGTTAAGCCTTGAGAAATTAATGACTTATGAGGTAGATTAAAGTGAGAAATTTGCGTCCTCTTTTTTTAGGTATATGTGCTGCTTTCTTTTTTGCTTTCACATTTATATTAAATCGAGCAATGGAATTATCAGGTGGTAGCTGGATATGGAGTGCTTCATTAAGGTTTATTTTCATGCTGCCATTCCTTTTACTTCTTGTTATGAGTCGAAAAAAATTAAAAATATTATTACAAGTTATGAGAGAGGATTTAAGTGCATGGTTTTTATGGAGTTTTGTAGGTTTTGGTCTATTTTATGCTCCATTATGTTTTGCCGCTGCACATGCACCAGGATGGATTATTGCGGGGACATGGCAAGTTACTATTATATCAGGATCTTTGTTAGCTCCTCTTTTTATCCAAACTTATCAAACACCAGATGGAATTATTAAGAAAAGAGGAAAAATTCCAATGAAGGGTATGAGTATGTCATTAATTATTCTTCTTGGTATTTTCCTTATGCAAATGGAACAAGCAAAATCGCTTGCTGTAAAAGATATTATGTTAGGTATTATCCCTGTTATTGTAGCTTCTTTTGCTTACCCACTCGGGAATCGTAAGATGATGGAGGTTTGTGGAGATCGACTAGATGCTTATCAACGTGTCCTTGGAATGACATTAGCTAGCTTACCATTTTGGTTTTTATTATCCTTGTACGGTCTTTTTACAGCAGGAATACCTAGTAAGGAGCAAACTATGCAATCTATTTTAGTTGCTATTTGCTCTGGTGTAATTGCAACTATCTTATTTTTTAAAGCTACTGATATGGTTAAAGGAGATATGCAGAAACTTGCAACTGTTGAAGCAACACAATCTATGGAGGTCCTTTTTGCTGTTATTGGAGAACTAATCTTATTACATTCTTCATTCCCCTCTATTTTATCTTGGTATGGCATGTTTGTAATAATGCTAGGAATGATAGCACACAGTTATGTTTCCCATAAAGGTGAAACAGTGCATAACCAAAATATTAGTGCTTAATTGATATTTTAAAATGTACAGTATCAACCCTTTTCTAGCTAGTAAAAGTAATGTTATTATTATAAGTTTTATGTCAGAAATTAATTAAGTAAAAGAATATGAATAAAAGCCGATACCCTTAATATATAGGGAAATCGGCTTTTTCTTTATAAAATTTTTTCTTAGCTTCCTTTACATTAAAGGATTAGTTTGTATACTTGAGGAGATGTGCGGGACAGGTGTACATTTAGGATGATTTAATATTTTCCATTCGAATATGATAGAATAGAAGTATATCCAAAATGGAGGAATAGCAAATGAACTCAAACACAAAACAGTTTATTTATGATATCCAGCAAAGAAAGAACAATTATATAGAAAATGCTTTAATAGCAATACAGCACCCTAAAAAAGAGCAATCTGAACAGGTCATTCAAAATATAGTAGAAAAGATGGATATGATGATTAGTCTAGTTACTACGTACATGAAGATTGAATCAGGATCTACGGAAGAATTAAAAGAACTTCAGAAAGAAATTATCCATGCTCAAGCATATATCCAAAAAAGAAAATTTGAAGAAACACAGAGATAAACCCCTGTGTTTTTCTTTGGACGTCTATTAAACCAATTTTTTATAAATCAAATTACATGTAATTTGATCATTGTTTTGGCATAATCCATACAATTTGTTGAATTCGTACAATATACGGTACCGTATATTCAATGAGCAAATGATCTGGTTTCACATCCTTTAACTTTCCTCTTACATTACCTCTTACAGTTTCAATAACCACATGTTTACCCATTACTGATTGTAATGTCTGATATACGTAGGGATTAGGCACACTTACCATATTTTATTCACTAACGTCATTTCCCTCCAAATAACTCACTCTATAAGACTCCCTTCTAACTTTCATTCTTTCTCCTAATATATGATATAAATCTTATATATATGCTAGAAGGATAATTCATTATAGGAACGGAAATAACATTTTAATAAGGTATGGTTTCTATTCCTAAATTGCTAAAAAACTATTTATATAAAGTTACTTTTACTAGTTAACAGATGATGATATAGGGATATTTTGAATGTACATCTAGTTTATTCCTTTCAGGATATGTATCATTTTAAATACGCCCTTTATTTGAATATTGCTCATGCTTTTTTGAGGTTCTTTAGTAATACGAGCGTTAAGTAAAATTACTAACAATAAAAACACTACATATTTTCCTCCTGTAGCTCCTATGATAACTACACTACTACAAACAAATAAAATTAATAGGAGAAACGAAATAAATACGGTTATAGTTCTTTGACATCTTCTCGTATTTTCTGCGTTCTTTCTTTGCATCCATTTAAATTCCTCCTTTAAATTATCTATTTCACTTTAAATAATGCCTTAAAATCCTCTTTTTTCACCCTCTATTCCTATCATGTGGTATCAGCCTTCCTTTTTAGTAATACTTTAGTAAACTAGACAACAAAAATGATATAGTCTAACATCTGTAAACGGTTTGCAGGATTCCGATTAGTTTTCATAAAAAATCTGTTGTTTTCGTTGAAATGGATAAGTTGTAATCTCATCTGCATCTAAATTTTCATGAAACAAATTGACAGCTGTAATCTGCCGACACTCATAGGTATGGTAATAATAAGTGCCTGATTCCATGCACATTGCGCTGGTATAGATGGTATTATCTAATACTCCTTCTTCCGTTATCACTCCACCTTTAGGAAGCTCGCAAGTTGATAAGATATGAAAAACTGCCGATACCCCCTCCTCTTCGTTATCTATACCTTGGATATTTTGTTTGCCATATGCTGCCCGAACAAATCTTGATGGTGGGGTAAAATCACCCGGAAGCCCTATTGAACCTGAACCTTGTCCAAAAGCACTTAATGATAAATCCCCCCATTGTGTAGACTCATAGGGCTGCGATCTAAGACCAATATATTGTCTTAAATTTTGAAGATGCCAGTTAAACTCTGGACTATTGGTCATTACCCCTAACGGATTGTCATACACTTTTAACCCCTCAGTTGTCGGCTCTAGTACAATACATTCTCCCCATTTATCCGCTATAATCCAATGTAGTGGCGGAGTAAGTCCTAAAATAGGTAATGGTACATCCAAAAAAGAAATACTAACAACAGACTTTCTTAACTCTTCAATAGAATTGAACTGCGTGAGACTCCAAGCCACAAAATCAAATGGAGCCAGATTCGTTTTATTGTCATCTATACTTTCATTATAAGTGGCGAAACCTGGGAAATAGAGTGTTGCACAAGTCATACCTGCTTCATTTACTCCATCTGCCAGAATGACCCTTCCTTGATAGTTAATCCCCATCCCGACAACTGCTTGTTTCGTTTCGATGGTTTCACCTGTTATATTGTTCCATCGATAACTTCGAGGAACTATTATTACTTCTTGATTGAAATCTAATGTAAAATCCATCGTTCTTGCAAAAAGATGTTGACCGTTTTTTGTCTGTAATGTCAAACTAGTACACATAAAGAACACCCCTTTGTTTAGTTTATTTAAACAAAAACCCATTTAATTGCTATCCTTAAGTTGATAGGCACGTATCTTTTTTCTTACTCATATTTATTGATACTCCTTTCAAAATTTGAATTTTCTAATACAATAAGTCCATTACTATAAGGAAAATAAAAATGATCAAAGAGATTACTAATCTCCTTTATGATTCCCCCTAACAAGTTAAAAAGCTATTATAAACAAACTTCAATAAAAAATACTTTCTCCCTCCTTTTTTATTACTGGATTTTTAAGTGGTTGGATGTTATCTAAAACAGAATTATTTATTGCATATGCTTCTTTCTAATTAACTAAATCCCCTGGTGAATAAAAATAAATGTTTGATGTGAATGTGTTAGATTTATTAAATGGAATGCAAGCAGTACTTACTTCTATTATTGAGTGCCAAATAAATAATTAATAAAAAATTAGGGGTTATCTGGAATATGTTTAGAATCACTTATTTTGCATTTTTCTTATTCTCCTATTTAAAAGGTATTTACTATGTAATTGTGCATATTAACCAAATACTTAACAAACTTAATATTACATGTGGTAAAATATATGAGAAAGGTACTTTCTATAAAGTAGGTTCTTAGACCAGAAGCCATAACGCATCTTATATTCATGATGTAGCGTTACTGTTATCACCCATACATATGTAAACTATTTTTCAAATGAAGTCTATTGGTGTCTAGGATCCTGTTTTATAGGAAGTGTTTTTATGGGATGGGGAACATATATAGGAACATGGTTCAAGTTAAAGAAAAGGCACTCCTAGGAGTGCCTTTTCTTTAACTATTTAAATGTGCGAACGCTTTCAAAACTATTGGATATAAATTGATGTACGCATTGTATTAAATAGTGCATTTATAGATGTCTTTTGGTACTCAAACGTTCCTTGTGTGAAAAGCATAGTAATAAAACTGAAGTGGTTCTGTAGATTTTTAGTACGGATGGCTCCAACTAAATCTTAGTAAACATTATTCGATTGAGGATATATCAAAAATTCAATTAATGTTAAAAGCTAGTTAACTCAATGTTAGGTGATTTTCTTTAAAAAGATTTCTACATTTCTTTGGTAACGTACCTCTCCTTTCATACAAAAAACTGAACATTATTACATCAAAAAGGTTCTTTATCAAAGCATGTGGAATTAGCACATATGCAGGTTTTTATAAATGAAGAGGTGATTGTGTTGAAGTATTTAACAAAAGCAAAAAACTCATCAACAATTCTGAGAGGGTATTTGGAATCCTATCCGTTAACTTCATTTTTTGTAATGGCATATTTATTTTCATGGGTTGTATTAATTCCATTTATCTTCTCACAATGGGGTATTTTCCCTAAAACAAAAGTATTTGATATTTTCTTTTTTGCCAATGCATTTGCAGGCCCTATGTTAGCAGCGTGTATCATGTTTCGAACTCTTGAAGGCAAAGAGGCATGGAAAAAAGTTAGAAAAAGCATTCTCACTACTAAGGTCGGTTTAAAGTGGTACTTGTTTACTCTCATCGTTATCCCCGCTGCAATGTTTCTAGGTATGGTGATATTAAATGGAGAGGTACCTACTTTCCGTGACCTTAATTTTGAATTTTTTATAACCTATCTTTTCTCTTTTGTAGCAATTTTCTTTCTCGGTGGACCTTTACCGGAGGAAATCGGATGGCGTGGTTTCGCTCTGCCCCGATTACAATCGAAATTTGGACCGTTAAAAGCTACATTACTACTTAGTGTTTTGTGGACTTTTTGGCATCTTCCACATTTCTTAACAGCTGCACAAAGGGGTGGCCCAGGTTCTGACCTTTCTCTCCTATATATTCACTTGCCAATTTTTATTTTACTATGTTTGTCGATCTCAATCATTCTTACTTGGGTCTATAACTGCAATCACGGTAACTTATTTATTGTCATGCTAATTCATGCGAGTGTAAATACGTTTAGTTTGGCACAAACTCATTCCACCAACCCTATTTTAAAGAATACAGATATATTTGTAGTGATAGGATTGGGATTTGTCGCTTTACTTATTCTTATTTTCACACGAGGCAATCTGGGATATAAGCAAACTTTTAATGAAGTAGAGTACAGTAAAAATGAAAATATAAGTAAATAGAAAAAAATCATAGAATAATAGGTTAATGACAATAGTGTACCGCACTGCTATCAAGTTATAAATCATATTCTTCTTCAAAAAAACGTGCTTCTTTATTCAAGCTAAAATACAATTGTTTGCAAAGAGATTCTCAGATATTTGGTATCATATACCTTGGAGAAATAGGATTTTTTCAACAGGAAAATAATTTATAGTGGAAAGAGTATAATCATATTGATTATACTAATGTGTTTTGAATTGTACCTTTAAGGAGGCGTTGTCGATGAGAAAATATTTATATTTAATTTTGAAAAAAACAAGAGGATAACGTACCACTAACCCCTAAAATACGTGTTTCCTCTTCAATATTGGAAGGAGAGTATCAGATTGAAGAAACTTTATTTAAAGGCTATTGACAAAAATAATTGGGAAGAAGCAATTAGGCTGTCAGTTAAAGAAGAACAACAAACATTTATTGCATCCAACCTTTATTCTATCGCAGAAGTTCAATTTCTAGATAATTTCTATGCAAAAGGGATTTATTTTGATGAGAAAATGATAGGATTTACTACGTTTTGGATAGATCCTGATGATAATAATTATTGGATTTATAGACTTATGATTGATGAAAAATTTCAAGGGAAAGGTATAGGTAAACAAGCTATATATCTGGTAATTGATGAGATAAGAAGAAATAATAATGCAAACATTTCTATAATAATGATTGGATATGCTCCTGAAAACCTTACAGCTAAATTTGTATATAAAAAAGCAGGATTTATTGAAACAGAATTATCATCTTGGGGTGAACAGTTAGCTAAGTATTCCTTGTAAGCACTTGAATCTTTTAGACTTATTAAAGAAAAGAGTCTGATAGTATAGTAATGCAGATAGGAAATAATTAAACTTTTTTCAAACACGAATTTTTTCTATTCTTAATGGTTCTAATATACAAATAAAAAGTAGGAGGAGCCTATCGTGATAGACTCCTCCTAAAATACAACTCCCGTATACATATCGGAAATAAATTTATTTTACTAATAATGAATATTCACCGTTTTTATCATCGAATTTATATACATTTAAATAATATTTCCCTGGTTTCGCTACGACTTTTCCCTTTATAGTATTTCCTTCATCTTCACCACAAGCTACATAATTTTGCATGTCTGATTCATGATAAAGTACCCATGTCATCCCAATATTTTGTTCATTTACCACAGAAATCTGTTTCAATAAATGATTGATGTAGATGGAAAGGAATACATCAATGAACTATAAAGTAATTTATGTATATTAATTAATAATTACTTATTAATATTTATTTTCAGAAAAGAGGAACTTATTTTGAGGATCTTTACATAAAGTAATACTATAAAAAATAAGTTCCAAATAACACTAGGGATCCATGGTGGAATCCATTTTATACTGTTTTTATATGAAAAATTCTCTTCAAAACGCAAATAAAAAAGGGCAATTTCAGCCCTTTTTTATTTATAAATCCTCTATATCATATTCAGTATATCCCTCATAATAATAACTAATATCAATGCCTTTCATGAATACTTCACGACTATTAATTTTATCTACTAGTGCATTTTTGAGTAAATGCTTAATTTCAATATCTTTAATCGGGCTGCGTTCCATTGCCAGTAAATAATCTTCTTTATCAATCCTATTCCAGTCAACCACCTGTTGAATTTCATTCTTAAAGATTAAATCTAACCATATTCTAGTCGCTCTACCGTTTCCTTCTCTAAAAGGATGAGCAATGTTCATTTCAACATACTTTTCAACGATTTCATCAAAGGTTGTTTGTGGCATAGTATTTATATGTTCTAGTGAATGGCTTAGATACATAACAGGAGCAAATCGAAAGTTCCCCTTCGCTATGTTAACCTTTCGAATCTTCCCAGCAAAGAAATATATATCTTCAAATAGATAATTATGAATGTCAGAAAGACCCTTAAATGTGCCAACTTCTATGTGGTTTATTTCTCCTGAATCATATAAATCTTTGGCTTTCATTTTTGATAGTCGTTCTTCCACTCGATTCAATTCCAACTGATTTTTGATACCTAATTTATTTTCTAGCACGGTCATTCTCCTCTTTTTCTGCCATTAATTCTTTTAGCATATCCAAATCTTCTTGTGTGGCTAAATTCTTGATGAAACTTCTAGCCATAGTTTTATAATTGAGATATTTCGTTTGTTCTGGATTACGTTTTTTATAGTTTTTTGTGGCTTCATTTTGCGCCTTGCTATATGCCATTCTCTCCCTCACTTTCAAGTATATAAGCATATTATATATGACTTAGTAATATATTCAAACGAAAGAAAAGCTAGTGCCGAAGCCCTAGTCTAACACTATACCAAATATATAATTTTAAATTTTATCATTTCACAATATTTATCTTTTTAGAATAATCTCTCATATGTAATCAAGATTTTTCACTCTCTGTAAAAAGTGATTTATGTTCTACTGGAGAAGAAAGCACTATTAAGGTTGTAGGCTTTCCATACTCTAAGCACAAATTAATATAGTCTTCAAGTGTATGTACTGATTCTGTCACTACCTTTGTTAGATAACTGTATAAACCGGCAATACGATGGCATTCGACTACATCTGGATGTTCCATTGCAAATTTTTTATATTTGTTGCAATCTCTTGGTTCCATTAAAACAAACGCGGTAATATATTTTTTTAATTCTTTCGGATTAACAATCGTACGATAACTTATAATGACACCCTGTTCCTCTAGTCTTCTGACTCGCTCTGTAACAGAGGGGGAACTCAAACCTACCAGCTTTCCTATTTCAACCATACTTAAACGTGCATTTTCCTGAAGATGTGAAAGAATTTTTAAATCTGTTTGATCCATTAATGTATCTCCCCTTGATTAATTAAGAATACAATTAATAATTCTTAAATTTTTTAAGAAAATTATAATTAATACATAAATTATAGCATGTTTTCTTTTTTTAAAACTTTATATAATTGATATCAATTAACGAAAGAGAGGCTGAGTATCTTGACACAACAATCATTGAAACGTTCAATTACTTGGGTACAAGGGACTGCATTAACCATAGGGGCTGTGTTGGGTTGTGGAATTCTTATATTGCCCTCAATTACTGCAAATAGCGCTGGACCAGCTTCGCTTTTATCTTGGGTTATCATGTCTATATTAGCTTTTCCCATTGTCGCAACTCTGGCGCATCTTGCTAAAATGATTCCTAGTGCAGGAGGAATTACAGCTTATGTTCAAATGGCATTTAATGCAAATACGAGTGCAATCCTAGGATGGATTATGTTAGGATCTATTCCTATTGGATTACCTATTATCGCTTTAACAGGTGCCCATTATATTGGTTATGTTTTTCCAATAAGTAATGCAGGAGTTATAGGCATCGCGGCAGTAATTTTGATTACTTCTTTACTCTTACATATTAAGGGAATTGAGTTATCATCAAAAATAAGTGTGTTTGTCATTTGTATAATTTCACTTCTAATAATTGTGGCTGTTGTCGTTTCTATCCCCTATGTAAAATTAAGTTCTTTTACACCTTTTGTACCAAACGGATGGTCTTCTGTTGGAGCTTCTTCTGTAATTATCTTTTTCTCATTTGTAGGATGGGAGATGATAACCCCATTAGCTGAAGAGTTTAAAAGACCTGCTAAAGATATTTCCATTAGTCTATTTTTAGGGGCAATTTGCATCTCAATTATGTACATTGCAATATCTTTTGTAACAATAGGGACTCACTCATATGGTGATAAGAACCAGATAGCTTCCCTTAGCATTCTAATATCAAAAGGATTAGGACCAATAGGTACATATATAACCACTATTTTAGCAATTTTCATTTCGTTTAGTGCAGTACATGCTAACATTGCAGGTTTTTCAAGAATGATTTACGCCCAAGCTAGAGAAGGACATTTCCCTTCCTTCTTTGCTAAATTACATTCTAAATTCCAAACTCCAACTAGGGTTTTACTAGTTTTAGGCGGAATTTTTAGTTGTATTTTAATTTTTTATGGTATAGCACGACCAAATTTAGAGATGCTTCTAAAAGACCCTAGTGTAATTTTTATTACCTCGTATATTTTTACAATGCTAGCTGCTCTTAAGTTATTAAAAGTTCAAGATATAGGTTGGTGGATGGCCTTCCTATCTTTAGTTATATGTATTTTTGTATACTCATTTAGTGGTTGGGCGATTTTCTATCCAGTAATCTTATCATTCATAGGTGGGATCTATATACTTATGAATAAAAGGTCCAGCACAGTAATCAATCATCAATTAGATACACCTAATGAAAAATAGTTTCATAATCTCTATAAACTAATTCTACAAATTATATAATGTTATTAACACTATCAGATTGGAATAGATATAAATTCTGCTAACTTATAATTAACTCAAATTAATTTTATGAAATATGAATAATTATGTGTATTCAAGAAAAAACCAGGATAACTTTTTAAAATCATCCTGGTTTTTTCTGTATAAAATGAATTTCGTTATTTTATTTATTTCCCCAATTATATATTTCTTCAAAATGAATAAACAAACATATACATTATTTAATTATGTAAAAAATATATAATTAAATACCCCTATGAACTATATAAAGTTTAAATCAGCATATCAGCGAAAGTAGATCCAACGTTGTTTTTACGCTTCATATGCTTTTCTAAATATATTTTAGTCGTTTGAATATTTTCATGGCCAAGTGTTTGCATTAAATGATATAAATCTGCATTACCTTGTTCTACTGCCATAATTGCGAAAGCATGACGGAATGTATGCGCCGTTACTGGATTTTCACGATACAGTAGAAACTCTAAGTTTGTCTTTTTTATCATATCTGTTACTTGATTCGATAGTGTTTTAGAGTTATAAGTATTTCCTCTTTGATTTATAAATAACGGACTCTCATCCCCTTTTTCCAATACCGTTTGGCATCCCCTTCTCCGCCTCATTTCACAAATACACTGGTATAAGTGTTCCGAAATGAAAAGTTCACGCACTTTATCTCCTTTTCCAGTGACTTTTAACCAGTACTTTCCGTCATAATGTAAATCTTTCACTCTCGCGGTGCACAATTCTTGAATTCTTGCACCAGTACTTGCCAGAGCAAGTAAAATTGTATAGTTTACTAAATGTCCTCTTTCTTTATAAAACCCTAAAATTTTCATAACCTCATCATAGGATAAGTCCCGATTTGGCCGATCCTGCTCATTTACATTTGCCCGCTGCAGTTCTTCATGAAGAGGCTTTTCAATATAAGAAAATACATGAAGATGTTTTAGAAAAGAACGAATGAGTACTGTTTTCTTTGCAAGTGTTGCGACTGCATATGTGTCACCATTCCTACCGTTCTCTACCCGTTTCAGCCAAGAATTGTATTTACGAATATTCCAAGGTTGCAATGTTTTCAATAAAGAGTCATTTTTCTGTACCTCTTCCCCATTCAATTCAAATTCTTCTGCATGCTGCACCATGCACTGACAAAATGACAAGATTTCAGAAACATAACTCTTTTTCGTATCCTCTTTTCTATTCTTCTTCTCATCCATATCTTTTTGTAAATGTACGAAATGATAAATAACTTCCAGGTCACTTAAATACGTATATTTACTCTTTCCCTCTTTTTCTGCAACCTCCATTTTCTCTTCCAATTTATCCACATAACTATCGTTATACAGAAATGGAACTACATCTCTTAAATTCTCTACATATGTATCTATATATTCACTTTGTTTATTTATAATAGATAAATTTTCTTTTTCATTTTTATTATCCATATTTCAAATTCACCTCTCCTATTGAAGATTATAATAATAATCCTCTTTATTACCTATAATTATTATTTTATTTTACTTCTATTAATTATACAAATGATAATTCATTTTCTATCTGTAAGAACGCTACATTCTTCTCTATTTACATATAATTATATTTTTTTATAATTTATTATTAAATAGATATCTTTTAACAATTAAATAATTAAAATCCATAGTGATTTTATAATAAAAACAACTATAATAATTCATTAACATATAGATTGAATGAAAAATATTTCTAAACGATAACAATGAATACTATATTTAATAAAATCTATTTCTTATTTTAAATATAAATCAGATTCTGATATGATATATACATACCTAAAATATTAACAAACGATAGTTATGGAGGTGTCCTTTTATGACACAAGATTTATTGTTCATTACAAAACCTACTGTAACGACCAAAGAGGCAGCTGACTTATTAGGAGTAACGGTACAAACAATTTTAAAAAAAGAAAAAGATGGATTAATAGAATGTGTATATAAAGATAACTGGAAGCAATTCGGTAGTAAGATTTTCTATTTAGAGGATATTGAACGTTTACAAAATGAAAATAAGGTTAAAGGCCTTAGCACAAAAGAAGTAGCTGAAATTCTTAATGTTGCACCATCTACTATCTTTACATACATCAAATCTGGAAAATTACCCGCCACAATGGTAGAAAAAAGAGGAAAACAAGTATATCTTATCGATGAGGAAGAACTAGAGATTTTTATGCTTGATTATGAAAAAACCAAAACAAAAGAGCGAAAAACATTCATTACGAAAATTCAAAATGAAGATATATACTTATATCAATTATTAACACATCAACATAACGGAAAAACAGCTAGGGTAATAGAGATCAATGGAGCAGACGGTAAGATTCTTACAGAAGACGAGGATATTTTCCCTCTATCCACTTATAAACAACATGATTACACCTTTGAACCATTCATTAAAAAAGCGGTAATTACAAAACGAGGGTATTTATCTTTTTCCTTTAAAAAACCTCAATTATTTAATTCCATTACTTATAATCTAATAAACTTATTTTATAAGGAGCTAGGTATCACAAATATGAGATTGAGTATTTCAGCAGATACTATCAAATTAGAAATTAAACCTTTCGTATTACAAGTAGATCCATTGCAGTTTCAAGAAGAGATTAAGTACTTACATTCTCATATGAAATCTGGCACGATTCTTCCACATGTAGAAGGTATTTACTTTAAAAGTAATGTAGAGCCATTAACTTTTCATGCAGATCATGAATTTAAGCAAAAAGTAGTTCAAATGGCAGCGGAAGCTGGTATGAGGCAGGAAGAATTCTTATTGCAAGCTGTAAAATCTTATATAACAAATTTAAAAAAACACTAAATCTACTACTTATTAAAAGAAGCGTAGAAATAAGATCTTTCTACGCTTTTAAAATATTTGTCACTCGCAATGAATACAACAAAGGGAAAATATCATAAAATCAAAATGTACATTTCCTATTTTTGTAAATCAAAGGGATCCATACCCAAAAATGTATAATTTATTTGTATATAATTATATAAAAGCGATTAATTCTTTATAGATTACTCAAAATAGTCACTTAACTTAAACTAGCTATGAATTATAAACCTAAAAATCAAATAAGCTACCGCTATAATAGGAATAGAATTTCAGTATCCAAGAGTTCGTTATATCAGAATTTAACGAACTCTTGGATGATGGTCAGTTCATCTCCCCTTCTATTATTGTACTGTACAAAGACATGAAACTCTAAACTATTTAGACAAGAAAGTCTAAACTTTTGTTTTTGGAACTTGATTGGGACAAGAAAGTCTAAACTAAAGCTTTTTTAGATTTACATGCTAAACCAAAAAAAATTTCATTTTGCGGATTAAATGTACTATACGTATAAACGTTTCAAAACTTGTTTCATTTCTGAATTAATATTAATAATTGAACTAATCTCTTTTGCTGATTGTTCGAGATATTTTAATTTATACTTAAAAAACTACACCCTATATAGAATGTAGTTTTTTATCTAGGTTATTACTTCTTATTTAATTTCTTTAATATATTTTCTGGAATCTCTTCTTTTTTAATAACTGAAATATCATGCATTCTTGTATCACTTCCCCTTTTCGCAGCTTTAATATATGTGCCAATAGGGAATTTGTTATCTGACCCAAAACCTAAGTCTATTTTATTTAAACTCTCATCATATCCAATTAAATCATATGAATAATGAATTACATCTTTAGGGGCCTTAGTGTCTCTTTTAGCTTCTTCTTTCACTACACCATATACATCTATCGCACTTACAAACGGACTATAACGATTCCATTGCTCGCAGCCAGCCAATCCAATACTAAATAGCATAGATAACATTATTATAAAAAATCTATTTCTCATTCTTATTCAATCCCACTGTAATTTATAGTTCTATAAAAATAGCGTACAGACGTACATATATGGATTGTTCTCCTAAGATTGCTTCTTAGTTTGTATATCCCTTACAGGCATCAATCCACTTTAAATATTTTGAGTATCGTTCTAGTTCTTCTATTGTTAATTCAATAGCACTATTTCCACTTCCACAAGCAGGACAAACAGTTATAAATCTTTGTAGTGATACATCCAAATACACTTCTACATCTTTATTTACAGCAAACGGGCAAACACCACCTATTGCATGTCCAATTAACTCTTCCACTTTGTTTGCATCGACCATCTTAACTTTAACACCAAACTGTTCCTTGTATTTACGATTATCAATTTTAGTATCACCTGCAGTTACTATTACTAAAACACGATCTTCTATTTGAAAAGATAAAGTCTTTGCGATTCTTTGAGGTTCACATTGTAACGCTTTTGCTGCTAATTCAACTGTTGCACTAGATTCTGTTACCTCTATAATTCTATCTTCCATACCATATTGTTTAAAATAGGAAATAACTTTTTCTAATGACATTTTACGGACCTTCCTTTCCCTTTTGGGGTATCATGTTAATGTGAGCTTTATAAAAATATTAAGATTTATTTATATATCCTCTAAATAAATGTTTTACATATCTGTTTGGATATAAATCATTAATCATTGCATACGGACTATTTTCATATTTATGTTTCAATACGCCACGTAAACGATACTTTGCAATTAATGCGTTATTCCAATTCTGTTTGATTTCTTCTTCGTTCCAATTTAAAATGTTTGTTACTAAATATCTTTTTACTCTTTAGCCATTTCATTATTTTCATCTAATTTCCAAGTGTTTGGCGGGAATCTATTTCTTTTTCCATCTAATATCTCCTGATAAATTTCCTCTATAGTAATTGCTTTAATCTGCATTTCACAAGTTGCATTCCTTTCCTGGAGTTTGAATGAAGAAAATTCTGACTTTATGATGTGAGTTAATACTATTACTTTGCTCTTCTAGTGAAAAATTTCAATAAAGCTTTACATGAAAATACAGGTTGGTATCTATAAAATGATTCATATTGCCACTGATCATTATTGGAAAGTTTAAGAGCTTTACATTTGGTTTGATTATCATTGAAATCGTTCTTTTTATTCATATATTCTTCTCCATGTAATGCAAGTATTATAATTGAAAGTTAAATTTTAATACTTGCTGAATATGTCTAACACTAGCATGTGATTTTAGTATTAATTATTATTTTTAAGGGGAAATTTCATTTATAATTAGCTTATTGGCCCTGAATTTCGAAGATAGAATCAATTTCCACTGTGATATTCATGGGTAGCTGATTCACTCCAATTGCCGTTCGGGCATGTTGACCTTCCACTCCAAAGATATCATGTAATAATTTTGAAGCAGCATTAATAACAATATGTTGTTGATTGAATTCAATTTCACAATTCACAAAGGCTTGTAGTTTCACTACATTTACAATACGGTCTAAATCACCAATATACTCTTTGACTGCTGCCAGTGTATTAATAATACAAATTCTTGCTGCTTCTTGTGCTTCTTCTAAGGTTCTTTCTCCACCGACTTTTCCTGTATAAGCGGGTGTACCATCTATAAATGGAGCTTGTCCTGAAACAAAAAGGGAATTCCCTAATTGTTTGACAGGTACGTATAATGCTTTAGCAGGCGAAGTATTAGTTAATATAATACCTAGTTCTTCCATTCTTTGTTCTATTTTCATGTTCTAGCCTCCTTTTTATTAAATTTGAATCTCACCAATAGCATATACAACTGCTGTTCCCGCAATCTTTACTCTGTCTCCCTCATGTTTACAATATAATGTTCCGCCTCGGTCAGACAGCTGCCTTGCTACCATTTCATCTTTACCAAGACGTTGTGCCCAAAATGGGATGAAACTACAATGCGCTGAACCGCAAACTGGATCTTCATTTACATTTAGTTTTGGAAAAAAAACTCTGGAAACAAAATCATATTTAGCACTTCTGGCAGTAACTGATACGGCTAATCCTTCTGTTAGCTCCTTCATTTTCGCAAAATCAGGAGTTAGATTTTGAACATCCTCTTCATTTTCTAATATGAAGATCAAATCTCTACCTAAGTAGCTTTCAATAGGGTTTATTCCAATGGCTTTAACCATCTCATCTGTTAATGTAATCTTTTCAGGCATTCTGCTTGGGAAATCCATCTCATAAAGATTACCGTTCTTGGATACAACAAGTTTTCCGCTCTTTGTTAGAAATATAATTTCCTCAATACCTTTTTCATAATAATTTGCAATAACGTATGCTGCTGCTAAAGTTGCATGGCCACATAGATCAATTTCTCCTCCAGGAGTAAACCATCTTAGTTGATAGCACTCCCCTTCTTTTACAGTATAAGCTGTTTCAGACAGATTATTTTCTATCGCAATTTTTTGCATCATCTCATCTGAAATCCAATCTTCCATGATACAAATTGCTGCAGGGTTTCCTTCAAATATGTTTTCTGCAAATGCGTCTACTACATAATATTTCATTACATATACCTCCATAGTGTCCCATTGTGTATTAAGATCAAATGATTATGATGTTTTTATCTCAACATCGGAACACCTTTAGGTGCCTCAGTATGTTCCGAAAGTACGTTCCTTATTTCTTGAGATAAAGGAATTGATTTTTGTGATTGAAAATTAAAATGAACTAAAATAACTTTTCCTCTTGCAATCCAATTTTGATTTTCATCTTGTATAACATGTTCAACTTGAAAACTTGCATTACCAATTTTGCTAATCCATGTAGAAACAACTAATTTTTGACCATAAACCACCTCACGAATAAAGTCACATTGAGTTGAAGCAACAATTAAATTCCAAGATTCTATTTTTAGACTCGGGTTAAAAATTTTAAAGAGGTCATTTCTTGCTTCTTCAAAATACGTAAAATAATTTGAGTTGTTTACATGTCCTAAAGAATCACATTCACTAAAACGTACAATAGTATCGTGTTTAAACATAATATCTCCCCTTTTAAGCGTGATAATATTGCAATCTCTGACTACCTAAAAAATTATTTGATCAAAATTAAATATTTGCATGAATCTTAAAAATCACGTATATTGCCTCTATACTATAAGTCTCGTTTAATTCACATTACTTAATGGGTTATAAATATAAATCGCTTTTGTGCGAGATAATTAAATTATCATCACATATGGGTATCATTTTAAGTAAAGACGTTTAACCTAATACTTATTAATAGAGCTATTACCTCCTTTCGCATTTTAAATTTTATTTTAAAAATCCCTTGAACTACTTGTATGTTATATCGAAACCCTATATAACACGCAACCGCCTTCTATAACACTGAAAGGAGATTTAATATGCATTTTGAAATTCAACGCAATAGTGAAATTTCACTTTCCAGCCAAATATATCTATCTATTGTGGATCATATACGTTCTGGTTTTCTACAAGAAGGAACACAATTACCTTCTATACGCACACTTACAAAACAATTGAAGGTGAGTCTAGTAACAGTAGCAAAAGCATATAAGAAACTCGAGGAAGATGGCTTCGTTACTTCTATTCAAGGGAAAGGGTCTTTTGTTAATCCCGAAAGAAAAGAAGTTGTTAATCGACAACCAAAAGTTTCACCTTATAATTGGCAGCTCTCAATTCAGGATTTCTTACCTAGATCTCAATTTTCTCGTTTTCATCAAGTTCCAGAAATGATTCAATTATCATCTTCAATGATTGATCCCAGGTTATTTCCTAACCGCTTTTTAGAACAAGAAGTTCAAAAAATATTTGTTCATAATCCAAGGATCTTATCCCAGTATGCAGAAGTTCAAGGAGATCTTGAACTAAGACATGCAATGGCTGCATATTTAAAAAGAACTGATATTACTACGGATCCAGATAATATATTAGTTACAAATGGCTCTCAGCAAGGAATCGGTCTAATTGCTCGAACATTTATCGGGCCTGATGATGTGGTTATTATGGAGGCTCCTACTTATCCAGGAGCAATCGATGTTTTTCGTGGGAGAGGTGCTACAGTCCTTACCGTTCCAATTGATAAAGATGGCATGAGGATAGATATTCTTCAGAGTTTATGCGATAAATATAAACCAAAGGTTATATATACAGTCCCTACTTTTCATAATCCAACAGGTGTTATCACAACTGCCAAAAGGCGTAGACAGATTCTTGATATAGCCCAAAGTAGCAATAGCATAATTATAGAAGATGATCCATGGAATGAAATTTACTATAGTAAAAAACCACCGATTCCTATAAAAAGCTTAGATGATTCCGGGCATGTTATTTATTTAAAAGGATTAAGTAAAACATTTGCACCTGGTTGCAGAATTGGGGTTTTAGTTGCTTCTGGTTCCATATTTAATCGATTGTTAGCAGCAAAAGCTAACGCAGATTTGGGTAGTCCTTTACTCACTCAGAAGATGATTTTACCGTTTATTAAATCAGAGAAATCAATGGAGCATATAAAAAAGTTACGAACTGCTTTGAAATTACGAAGAGATCTAGTTTTAGATTTATTATCAAAGTATGCTCCTTCTGAAGTTTCATGGTACACTCCTGAAAGAGGATTAAATCTTTGGATTAGTCTTCCTGAGTGGGTAGATACAAATTCTATTCTTTTAGAAGCACAAAAGAAAAAAGTGACATTTTTGCCTGGTTCAGCTTGTTATCCTGTAGAATTAGAAACTCATCATATGAGATTAAGTTTTTCTTATATGAGTGAACAAGAATTAAAAGAGGGTGTTAAAGTTTTATGTCATATATTCCATTCGGTTATTTCATCGAAGACAACTCATGACAATTCACCATTCTTTTAATTACAGTATGGTGCCAAATGATTAGTAGTTCAAAAAATCTATTCAATCTTATAAATATAACAATAGGACTGCCTCATTTAAAAACATATAACCTTATCAAAAAACAACTTGTAGCTAGACTACAAGTTGTTTTTTGATAGTAATAAGATTAAGGGTTAGATGTTAAATAATTTAAACTGAAAAATCAAGATTTTATACATATGTTGGTTGGTATAACTAATAGAAAAGTTTAGCGATAATTAAATAGACAGTGTTGTATTAAGACAAAATCCATTTAGATACTTGTATGTTACATTGGAACCATATATAACACTGAAAGGAAATTCAAAATGTATATAATGATGCTACTCATAAGACCCATACATTACGGATAATTACATCTATAAATTCAGATTTTTAAATTCCGAACTCTCTCTTTTTATTGACTTTTCCTCCGTATATTACAGAATTTTTATGATATTAAAATCCAGGTGTTATAATCAAATATTGACTGTTATATATACATACCTATTATCATATTCCTTGTAACTGGAGGATTGTTCATTAATCTGTATATAGCACTTTCATCAGACCGAACTGTTCGGTCTGAAATAATTATAGGATGTGTATAAAATATGAAATTTCAAGTTGTTTTATTTGATGGGTTTGATTTAATGGATGCACTTGCTCCTTATGATGTCTTTCACGTTGCAGCAGCTCTTTCTCCAGAAGAAGTAATAGTGGAGTTAGTAACTCTTGAAGGGAAAAGATTAGTTAAAAGTGGAGTAAATGGCGTAAGAATCGAAGCCACAGGCATACTCGATCCAACCGCTGAAGGTGTAATTTTAATTCCAGGTAGTGCTGGCGAATCCTACGATGATGGACCAAATTCAGTTGTGAATAGGTTAAAAAAGCTTCTGAGACAGAGTTGAAAACTATACTACACCAAGCAGCACACAACCCTAATATTACTTTATATACAGTATGCGTAGGTGCTAACCTTTTAGGCATGATTGGACTACTAAA
Organism: Bacillus sp. RCC_6_1; assembly: GCF_041360755.1. Taxonomy (NCBI): domain Bacteria; kingdom Bacillati; phylum Bacillota; class Bacilli; order Caryophanales; family Bacillaceae; genus Bacillus; species Bacillus sp. RCC_6_1. The sequence goes on from NZ_JBFUPV010000007.1 coordinate 159,840, forward strand.
TGGTCGGTATGCTAGTACACATTTTATGGGGATGGGTGCTTTACCTAAAATGGGAGCTACACCAGTGCATGCTCGTATCGTAGATGATGGAGATTTAGTATCTAATAGTAGTTAGCCACACGGAACAATCTGAATTTATTCTGAAATCTCGATACAATGTAGCAGCTGCAGCTTGTAGCATCACTTTGCCCACCGTCAGCAGTAAAGAACATTTCGTATCAATCACCCAAAACAACATGTTGGATGTTTTTATCCATATCAAACATGCTGTAGATAACACCTTGAGGCATTACTCGTTTACCATACCAATCTCGTTCCAATAGATACGGATTCTTAGGGAAAACCTCATGTATTTCCTGCTTACGTTGTTCTGATAATATCGGATTATCATTAGGAGTCCAATGAGTCCAACGTGTGTTTTGAACGTCGAATACTTCCGATATAACAGGATGGTTAGGAGCAGGAGAGTTTAGTCTGCTAAATGATAACGGTCCTGAGCAGCGAATGTACGACGGAAGTACTCTTGGATCATACCCATGTTTAATAAGTTGATTTCACAAAAGACTACACTACCGAGTGACATACCCGTTATAGCGCCGACACTGTTACTTTTGCCGCCGTCTTTATAAAAAAGTCTCTTTATGCCTCGCGGCGTGTGTATCTCTAAATGAGATCCGAGCTCGTTATGTTTTATAACCGCTAAATCTCCGAATATATGAGCTAATCCACTTCCGTCTCCATCAATAAAAAGTCGTTGCGCCTGTTCTTGATTGTACGCAACGACTAAATGGTTTTCATCTCTTGAATTAGTTAAATAACGAGCATATCTGAAGTGCCCGGCAGTTGTCTTACCGGAACGTGGCGTTATGTGCCTTCATTAACTTCTAGCGTGTAATTGAAAGGGGCTCTAATTACTTGTAATTGTTTATCACTGAAGTTGATTTTAGGCATAGCACCACCTCCTTTTATACTAATTCGACTTTATAACCTTTTATCGAATTGTAATATCTCTTGCTAACTTGTTCAAATCTCCATTATGAAGTGCAAGACTCATTTCTTCTCCTCCTTATCTTTCCCTTAACAACAAACAAGACGCCACCCAGATCACGGCAGCGCCTACGATAATTGCTATACACATGTTTGTTCTATCTACATGGTAAAATAAAACACCCATAATTGACACATCATAAGATTAGTAACCATATTTTCTGTTCGTTAATTATTATGTTTATAGGCCTAGATTGTGCACATCTATATTCAGTGAGCGCATACCCTATTACATGAATACTACTTTAGGAGTGATTATATTATGAATCCTTTAACGATGAGGATTGTTGTAGCCCCAGCTTCATCTTGGCAACATTTACCTCAATACCCTTCATATGGTCAATATGGTATGCAACCTGGGCACATTCCCTTTACTCCTACAATTCCGCCTTCTCCCGTAATATACCAGTATCATTATCATTTCCCGACATTGTATTTCCAAGAGTTTCACGGTACATTTAACATCTAATCTAAATAGAAAAATATCCGTTATCTAATTTGTTGAATTCATGTTATACCTAAAACAGTATTTAAATACGTTTAATGTGTAATTTCTATATAACAAAGAAAAAAGCACCCGTTATGGATGCTTTTTTAGATAGCTTTGTATAAGTCGATAATGGACTTTGAATATTTTGATACCCAATGCTTATTAGAATCTTTTGTACTGCTTAAGAAGAACTCTTTCCCATTATCAAACTTTACTTTTAATTGATGTTCATTATATTCATACAGTTTCTTAGTTAGAGACTTAGACAATACTTTTCGGTAGATAACATCGTCATTGACGACATACATATTTCTTATGTATTAATAATTTAGACCCGTATATTCGCAAGTTTGCCAGTCCGTTATTTTGGACATTCTCACCATAGATATTTTGTAGCATCCCGACCTATCCATTACCATATGATTTCTCACTTAGGTTTTGTTCAGCCGACTTCACCTAGCTTCATACAATTTGCGACTACTATCACGCTTTGCATGTAGGAGTATCAGATAAGTAGTTTCAGCTCAACTTGACGGCTTTCATTCCTACTTTCAGTCAATCAGTTATTGTTATCAAATTGATAACCCTCCTATTTCGTGTTTACACACTTATAAGGAAACGTGTCGCGCAAAGGATTATTTTGTTCAAATTTTTGATAGATGTTAATATTTTCTATAAAGGGGGTCTACTAATGAAAAATTCCTGGAAGAAAGTTTCTTTAATTGCTTTCATAGTAATTGTCCTTTTAATAATTTTATATTTTGGCGGTATATCACTTTTTTGGAACCAGCCCTGAATAAAACTCAATATTCCGTCAATACTGTAGACACATGGTTATCTTTCTCCTTGTTCCCCCTTGGAGTACCGAGCAGTTAGCCTTTGCTAGCTGCTCTTTGTTTTTCTTCCTGTCTCTTTAAAAACACTTTCGCTTTCGTAATTGCCTCTGCCCTTGTTTGACCTTCAGCTATACCTTTTAATCCAGTGTCGTCCTTAATGCACAACATCTTCTTCTTGCCATTATCCATAACAACTTCAACATGGGAATAATAAGCACTGTGTAATGTATCGTCTTCAAGAAGAAAACTCATAAATTCCGCACCGACTTTACCTGTAAACTCTTTAACCTTCCTCGTATCCATTCCTCCTTGAATAAATCCCTAAACCTTGTCCATACTATAAATGCACTTGAGTTCTGAACTTCCTTCTTAATGCTTTTCTGGAGAGCAGTTAGCTTTTGCTAGCTGCTCTTTATTTGTACAAGGTACTCAATTAACTGACGCACATATAATATCCTGAGTTCCTTTCTTTATAAAATAGTCGTTATAAAATGAGGCTCGTCACGAGAGCGCTTTACTAAGCGCTCTTTTTATATTCCAACTTAATACAAAATGAAATTTTTGTTTAGTTTTCTTTCATGCATAATATTTTGATATTTGTTTATAATATAGTTGTAACTTTTTGTTACAACATATATCTGTATCTAGTTGTACTTCTAAAATTGTACGACAAAGCAGTTAGCTACTTCAGCTAGCTGCTTTGTTGTGCCAAATAGCGTTTTTGTTTAAAATAATGCCCCATCCATTTGGATATATTTACCTGTTTTTTTACCAAAAAATTCATGATATTGTTAATTAGTTGAGTACGTCATTACTTGACAATTACCCTTAGAAGCCCCGTGAATAAACGGGGTTTCTTTTTTTAACATTCGAGTTTCAATATATATCTGTAAAAATAATCAGTTAAATGTTAAAATTCCATAGATACTCTTTAGGGAGTTTTCATGTAATTAAACAAGAGTTTAAAAATTCTCGAATCTTAGCCCCCTGGAGCGCTCTCAATTTGCGCTCTTTAATTTTAAAATCTTTTCACATTTAAACTGGACAAGCATATATTATTGTATCTCCTCTTTTCTTTCATAGAATGTTACATTTGTTGAGAGAACATTCCCCTTCGGATGTTGTCTTTTTTTATGCATCCAAATAAGAAGTTTGTTTAACAATTTAATAAAATTCAATATTCCGCCAATAGTAATCACAATAAAATCTGTTTCTTACCCAGGTTGTAATTCACAACAGAGAGCAGTTATTAAAAAAAGCTGCTCTTTTTTATTTTTGTTACATAAACCTAGAATTTTGGCCCATATTATACTCAACCATGTAATTTTTTACTCCTAAATTCATGGGTGTAATTTCTCATTGCAGTTAGCTTTTGCTAACTGCTCTTTTGTATTAAGTTAAAAATATGTTTTAGGTCTTATTCCTTTTCTACAACATATACTTTTAACCTAACCGTCCAGCTCAAAGTGTTACCTCCTATCTTAAAGAGCACTTATGCATGTTGCTCTTTTTCATTTTATTTTTTTCATTTCTGCATAACATTTTCTACCCTGTTCATACTATTTTTGTAACTTAAAGTTACAAACTATTTCTGTAAGCGCAGCGTTTCTTTTGGACAACAAGCAGTTTGTTTTGTTAACTAGCTGCTTTGTTGTGTAAAAGAAAGATTTTGTTTTAAAACTGAACCCATCTAAAAAACATACATATAATATCTTGGGTATCCTTTTTCAATATTAGTTTTAGTCAGAGAGCACTATCAAAAGTGCTCTTTTAATGTATTGCAATGTATCACGTTTTCCATACAATAAACATAGAATGCAATGGGCACGCAAGACATAGTTTCTATATAAAAACTGCACATATACTAGAAACATACATACAATATTCATGATCATTTCAGAATTAGCCATTGAGCACCTTTTACGGTGCTCTTTATTTGTTACTAAATAAGAAGTTTGTTTAAAATTCATTAACCTTATTGATTCCTTTGCATACATTACAATCACAAGGAATTCTACAGGTTTCCCTAGGCCAGTTACCTTGTATTCCTTGCACACCTTAAGGGAAGAATCCGTTTATAACAAACGGGTTCTTTTATTTTGGGTTATAAAATAACTATTTTGTCCAGTTTTCTAAAATCTCTAAATTCTCATATATATTACCTTTTACATGATTCAGATTTACTTCGCTCCACAGCAATTCAGCATGATCCACTCCATTACAAATCCACCAAGCACCTTCCTTCTGCTTAACTACTCCTGTAAATCCATGTTTTTCTGATATACGATCATAAAACTCTTGATATACAATGGCCCCTTCGAATATTTCCGTGTCGTACGCATCTTTTTGTCCTGTATATTGGAGTAGTTCTACATCTTCAAACTTCCTTCCCCAATACAAATTTGTTTTTTGATCTTTAATATGAACTACACCAGCATCAAAATTTATATTTAATACGTCACACATGATTTGTTTTCGTTTATCCCACGCTTGTATGTTGAAATCCATTTGAAACATTGCTTTTGGGAATACAATTGCTATTATAATCGCAATTTGGGTTGCAACCCAAATTGCGGCTTTATTCCGCACTCCTTAACAAATTGTTAAGGAACTTTTTTATTTGTCCTTTAGTTGCAAAAAAATAAAGTTTTCATTCTGGGGGTATCTTAAATGGAAATTTTGTTTTTTTAGCACCGAAGTTTACTTTTATCGTTTTGGAGACGTTTATTTTTCTTAAGTTGATGGGTATGGGTCCCGCCATCATTTTAACGAAAATATACACTAAGTAAATTTCGACATAAAAAAGCCGATTATTCCCACGTTAAGGAACTATCGACTTTAATTTATTTAAATTATAAGTTTCTGTACATTCATGAGTAAGTAGATGGTTCCCAATTATTAAGATTGATAGTAAGGCAATAAATACAGAAGTAAGATCCTTGCCACTAAACCAACTCAAAAATCCCATATCTTCATCACGGTTGTTCCCTGCTTATTCATAATTAAACTTTTTATTAATAATCCAATAATTCGTTACGAAGAGTGTGAATAAAATCAAAAAAACAGTTAGTAGCATATTGCTTATTGCGCTTGAATTTACTAATCCCGTAACTAGCGTTTCCATTGCATGTTTACTCATACTGGCTGGATTAATCTGATTCATTATTGGACTCAAACCGACGATTAATCTACAACCTAAAAGGAAAACAATTGAAATTAACGCAATAATACCTTGACTGTAAAAAATAGCACTTATCATTGTTGTGAAAGATACGATAAAAAGAACCCAAATTAGATAAAATATTAATCCAGTAATCATGTGTAAAAATGGAACAGCAGTAAAAAAATAATTTACATATAGATAAGAGGTAAAGTATCCAATTGTTACACTAAAAGCTACCATTAAATAATTAGATACTATTTTCCCACCTATATATGAAGTAACAGTAACGGGCCTTGTTAAAATAAAGGCCAACATACCGTTTGCTTTATCTGTTTGAATGACACCCATCATAGAAATTACCAGAATCATAATTCCAAGCTGATCAAACTGAGATCCCAAAGTACTCGCTAGTACTTCGCCTCCTTTTTGTGCTGCCATACTCGAATCAATGGTAATACCCTGACCGCCACCTAATGCTTCTAGAATTGATGGCAAGTAATGAGTTACTACTGGCTGTGTTGCCCCTAAAAATATAAAAACAACTGGTAGCCAAATCACCTTAAAATCACGTGACATTTGAACACATTCTTTTTTTATCAATACCATTAAGTTATTCATTTTTGCACCACCAATTTCAAGAAAATTTCTTCTAAAGTATCGTTGCTCACTTCAAACTTAATGATGTCCACTTTATGTTCGAGTGCATTTTGTAGCAATAAATTTTTGTTTACTTCGATACTTTCAACCTTCACTTTAACTTTAAGCCCAATCACTTCTACGTCCTTCACATACGGTAATTTTTTAACAACGTCAATCCATTTTTGATCTTTAGCTGTGATTTCAATAATTAATTTATTTTCACTATTACGTTGTAAAAGCTCAGTAATCGTTGTATCTTCTATTTTTGTTCCATCTTTTATAATGACAAATCGTTCACAGATTTCTTCTGCATCGCTTAATATATGGGTTGATAATAAAATGGTTGTATCTTTTTTTATTTCTTCAATCAAATTCAATACTTCCCGTCGGCCGATTGGATCTAATGCGGATACCGGTTCATCCATGACAATTAGCGAAGGTTTATGCAATAATGCTTGTGCAATACCAAGTCGTTGTTTCATTCCACCAGAAAATGTACCAACCTTTGAGTTTTCTTCGCCCCTTAGTCCAACTTTCTCCAAAATTTTTGGAATTGACTTTGACAATTCCTCTTTTTTCAATCCCGAAAGTTGCCCCATAAACGTAAGGGTTTCTCTCGCTGTCATCCAATGAAAAAAATTAGGGTATTGCGGTAGGTAACCAATTTCTCTTTTCATTTTTGATATTTTTATCCCATTCAACAAAACTTCACCAGCATTCGGATTAATAATATCCGAAATCACTTTTATTAATGTGGATTTACCTGCTCCATTCGGCCCAATTAATCCGACGCATTCCCCCGATTGCAGTTCCATCGAGAAATTATTGACAGCAATTTTCCCTTTAAATGATTTTGTTACATTTCTAATTTCTAATTTCATAATTTCTCACTGTCCTTTCTCCCTATAACAAAGTACAGAATAGGTCCCAATACATTAACAAAAAGAATAATTAGCGTCCATACAAGTACATTTTTTCTTGTTTTCCTATGTCGGTATAAATCAATTAGTGCAATGAAAACTAATAGTGCCCCCACTGCAATAATCGGCAATACAATGGGGAGAAAAGCCATAATATCAATGTCTTTAAGGTCATTCAATCCATAATGTAGTTGCATTTTCACCATTCCTTCCTAAATTCATTATCATTATTAATAATGATAAAATAAGAGCTGATACATTGCAATCATTATTCTCATTATTTATAATAAGAATAAAAATAAACAATAAATAAGGTGATATAGTGAGTAATAAAGTTGAAGTTTTAATGCATCCCGTAAGAATGAAAATTTGCCAAGTACTTATGAGAAATAAGGAAGATGGGTTAACACCATTAGAAATGGTAAAAATCATTGAAAATGTACCACAAGCAACTCTATATAGACATCTACAAACCATGGTTGATTCTGGTATTGTCCATGTGATTAAAGAAAAAAAAGTGAAATCTGTTTCTGAAAAATATTACGCAATAAATGAAGAAGATGCAAAAATTGAAGGAAGTGAATGGAAGGGATTATCTAATAAGGAAAAGTTAAACTACATTTCCTATTACCAGTTATCACTTATGACACAATATCAAAGTTATCTTAAGAAATTAGATGAACAAAACAGCCAAGAAGATAATGCTTCTTTTTCTGTAGTGGAATTAAAGTTAGATGAGGAACACTTTATAAATTTTCAAAATGAACTTAATGAATTAATGACTAAATACTACCATGCCCAAAGTAAGGGAAACGCAATAGAGGATCCAGTTCGGACCATCGCTATTACAATTATTCCAGAAGCTTAAACTAATTCGATATAAAAAATACAGGCTGATGATTCTTTAGCATAGGAAAAATCGGCTTTTTTTATGTCTAAATTTACTTAGCGTATGTTTTTCGCTTTTTTTGGTAGGACCCCATGCCCATCAACTTAAGGAGTGTAAACACCCCCACAACAAAAAATGAGCTGACTTCTCAAAATAACTAACTGTAGAGAAAGAGAATTTTCATTTAGGGGGTACTTTTATGCTAAAAAAAGGCTTATAAAGTTGGTAGCTCAAAAATTAAATTAGGATACTCCGTAAGTATATGCTAGACTTGGTTTACCATTTGATTTACTGTTTTCATGTCCTTTACGAGTCGGGGGTTCTTTGTTTCACGGAAAAAAAGCAGACTCTTATAAAAGAGCCTGCCTTCCCTGGTTTGTAAAATTAAGAAGCTTTACGTACGTTTGAAGCTTGAGGTCCACGTTGACCTTGCTCCAAATCAAAAGTCACTGCTTGACCTTCTTCTAAAGTTTTGTAACCTTCGCCTTGAATCGCTGAGAAATGAACGAATACATCGTCTCCACCTTCACGTTCGATGAATCCGAAGCCTTTTTCGCCATTAAACCATTTTACATTACCTTTTTCCATTTGTATTGCCTCCTAGTGTGTAAACACACACAATGTAATACTATCCTTGCTCTCAGTGATCATAAAGGTGAAAAGTTACCAATCCTTTACACCGAACAAAAATAATTCATTTTAATACTAACATTTTTTGTAATAAATGTCAAGGTGAAGAAAAGACAGCTACTATGTTTATGCAAATGTTAGAGCTAAAGAAAAACACGTTTCATAAAATAATGACGGAATATGAGGAAATAAAGTAGGATCTCTCTTATTAGAAATCCTACTTTTTCTTTGGTTGTAAGAATCGTGATGTTTTTGTATCAGAATAGTATTGTGTATATCGAACAAAATAAAAGACAACTCCAATTAAGAGTTGTCTTTTTGTGTAATAAAATCCCCAAAATATGAAAATATACAAACGAATATAATACGCTATGGTTGATATTATAACAAAACGGATGAGTATTGAAAATAAAAAGAATGTAGTAATGATTTTTTAAGGTTTTAGTTAAAAAAGCCTCGAAAATAAACCATTTATAAATGTTTCCTTTAAATATGATTATTGTATTTCGAGGGGTTCCTTATAAATCTTAGCTATATATTTTACAAAATCAATGACGGGATAGTATATGAGTGAACGGTGCTGCGTAAAACGAACCCCTGCTTTTTCCATTTTCGAAATGAGTTGTTCAACTTCCATCTCTTTTTGTTGTATTCTATCATAATTTTGATATACAATGTTTTTCCATTGATAGGAAGAGCCGTGAAAATAACTCTCCCCTTTTACCCTGTGACTAAATATAATTTCTATTTTTTCTCTACGTTGTTTTTCCTTCATATGCGCTTCTGTTGACTGCATGTTTATCGCCTCTTCCCTTTTTTGTTGTATAACAAAATTTGGTCTAACTCACCATACATAGCCAATGTACATTGTTCTAGTTGGGATTTGTCGTTTAAGGCTATCTCATCCACTTTATTTGGTTTTCAAGTGCTTAATCTAATATATTGGATTTACATCTAAATAAGTTGTTAATGTGTATAAAACACTATCTATCTTTATTATAAAATGATTCTTTATAAGCATGCACCTTTTTACACTCACGAAGATTTATAACATGACGAGTACCTTCATCCATGAATGTTATTCTGAATTTACTGAGGTTAGTTTCTTTATTTAGGCTAACTAACATATTGTATGCCTCAGTATCTATTTTATAAAAAAAGAAAATAGATGTAACGGTCCCCCTTTTAATAAAAAAATCCTATAAAAATATAGCGCTCTTAAAAGGTTTTGTTACAAATTTATTATGTTTGACTTAAAAAAAGGAACGTAATATTTATTTGTAGAAAATTTTAAGAGTAAAAATAGAATGACTATCTTTGATAAGAAATGGGGGGACTTTTATGCTAACAAATGATTTAGATTTCCGATTAGAACCACGTTTAAAAGAACTGTATGAACAACATAAAATTAGAGCGCAGAAGATAGACTGGGGTTATCATGAGTTTTTACCATGGGATAAGGGAATGGACTTTAAAAGAGTTCCTTGGGGTGAAAGTCAAGTTACTCTTCCTACTGGTGTAATTACAGCCATTGAAACAGCTTTATTAACAGAAGTGAATTTACCTTGGTTTACCACGTATTTATCTGCGACTTTTAAAGGGTCCCTCTCTGTTATTACAGACTTTATTCATACTTGGACATCAGAAGAGGATCAACATTCGAATCTATTGGAGACATATTTACTACTCACTCGAAGTGTGAATCCTAAACGAATACATGAATTAAGAAAGTCAGTCGTTGAGGCGGGATTTGAACCTGATTTTCATACACCAATCGAAGCTATGACGTATACGACGCTACAAGAACTTGCAACGATGGTGTTTTACAATAATGTTGCTAAGGTTGCAAGTAAGCATGATCCAGATCTTGCTACGTTATTACGTCGTCTTGCCAAAGATGAGACTCTTCATTATGCTTTTTATCGAGACGTCATTCGAACACATTTGGAATTAGAACCTAATTATTGCTATCATATTGCCAATGTAATTAAGAATTTTAAAATGCCAGGTGCCGTCATGCCTGATTTTGAAAATAGAATGGCTGTAATTGCAAAAGAAGCGAACTATGGACCACTACAATATTTTGATCAAGTACTTGATGTAGTGATTGAGTATTGGGGGTTAAAAGCCCTACGACCAATTGCACCTCTAGCTGAAAAAGCAAGAATTGAGATTTTGGATTACCACACAAGATTGAAAAAAATAAGGGATCGATTTGGTCGTTTTCAAGGGAAAAACTGATCTACGTTAATGAGTAGAGGTTTCAGAATATACGAGGGGAAATTCCCCTTCCCTTTATGGGAAATCTGACACACTCCCTATGTTTTTTGTGCTATTTTTATTCGATTTGATTTTTAAAGAAAAAGTAATTGACAGCAAAAATAATTTTATGATATTATGAAATATTTGATAAAAAAACACATATATGTTAAGGTTAAGAAGGTTACCATATATGGAGGTGGATTATATGTTTCAAATTGGCGATAACATTGTTTATCCAATGCACGGAGCAGGTATAATTGAAGCCATAGAAGAAAAAGAATTCTCAGGAAAAAAACAACAGTATTTTGTCATAAAAATGTCGATCAGTAATATGCAAGTCATGATTCCTACGGGTAAAATATTGAATTCGAATATACGCCCAGTTATTGATATACTTGCATTAAAGCACATTATACACATTTTTCACCATGAAGAATCCTGTAAATTACTGCCGTGGAAACAAAGGCATAAAGTGAACACGGACAAAATAAAAACGGGTGAAATACAAGAAGGTGCTGAAGTTGTACGGGATTTAATGCGTATGAAGAAAGAAAAAGCACTCAATACAAGCGAAAAAAAATTGTTGGATGATGCATATAGATTTTTGGTCAGTGAACTAGAATTAATTAAAGGAATCACTGAAAATCAAATAAAAAGTTTCTGTTAAGGTTCATTATAAATAATGCGTTATATCCTCTAAAAACATTCTAAATCTTTCGGGAATATGATGAGTATTAAAAGCAACTCATTTCAAAGACATTCAATTTCTTCAACTCACTTTTAGAGTAGGAACCTCTTTTGTTATTACTTCAATCTAATCCATTTTTATTTTTAAATTTCTTTTACGAACGTTCGAAGTTTCATTAAATAACTCGATCAAATAGTCACTTGAATTTTTGCAATCCTGATTCACACTGGCACGGACAAGGAGCCGTAAGGATGAAAGAGAGGTAGGGCTTTCATTGTTTTAGGTATATATCTAAGTCATTATTTCTAAAAGAAAAAACAATCAATCTCATCTCTATCTTTAAGAATTTTTACATTCACTGAGACAGTGAATAGTAATTGTTTATCTTCTTTTCATAAGAGAGATACGCGAGTTGGTAACATCTAAATATATGGTCAACGATACAAATTGATGGGATTTCTAGAACTAGAAACCATTTTTACAATTTATTTAACATAATAAGATTAAATGAAACAATAAGAAGGAGTGAAGATATGAAACGCATGCCAACGCAAGAATTAAGTAACGAGTTAAAGAAGCGGAAAGGGATTACTTCTATAAAGATTGAGCCTTATGAAAAAATTGAAGTTGGTGGAATTGTTGTAGATGGACCGGCTGTTATTTTAATCAATCAAGAATACCTGAAAATTGTTGAATGAAGAAAAGGATGATCCTTTACGAAAAGGGATGATCCTTTTTGTTTGCTGCAACTTTTATTTGATGTGTTGGGATTAAAAGGAAGGAGAGGGTCGGAATTATCATAATGGAAAGCTTAATATTGGTAGGGTTTCTTTTTACGTTATATAAATTAGTTGATAAAAAAACAAACTAATTTACATAACGTTATATTATTTCCTTTTTAAGGGTGAGATTTATTTGATAGTGAAATGGATAATTTAAAGGAGGAATTTAGATGAATGCAAGGAAAGAACGCATAAAATACGAAAAGATGTCAAAAAATTATGACCGTATTTATTCAGTTTCGTTTATCCTATTAATTATACTTGTTTGTAGTAGTGTGATTATCATAGGAGCTACAGGAGGAAAATATGGAGTGTTTTTATTGTTAGCAATTTTACTTAACGCACGTATTACGAAAGAATCTCAAAAAAAGTATGAGCACTATTCTAATAAAGGCCGTATTTAAAATGATACATATCCAGAAACGAACAACCTAGATGTATATTCAAAATATCCCTTTATCATCTCCTATTAACTAGTAAAAGTAACTTTATATAAATCATTTTTTTTAGCAATGTAGAAATAGAAACCGTACCCTATTAAAATGTTATTTCCGTCCATATAATGAATTATCCTTCTAGCATATTTATAAGATTTATATCATATATTAGTAGAAAGAATGCAAGTTAGAAAGGAGTCTTATAGAATGAGTTATTTGGAGGGAAATGACTTTAGTAAACAAAATATGGTAAGTGTGCCTAATCCCTATGTATATCAGACATTACAATCAGTAATTGGTAAACATGTGGTTATTGAAACTGTAAGAGGCAATATAAGAGGTAAATTAAAGGATGTGAAACCAGATCATTTGCTCATTGAAGATACGGCGCCATATATTGTACGCATTCAACAAATTGTATGGATTATGCCAAAGCAATAATCAAATTTTAAAAAAATTAATGTCATAGTCCACCAAGTAAAAACACAGGGTTTTATCTCTGTGTTTCTTCAAATTTCCGTTTTTGAATATATGCTTGAGCATGAATAAGTTCTTCCTGAAGCTCTTTTAATTCTTTTGTAGATTCGGATTCAATAGCCATGTAAGTAGTAACTAAACTAATCATCATATCCATCTTCTCTACTATATTTTGAATGACTTGTTCAGATTGCTCTTTTTGAGGGTGTTGTATTGCTATTAATACATTTTCTATATAATTGTTCTTTCTTTGCTGGATATCATAAATAAACTGTTTTGTGTTTGAGTTCATTTGTTTTCCCTCCGTTTTGGATATATCTTCATTCTATCATATTTGAATAGAAAATATTGAATGGGCCGTTCTTACTTGCAATATTCATCGGTTAAAGAGGTACAACCGAGATACGTGTAAAAATAGGCCATAGCCTTACTTTTTTTCCAACTATGACCTATTGAGCTTATAGGGGTAGCACCATACATCCATCAAGCTAAAGTTTTGAAGTACCCTCTAAATGAAATTTTTCTTTCTCTACATAACGTGACCTAATTGATACTACGAAATACAAAAACATCCTGCATGTTTGAACCATGCAGGATGTTTTCTAGTCTTTGTTTTTCATAATGTAAGAAACCAGACGAAGGATCTCTAGATATAACCATACTAATGTCATCATAAGTCCTACTGCGCTGTACCATTCCATATACTTTGGTGCTCCACTATGAGTACCATGTTCAATTGAATCAAAATCTAGTAATAAATCTAATGCAGCAACAACAATTACAATTGCACTTATGATAATACTAATTGTCCCACCTTGATGAATATATGGAACAGTCACCCCTAAGATGCTCAATAAGAAAACAATAAAATACATAATAAAAATTCCAAGTGTTGCAACCGTTACAACCGCACGAAACTTTTTAGTTACTTTTACTATTCGAGTTGCGTATAACACTAACATGGAAAATAAAATCGAAATTGTTAGTAATACGGCAGTTAAAGCGATAGAATCACCAAAGCGCATTGTATAATATGCTGAAATACTTCCTAATAAAACCCCTTGTAATATTGCGTAAATCGGTGCGCAAATTGGGGATATGCGCGGAACGAATATAACCACAAAAGCGACAATTAGAGTAACTATTATAATTCCAATTAACACGGGTATTTTCATTGTCTCTTGTGTCATCTGTACGTAGGAATAGACAGATGCTGCAAGAAGTAAGATAAGCAAAATGAATGTTTTTCCTATCGTTCCACCTATTGTCATCGTAGAAGCGCTTGTCTTCTTTTCATGGAATTTGTCTTTTTTTAACATTGGATTAGATGTTTTCATGCTTTCCTCCCAAAATATCTTTTACTTATAAAGTGATTTTTTATATCTCTAATTTCTTATTGATAATGCGACCTGTAATCGCTACGAGTACAATTATTAACAAGCAAGTAAAACATAGACCCAAAATAGTGAAATCTTCAATAGGGTAAAATGATGTATCAAAAAAATCATTCTTATCCATGAACCCAGAACTTTTAATAGTAACTGCATATTTCTCTAATTTACTTAACACATTCATTACTATTGTTTGTATTGTTGAAAAGATAGCAACGAAAATGATGAATAAAATTATTTTACTCATCCATGACTTCACTGGAAACAGCCTTATAATGGCTATGATAAAATAACAAGAAATAAGGATACTCATGAAATCGATTCCCCATAAAAGAAAAGCAAATATGTGTTGGAAGATTCCGTAACTATACAACTTGTGATATTCTTGTCGAAATTCTCCGGTTACTTCCCCACCATAAAGACTCGGATTATAACCAATTACTTTTCCATCATAAAGACTTTGTGAAAAATAATATGAAAAAATTAAGCCTATACCTAATAAAATAATAAACATTAATGTAAAAAATAATAAATTCGTATATATATATTTTTGGGTTGGGATGGTTGTATAACGAATCATAGAATTTTTTAATATTTTATTGAAAGAAGGCAGCGCTATTAGAAGAAGTAAAAATGCAGCTATACCAATTATTATTAGGTATATGAGTAATACTAAATCCTTTAAAAACGGAGGTAGTACCCTTGAGAGTCCTATCGTACTAAATAAAAGAAGTAAAGAAATAATAATAAAACCAGAATAAAAGACTGCTATTTTTTTTCTATTGCACTTATATAAATAGAGAAAAAGTGGGTTCATTGCTCAAACACCTCCCTAAACAATTCATGTACTGCTTTCCCGTGATGAAAACGAATTTCCTCTACGTTTTCATGTAATATAATAGTTCCGTCTTTTAAAAAGATTACTTCATCAAATATATTTTCGATTTCTTCTATTAAATGAGTTGAAATGAGAATGGTACAATCTTCTCGGTAAAATTTAAGAATTAAATCTAGTACATGTTTTCTAGAAACAAGATCAATTCCACCCAATGGCTCATCTAATATATATAACTTTGCTTTCCTGGAGAAAGTTAAGATAAGTTGTAATTTTTCCACTCCACCTTTTGATAAAGCAACTATATGCTCTTCTAATGGCATTTTAAACTCAGCTATTAAGTCCATTGCCTGATGAAAATCAAAGTCACTATAAAAATCCCGATAGAAAACTACAGCATCTTTTATCGTCATCCACTCGTCAAAAACAGGACTATCAGGCATAAATGAAACAGTTTTCTTTGATTCTATTCCTACCTTCTGACCTTCAATTGTGATAGTTCCTTTAGAAGGATAACGCAAACCAGCAATCATTTTTAATAATGTCGTTTTTCCGCTACCATTATCACCAACAAGACCAATAATTTTCCCTTCAGAAATTGTTGCACTTAAATCTTGAAGCACTGTTTTTAAGTTATATCTTTTCCACAGATTTTCAATTTTTAATAACTCTGTCATTAGTTTTCCTTCCTTTTCTTTTCTAATGAAGAATGGAGGATTGGAAGAATTTCTTCTTTCGTAAATCCTAAATTGTCCATTCCATTTATAAAATTATCAAGCAACTCTGTTGCCATTTCTTTGCGTAGTTCAGTAATCTTTTCTCCTTCACTCGTTACAAATCTCCCTGTTCCTCTTCGTGTCACAGCAATACCTTCTCGTTCTAGCTCTTGAAATGTGCGTTGAATCGTATTGGGATTCACTTGTAATTCACTGGCTAGTTCACGTACAGCTGGGATTTTATCACCCGGTGCTAAACGACCTGTTACAATTTCCTTTTTTATGTATTCCATTACCTGAATATAAATCGGGATATTAGGAGAAAAATCAATTTCCATTTCTTCCCTCCTCAGTATTAGTGTACTAGATGAATAATACACTAATACTGATTGTGTGTAAATGGTAATTTTTCCAAACTATATATAATAAATAAAGGATGATATCTGAAAGAAATACGGCCAAAAACCAGTTCTTAAACTCATTACTAAAAACAAAATCCCATAACAAACATTAAATGTCGTTTATGGAAATTTGTTAACGTACGGTAAAACCCAGGTTTTTAACTTAGAAATTCCTTAGCATACGAAGTTCGCGTTTAGTTGGCGCGACCTCATTATTAACTCGTCTATTAATTTAAATGTAGCTCTGTTAATCTCGAAATACACTTTCAACTTACCAACTATGAATTTTATTTTCATCTGCCTCACTCTCTTTTTTGATTTGATAAATCATTTTAGTTAATCGGACACGTAAATATAATTCTTAAGCTGTTCGACTGTTTTTTATGTAAAAGTAGCAATTGTTCATAACAACCAAAATAACAGTGTTTTGAATGTATCCTTTTTGGATATTTATTCGAAATATGAAGAAATGTTATAAACACAGTGATTGAAAGAAAGTAAACTTTTGGGTAAAAGTTTACTTTCTTTTTTATTGTATTATTATTGGCTAAGTAGTTTAGAGTTTCTTGTCCTATGTTCAAAAAGTTTAGACTTTCATGTCCCGTTATTGAGACATGAAAATGGATACTTTTTAGACACGAAAGTAGATACTTCTTGAATATCTTTCGTTACTAATATAAATTCCAAATGAATTTTCACTTCACATTTAATAAGGTTTTGCTGAAATGCAAAAAAAAGAGAGCAAAACTCTCTTTTCATTTAATCAATATTATTTTTAAAAATTTAAATAATAAAAAATAGCCAGTTAAAAGAGCGTGTTGTTATATATTTAGCTAAACACACTCTTACCAATATTTAAACCCTATATTAATTTCTTATTCCATTCATTTAACTTATTCATCCTTTTTTTTATTCGGTTATAAGCTTCAAATTCATAACCTTTTTCATTTAATCTTTTTATAATCTGTGAGCTGCTACCATCCTGCACTTGCATTCATACCAGATCCCATAAAATTAATAAATAATGGCCATAATAACGGCCATAACGTAAGAAGTATATTTAGAATTATAAGTATACTATATACCCCAGGGAAATTATGATTTTTACTACTTACCAATACTAAAATCGATAATAATATTATGGGTATTAAATATAAAAATATCATTATAAACCAATACCATGTCATTAAAGTAAGACTCAATGGTCCTAATATCTCGTGTACAACTCCGAATGATATTCCTAATGCTCCAAAACTAAAGGTTGTAATTATTGTTTTTAGAAGCACTTTAGCCAATTTTGAATCGTACGTTTTTCTACTATATAGACCTATCACAATATACAACGATAGATATGCCATTAATACACCTATCCAAATCAATAGCCAGTCTGCATCTAACATAAAGATGTCAAACAGCGCCCAACACACCCCTACTATTGAAAAAACAAGGGAAATAATTATATATTTTAAAACTGGTTTCATGTTCATTTCACGTCCTTTAAAAACTTAAGAATACATTATTAGCTTGTATTCTTCTTTTTCTATCGCTTTACTATAGTCTGTTGTATATTCAATAACAGTAATCCCTTTACTTCTAAGTAGATTTTTTTCCACGGTTTCGCATCAGTTGACAGTTTGAAAATTAATATTAATTTATTTTAATTAAATATATATTAACATTATATTAAGTATAAGTAAATAAAATTAATTTAAATTTAATATACTCCACTCATTTAATGGAGATTATTTATATGAACAATATTAATGTTGTTCAAAAAATTATGGCATTTCGAAAAGGTGCAGGATTAACTAGTAAACATTTAGCTGAAATAGCTGATACAACGCCTTCCATGTTAAGTAAGATTGAGCAATGGATCACGAATCCACCCTTACAAACACTAAAGTTAATTTCTGTAGCATTAAATATTCTTTTATTAAATTTTTTCTTGGAAAATACCAATACAGAAGAATTAGTTGTAAGAGCTAACCAAAGATAAAAATAACTTTCCCTGAAAGCGGTAATGTTTCGTATGAGTTATTATCTCCTAATTTAGATGGATCACTGGAATTGGCTTTAATCAATCAGCTACCTCAAACCGCTTCATCTATGGAGCCTGTGGCACATAAAGGTGAAGAAATAGCATTTATTATAAAAGGGCACGTAAAACTATATCTAAATGATGAGGTTTTACTTGAGATCCAGGTGATAGCGGTAAAATACATCACCATTTGCTAGTATTCTTCCATTACTTCTTTTTGAATTATACTCCCTCCTGTTCTCCATACAATATACCTACCTAGATTCAATTTATGTTTTAAATTGTTATTTTTTATCCACCTCAATCAAGCTAGCAAAACTAAATATCATTTTACTTTTTTATTATATAGACTATACTAATTTCTCTTCCCACTTATAGGTTTCGTTTAAGCTAAAAAATATAGCCTCAAGAACGGGATCCTGAGACTCTATTTTTATTTTAGAAAGGACAGCATAACTTTCTCTGTTTCTTCTTTACTTAAATCACCTGCAATAATAAAGACTTGAAAAGCGCTATTCTTTCCTTTTGCAGGAACAATCATTTGCATTACTTTATAGGTTTCCTCTGTATCAAGACTTTCAACTAAGGTTATTTTTGTACCTTCTAATTCATAATTTGTTACCTTTTCATTATAATCCGCTTTTTTATTCGAGAATTCTATTCCCTCAGCAGTAACTGCAGATTGGTGCACAATATATACATTATCTTTACTTTCATTTTGATATTCATAAATAAAATCGGGATTCATTTTTCCAGTAGTCATCGGTGTATTAACACCTTCTCCAGTTAATTTAAACCCTTTTACCACATAACTTGGGGTGTTAATTGGAAAATCAACATATTTCTGTGCTTCCTTTTTAGTTAATCTAAAATGCGAATGAATTTTCTCTCTAAATGGTCCAATTTCTTCACTGTTTTTCTCATATTTTTTTTCCTCTTCTGGGTCTAACTTTTCAGGACTTCCTACTTGCCTTACTTTTTTATCTAAAATATGTGCTTCTGTTTCCAATGTAATGAATCGATCAAATTCTTCTTTCGTAAACAGATTCCTCGCCACTCCAATCTCTGTAAGTAAAGTATTATAGTCTCCTTCGGAAACAAAAAATTCTGCTTCTGCTTGTTCTTTTGTACCAATCATTTTTTCTACAATTCGCTGTATAGGAACATCTGTTCGTGTTTTTAATTCTTTCATATTATTTTTCACTTCTAATTGTTGTTTCTCAGGGTTAGTCGGCTGATCAGCACGGGCGTTTAATAAGGATACAGATGATACTGCAATCACTGCCACAGCCCCTATCGCAGACCAACGATATGATTTTTTTTGGAATTTTTTAATCATTAGAATTCTCCTTTTTAACGCTCTCTTGTTTTTACTAAAATTTGCTATACTTGGTACTTGATAATAACTTGAGTAGTGTTCCAATAGACTAATAATAGTATATCCATACGCAATTTGTTCCTCTGAATCTATACATGTAAGAGCTAATGCATCGCATGCTAGTTCTTGATCTTCCCGCATACATGAGTAGGCATACCATAGAATGGGATTAAACCAATTTAAAATGAGTAAGCCATGCATAAGCCAGTTCACACCAACATCTCTTCGCTTGATGTGAGCTAATTCATGATAAAAAATATATCGTAACTGTTGTTCATCTAATATTTCCATATGTACAGTTGACAATAACAACTTGGGACGAATAAATCCGAACACTGTTGGACTGGAAACCTTTCCAGATACAAATAGAGGGATATTCCGTTGAATAGACATAGAGTACTTACACCTTTCAAAAATCTGGATAATCTTCTCATCTGTAATAACAGGTTGTTTTCTTATGTAAAGTAATAAACGCCTGTTCATTATAAAAGTAGCAAAGCTTAGAAGGATAACTCCAGTAAGCCAAATGCATATAAAGACTGTATAAAACGAAATCGTCTCATCAGCATGCTTTTCATTATTGTGTGTTTGTGTCTTGTTTGCCTGATTAGTTTTTGTTGAACTTGAGGTATAAGTACCTTCTTTTGTGAGAATCTTTGTATCGTCTATACCTTTCAATTCTTGCATGCGTTCTTTTGAAAGAAAACTAGCTACAGGGTTTTGGCTAGAAATGAATGCATCATCACTCTTATAAGTAAGAACAGAATAGATACTATAGGAACTATCTGGCGACCAAGGTAATACAAGTCTTATAATTAATATGATCCACAGCATATATTGCCAACGTGGAGTTAACTTATTTCTAAACAAGACCTTAATACATAAGATTAGGCCCACTAATATACTAGCCATAATAGTGGTCTCAATCATCCAATCAAAAAAAGCAGGTAGATAGATATTTATAAATTTTTCTATCACTATAATCTATCCTTCCTCAGATTTTCCTCAGTTTTCTCATCCAGAATACGTTTAAGTTCGTTAATATCTTCTGAAGACAGCTTTTCTTCTTTTAAGAAATTTACAAGTAAAGGTTTAAATGCTGCACCATAGAAACGTTTAAGTAAAGATTTCGTTTCTACTTGTAAATAACTATCTTGCGATACTAAAGGATAATAAGAGTACAAACGCCCTTTATCTTGATGGTAAGCTACTGCTTCTTTGTGAACTAATCGATTAATCAGCGTTCGAATCGTTTTGGGTTTCCAATCCATTTTCACCTCTAACGCTACAATCACCTCATTTGCTGTTTGTGGAGATTGTGACCATAATACTTTCATTACTTCTAATTCAGCCTCCGAAATTTTAGGTAATTCTTTCATTGTTTAAAATTACACCTCTCTGTATTACATTTGTAATCTATAACTGCATATTACACTTGTAATCTCGCGTTGTCAATCGTATTTAATGTTTGTAGAATCCTTTCCTATGCCCATTAACATAAATTTAGACTATCATTTTCTCCTAATGAGACAAGAAAGCAGATCTTTCATAAATATTTTTTGTTACTAATATAGACTTAAATTTTAACTTCAAACTTTGTGCATTTGTTGTTGTATAAAGGCATGAACATGGGAGCTTTTTAGACAAGATAGTGGATACTATTTTATAAACAATAGCTTCTGTAAAATTTAATATTATTATATTATAAAGAAATTTACTTACTCTAAATCATAAGTAAATTTCTTTTGATTAAAAGATAGTTATTTCTATTAATAACTCCCAGTGGGAAATCCAACAATATAATTAACTATTTAAATTTAACTGTTAATCAGACTTAAAAATTGCCCTATTTTAATAGCAATTTTTTATTATTTTCACATTATATTTGATTGCTCTTTGTCTTGCTTCTCGATAGTAAATTTTGAAACTAATGCTGACAATGCTTCTACTTTTTCTTTTATTTTGTTAGATTGATTCGATATCTCCTTGATTGATGCTGCTTGTG
Organism: Bacillus sp. RCC_6_1; assembly: GCF_041360755.1. Taxonomy (NCBI): domain Bacteria; kingdom Bacillati; phylum Bacillota; class Bacilli; order Caryophanales; family Bacillaceae; genus Bacillus; species Bacillus sp. RCC_6_1. The sequence continues at coordinate 181,864 of NZ_JBFUPV010000007.1, forward strand.
ATTGGATAGATTGTACAGTTTGAGTTGTTTCCTTAGCTACTTGCGTGGCAGTTTCAGAAACACTGGACATAGAGGCATTGACTTCTTCTGTACCCGCAGACATTTCTTCTGTCGCTGCAGATACTTCTTGAATTTGACTAGTGATTTTATTAATAGCCGACATAATAGATGTGAATGCTTGATCTACTTTATTAGCTGTTTCTTTTCCTTCTGAAGCTTTTTGTTGACCTCTTTGCATTGCAACAACTGTATCTTTTGTATCTTGTTGAATGGCTTGTATTAAATGATTGATTTCATATGCAGATGTTTTAGACTGCTCAGCTAAATTTCCTACTTCCGCTGCCACTACTGCAAATCCTTTTCCGTTTTCTCCAGCACGTGCAGCTTCAATTGAGGCGTTCAAGGCAAGAAGATTTGTTTGTTCCGCAATATTAGTGATTGCATCCAGAGCTTTATCTATTTGTTGCGTACGTGTAACAAGCCTCTCAATTACTTTAGAAGTTTCTTCAACAACCTCATGAATACTATTCATTTGAATTATAGATTCTTTTATCACTTCACTACCAGAATTGACTTGTTCTGCTGTTGTGACAGCCACTTCTGTAACCGTTGTTGAAGATTCAGCTACGGTTTGAACTCCAGTCGCAATTTCTTCCATTGATGATGAACTTTCTTGAATACTTGTAACTTGTCCTTCTATTTTTTTATCAACCTCAGATATTGTTTGAACAACTTCTCTTGAAATATGGGATGCTCGTTTAGTATCTTGCAACATTCCATTGGTAGAAGAAATAACCTCTTGTGTTGTGTTTTTTACTTCCCCAATTAAGTGTTGCAAGTTATCCAGCATACTATTAAAAGACTTCACAATGCTTCCTAATTCATTATTTGATTTATAAGAAGTACGTATTGTTAAGTCACCTTTAGATACTCGCTCCATATCTTTTTCTAATAATACAATTGGTTGTTTAATCGCACTTTTAATGATATAACCAATAAAAACAACAATTGCAATTGCTATAATGGAGATACTAACAAACAGCATCATGGTATTTGTTGCACTGTCAGTATTATTTTTTTGTAATTGATCTGCATTATTAGTATTAAATTGGATAAGTTCGCGAATTGCCTGAATTGACTTTTTCATATTAGGATCAACCTCTTTTAGGTAATAAGCATATGCTTCTTCATTATTAGATTGTCCCAAATCTTGCACTTTTTTCAGTTGTGTTCTTAAGTCTTTGAATATTGTATAAAATGTGTTATACAATTCCTTTTCTCTATTAGAACTAACTCTTGTCTCAAACTTCTTTAATAACTGATCAGTTTCTGCACGAGCTACATCTATTTCTGTTAAAAGTTCTTTTATTCGTTTTTCATCTTTTGATAGGATCGTTTCCTTTACATTCATATTAATAAGATAAAAATTAGACTCTATAGCTCCTATCCACTGAATTGGCAATAAACTATCTTCATACATAGTAGTAGAAGCATGCTCCCCTTTTTTAAGGCCCCAAAATCCTAGTATAGATAATATGATACAAGAGACACTTGCTATAACTACCATTACGTTTAGTGTTGTTCCAATTTTACTGTTTTTTAAAAACGACAATTAAATCCACCTCATTGTTATATAGTAATTAAGTAATTGAATGTATAAAAATAAAAACCATTTAATTAATTATTTATATACATTGAAAAAAACTATATTTAAATTTAATAATAAAAAATAAATGGTTAAAAGAGCGTGTTGTTATATATTTAGGTCAACGCGCTCTTACATATATTTTTAAACCTTATATCAATTTCTTATTTCATTCATTTAACTCATAATTACTTTTTATATTTGTTTATCATGCCAGAAGTTTATCGGAAAATGATTATTCTCATCATATGCTTCAAATTCATACCCTTTTTCTTTTAATCCTTTTATAATTGCTGGAACTGCCGCGACAGATTGTGGATGTATATCGTGCATTAAAACAATTTCTTTTGAAGACGTCGCACTTGCTAAGACATTTTGAACAATTTTTGCAGCTGCTACATCAACGGGTAATTTATTGTATTTCCAATCTAAAGAATCAATTGTCCAATCCCATACTTTTAAATTATTTCTGACCACTTCATCTCGAAGTGATTCATTTAAGCCAGGCATTGATCCATATGGTGGACGTGTTAATTTGGGTGTGTTTCCAATAACATTTCGAATTAAAGATTGATCTTCTTTCATTTCCTTAACATATTCCCGATTGGTGTATAACATTTTAAAATCATGTTTCATACTATGCATACCCACATAATGGTTCTCTACATGCTCTCGTTTTACCGAATCTGGGAACCTTCTCACATTATCGCCAATTAAAAAGAATGTTGCTTTCACATCATTTTTCTTTAATACATCTAATAGGTTAGCTGTATACTTTCCTGGTCCATCATCAAAAGTTAAATATGCAACTTTTCTTTCTTTACCATCAAAACGATTAGGTATCGATTTTTTAAATTCATTTTTAGGTAGACCGCTCACTTGTTGAACACTGTTTACCTCTTCCGCATTTACCAGCTTAGGATTCGTAATAGATTGAAACATGTAATACCCTATTGCTACTAATGTAATAGCCAACAATACACTTATAATTCTTTTTTTCTTAAGCTTAATTTTCATATTATAATCTTCTTTCTATCCTATTATTTCACTTTATGTTGTTTAATTATATTATCCTATTAGTTTATAAAGTTCTTTAACTTAACCAATGTCAATTTTGGATTACTTATTTTAATAATCTATATAGGTAAAAATTAGTGTCCTGCACTAGCATTCATGCCATTTCCTATGATAGTTAGAACCAAAGGATATAATACTGGTCCTAGGGTAAGGAAAATGTTTAAAATTACAATAAATGTATATAACAGGCTGTAATTTTGACTATTTTGATGTACAAATACTAGGATAACTAATGTTATTATAGTAATGAAATGTAGTAATAACATTATCAACCAATAATACATCATTATAGTAAGATTCGCCTTTCCTAATAGTTGGCATGTTATCCCTATTATTATTCCTAATACTGTAGAATTAAAGGAAATAAACAAAATTCTTTTTAATATTCTAGATAATGTTTTGTGATCCACAGTTTTATTATATAAGCCTATTAAAATGCCCAAAGATAGATATGCCAGTAATAACCCTACCCAATCCCAGATCCAATCTTGACCTCCCATTAAAGTAAACAAAAGCGAAATGCCCCCTCCTACTGCAAGAATCAAGGAGATTATAATGTTAGTTAAAGCTGATTTCATAATGTTTTCACTTCCTAAAAAATTTTATAATAAAGCATTGGTGTTTACTCATATGTTGTCATTTATTTATTAGAACTTCTTTTTAATTAACTGAGAATCTGTTTGCTTGTATTTTCTTCCATTACTTTTTTTAGAATCATACTTCCTCCTGCTCCCTATACAATTTGTGTACCTTGATTCAATTTATGTTTTAAATCATTATTTTGTAAAGAGCCTCTCCCCCACTTTATGCAATTTAATAGGTCTAATCATTCCTGCTAATATTGTTGGTTCTAGCTAAATAACCTCTTTACCCACTATTTTTTTTAATAGTTTATATAAATGATTATCACCAACTGTATATGCCCCACATAAAAATGGTTCCATTGCTTCCCCTACAAACCCAAATGCTATTCCAAGTGCCAGTCCATCCGCTATTGCATTATTGTCAATCCCAAAATCTTATACAGAAATTCAATCATATAATCAGGTCATCATACTTAATAGTTCACATGGAAAAATAAGTATCAATCATTTCTCGTCTTATTTACTATTCTCACAACTATGCAGGTGCTTGAAAATTAATCATACTTTATTATAATTAAGTATATTAACAACATGTTTAGTATAAGTGAATAACATTAATTTTAATTTTATTTACTTATTTAAAGGGGATTACGCATATGAACAATATTAATATCGGTGAAAAAATTATGATATTTAGAAAAGGTGCTGGATTAACTAGTAAACGGTTAGCTGAATTAGCTGATATAACACCTTCCATGTTAAGTCAGATTGAGAAAGGAATCACGAATCCATCCTTACAAACACTAAAACTAATTTCTGCAGCATTAAATATTGCTTTATTTAATTTTTTCTTAGAAGATACCATTACAGAAGAATTAGTTGTAAGAGCTAATCAAAGAAAAAAAATAACTTTCCCTGAAAGCGGCAATGTTTCGTATGAGTTATTATCACCTAATTTAGATGGATCACTGGAATTAGCTTTAATGAATCTGTTACCTCAAACCGCTTCTTCTATGGAGCCTATGGCACATAAAGGTGAAGAAATAGCATTTGTTATGGAAGGACAAGTAAAACTATATCTAAATGATGAGGTTTTACTTCTTAACCCAGGTGATAGTGTTAAAATCCCACCATACGTAAAACATAAATGGGAAAACACTTCTTTACACAAAGTCACTGTTATATTTGCAGTAACCCCACCATCTTTTTAATTTCAAGTACTAGCGCATAAAAGTTAGAGAAAATAATTCTCTAACTTTTTTGTGTACATAACTATATTTAAAAAAGTAAAAAACTTGTCTCATAATTATATGTCATTTAAATCTAAACGATTATGAGTAGTGAAAGAGACCTTTCTAATTACATACTTAATTTACTTTTTAATGTCCAGTATTTTTCTCCAGTAGTGTCAAAAGAGAATTCCACCCATCCATTTGGATCTTCACGATAAATAAAGATGTTTGTTCCACGAGTTACTGTACCAACTTTATTTTCCTCGACTGCTACATCTGATTTACTTTTAATTTTTAAGGTAAATGGATACGGTACATGGTAATAAGCAGCTGTTGATACAACATTTGCTGTTGTCCCATCTTCATACATGTTATATGGAATTTTATTAGATAACGCTTCAACATCTAATGTTTCAGGATTTTTTGGTAATTTTTTTGCAGATGTATAGTCTTCCGCACGGAAAGGTTTAATACGTTCCATAATATTTGCAATTTTTCCAGCCCAGCCTTTGTCTGATGCATATTTTACGTTCATACCAGCTAATGTTGGTCCATTATAATGCATGCCATCTTCTTCTAAATATCTTTCTCGTACATAATTGGCATTATAAGCAATACTGTCACCGTAGGTTGGTAAATATTTTGCATATTTAAACGGATCCTTATCATACGCGCGTAACCCAAATAAATTGTGTTTTCGATATGCGATTTCTGATTTTCCATATCCAGACTCTAAAATTGCATGTGCTGCTAAATACTGTGCATTGACACCGTATTGATTTTGCGCATTAATAAAGTCTTGCCCATGTCCAACTAACGGACTATCTGAATGGTATTTTGCAATAAAACTATCAATCTCTTGGGCTGTAATTTTCGAAGCCACTGTTAAATTTAAATCCTCATACGAAGTAGCAGTAATGATTTCTTTGTCTTTTAAACCATTATTTTGATTTTGTTGTAACATATCAGTTTTAGCAGTAAGTTGAGCGGCCTCGGCGCGTGTTATAGACCTATTTGGTTGCCAACCATTATCAGTACCATTGGAAATATTTAAGTCAATTAAAATATTGGCATACTTTTCTCCCCAATGCCCTTTTAAATCCTCAAATTTACTTTGGTCATTATTATTTGCTGTACCTTGTAATTTATAAGCATTTACTAGCATCGTCGCCATAGCAGCACGTGTAACTTTTCCAGTTGGATTGAAAAGGCCATTCCCTTCGCCTTTAACAATGCCAGCTTTTTCAGCTGCAGCGATATAAGGGGTAGCCCAATGGTTTTGTGCATCTGTAAAGGATGGTTTTGCATCAAAGTCAATTTGTATACCTAATACTTTTGTCATAATTTTCGTAGCGGAAGCTCTGTCTAATGAATCATGTGAACCAAAAGTTCCATCTGGATAACCAATTATGACTTGTTTATCCACTAAATAGTTTACAGATTGTTCTGCCCACTTGGGAACATCAGGAAATTTGTGAGTATCTGCAAATATATTAGATGAGTAGGATAGTAGACTTCCTGCAATAATTCCTGTAGCAATTAACTTGGATTTCATAAAATATTCTCCTTCTAAATCTTAATTTCTATCCATTTTCATGCATTTAATTTACATTATTCCTTTATTAAGAATTAGTAATAAAAAATTGCAATAAATGTTGGTGAGCTTATTGAATAATTAACTATATTGTTAATGGACAATATATATAAAGAGTTGCATAAATAAAGGTTCTTTCCCCAACAGATTATATAGAGAAAAGATTTTCTATCATTTTCTATCAATATGTATCTTTTAAAAATTTTTAAGCATAACTTACATTTGGTTCAACGATTTTAGCCGCCTGTATATAAGTGTCAATGAACAAATATAAGTTTATATTCAATTTTTTTAATTAAATTCAAGTTAGTTTTGTATACTTGTTAAACTAGTATACAAACTTGAAAATCAATCTCAATTAATCACGATTAATTATAGTTAAGTATACATTAATACGTCAACACCTTATTAATTTTCAGTAAACAAAATTAATTTATACTGATTTTTTATGTAAATATTGAACATTTTTGTAAAAGTTATTCATTGACACTCATACATATAAGTAACTATAATCGTTACACCAAATTGAATAGATGTCAGCAGCATCACAAACATATAAATATAAAAATAAAAAATCTCAATTTGGTAATACAATAGATTGGTAGAGGTGTGTATTTTTATGAAGCGCAAATTAATTACAACAGGTATCCTTGCAGGAGCTATATTATCTTATTCTTCTAATATTTTAGCGGATACTCACAAATTTCCTGATGTTCCCAAGTGGGCAGAGCAATCTGTAAACTATTTAGTGGATAAACAAGTCATAATTGGTTATCCAGATGGAACTTTTGGCTCAAACGTTACGTTAGATCGAGCTTCCGCTGCAACAATTATAACAAAAGCTTTAGGAATAGAAATCGATCCCAAAGCCAAACCTTCTTTTACAGACTCTCAAGACCACTGGGGCGCTCCGTATATTGCTGCAGCTGAAAAAGCTGGCATTGTTAAAGGCGAAGGGAATAGCATCTTCAATCCATCCGGTAAAGTAACTCGCGCTGCTATGGCGACAATGCTAGTAAATGCTTATAAACTACAGAATACAACACATGATAATGACCAAAGTAAATTTGAGGATTTAAAAGGACATTGGGGAGAAAAGTATGCCAATATTTTAATTGACTTAAATATTTCCAATGGTACGGATAACGGATGGCAACCAAATAGACTCATAACACGAGCTGAAGCCGCTCAACTTACTGCTAAAACTGATATGCTGTCAAGAGAAATGAATAGTGAATTAAAAGAAAAAGACTATACAAGTACTAATACTCTTCTAAATCAGCACCAAAAACTTTCAGGTAAAGTCATTGAAAAAACGGATGATGGATTGGTTGTTTCTGGTAAAACTTCAAGTGTATACGCTATTGTTTCTTCCCCTGAGGTACTTAAAGATATTAAGATTGGGGATACCGTTACCATTTATGCTCCTATGTTTATAAGCACAATACCAGGTGATCCAGCTACAGCTAAATATGCAATTGTTCAAAAAGAAAATGAAGAAAACGTGTTAAAAAAACAATATAAAATGCACACTGGAAGTGTAATCAATAAAACGAAGGAAACAATCCAAATTTCTAGTGAAGGCCTGACTGTTACTGCTGTTGTTTCTTCTGAAGTGCTTGAGGATATTCAAGTTGGAGATACCGTTACTATTTATGGGGCATCTTTTATGAGTAATATGGCAAGTGGTGAATTATCTGCTAAGGCTCCAATCATTGAAAAATTGGCAAGTAAGACAATGACTCCTAATACAAGTATAAATAAATCGAAATCTATATCAGAAGTCGATAAAAAAGAACAAAATGCTCTGGATCAACATCAAAAACTTTCAGGTAAAGTCATTGAAAAAACGGAAGACGGATTAGTGGTTTCTGGTAAAAACTCAAGCGTATACGCTATCGTTTCTTCCCCTGGGGTACTTAAAGATATTAAGATTGGGGATACCGTTACCATTTATGCTCCTATTTTTATAGGCTCAATACCAGGTGATCCAGCTACAGCTAAATATGCAATTGTTCAAAAAGAAAATGAAGAAAACGTGTTAAAAAAACAATATAAAATGCACACTGGAAGTGTAATCAATAAAACGAAGGAAACTGTCCAAATTTCTAGTGAAGACCTGACTGTTACTGCTGTTGTTTCTTCTGAAGTGCTTGAGGATATTCAAGTAGGGGATACCGTTACTATTTATGGGGCATCCTTTATGAGTAATATGGCAAGTGGTGAATTATCAGCTAAAGCTCCAATCATTGAAAAGTTGGCAAAATAAATATTAGGTTTCCAATGGGAAAATCCCCATACTAATAAGTATATAGATGCTATTTCTCTAATAACTATGGTTGTGTTAGTTATTTAAAATTGATATAAATTTTCTTTGTCTAAAACTAAAAACAAGAGGCTTCTTACAATTAAGAAGCTTCTTGTTTTTTGTATAAGTGAATGAGATTTATAATTATTAAAATGGAACATTTTATCCCCTATAAATCTATTTTTTTAGAATACTTCCATGGATATTTTATTATAAGCTAAGTAGTTTAAGGTTTCTTGTTCCTAGTTCAAAAAGTTTAGACGTTCATGTCACATTATTGAGACATGAACGTACCTACAAAATTTATGATAATGGCTATTTATCAACGAATGTTCATGAGATTTTAGTATAGAGATTTATGTCTTTCTACACTAGTAGCAAAACGTCATAATAAAAGTAAAAGAACCACCCAGACGTCTGCCAAACGTAAGAAAGGTGGTTCAAAGAAAAATAATTAAACTTTGCAATATACCACCTAAAGACAGCGGTTACAAATCAGACGGGATTTTACCAGCATCTCGTCTTTTATTATTATGCACATAGTTAGTGAGTTAAAACCTTTAATAAAAGGTTTATCTCTACACTCTCATTATACATTTTATCTCATTGGAGAACAATATCATCTTGTTTGGTATTTTTTATAATGAATTCTAGATTGATACTGCTTAAGACTTTTTTATTTTGGTGAGCTTTTTTCAACTATTTCTTTCTTTATATATGTCTTTTAATACCGCTTCATTTATTTTCAAATCCGATTTATCAACTAAATTCTTCTATATATAGGATTGTCCTTTTTATCTTTGCATTCCTTTTATGATAATTTGAGATGCATTGAGTTGGTGACTTGCACTACCTTATCAAAATTAATTAATTCAAGCTAATCCGAACATATCAGATGTAAATTTTTAATAATTTCCCTCTACAAATAAGAACTTCATTCGTTTCTGCATTCGCAAAGTAACAAGTGCACTATGTCACCAGTATGGCTTTGAGGATCTCTAGTTCTTCTATCTCTAAGTTTGGCTATCTTGTCGCTCAATAGACAAACGAATTGAATTTCATGGTAAAATAGTAAATGTTTTTAAATAAGGGGATGGAGGGGTTTCAAGTGAAACTTAGAAAGATTTTTATGATTTGTTTTTTATTTATATTCACATTAACTATTGTGACTGGTTGTAGTTCTTCACAAAGTTCTACAACTGTAAAAAATGGAAAGGCATCTTCGTCTTCGAAGAACGTGGAAATTGAAGTTGAAAATGCTGAGTACGTATTACCATTAAGTGGGTCAATAGGAGGAATAAATAAAGATAAAGTATTGAAATTCAAAGTGAGTTTGAAAAATAAAGGGGATGAAATGTTAGAGATATCACCTTATCTCTTTACACTATATCAAGGTGATGAAAAAATGAAGAAATATGATAAGGCTGATTCAGATAAATTACGTTTAATAGAATTAGAACCTGGTAAAAAAACATCGGGGATTCTCTACTATGAAGTGAATAAAGCCTCATCATATGAGCTCGTTTATTCCAATGAAGAAACAAAAAAAAGAGACGATGAAACAGAAAAAGTTTCTTTCAAAATTGATACACAAGAAATAGAAAAGAATACAAAAGACTTAAACAAACCAGCTGAAGCTCTAAAAACCTATATAAACGCTATTTATTATGATAAAGATATAGACAAAATTAATGAATTGTCCGGTGAAGATGGAAAACAATTTACTCAAAATATACATCAAGAATTTAAAAAAGATGCAATGTCCAGTACGCATAATGGAATTAGTGACCAGGAATTTGAAAGCTATTATAAAAAGTTAAAATCTGTACTGCAGGAAAAAGTTACATTTACAGTAAAATCAGTAGGTTCTTCTCCTGAGGAAGATAAAGTTGAAGTGGAATTAAAAGTAAAACCATTATTATTAAGCGAATTGCAACCAAAATTACATAAGGAAAATGAAAGATTGCTAAAAGAAAATCCAGGAATTGAACAGCCTAAATTATTTAGCCAATCGTTTGGTTACTTTATATCTATTTTGCCAGAAGCAAAAGTTTCAGATAAAGAAAAAGTAATAAAGGTTGAGATGGAGCGATATGGAAAAGAACAATGGCGTTTTTCAAAAGATAAAGTAAACGATTCAGAGGACGTAATGGAAATAATGGGAGAATTTTTAAAACAATAAAAAGATATAAGCGAAAACGAAGTTTGCAACAACCAAACTTCGTTTTTTCGATTTATAATGACTTACAACAACTTTTACCTCCAAAACGATAAAAACACAAACTTTCCATTTAGAGAATATTTTAAAATCTTAGCTTGATGGGCATGTGGGCCTGCCAACAAAACGCGAATTTCGTACGCTAAGGAATTATTAGGTGTCTTTTTTGATATGGGCCATCTTATAGTAATGCGATATCAATTAATAAAATGGATTATATAAATAATTAATTATATTTTCCATGTACCTTAACTGATATAATGTATAAGGCAATTATTGATTAATAGTACAGGGGGACATAAGTAATGATAGAAATAATCGCGGCACTAGTTTCACTAGTCGTACATTTTATTAGTTATCTCTTTTCAACAGGAGAAGACAAGAAAAAAGCAAAAGCAGATTTAAAAGAAATTGTTACTGGTTCTAATGGGAAAATGTTGGTAGGTTTTTTTGGAGGTGCAGCAGTTACAGGAATTGTTGTAGTCATTTGGATTTTATCAGAATAAACCTTTCAGTTATTTTAGCCTATATAACGTATAGGGCAGTTATTAGTTAATCAAGGGTATATATTTGTCAGGATACTTACGTTGGGAAGATTTTCAATTAGTTATGCTGCAAATCTGCTTACTTTTATTATCATATTGCTCTTGATGTCATATATTTTTGATCCTATTTATTTTTACCAGAATGATTTGCCTAACTTATTTGGATTCATTATAATTCTCATCATATTTGGTAGTATACTAGATCTTGTAGTTTGCCTAATTGGAGAATTATTATAAAGGAACATAAAACAATGTAGGAAGTTTCAATTTGAAATTCCTGTATTTATAGGAATAGTTGTTATCTATGTAGTTATACTCTCTCTTTTTACTATTACTAGGTCATATTCGTCTAGTTTGATTACGCCTATTATTTATAGGTTCCTTAGCTTTTTATTTAGTACGTAGAGAAATATAATTAAATTCCAATTACGAATTTCACGTCAATTAGTCTCTCATGTGGGGGCTAGTTTTTTTCTTAGCGTGGGGGTTTTCCAGAATAATGAAGATCCCCCTTTTAGAATTTTTATGGTCGATTTCTCAATATAGATATTATTGTTAATTGTAAAATGTATATGGAAATCGAAAGTTACATATACTACTATGAACAATAAGATATCTTGCAATATATTTCTCTTTGTGAAAAGATAAGATCCTACTATCCGATCTTATCTTTTTTATTTATTAATTTATAATAGGGATACCACCACATGACCATTTTCATGATTAGTTCGTTTTACTTTTAATACTGTCAGTTGCTTTTTTAAAAAGTTTCATTGCCTGTTCTGCTTTGTTATTTGCTTGTTCAAACTTACTATTATTTTGTTCTTCTAATGCTTCTGAAAGTAGTCGCAGAGCATCCCAGTAATTATCCATTGCCTGTTTTATCTTTTCCTGTTCAACTTCTAACTCTTTAGGTGCCTCAAGGTATTTCATGTCTCTTACGTGTGTTTTTGCTATATCCAAACTCAGTTGGATTTCACTTTTCTTTGACTCATAATCCTTTACATCTGAATGCCCTATATCTTGTATCAGTCTGATAACTTCATCCATCTTATTTGTATTTCCTACGATGGCTGCTTTGTATTTATCAACTTCTGAACCACTAACTTTTTCATTTAAATCATCCTCACGATGACCCTCTTTCGCATGTTTCTGGTTCTCTTCCTTTACCTCTTGCTCTACATCAGGGTATTTTTCGTTTATCCCATTAAATACTGTCTCCCATTTAGAAACACCATCATCTATCCCAAACATACCGTTTTGTATGATTTCTTTTGCTTTATCCTTATCATATTCACCATCATACTTACGGTCATCATACTGTCTAACTGCATCTTCTACTTTTATTAGGTGTTTTCTAATCTCTTCTACCCCTTCTTGTATTAAGAATTGGTAATCTTCATACTTTTTAGGTGGCTTGATTTTTTCAAAACGGTTTATATCCAAACTAATGTGACTAATTAAGGAATCTATCTCACCTATGTAGACACCCTCTTCTGTAAATAATTTATCAGTTTTCTTTTCTAGTTTTTTTAAATGATACTGGAATTCTAAGTGTAGTTCAGTCAAACGATAAGGGTAATCTTTTTCAGATACCTTTACCTTCTTTTCACCTTCCGTGTCTGATACATTTGATTTACTTTCTTTACTACTTGATTCGTCTTCCTTACTTCCCTGTTCATACTCAATTCTAGACAATGCGTTTCTTAGTTGGTTTTCAATGTGTTCATCACTATAGTGCAATTTCTTTAGGTCAGATACCATTTTATCTGCATCATAATACTTATCTACTTTTCTATACTCTGACTGTGTAAGTCCATATGTATTTAATGTACAACCTACTAGCATGAAACTAACACTTAACCCTGCTAATGCAATACCTTTGAAGGATCTATTCATATTCATTTACCCCTTTATATTTTCGTATTCTTTCTCCATCCATAGACAGTCCATTATGAAAGTTTTCATTATAAGTATTGTTTGCTATTATTGTTTTACTTTCCTCACTATCTGTTTCAGCCCTAATTCTACTCATTTACCGTTTCAGTATTAGGCTTCAATTTGGATTAGCATTGCAAAAAAGGACATACCTATTCTTATAATCGTTGACTATATATATCCTTTTATTATTTTATAGTGAAATAAATAATGAATCAAAGTAATTTTGTGAAAATTATACAAAAAACCCTTAAATTATCGTTTGCCCAACACTAGATAATCTAGGTAAAGAAAAAATACTAGAGAATATAGTAATGTAGTAGTCTTTAGTATCTTTTCATAGTATTTTAACGACTATGCAATATGGAGGGATAAAAAAAGGACCTCTTACGGAAAGATAAGAGGCCATCAAGAAGATAAAAATGTTGTATTTGAAACACGCGAGTTTCTACTTCACATTATAACATAATATATAGATTAATACATTTGTTCAAACTAAAAAGTTTACGATAAATACATTATGTAAATTAATGATTTTTGATCCTTTTGGATAAAAATGAACTTTGAAATTCATGTACTCATTCCAGATTCCACACAAGAGGAATGCAGAAAACGTACATGCAATGTGTATATTTGATTACAAGACGTGACATAGAAAGAAGGGTTTCTTCACTACACTGAAGGAGACTTTTAAATTTTCACAATATTAGTATTGTTAGAGATTATCATATATATTATTATAAATAATGTTATATTAGTAAATTTTGGTATTATTTTTTCCAGCTTGTAAACTATGATACTTGGAGGCGTTGTTGTGCGTAATAAATGGAAACTTGGACTAATGAGTACCCTTCTTGCCTGTACCACCTTTACATCTGTTGTATTCGCAGCAGAAAAACCAGTCGATCAACCCAAATGGGAGGAATGGTTAAACGGACATGCAAAAATATTAAATGAACCAACTTCCCAAACAAGAGAGGATTTATCATTTCTTAAAGAGGCCGTACAGGACAAGCGCATTGTTGTACTTGGTGAAAGTACGCATGGTGCAAAGGAAATCAATCAATCCAAAATACGTATGATTAAGTACTTACATGAGGAAATGGGATATGATGTGATTGCATTTGAAACAGGGCTTGGAGAAGCAGCAGCTGTTCAGCAAAATTTTGATAACTTAACCGCTACGGAAGCGATGAAACAATCTTTATACCCTGTATGGCAAACTGAGGAACTTGAACAATTATTTACCTATATGAAAGAACAAAAAGAAAAAGGGAAGCCACTCACATTAGCTGGTTTTGATATGAATTTGTTTTATAAATCTTCATTCCGCTCTTATGCAAAAGAATGGTTGCAAAAAGTAAATCCTGAAGTGGCGAGTGAATTTGATACAGCAGTGTCAGAGTTGATTGAACTGGATAGGTATTACAATAAAAATAAAACATATCCCTATGATCGATTTAAAATGGAAATACAGCCCGTAATTAACAAGTTTGAAAAGGTTAGAATGTTTATTCAGAATCATAAATCTGAATTGATTCTAGTTGCACCACATCCTACGTATGATGTGAATTTGTTTGAGAAATCAATCAGTATACGGATTGATGCGATTAAAACGCATCTAGATGCTGATATGAAAGTCAGAGGTGGCATCTCCTCACCTAACCTGACAGACTATTCTTTTTATATCCGAGATCAAAAAATGGCACAAAATTTCGCATGGCTCACTGAAATGCAATATAAAAATAAAAAAATTATTGTGTGGGGGCATAATTATCATATTCGAAAACAAAATTCAAAAATGATATTAGACTTTACGAAGGTGCAGCAATACAATTATGTTGGCCCAAATATGATGGATTATCTTCCACAGCGTATCAAAGACCAAATGTACACAATCGGTGTATTTGCGTATAGTGGAAGCAGTTGGGATGATGTTAATGAAAATGTTATTCCTGTACATAATGAACATGAAGAACAAAGCGTTGAAAAAATCATCAGCACTGTAGGAAGTCCCCATGTTTTCGTTAACTTAAAAGGAGAAAGTAACCGACCAGAAACTTCATGGATGTTTACTCCTACTGCAGCAAGTTATTGGGGAAATAAATTAAAAGAAGAAATCATGATTCCGACAGAACAATATGATGGCATTCTATGGTTAGAAAAGACGACTCCTTCTGTACTGAAGTAAAAAATAAGAGCCTCCGATAAATTAATGGGGGCTCTTTTCTATTCATATTCTTTTATTCAATTACCGGATAATTTGTTAAACAACATCGACTCCTCACATCTCCCATTATTCAAATTCAGGTTCCTTCTTATCTTAACAGTCATTATGTATACTGAAACCATACATTATACCAGTGCCGTACGTCTCACATGATTCGAATTTAGGTTCATTTGTCATTGACTTCACTTCCTATTCCATCTTATTATTCCTACCTGCTCTTTCCTCATCATTGTATATAGATTCTTCTGTACAAGAGAAAAAAGAGGCATTCTACACAAGTATGATACCTGCTATAGAATGCCTCTTTTTTCACAAATTTATATTACGATTAAACTTTCACAATGTTACTTACTGCTAGGATTTTACGCTTCTTTTAATCTTTCAAATGTAGACGTATTAGTTCCCATCTTTGGCACAAATACTTAATGTCGTTACCTTTAGCGCCTGCTTCTCTTGGTGAGACATAAATAAGTAATCCTGTAATGTTCCTTTAAAGACCTGAACCCCGTTCGAGTATGCGATAACAGTTTTATCAAAATTTAACGATGTAAGTGTAGACATTAAGTTTTTCACTTTATTTGTTCACTCCTATTTTCCATTCAGATTTTGTAATGGTTCCGTCAAAGTTGTATGTAATCTCTAATTGGTCATAACCACTCTTATAGATATGCTTCGTACTCGTTCCATTTGGCTCAGTAGCATCTGTCCAAGGTAGGTTACTATCATCTATCTCACGAAATTTTACACCCTCCTTAGCTACTTGTAACATGTCCTTACTAGCCCATCTCGAAAGCTTCGGTTTAATTAGTTCTTTGTATGTCTCCTGCGCTTCTGAACTTCCAAGAGAATTGAGATTCGCATATGCTTTCTTTTCTCGGGTTGCATATTGCTCCTCTTTGAGTGTTTCCTCTTCAGATTTCTCTGGCTCCGTATCTTGAATTGGCGTCTCTTCCACTTTCTCAACAGGTGTTTCTTCAGCGATATCAACTTCTGCAGGTTTTTCCTTAGGTGGATTCTCAATCGCATCTAGTTTAGTCGTCAGCTTAATGTAATTAGTTTCTAGTTCATCATACTCTTTGGCTAATTTCTCTGACTTTTCTCGATAAAGTTCTACTTGTGACGATAATCTATCGGTTTTTTGGTTATAACAAGATGTCAGCCCGAAGAATAGGAAAACTACTGCCCCATACTTTGCAACAGTCTTTCCTTTAATAGATTGTACTTTCTCAGCAATTTTTGATTTCTCTGATTTCATAATTTGTAATCTCTCCCTCTAGTTACTCGATTATCTATTTATGACGATTTAGTTACATGTAAAATTTTACATGACTAGACATCAGATGTCCAGTTGACTACCCTAGACAATTAGTCATTTTTTTATTTAAGCTTTTAATGTAAAGATACAATTCACGTATTTCACCACTGTTTAATGACTACAGCGTGTTTCTAACTTAATGAGGTCTGACCGTATTCCAATCAACCTAACACTTTATAGTGCCCTAAGAACGAAATTTTTTTAGTAGAAATGATAGCGGTACATTATTAATTACATGAAAAAGTCCCGATCATATCGATAATTTTATTAGCTATACATATTTTCTTGGTTATTTCAGATGTAATCTAAAAAAGAAAACCCCGTAAAAAGTGATGCTTTTTACGGGGTTTGAAAAAGAGTATAATTATTTTACAGTTAATCAGATGTCCTAGTGAGCTGAAAAGCATATGAAATATAATATGGGATAGTATCGCTGGATTATGTTTAACGATTCGCTTATCGAAAATAACAACCTTATTATTTCTTTACGGGGTCCCACCAGCTGATTTGATTTGGGTATCTTGGTTTTTAAAAAAGGCACTTGAAAGAGGGCTTTTATAATTTCTCAATAACTGAAACTACTTAATGCAGTAAAATAATAATTGGATTGGCACCCAATTCTATATTAAGAAGGTTCAAATCGCAAGAAGGCACCTTTGGTGCCTTTTCTTTATACAATTTTATAATGTATTATAGATGTTTTATAGTGCTTGAGCGTGATATTATTCAAGTTTTTTCGTAGAGAATGCGTAAATACAAACAAAACCAGTAATACATCTTTTCTGTGCCGTACTGGTTTTGTTTAAGATCATCTTAAATTGTAGCTAGTTCACCGAGATTGCAAATTCCGATTTCGGTGCCCCAGCGAATACGATTGTTCCGTTCTTCGGCAGTTTCACCATGTTATTGCCACTCACGATGGTAAAGTTGACGCAAACTCCCTTCTCATCATACACCGCAAACGAACCTTTTGACGGCAACGTCACGGTAATCATTTTCTCTGTTGCCGCTTGCGGGATTGTAAACCATTTCGCATGCCCATTTTCTCCCAACGTAACTTTGGATGATTGGCCTATATCAATCGGTTTTACATTAGATTCACTTACGTATAATAACCCAGCCATCTCCATATATTCATTTTCACCTTCTGTATAGAAGTTCGTTTCCGTCGTATCACGGCCATTCATCACGGGAATTTGGAGTTGATGCGTTGCGGTATTCGGACCTGTAATTTTTCTACCATCCCAATAGCCTGCTGGGCCTTTCTTGCGATTAATTTGTGTAGTAAGAAGTTTTGGTTGAACGAGATATTGAATAGAACTAAATTTCTCGTTTACAAGATAGAACTTGACACCTTCCCTCTTTGCCCATGCAGCAGCGGTTTTCTTCGATAGCACGTTGTCTTCTAGTTTCTCAGCTAAATAGTGGGTCATCACACTTTGCCCTAAACCTGGATGCGATTTATATGCGCTCTCCTTCAAATAAGTTCTTCCATTCTTCTCGGTTACGAAGTTGAGCTTGGAGGTACCCTCCTCATTAATAAAACTTCCATCAGCAGTATATACATATTTTTCTTCTCGATTAGATGGTAAGAACAGTTCTCCGTTGTTCGTAATTTCAATTTTAAAATGGGTTTCGCTATTGCCATAAAATCCTGCTTTCTTTGCTACGCCCTGAGGCATTTTGACTTTGACCGGCTTGCCAAAGGATTTGTTTGGCTTGATGTCCTTAATAATACCTTTTTCTTTAAGTCTGGCGAGTAACAATTCAGTTGCCATTAGTTGATTTATAGAGCTCCGTCCACCAGATGACAATACAGCCGCTGCTATTTTCTGTTCTGGTAGCACGACTAATATAGCATGTTGCAATGCCGTATCACCGCCCTTGGCCAAAGCTTTAATCCCATATTCACTGAATGGGTATAGGTTCACACTATCCCAGCCAAGACCATAGTTAAAAATATTATCTCCAGTCCCCGGCCACATTCCTTTTTTATATTCCTCTTGCTCCATTTCCTTGACCACCTTATCAGAGAGGATCCCTTTTCCCTGCCCCATAAATAATTGTGAGAATTGCACCATATCTTCTGCCGTAGAAGATATGCCTCCCGTACCAATTACATTCACCGATTCACTTGGAAGTTGTCCTTGGTACGCCGGAAAATATAGTCCAGCCCGATTTTCATCCCTCCATTTGTCCCGCGGCGTTTTCGTATGATTCATCTTTAAAGGCCCTGTAAAGCTTTGATGTAAAAATTCAGTAAAACTCATACCACTAACTCTTTCCACCAAAATTTCGGCCAGCGTAAAACCATCGTTACAGTATACCGAGAAAGCACCAGGGTCCGCCTTCAAGTTCTGATTGGATAATTGCTGCAACAAGGCATCATGGGCATAGGTATCATTATCGTTAAATAAAAATGCATTACCTAACGTAGAACCTTGCAAGCCAGAGGAGTGATTCAATAACATTCGCGGTGTAATGCGCTTGTACCGACTGTCTTTCATCTTAAAATCAGGAATATAACGGGCAACGGGAGCATCCAAATCAACTTTTCCTTCGTCGACCAATTTCATTACAGCCGCTGTTGCATACATTTTACTGACTGAACCAATCCCATATAGAGTATCTTTGGTTAGCTGCTGTCTCCCTTCCATATCGTTCTTGCCAGTCTGACCCGACAAAATAAGTTTTCCATTATCAATTAGCGCATACTGCACGCTATTCGCTCCATGGGACTTTGTAAGTAGCTCCGCCTTTTCTGCTGCAATCTTCTTCAGTTCCTGACTAGCTAATTCTTCACCAGCTACAATTGTAGTCTCACTTTCAGAAAATGCTTTCGCTCCTGTTGGTAGAATCATAGTTACCGCTAATGCAGTGGCTAACACACCAGTTAGCTTATTTTTCATCACGGAATTACCTCCTTAGATAAGTGACCGTTTTCATCATTTGTTTGTTCCACTATGAAAATATGATAAATTTTATCCATTCTCCCCTTTGACCTACTTGCTAAATTCAGCAAGTAAAATATTTTTAAAAGGATCAGGACTATCAGCTTTAATACTGTTTAAATTGACGGCCAATGTATGCTTGCCTCCAAGTGTGCCCCCAGCAAAAGTTAAAAAGCCAGGAATGGTTCCTCCATGCCCCCATATCGATTCACCGTTTGAAAGCTTCATTTTAAAAATTCCAAGCCCGGAATCACCAAGTTCATCTACTCCTGTAGGGACTGTTGTAAGCATTTGCTTTAGTTGCTGTTCTTTTAGTAATTTCCCCCCAAGTAAGTAAGAAAAGAATTTGTTTAAATCATCAGCTGTTGAAATCATATCACCGGCAGAGCTCCCCATACTTGGGTTATAATAAGTAACATCTTTTGGCTCACTTGCTCTGTCTAATTGGATATATCCACGGGCATGCTTGGTTCCTGGAATCACACTTGAATTCCCAGGTAAGAATGTATTCGATAATTCAAGTGGTTCAATAATACGTTTTTCAATCTCTTCCGCATAACTGCTCCCAGTTATTTTTTCAATTAGGATCCCTAGTAATACGTATCCTGTATTTGAATACGACCAGCTCTTTCCTGGAGCAAAATCTGGAGGCATGGATATTCCCATCTTTACTAATTCTTCAGGAGTATAGGATCTTTTTGTATCCATCATATTAAAATCCTTTGACCTTGTGTAATTAGCGATACCACTTGTGTGATTCAATAATTGCCGGATAGTAATCTGTTTATCATCATATCCATTTCCTTGAATGACACCAGGTAACCATTTTTCAATAGAATCGTCTAAATTCAAGCGGCTTTCTCCTGCTAATTGAAGTACAACTGTTGCAGTGAACGTTTTTGTCACGCTGCCAATTCGAAAACGAAAATCTGTTTTCATTGGTTTCTTAGTATTTAGATCTGCTACCCCAGCTGCATGACTCCATGTTTTTCCACCCTCAAAAGTTTTAACAAGTATCCCTGGATATCCAAGTTGCAATGTATCCCGCATTGCCTCTTTGACAGAATTACGATTCCTTTGACTGTTTTTTTGTAACGAATTAGATACATTTTGAATGGACTCTGCTTTTACAATTGAGGTTGGAGTTGTATATAGCAGGGAACCTCCAGTTATTAAAAGGGCTAAACCTGTAAATGTAATTTGACGGTGCTTTTTCATCAAAATATTCCTCTCCCCTATTTATATCGTATAGATGTTTTTTGCTGTTTTTTAACTAATCACACAGCTTACATCTTACCCAAAGACAAAAGAGCGCTATTGAATTTGTAATCATTCTTATGCCCATTATTTCACAAACAAATTTCTGACCTGAAAATGGCCTATCCTTTTTTACATGTATGTTAATCTTTGTAATGTCTCTTTTCTTCCATACAAGTCTTATTAATTGATTTATTTTTTCATATAAATTTACAGTATTTGTTCCTCCTCTCACTCTTCTATACATTTTAATCATACACAATGAAAATCTCTTTTTTCTTACCTCTTCCTTACAAATTCCTTACGTTCAAAATAACTTTCATAAAAACAAAGAAACTGGAATTTTTGGAAATGAAATGAAATTCAAACGCATCTAATATATGATAAAATTATATATATACATAAATACATTTACATTTTTATATGATAGTGTTATCATATAATTAACCAAGAAGTATCCAACAAATTATTATTAATCACTACATTTTCTTTCAGAATAAGTCAACTTATAAAAAGACACTATATTATACATAGTGTCTTTTTATATGCTCTAATATTAATTGACCATAAATGGGTTTATATACAATTGAACGCTTCACGCTCCTTGAGGAAGGAGCCTCCTTAACTAAAGTGATAAAAAATACTAACAATCTTATTGTTTATTTACAGCTTATTACGTCAATAAAGAAGATAAAGGGTTTGTTGTTTCCATTCCTAAAAATCTTAATTTTTAAATAAAAAAAGAAAAACACTCCCGAGAGTGCTTTTCTTTTTAACAAATATCAACTATACTGTTTTTACTAGGAGTTGATTTTAGAATATGATCTCCTAGGCTTAGATAATACTTTTTATTTAATAAACCGCAAAATTGGCTGATTTTGTGGTTTATTTTTATGGGCGATAAAATTTAACATGGCCACCATCACGATCGAACCAACCTCTAAATGCCCAGTTAATCCATCCACCATCACCTTTATTCGTGAATTCCCCATCCTCAAATACCCAAATTCCAAAAGTGATTCCATCATATACTGTTGTTCCAAAGAATTTAACACCGTTAAAACGATCCTCATAGTTTTGGTTTAAGTTAAAAACCATAACATTATAACGTTGACCTGCAGAATAAAATGTTGATTCCATTACACCTTTTACAAATCCTGAACGATTAGTTTGACTATTAATAGCATTCCTAATCAAATTAGCGATACCTAATACATCTATACTTACATCTAAATTCGCACTAGCTTTTGCTGCATTTGGTAACTTAGACTCTACAAAATTAGTAGGTAATTCAGTAGATAGATTAGTAGGAATATTAGTTTTAGCAGGAGAGACCTCAGCTGCACTTGCATCTGTTGGCGCAAACGCCCCCAAACCTCCTAAACCGATAGTTCCGGCTAAAGCAATGTTCACTAACTTTTTCATTTTTTTCATAAAAAAACCTCCTTTAAATTTTTTATAAGGTATTAATCCTTACACCTCAAAGTATATATTCCTTATACAGAAGAGGCAAATGATTTAATTGAAAAGAAAATAAAGTTTTAATAGTCTAAAAATTAATAAATATGCAAATAAAACTATTATAAATGCATATAAACAACTGAATTTAATAGATATATACATTAAAAAGAATGAAAAACCATTAACTGAATTTTTTGTAAATAAATGAAAAAACTTTTATTTGTTTTAGTGCCTTAGATTCTTATGGAAGAAATACTTTCATTGTGTACAACGAGGTAGAGTCACATCGCTATCAAGCTAAAAGGTTATACAAAAACTCACAGAGAAATATACTAGAGCATTTGATGAAAAAAAGAGCCCTCATAAGTTGCGTCATACATACGCAACTTATCATTATAATGAAAATAAAGATTTGGTTCTGTTGGAAAATAAAATGGGGAATAATTCGATGGAAACTACATCTCTTTATACGAATATTGATGATACTAAACTTCGAGCTACAATTGAGCGTTTAGAACAACGTCAATTAGAAGAAAGTGATGAAATTGATACATGACATGAATTATCTCTCTAAGGGATAAGAATTTAATATGTTAATCTATCACTTTTATAAAATCCATTGTATTTTATAAAAGTGAAGTGACCCCCGAAAGTTAGACAGGTCGTTTCATTAGGCAGCCTCTAGGGTATGAGCCCGGTATTGTACTGGGCTCATACCCTTTAATTTTGCCTTAATTCTTTTATGATTATAGTATTCTATATACTTTGCTAATTCTTGTTTGAAATGTGTTATACTTTCAAATTCTTTTCGATACAGAAATTCCGATTCATGATACCGAAGAAATTTTCAATAACGGCATTGTCATAACAGTTTCCTTTGCGAGACATACTTTGAGTTATGCCACAATTCTTAAGAGAATGACGGTATTGTTTCATTTGATAGTGCCAACCTTGATCAGAGTGAATGAGGTGTTTATCCGGATCGGTTACACAATAAAAGGCTTGGTCCAACATCGTTGAAACAAGGGAATAGGTCGGTCTTGAACCAATTGTATACGTGATAATTTCACCATTAAATAAATCCAACATTGGTGATAGGTATAACTTCTCCCCAAATAACTTAAACTCCGTAATATCTGTAACCCACTTTTCATTTGGTTTTTCAGCTTGGAAGTTGCGATTTAAAATATTTGGCGCAATTTTCCCAACTGTCCCTTTGTAAGAGCGATATTTTTTCATGCGAACCAGACATTTTAACCCTAATTCTTTCATAAGGCGATACACTTTTTTATGATTTACTTTGTGTCCACGATTCATAAGTTCATCACGAATACGACGATAACCATAACACCCATCGTGTTCATTATAAATAGCTTGAATCAGTTCTTTTACCTACGCATTTGGATCAGGACGATTAAAACGTTTCATCCAGTAATAGTACGTACTACGTGAAATGTTTGCGAGTTGAAGTAACTCCTTGATAGGAAATTCATGCCTTAACTCGTAGATTACTTGCGCTTTGTCTTGTTTGGTGATTTTTCTTTGTTTTGAACTAAGGCATTCAACTTTTTTAAATATGCATTTTCCATACGTAAACGCTCGTTTTCCGCTTGTAAGGCTTCGATTGATCCTTCATCTACTGGTTTTATTTTTTTATCTTTCATGGTTGGACGCCCCTTTTTCTTTGATTGTAGGGCATCCAATCCTCCTGTTTCATAAGCTATTTTCCATTTCCGAAGTATTTCATAAGACGGTATATTGAAAAGTGCCGCTGTTTCTCTGATAGATGTCCCGTGTTCATTCATATAATAAAGTACATCTAGTTTATACTGGGCTGGGTAGAATGTATAGCACTTTTCAAAGGCTTTTTCACCTGAAGACTCATATCGTCTAATCTACTCACGAAGTACGCTAGGGTTAACTCCTATAGATTTAGCAATTGTTTTTCCACTTTCTGTACCATCTAAATATCGTTTCACCGCTTGGATTTTTTCTTTTGAAGAAAATTTAGCCATAAAAAATGCACCTCCAATTGTTAGGCTGTGTCTAACAATTGGGGTGCACTTCAAAGAGATACAGTGGCTTTTTATGTATTTGATAAAGAGAAGTGCATATTCTCTGTTCGTTAAATACACTTTTAACGAACAGTTATAGTTCAATTAATAGATTGATGAGAAGTTAGATACATTAATCTAACTTCTCATCAATCTTAACGCCATTATTGTGAATTAGTTTTAAAAGGGCATAACGGATAATTCTTTCCAATCCTGTAAATGTAAGAGTATTAGATAGTGCTTTAGCAGTATTTTTATTAGAATGTTTCACATCGCCTAAAGAAATTTCATTTTGCATTTTTGTTAGCGGCCGAATACGATCTTTGAATTCAAGCCCAGTATGTACATATGAACTTCTTAAATCGTATGTAGACTTTATACTTTGCTCTATTGTACCTTTAGTTATTATTCCTATTTCTTGCATTGCCTCAGTATTCTCATAAAAATTATCATCTAATAGGTCTATTAATGAATGATAAAATTTTCTTTTTACCTGAAAAAGCCTTTTCTTTAAATCACGTACTATTCGATTTCCTTTTTGTAGGGTACTAATTTCTTTGAAGTTCTTAAGTAAATTCTCGTCGTAAAGCTGCTCATCTGTGTATTGCTTATCATTAAAGTTTGAAATAATTTCTCCGCTGGTAATTAAATCTAAAAAGGCTAGTTCTGGTTCAGTTGGATATATGCTTAAGGCTCTATTATAAAATTTCCCAGCAGCTATAACCATTTGACAAAAGCCTTCTGATAAGTTCTTTTCTAAAAGAAGTGGCTCGACTAATTTAAAATAACTTAAATCTAAGGGGATTGATATATCCTTTCTTGGTCGATAATTGTATTGTGGTTGAAAATAGTATTCGTTTGCTGATAGTTCAAGGTTTGGTGTTCTGTGAATTCCATCGGACTCTAGCATTCCATGATTCTTAAATTCTTTTCCATATAATAGCGATAATACAGTGCAAAAGAAATTACCGAATATTGATAGGTCTTTTCTAATCATAGAACCACCTTGAACATAACGGAAAGTAGCAACCAGAAATGTTCGTGAATTAGGATTCTCTTCGGTATTAGTTAATAAATCTTTACTTGAAAATGATAATTGTACGGCAGTATACTCAGAAAGATATTCGCCCACAAATCTAGAGGGCGTAGAAATCATGATCTTATGTATCTGGTTATTTAGTTTTAGCATACAGACCTCCGAAGTATTAATTTAATTTATTTTAATATTATAACATAGTTAGTTTAACCAACTGTTCGTTAAATTTTTATTTAACGAACACTTGAAAAGATGAAAGCTAACCTCCCCTCCTTTCTTGTAGAAATGTACAAGGACATGAAACTCTAAACAATTTAGATAAGAAAGTCTAAACTTTCGTTTTTAGATATTAGGTGTAACAAGACATTCTAAGCTGAAATTTTATATATTTACAGAACTAACCCCATTTAAATGTCTCATTCAGATTATAGTAAAAGTATACATTTACATATTGTTTTAACTTACAGTTATCAACATTTTTTTACCTTCATCTTAGTAAAAAGATAAATCATGAAACTAAAATTTATTATTATGCAAAATTGCATTTCAAATGCAGTTGATAATCATTCTTATTGTAACTATAATTGTTACATGTTAGGTGATATACGAAAGTTATTTACGGATTATACCTAACTGTGCATTTAAATACAATCGGAATGGAGATGTTATAAAGTATGAAAAAAATCATTTTAGCTGGTGCATTAGGAATTGCAGCTCTTGCAGGAACAAATTTACCAGGGTTAGAGGTAACCAAAGCAAGTGCAGCTGTTGAATCAAATGTTTCATCAATAGAAGGACGTGTAGTGGAAGTTTCAGGTAATACTATCTATATTGAAGTGAAAGGATCCAATAAGAATATTGATAATACTAATCGTTTTAGTATTACTACAACTAACTTTAATCCTAATGTAAAAGTTGGTGATGATATAAAAGCTACTGGTGCGATGATGCGTAATTTTGAGAGTTATATGATTGCACAGTCTATTGAAAAAGTTCAAGGGACTGATACATTGCATCAGGGGGAATATTTAGAACATGTTTTCGCATACGAATATGAAATAGGATATATTACAAAAGTAGGTAAATTTCAATCATTAGATTATGTAATAGTTCAATATACTGGGAAAGATGGGGTTCAAAAAAAGAATGTTACGGTTTATTTGACAAAAGGACAAAAATTTAATGCAGATGAAAAAGTGAAAGTGCATATGGCGAACGCTGAAAGAAGTAATGAGTGGTCGGTAATGGACGAAATTGAAAAAGTTAATGATTCTCAGGCACAAAGTAACCCTGTTTTGAATCGTGAAGTAAATGGCCATGTAACAGGTGAAATTATAGAAATTGGAAATAAATTTAATGAATTTAATTATGTAATAGTTCCTTATATGAATCAATATGGCCAAAAAGAAATTATCGAAGTTCGTTTAACTCAAGGACAACAATTTAAACTAGGCGACAAAGTGAAAATTAATATGGAATTGGCTTTGGGACGTGGTAATATCGATGCAGATGTAACCGTTATAGATAATATTCAAAAAGTAGATGAAACCAACACTCAAGCTTATCAAAATGATCAGTGGGTTTGGTCTTAAATATAATTAGAAATTCAATTTTTCTCTTTAATGTATATACCAATTCAAAAAACCTTACAAAAATCTTGCAAGGTTTTTTGTTTATTTAACGGATTATCTTTTATATGTCCCTAAAAAGTACTCATTCGCGATTTGATTATATATTGAATCTTTTACTACTAATATAGAATCATAATTCGGTCTTAGTTCTTCAATTTCTACATTCTTTTGAATAGGAAGATTTATATGTAAGTTTCCTTGTTTAATTTGCCTATTTTTCTGCTTTTAATTTCTTCATTTCTATCCTTCTTTGCTTTCTTAGATGTTATTATCAAACTTTCTTTATCATTTTTTAAGCTTTCCACTGGATACCCCAGCTTTTAAACATATTCATTATAATCCGTTAATCTGATTAAGGTCCTTCCATTTTCTGTAGTTATAAACTTTGGAGAAACTAAGATATATTGAAAATGGGCCTTTTCTAGTTGTTTTTTTATTAGGAACAGGACAATTCCCGAAATTTAAGGAAGATATATTTACATTAGAAGGCACAGATTACTCTTTAATCCCAACGGCGAAAGTACCGTTAGCGAACTATTATCGCGATGAAATTTTAAATGTTGAGGAATTACCTATTAATTTTACTGCTCATACGCCATGCTTCCGTTCTGAAGCCGGTAGTGCAGGACATGATACGAGAGGACTTATTTGTCAACACCAATTTAGCAAAGTTGAAATGGTTAAATATACAAAGCCAGAAGAATCATACGATGCGCTAGAAAAATTAACAGCGAATGCTGAAAGAGCACTGCAATTGTTACAATTACCTTATCGAATAATTGTATTATGTACAGTTGAGATAGCATTTCCATCTGCGAAAACATATGACATTGAAGTGTGGTTACCTTGCTCTGAGATTTATCGTGGGATTTCTTCTTGCTCAAACTGTAAGGATTTCCAAGCACTTCGTGCAAGCATTCGTTTCCGCCGTACACAAGGTGCAAAACTATTGTACACACACTAAATGGTACTGGATTGGCTGTAGGTCGCACAATAGCGGCTATTTTAGAGAACTATCAACAAGAAGACGGCTCAATTATAATCCCAGAAGTATTACGTCCATATATGGGGGGAGTAGAGGTTATTAAATGAGAAAGATGTTGATTTGTGATAAAGCTTAACCATGAGGAATAGAGTCCTATTAATATAGGACTCTATTTATATAGCAAATTCTTTTAGGAGTCTCACGACATGCCCATCAACTTAAGAATTTTATAACAACCCAAAACAATAAAATTGTACATTTTCACATGAAGATGTCAATTTTCTCGTTTTGGAGGTATTTGTATTTCTTAGCTTGATAGCGATGGGATGTATCACTCACTGCATTAACTATTTAATTTTACTCCTTGTTATAGACGATGTAACTAGGTTCATGATAAACCCACTCATCTGTACCAAATCTTAGCCAACCGTTCTTTTCTTCGTATACTTTAACTTTTTCACCTTTGCTTGCTTTTCTAACAACCGAATAGCTAGTTCCTGCCCCGCTTCGAACATTTACGCCAATGCCATTAATTTCAGCCGTTCCAATTCCCTTTTGAACACTACCAGTTTCAACTAATTGAAGCATGTTTAATATGAATGATGCTGTTTCACCACGAGTTGTTGTTCCTTTAGGGGCATACAAATTATTTCCCATCCCTTTTACAATACCTAAGCCGTATAGTCTTTGTACATCTTCTTTATATATGATTTGATCTTTATCTGCAAATGGTACGTTTGCCAATGGTCCATTTATTCCTTTATACTGTAATGTTTTATTTACAATGACCGCTGCTTCTTCTCTTGTAATTGGTGTGTTCGGGTCAAAATAACCGTCTCCTCTACCTTTAATGATTCCTGCACTTGCAGTGCGTTTAATACCATCTCGTAGAGTTGGGTTTGCATCATTTAGGTCTTTAAATGATGCATCTCCGGCTGGTAGGTTTAGAGATCTAGAGGTTAATTGAGCAAATTCAGCTCTTGTTACTGCTCTATTAGGCGCGAAAATTCCGTTTCCTTCTCCTAGCATAATACCTCTTCTATTCAAATCACGAATAGCTGGTTCATACCAACCTCCTGTGATATCGTCTGTTGGTTGATTAAATTTATTATAATACCCTTCAACACCATTTACGAATGGAACCCATTGTCCACTGTTTATCATAATAGCAGGACAGTTTTTACCACTCCATCTTTGGTGTTTTACGATGTTATTTAATGGTACACCCGTTTCTTTCATTAAATACGCTACAAGTTTCTTAGCATTATCTACTGCCTTATTGTAGTTACCATCCCTGTTAACTGCAATTTCAATTGCAATAGATTCCCTATTACCTGAGCCATTACCGTCTCCTGCGTGCCATCCGTTCTCGCTTAATGGTAAGTGTTGATAAATCTCTTTATCATCTACTGTAAAGTGCCATGATGCAGCTCGGTCTGTTTTCCCTACTGCCTGGTTATATAAGTATTGGGCGTGATTTTTAGCTCCTGCTCCTACACTTTTATTATCGGTCTCATGAATTGTAATATACTTTGGAATCATATGGTTTTGAGGGCGAATATTATCGTTTCCTGCTGGAACAATCCATTCAGTGAATGGAACGCCATTTATAGTACTAGAAATTTTAGGTGCTGAAAAAGAAAGACTACGCTTTGTTCTATTTGGATTTTTAGGGACCGTTAATGTACCCGTTTCTTCATAAATACCTTCTGAACTTTGAAGACTATCTACTTTTTTATTATCAACAGTACCTTCACCACGTCCGTCTACTCCCTCAAAACTCTTCTCAATACTTTTTAAAGCTTGTTCATCTGATACTTGAAGTGGGTCTGTTCCGACTTGTTCTTGAACACTTATAGATTGATGGTTATTTACTGATTGTTGTTCTTCTGCAAACGATACCATTGGTGAGGATACTACCGTTAGTCCTACTGTTAATGCTACTACTTTTTTATTAAATTTAATACTCATGTTTAAATTGGTATATCTCGAATTTTTAGTAGATATACCTTCCTCCTTACACTTTTTTTAATGCGCATCATAATAGTTTAAAACCTAAAAATAACAACTTAATTTTCATTACTTATAATCAATGGAAGTCCATAAATACTTCTGAATATATAGATATTTAAGATTAGTTTGAACAATTATTACAGAGATTGATAGGAACTGAAATAGTTCTTTTTTACGATTTCCCCCATACTATACATGATAATATTTCCTCTCATACACTTACAAAAATATCATCAAAATAACCTTTGAAATGGATAAAAAATACATAATAATATACTTGAAATCCCGTTTGTTTTCTATGAAATCCACAAATTCTTTAAAAATAATACCTATAAAAAAAGGAAAGTTTTCTTATAATGGGTGCTTTAAAAAATTATTATGATGAGCGTGTATCTGTTTCTGTACGATCTTTATCTATTTCTGTAATAAGAACGTTCATCCTTTTTTCATCTTTTGATATTATTATTTCATTTACATTCTTTCCTTGAGCGCTTTTTATGCTGATTTAAAAGGATTTGCTCTTTATTATTCTGTTTTTAAACAGCTGTATCAATAGTTAAAGAGCGATTTTCTATTGTAGATGACTCAATCTTTTTATTATTGGCATCTAAATCTTTAGTGCTAGTTTTTGCTATTAATTCATCCTTTATTTTTTTGAAAAGCATATCTGTTTTTGCAGTAAGTTGAGAGGCTTCAGCGCGTGTTATGAATCTACTTGGTTGCCAGGTGTTATCAGTACCATTAGAAATTTTTAAATCAATTAAAATATTGGCATATTTTTCTCCATTAGCTTCAAAAGAGAATTTACCCCATTCATTTGGATCTTCACAATAAATAATGATGTTTGTTCCAAGAGTTAATGCTGCAACTTTGTTTTGCTCAATACCTGGTTTACTTTTAATCTGTAAATCAAATGAATATGGTACATGGTAGTAAGCAGATGAGGATACAACATTTACTTTTTCCTCATCTGCTTACATTTTATACGGGATTTCATTAGATAGCACTTCAACATCTAATGTTTCAGGATTCTTTGGTAAAGTACTATATATTCAATTGAAGTACCTATTATATGCACTTATACATACAAGTGTCAAGGGAATAGATATTAAGGTTTTATGAATAACTACTAGTATCTAATCTCACAATAAATCACGTGTAAACGGTGGTAATATCCCTCTTTCATTTAAACTAGAGAGCCCTTTTATTCCATAGGATTAAAAACCCTTTTAACGATTTTTATATTTATTATAGCGATTAATTATTCACCTTATATAATAATTACTTACTATATTATTAATATAGTCACCTTACAAAAGTGTAAGATTCATTTCATTGACACTCATCTATATAAGTAACTATACTGGTTACACATGCTTAGTGAATATGTCAAATAGTCACTGCCTATAAGTGTATGTCTATGGATTCTTTTCAAAATAATAGTTTAATGGAGTTAAAGATTATTTATCTGTAATGTAGTGATAAATCCAACCTAATCGATTGTTCTTTAAGCTAAGTCGTATTACTTATAAGCTTAACTATAAATGATATATTTACTAACTTGTAATAATTTTTTAGAGGTGCTAAATTTTGAAAAACAAATTAATTGCTACAGGAATTATTGCTGGTAGTCTACTATCCTACTCATCTAGTGCATTTGCAAGTACTCATAAGTTTCCAGATGTCCCAAATTGGGCAAGCCCTTCTGTAAATTACCTAGTTGATAAAGGCGCATTACACGGAAAACCCGACGGTACTTTTTCTCCTGCTGAAACAATTGACCGCGGTTCAGCTGCTAAAATAATGGCCATTATGCTTGGACTAGATATTAATCCAAATGCTAAACCATCTTTCCAAGATGCTCAAAATCACTGGGCAGCACCATACATTGCAGCTATTGAAAAAGTAGGTGTTATTAAAGGAGATGGCAATGGTAACTTCCTTCCAACAGGTTTAATTAATCGTGCATCAATGGCTTCAATGGTGGCAAACGCTTACAAATTAGAAAATAAAGTTGCTGGAAATATAGTAACTACGTTTGAGGATTTAAAAGGACATTGGGGAGAAAAATATGCAAATATTTTAATACAAACAGAAATTTCTAAGGGCACTGAAGATGGAGAAAACTGGTCCCCTAATAGACCGATTACCCGTGCAGAGGCTGCACAATTTATTGCAAAATCTGATCAAATCGTCCACCAAACAAAGAAAGAAGAAAATGCTGTAGTTGGTGTAATAAATGATGCAGATCCTTATTATGTGACAGTTACGTATAAAGATGCCAATGGAAATAATCAAGA
>NZ_JBFUPV010000007.1:214336-244399 GCF_041360755.1 Bacillus sp. RCC_6_1
TTTAAAAAGGATGACAAAGTTAAAGTTGTTAACAAAGATCAATGGAAACAACAAAAAATCTATGGACAAACTGTATTTTACACTGATGCAAATTCTATTTCTAAAGTAAATGATGAATCTAAAAAGAAACAAGAAAACCATGTAGTTGGTGTAATAAATGATGCAGATCCTTATTATGTGACAGTTACGTATAAAGATGCCAATGGAAATAATCAAGAAGTTACTATAAACTTCTCGAATGGCAGTAACTCAAGCTTTAAAAAGGATGACAAAGTTAAAGTTGTTAACAAAGATCAATGGAAACAACAAAAAATCTATGGACAAACTGTATTCTACACTGATGCAAATTCTATTTCTAAAGTAAATGATGAATCTAAAAAACAACAAGAAAACCGTGTAATGAGTAAAGATAAAGAACAAAAACTCTTAGCACAATTAAAAAAACGTTCTGGTACTGTGATAAAAAAATCCGAAGATAGCATTGAAATTTCAAGTGAAAACAACATTATTCGTGCCCATGTTAATCCAAAAATACTACCAAATATTAATATAGGTGACACAGTAAATGTTTATGCTAAAGCATTTGAAATGGATCCTATACTTTTAAAGGATTTACCTTTCGAGGCAAGAAATGCGATTATTCAAAAGGGAAATGAACAAAACATTTTGGAGAATCAATACGAAAAAATCACAGGAAAAATAGTACAAAAATCGGAGAATTCAATCTTAGTTTCGAGTAACAACATAACTTATACAGCTGAGGTTTCACCTAAATTATTACAAGACATTGTACTAGGTGATACAGTAAACGTTTACGCTGCATCTTTTGAGAGTAGCCCTATTTTACTACCTAATACTCCTGTGGATGCTATTTCTCCAATTGTTGAGAAAGCAAATTAGTATTCTACATTCTGTGATTTTATCCAAAATCATACTAAATAATCTAGGAATGTCTTTAAAATATTTATTCTAATAAGGTTATATGCCATGGTATAAGTAAAGGTCGCATAAAACTTTTCTATGTTAAACAATCATGTAGTGTAATCCCCTCTCCTACTAGCCCCTTTTTGGTTAGGTGAAGGGGGGGCTCATATTTTGACAAGCTAAGGTGAGGTAAACCTTTTGGACAGAAATGGCGCTTTAAAATAAGAGCCTCTTTTCAGGTTTGTACTTAAAATATTATAAGTATATTATTTTTAATGAGAAATATTTAATTTACAGTCTTCGAAAATCAGAATTGATTGGTATGATTCTATTAGTGTCTAGGTCCCCATCATTAATAAGATACGTATTATACTTTTCTATATAATCTTGCATTTCTTTAAATTTCTCCCTATCTATGATATACATGTAGGAATATATTTGTTCACCATCTATCTTGAAAGGTTCAGACAGCTGGAAAGGATTTTCATACTTCTCTTTAAAATTCTTTTTTGCTTCTTCATAGATCTTAAAATCATGAATTTCCGCTTCTTCCTCACGACTTATCCATAACTTTAATGGCATGACATTCACTCAGTGTTGTTACTTTCAGTAATTTTTCTTATGTATCGTATAGTATCATTATAAGTTATTGTCCTAGTAATCCCTTCAATAATTATTAATATTCTGTTTCTTGTTAATTGTAATTAAATACATATCTTACCTTCTGGGATAACACCTGCAGATACAAAATACATAACTATTACTACATCTACTCATGTATATGCTGAACTCTTCAAGAAAAGATAAAAGCCCTCCTAATTAAAGAAAGGCTTTTATCTTTCATATAAGTGAATCCGATTTTATGATTTTAAAAATGAATGTCGTCTGTTATACCCCTATAACGTTGACTGTTCAGAGCATGCTCTGACTTTAATATTATACTAATGTATATAACGGAAATCAATATTATAGTAATGGGAAGTTTCCCCGTGCTCCACTTCGTTTTAATAACTCTAATACCATAAAAATAATATCTAAGAATATATAGTTTTATAGTTTTAATTATTATATACTTATACAAGTAATTTAGCCCTTTTTAAGAGTTGAAATTACGTTATATATAAGGAGTGGTTTGAATGAAGAACAAATTTACGCGTATGATCATGTTAATGGTGGTAATGGCTTTATCAGTTACAGCACTTGCTGCATGTGGAGATAATCGTGATCCTAAAGAAGTTGCTACAGCATATTTTGAAGATGCAAAAGACGGAAATGCAAAAGATTTTGGAGAGTTATTTACACCCGAAGCAAAAAAAATAGTTGGTTTTATTGGCGGAAATGCAGAATTAATGAAATCAATTAATGAAGATCTTAAAAGCTATAAGATTAGAAAAGTTGAAGAGAAAAACGAAATCGCTACAGTAACTGTTGATGCTGTGTATAAAAAAGATTCTAAAAACGATTATAAAAAAGTAATCGTAATTGAATTAGAGAAAACGGATGAAGGTTGGAAAATTAGTAAATCATAATAGAAAAGTACAGACCCTTAATTGATTAAGGACCTGTACTTTTCTATTATCTGAGGTAGCACAAACATTTTTTTATTTTAGATTTACAATTTCGCTTTAGTTAAATGCTGATTGGCAAAGAAACCTTATAATAAATTTAATATTGTAATCAAAACAAAGGTACCTATTTTACAATTTTCCAGTAGCCAATTTATATAGTTATAGGTAGTGGTTACCTAGGATAAAGTATAATTTCATTTGAAATCAGTTTTCCTATAGGCTGTGTATGAGCAGCATCTTTGTATAATTGAACAATAATAACTGTAGTTTCTTTTTCACGAACACTACCTATTTTTAGTTGTTTTATTGGAGTTTTCGAAGAAAAACTTCCAACAGTTCCATCATGTGCTACAGACTCTAAGCCTCTATCTGTTAACGCTGCATCATAATACATTGTACTACAATTTCCTTGTGCCTCTATTTGCATACCCACTGTTTTATTATTGGACTTATACTCTGTTTGATCAGTATTCACTCTAGCTTTACAATTGTTACCTGCAGCTGTAACTTTATACCATCCCCCCGATGCAGCTTCAACATTTCCAGATGTAACGAAAATACAACCAAACATAAAACTCAATCCCATTAAAACTTTCACATAATGTTTCATAAATTTATCCCCTTTCTATTTATTTA
Organism: Bacillus sp. RCC_6_1; assembly: GCF_041360755.1. NCBI lineage: Bacteria > Bacillati > Bacillota > Bacilli > Caryophanales > Bacillaceae > Bacillus > Bacillus sp. RCC_6_1. The sequence goes on from NZ_JBFUPV010000007.1 coordinate 217,465, forward strand.
TATAAACATTAACATATTTACTTAAGGGTTGGTTATTTTTTCTATATTTATCAAGTTATTACAGAATATTGCGTTAACTGTATTGTTTCTTTCTTGGTGTAACTTCTTTATTTCCCTTTCAAATGTTCTTTTGTTCTCATTTCCCAATAGTTTTTAAAAAATTATTATACTTTTTATTTAACGCTTACTTGGCTGTTTTCCTGTTTTACTTTCCTAATTACTATCATTTTACCAGCTGTGTGCTCTATCACACTTTTAAACTTATTTTTTTTAAGATACCCTTCCTTATTTTTTAACTGCTCTGTTACTAAATCTATAATTTGTTTGCTCGTAGAAGTCATTGTGTTCTTTTTTTGAAAATACTGTTGACCAGTGTATTTCTCCCATTCGAAGATTTTATTTTCCAAACGTGCGTTTTTTTTCTTTAATTTTTCATATGTAAAATTCATTCTTTCTCCTTTATAACTATCGGTAACAATGAACTTTCCGACGTTATTACAGTAACCGTGTATGCATATCCAATGTGATATTACATGTTTTTGTATCCTGTTAAAACCGAGGAGAGCTTTTATATCATCTACTAACCCCAATATATTATATTGTTTAAGAATGCTAAAAAGAATAAAGGCTTCATTGTTGTTCATTTGCTGGATAAGAGAGTATTGTGTCAAATCACTAACGTTCGCTATTTCTATTTCATACTTAAGATTATCATCTACAGGGTTAATTTCACCTGAAATTATGTTTTTATGCAGTTCATCAATCACATTTTCAATGAATCTTTTAAATGTATTGAATTTGAAAAATTCGCCTACTAAAGTGTATCCAGTGAATTCATTATCTTGGATTCTAAACTTGAATTCTTTTAGTAGTTCATAGATTTCTTGATCAATCTTTTCTTTTTTGTGGCTACTTACTTTGTTCATGTTAAGTAATCCATTTGCAAGACCGTATATTCCACAAGTGGGTCCTGTTTGATTAATATCTAGGTTCATAATCTTTATACAACCTCCTATTCCTTCCAATATTGACCCGTAAATAAAAATATGGTATGTTTACTGTAGATTAAATATATATTGAATGCATATCCAATATATATTAAGTATAGTACTTAACTGAATTGCATAAACTAAAAATGACGAGATGCTGTCAACATCCCGTCTCATAACTGCTACTGTCAAGGTGGTTGTTATTATGCATTATCTTTTTCTTTTAGACCCACGCTTGTACTTTGGTCGGTGAAGCGCGGGTTTTTTGTTGTCTTTTTTTTCGAATTGCTTTCTCAGTGCGTATGCTGAAACCTCACGCACAACTGCTCTTGCAATTTCTTTTAAAAGTTCAAACAAAAATTCCATGTTATATCATCCCCTTTCCTTCCGAATGGAAAGAAGGGATAATAACAAGCCCACCTTCACACGATATACAGTTATACTTCTATTTTATCATACTTCAAATGAATAATATATTATAACCTCTTCAGTTTACTATAATCTAATTATAGTAAACTATTTTTGATGTTTTATTGTTCTGTAAAATATGTTTCATAATTTAAATATATTTCATAATCATTTTCTGACAGCATCAACTCTTTACGATTCTCAATATTATGTAAGAAATTATATTTATTTAAGAGTTGTAATACTTCTGTTGATCCATATTCACTTAATCCATTATATAGAAGTAGTATTAATTCATCTGTTGATAATTGAGCACGTATTATACGGATGTATGTTTGTTTTTCATTAATATCTGATTCATCTATAAACTTGATTATATGGTATAAATTTCTAAAGTAATTCCCTAGTTCATTATCATATGCTTTATAAAGAGACGCATACGAAATTCTAATAATTTTCAGTGTTTCTTCTATACTCTTTTCTCCCACCCATGATTTCTGTTTGTATATGCTTTTCAATTCTGATAAAGCTTCTGTAATAACTGCTTTTCCCTGTAACTCAATTTCTATAATTGGCTTTAAATATCCACCTGACTTTGAAACATTCTTTCTTAATTTAGATGTTAAATTATTATGTAAATTAACCATTTGAAAAAAAGTATTTTCGAATCTTTGAATTGACAAAGTGGTATTTTGCTCTTTAAATTCAGCACGAGTTAATTTTAATTCATCACGGGTTAGTGTCAATTCCTCTCTTTGAATAGCAATTGTAGCTAGAATTAATAATATACTTGCTATATTAAAAAATGGTACAGTCGAACCCCCCAGTAAATCTCCTGTAGGGCCTAAATTTTCAATACCACCAAACCTTTCGGCAACTTTATATATTAGTGGCGCTAATACAAAAGGGCTTATTAATGCTATTATCATAAATGTTATCCCAGTCTTAATTAAAAATTTAAAATTAAATAGCTTGTCTTTTATTTTGTTCATCATATATTCTCCTTTTCTAATATTTAAAATTATAGCATAAATCCTACTATATTATGAAAAAGTAAAATGACATAAAAAAAACAGCTTCTCAAATTCGTTTGTAATCGCAATTAACTATCTGCTTAATGCGATTATATTAAAACTCAGAAAAAATCCTTGGAATTAATAATAGACCCATTAGAACGTTTCTGTTTTTTTGGGGTCTATTCTCTCTAGAATTTCTATTCTTCTATGTCTTCTTTTACTTCAGCGGATAAAATGTCTTCAGCAAACTTCTTGTAGCCATTATACCCTTTCTTTGCAGCCTTTTTCTTTATTGCTTCTACTACCTTTTCATCAAGATAGAGACTTAGATGCTGCTTTTTTTCTTTCAATTCCTCTTTTGATCTGTTTTCAATTTTTTCTTTGAAAACTTCCAAATCTTTTTTTAAGTATAATCGTTCAGTAGATTTCCCTTTAGCAATCTCTTTAAAGGGCAATATCCAATCTTTAGCCGCATTATGAACGTAAGTCTTAGACTTATTTAGAAATTCAGCCGCCTCTTTTAATGTAAAAGAGTCTTTGTATAATTCCTCTAACTTTTTTACGTCTTCTTGCTTAAAACGATATCCGCCATCTGCTTTCCAGGTAGCCAGATTGATAGGTTCGATTTGTTTATACTTAATTAAATAGCCTAATTGATTTTTTGTTATACCTACCCGATCGCATACCTCTTCTAAAGATAAATATTCTATTTCTCACCTCATCCGAAACTCTCACTCTAGCTGTTGTTTGAATTTTCTTAGTTGATACTTTGTTAAACCTGTTTCTTTTACTACATCTGTGATTGAGTACTTCTTATATTGAAGATACTTAAATGGATTTTCCATATAACGTTCTCGTACCTTATTAAATGTACTCTTTTTGATAAAGAATTCAATTGCTCCCCTTTCTCACGAATGGAATCGAAAATGGGACAACCTTTACAATGTTTATAATTTCTTTGTTTTGCCTTTTTCTGCTCATCTGCACAATTCATTGATAGGTTGTTCAGAGGGCAAGTTGAACAATAGGTATATTCTAAATCATAGATTTCATCTAAAATTTTTCGACGAAGATTAGTCAAAAAAATCTCCTTCTATCGTACTTGGATTGAAATGCACAAGAAAATCAATTAAACATTTCCGTTACACATCAGTTAAAAAGAAACGATTAAATAAAAACAAAAAATATTTACTTAATCATTTCAATCTATACCACAATAAATAACGCATTTTTCTTGAATTTACATTTAAATATACGGAATAAAGGATTTTCATACTAAAATGCATGTGATATGAAAGATTGCTGATATATTTGCTATTATAAAAGTAGTATTTGTAGAATCAAATTAGTTCAAGTTAAAGAAAAGAAGCGATACTGTATCCTTTTCTTTTATGTTCCGTGCCTTTAATCAATAGTAAGAGGATATATATCTATACCCTCTTATTGCTGATTTGTATTAGAATTACTGCTCCCACAAGCAGAATATCTGAAAGACACTCGTCTAAGAGTGTCTTTTCTTTATACAAAAAAATATTTTCAAACAAAAACTCCTTATAAAAGAACCTACATTCGTACTGGATAAGAGCAAGCACTCTTTTTTAATTAGGGAGGAATAACAGTGTATGACTATTCTATCTTACCGAATAGAATCATCTTATGTGTGGATTTACGTAGCTCTTACGCTTCAGTAAGTTGCATCAAAATGGGTTTAGATCCTATGTATACAAAATTGGCATTAGTCGGTGATGTAAATAAAAACGGTTCAATCGTTCTATCTGCCACTCCCCCATTAAAAGCATTGAGTGTAAAATAGATGGCAAGATTATACGAAATTCCTCACAGAAAAGATATTCTTGTTGTAAATCCAATTATGGGTACTTATATAAAATGCTCTAATTACATAACAAAGTTAGCTTTGCAGTACGTTCCTATTGAGGATTTTCACCAATATTCTATCGACGAATTCTTCATGGATATTACGGATAGTATTCATTTATTTGCTAAGAATCCCTATAAGTTTGCGTTGAAATTTAAACGTGAAATGATTAAGGAATAACACAAAGTAACCCGTCCAATCTTAACAATTGAAAAAAATAACGAATTGAAAACATGCTAGTATGATCCTTATTGTCTGAAGAAGAAATAATGATTATCTATCATGAGGACGGTTATACACGCTCTAATTATATGACTGTTTTCAATATTGACGCGTTAAATAGTGTTGTCATATGTACCAATGCTTTTTATATAAGTTGACACTGCAATTTTCAAATATAATAGATTTGAGTGATCACGTTTGAATTGTTATTAAATAAAGGGCACCATTCTAATTAGAACGATGCCCTTTATTATTGTAAGCACTATTACCTATTGGGTTAATTTTTCGATTGTAGGCATAACAGCAATTGGTGGTAATGATGCAGTCCACCCAACTGCATATACGTTTAATTTTTCACCTAATGTGTAGTTTTCACTATCTGAAACAGGAACTCTTAAAATTTTGTTCTGGGAAACTAGATCCCACCAATCATATTGATAAGTAAGTGCTTCATCTTTTGTAGAAGTAGCAGCAACCACTAAATAATTGTTATCTATTGAAATGACATATCCAGTAAAAGGTTCTTGTTCTTGGTTTTGAATAGAATGAACAGGAGTATTGTTTGCGGAAATCTTAGTAGAATCTGCAAAGGCTGGTGTTAATCCAAAAGTAAATCCACATCCTAATGTTAAAGCTGTTACCGTTGTTACTAATTTTTGTTTTTTGTTAAACATCATATATATCCCCCTTATATTTTATCCCTACACTATCCACATTCCATTTACATACATATAAAGCCTTTTAATATTAAGATATTTAACAAATTTGTCACATAAATTACATTAATGGTAATATTACCTATTAATAGGAGTTGTTTTATGTTATAATTCACTAGGTGAACTATTATTGTTCCTTTCATCACTTGATGAATGTATGCCCTTCCTTAATTGTAAATATGTTTGATTTTGTTGGTGGAGAGGGAGATATCCCTCTTCTTTTTTTGTTTTTTTATGAATAAAAATTAACCATATCATTGTTATATTCATATAAAAAGGAGTCTCAGCAGATCGCTATCAAAATAAAGTTATGAAGTACCCCCATTATGAAAAGTTTATATCTTTGCAAATTTTATTTTTTCGCAGCTAAAAGACAAATAAAAAAGGTCCTTAACAATTTATTAAGGACTGCGGAATAAAACCGCGATTTGGGTTAAAACCCAATCAGTTTGTAGAAAATAAATTGCGTTTATGATAGCAATTGTATTCCCAAAAGCAATGTTTCAAGTGAATTTTAACATACCTGTAACTACATTGGTATCAATAAAATATGGATTGGATTACAAATAGTGGTTTCGAATATTAGAAAAAGTTTAAAAGTTAATTACTTTTCAGGAAGAAAAATCCTTAAGAGGAACTTGTAGAGATAAATTTTTAGAGGAAATATCCATAGCAGATGCTTTTTTCATTGTTGTATAAAATTTATATATTAAATGAGAGATTTATTAAATAGAAAACTAAAAAACTCTATAATCCCCACACATTAATTCATAACTAAAAATGTTTTAAAAAATGATTGTTTAATTTTTCTACAACTGTTCTTTTCATCACATAGGTAAAGTAAATTAATTATATTTAGTTGTAATATGAAATTCATTTTCTTATAGTTAATTAACTTTAAATATATATCATTCTTAAAGAATGATATATTCTTCTCTATTTACCTATACCTATATTTTTATAATTTATTATTTTAGCCAATAAGACTCCTTCCTTAAGGAACGCGAAGTGAGTACGTGGGAGATTCATGTCAGTTGGCATAGGCCAACATGTTTGCTATCATTTACTTGTACAGATTGCTCTTCGAAAACTGAGGATATGAGGTTGGTTGCAAAAAAACGTTGCAACCGTAAAATCTTCAACGTTCTATCGCCCCACACTTACTGAAGTTGCAAAAACCAAGCTAAAGTAGGTAGTATGGTGAATCATTCAATAGAATTGTCCCTTGTTTTAACAAATGAGTTTTTGTAAATAATATGTTTGTTAAAAAATTAATTAAGGGGGACTTGTATGCCACAGGATCGAAAAGCAAAAGTTCAAAAGGATGCATATGTAAGAAAAGAGATTATGCCAGATAATTCACAATCTCTACCGCGTCACATGCAAAAAGAGCTGCCTCACGAATTTTCTGTAAATCCTCTGTTTGCCCGCGAAGGAGAATCCGTCGTTCCGCGCTTTCATATTCCTGATAAAGGTATGTTACCAGAAACAGCGTATCAAATCGTCCATGATGAAATTGCTCTTGATGGAAACGCTCGCCTGAATCTTGCAACATTCGTTAGCACATGGATGGAGCCTGCCGCAGAGCAATTATATGCAAAATCATTCAACAAGAACATGATTGACAAGGACGAATATCCACAGACAGCTGAAATTGAGGAGCGGTGTGTCCGCATCTTAGCCAACCTCTGGCATTCGCCCAGCCCCCTTACGACTATGGGCGTTTCAACAACTGGATCGTCGGAAGCATGTATGCTCGGTGGACTTGCTTTAAAGCGACGCTGGCAAAATGCACGTAAAAACGAAGGGAAGCCAGTGGATCGTCCCAATATTGTGTTTAGTTCGGCTGTTCAGGTCGTTTGGGAAAAATTCGCGAATTATTGGGAGGTTGAACCACGCTATGTGAAGATTAGCCCAGAACATCCCCAATTGGATCCTCAGGGAGTCCTCGCAGCCGTGGATGAAAATACGATTGGTGTGGTACCGATTCTCGGTGAAACTTATACCGGTCTTTACGAACCGGTTGCCGCAATTGCGAAAGCGTTGGATGATTTACAGGCGAGGACGGGTCTTGACATTCCCATGCATGTGGATGCAGCTTCGGGAGGATTTATAGCACCGTTTCTTCAACCAGATTTAGTCTGGGATTTTCAATTACCGAGGGTGAAGTCCATCAATGTATCCGGACATAAATATGGATTAGTCTATCCTGGATTGGGTTGGATAATTTGGCGGGAAGCTGAAGATCTCCCTGAGGATCTAATCTTCCGTGTCTCCTATTTAGGCGGGAACATGCCGACCTTTGCCCTGAATTTCTCTCGTCCTGGTGCACAAGTGCTCCTACAATATTACAATTACCTGCGTTTAGGAAAAAGTGGGTACTATGATGTACAAAGGGCTTCCCAGAAAGTCGCTCTTTTTCTTAGCAAAGCCATTCAGAAGATGGAACCGTTCGAACTTTTGTCCGATGGTTCGGATATTCCGGTTTTCGCTTGGCGACTAAAAGAAGGTTACACATCAAATTGGAATCTTTATGATTTATCTCGACAATTGCGTGTGTTCGGCTGGCAAGTACCTGCCTACCCATTGCCTCCAGATATGGAAGCGGTGACGATTATGCGCGTTGTGGTTCGAAATGGATTTTCCATGGATCTTGCACATTTATTTTTGAGGAACCTCAAACAGACCGTTTCCTTTCTGGATTCCCTTGACGGACCTATGCCACATGATACGAAATGTGATAATGGGTTTCACCACTAAATGAAAAAAGCCTAATTTCTTCATATTAAATTGAGAAGTTAGGCTTTTTAATATTGAAATTTCTTTAACGCTGTAAATCCGCATTTTCTTGACACTAACCTATGCCCATCAAGCTAAAACCCTGAAGTTTCATTAACAGATTTTTCTTCTTACTACCATACAGAAATTGTCCCTTATCTCTTGCTAGTGCTTTTTCTATGCATAATATTAATTGCATCATAAGTATACACACGTTATGATAGTCACCTAATTACTTATGGAGAGGTGCAAAAAATAAATAAGACAGAATTAACAAAAGTAGTAGCAGAAAAAGCAGGACTTATACAAAAGGATACAGCTGTAGCAACACAAGCTGTTTTAAATACAATAACAAATGCACTAGCAAATGGAGAAAAAGTACAAATTCTTAGTTTTTGTACTTTTGAAGTACGTGAACGATCTGCACGTACAGGACGTAACCCACAAACAGCTGAAAAAATGCAAATCGCCGCTTCAAAGGCACCTGCTTTTAAAGCTGGAAAAGAATTAAAAGAAGCAGTGAAATAATCATACATAATCACAAGGGTTTGATATTCATATCAGCCCTTTTTTAATAGCTTTGTGGGGATATCGCCAGCATTTTGGAAAAAATCCACACTAAGAAAAAACTAGCTCCTACAAGAGAGGCTAATTTACATAAAATTCGTTAACGGTAGTCAATGGATCTATAAGTCTACAGTTATTCATTTCTGAAATCGTATGTATCCTCAGGAACATTTAACATATGTCCGTTAATGATTACTGTATCATTGTCTTTCCATACAATCTTTGCTGTATCTTCTCGGTAATTCCAATACACATTCTTTGTCTTGAAATATTCACGATGATTAAATACTAACTCTCCCCTAACAGCAAAACTTGTTGTTGCTCCGCCATTTGTTACATAAGCTTTAAATGTATATGTTCCGTCAGGAGATTGTTTTTCAGCAATCTTTTCACCTGTAGGTAGTCGATCCATACTGAAGAATGCCCAATAAACTCCGTATACGAACAAACCAGCTATACAAAATAATATAATTAACACTTTTTGTTTGGTTTTCTTAATTTCTTTCTCTGTAAAATTCATGTTTTAGCTCCTATTAATGATTTTTATAGCAAACCACTTCTGTTTGGAGGTAAGGTCAATCTTTGTTTTGTTTTTCTAACAGTTGAATAACTCTATCTAATTTTTGCTCAACTTGATTTTGTTTCTTTTGATTACTGTTACGCTGAATTATACGTATAATTCCTCCAAATAGTGCACCAATGATTATTGCAATAATGATGCAAGAAATAGTCGTTTCTAAAGGCATTATTTAGAACCCCCTTTTTTCCTTATTGTACCATTTAGAAGAACTAATATGTTTTGTAATTTGATTTGTATATTGTATACAAGTTAAGTTAACATAACGTCCTATTATCGGTAGCAAAGAAAAAGGCGAACCCCTACTTTCAAGAGGAATTCACCTTTTTCTATACCCTATTCATATTTTTATACATTTCTATCATGGTGCGGTTTTCAGGTTCTCCTTTGTTACTAAATGAGCCGAAAAAATGTATAAAATCTTGCATGCTCTTAGCATGGTTTTTTCCGAAATGCTGGCGGTACCCCATCACCATCAAGTTAAAATTTTATAATGCCCCCAAAACGAAAAATTAGAGTCTTTTATAGCAATGAAGTTCATTTTTATCGTTTTGGGGGCAACCTGTGCTGTTAGGTTGATGGATGTGTGGTGCGACCCCATTTATAAATCACTTCAATAACGCATGAGAATGGCTATTATTTAGACTACAAGTTTCCTTAGGAGCACATCATTATCAATCTAAGATTTTTTACTATCAATTTAAATTTATGAAAAATATGTATTCATAAAAATTTATTTTTGTTTTAATCATAATTTCTATTGTTTTAGTAAAACATAGAATTGATATGAAAAAGGAGGAATAAAATATGCAATTAGCTACACATGAATTACGTGATTTAAGTGAATTAATTGCTGGTTGTTACAATACAATTAATACGATGAGTACATACATTCAACAGGCACAAGATCCCGAATTAAAACAATTATTGCAACAACATTTTCCATTACATGTGCAGGATTATAATTTAAAAGTTGAATTCGTACAGAGTCTAAGTGAACCAAATATTGAAAAATTTCAGCCATCTAAGTTAACACCTGTACTATCTTCTTACTTAAGAACACCTGTTGAAGAATTGCCGCCTGTTACTCCGGATGTAAGGGGAGCACCACCTAATGACCGAGCAATTGCAACTGGATACTTATTAAATCAAAAGTCAGCAGCTTTAAATTATGCTGGTTCTGTATTAGAATGCGCAAACCCTAACTTAAGAACATTCTTAGAAAATGCATTCTTAAATAGTGGTAGACATGCATACGATGTATGGCAATATATGGTCAAAAAAGGGTATTATCCATTATCTACAGCTCCAGAATCAGAAGTGCAAACTTTAGCTACTATATATCAACCTGTTAATCAATCTTTTTAACCATACAATTAACTTTGAATGCATGTAATTCACTTTAAAAACTGTTAAGAATCTTGATTTGAAATAAAAAAGAGGAAACGCAATTAGAAACCGCTAGTTTTTTTACTTAGTAATTTTTCATTTCAAATGGTCTGTTAGTGACCCCTGTTAGTGGTCATCATACATGCCCATCAACTTAAGGATTTTATAACACCCCAAAACGAAAAAATTGTCTGCTTTCTATTGGTTAATGAGGAAAAGTGGAAAAACGTTAGTTAAAAAAACGCAAGCCTCTTTTGATTAGTGGTTTGCGTTTTTTATCATATACTTTATTTTTTCTCTTCACGAGCTAAGTCGATTACAATATCCTTTTTATATAAATCTATTGCCTTCAGTTAACATAACCATCTTATCAGTATTCAAAAATGGATAAAATTTACATTCCGGGAGAAGTTGTATTTTCTTAGCTTGATAGCGATGTGATGCTACCCCTAAGTCTTCCATCTTAAAAATAATTAGGATAGGATTTTTTGATAAATACGTGTATTCGATTTGATACGTGAGATATAATAAGCCTTTTGATCTTGTAAATGTTGAAAATCTTTCAAATGAAAATAGCCTAAATCTCAGATAGATAAATCATTCGCTATTACAGTTTGGACACACAGGGAACCGTAGGTTCGATCATGTTGTTTACCTGGTCCTGTATGAATATGAAGGAATTGTCCACTTAATAAATCATACTCAAGTTGAATCTAAAATACGAATACATTTGAAATTAGAAGTATATGGAGAAGAAATCGGCATAGATGAGGCTAATTTTTGGTTTAGTAGTTCAGCTAATATATGTTGTAAAAATTGAACGGCTGATTTATTAAACCTTTGATTCAGTCCTTCCGGACTGATGAGTACTTCTGTGGATGCTTCTAAACAGCTAGATAACTGGGCTAAAGAGGTTGTAGCGATATTTTGACTCATCCATATACATAAAGCGACTAAATCTTTTGCTTGGTATTTACTGGTTCGTTGTACGAAACCAACATCTCTAGCAAGATCCCGTAAGGTATTTGGAGATAAAAAACTTTGAATCTCTTGAGCAAATAGTTGTAATTCATCAGATACAGAAATAGACATACAAAAACGCCATCCTTTCCTATGATTCTACAAAAAGAATAGCGTATTTTTTCATTTTAGGGGGGATTTTGTTGAATTAGCTTGATAGCGATTGGTGGTACCCCTTATAGGATAATAGAAGTTTGCATTTTCAATTTTTTCACACTCTATTAACAAGGCAGTTATAGCATCCTGGTTTAGCGTTAAGAATGTGAATATATTCTACTTCTTTATTATCAAAAATTTCATCTATATTTTCTCTTAAATTTACACCTTCTGTAACCCTTGCTTCTACAATCATTGAGTCAGCATTGTAGCCGCGTACAGATAGATACCTATGATGTAACATATGCGGAATTTCATTTACATCTAGCTTAGCAGTAGTTGCTCCCTTTCGTATAAATATAGGACCACTTGCTTTATAAGGCGAATTAACACTATGATATTGGTAATTCAGTAAAATTACCTCTTCTCCTACCTCTGCATCCTTCAAACTTATCCTGCAAGGATATCCAGGATTTTTGTTTGCTATTATTTTGACTGCCCCGATACTTTTTAATACTTCTTCATTCATTAGAAATAGGTTATTAAACTCCTTCTCTTGTAACGCAACGATTTGAAAGTTATTTCTCATATTCTATCCCTCCTTAATTAGTTGTTATAAAGCATTTCACTAATGATGCTACCACTAAAGTTCATAAAACTTGTTCAATAATCCTGCCCGTTTGTTGAGGATTGAATTAAAAAGCTTACAATTCTATAACAGAGAAAAAATGGCTTATTATTGTTCAATACAAAGTTGTTTACTTTTAATCAATCAGTAATGATTTATCAAAAAATACGATGAGTACAAAGCACTCTTGTTAATTCATGCTATCTTTTGTTAAAGAACGTGAATTCAGTCAAGTTCTTGGTTTACGGTATTTCCACTATGGAAAGCACGGAATTGACTCGGTGAAAATCCTGTATTTCTTTTAAATGCATTATAAAAGCTAGATACACTTTGATAGCCTGTTTGATAACCAATCTCTGTACTATTAAAGACCGTTGTCAAGAGAAGTTCCTTTGCTTTCTTAACTCTGATCCTTTCTAAATATATTCGAGGAGTATACCCTGTTCTTTCTTTGAAAATCCGATTTAAATGAAAACGACTAACTCCTACCCTTGATGCAATTTCATTTAAAGACATGTTTTGAACATAATTATTTTTTATCAATCGCATAGTATCTTCCAAAACGCATTCGAACGGGTCGTATATTTTTATATTTAGATCTGATCGGCATCTTTTGCATGGGCGATAGCCTGCCCTTTGAGCTTCGTGCGCATTTGAAAAAAAGGATACATTTTCATAATTAGGAACCTTAGACTTGCAAGAAGGCCGGCAGAAAATTCCAGTTGTCTTGACTGCGTAAAAGAATATCCCGTCATACGCTGAATCACATGATACTGTTGCTTTCCACATGGTATCTCTGGAAAGGTTATTTTGATCCTTCATTAGAATTTAATCCTCCCTTGTAGGCGAAAATCTTATTACTCAAAATCATATAAATCGCATATATAGCCACGACAATTAACGGAACAAATATATACAATTGAAAAAATGGAATCACCAGCAAACATAAAATGAAAGAGATTAACGATGCCCACCATGCCCGTGTGTTCTTCCTAAATAATTTAACGCCTGCTGCCATTGAAAGAACATAAACTAGAATCCCAAGAGAAGTCGGTATAAACAAAATATCATCAAACGTTAGTGACAAAGCTTTTGTCACTAACACACCTGCTACCGAAAAACAGATAACAAACAATACCATCTGTCTTGGAATTTGAGTAGTTGCATGCAGCCTTGAGAAAAATTTTGGGAAAGCACCATCTCTGCTTAATGAATATCCTAATTGCGTTAGGCTGGCTACAAAAGCATTCGCTGTCCCTGTACAAATAATTAAAGCTAAAACAGCTGTAACGACTTTGGCACCCCCGCCTACTGTATCTCCCATTATAACACCAATAGGAGACAGGTTGCTTTCTTGACTGCCATACGTGGCCGTTCCAATAGTGACAAGGCTTAGCGCTAAAAATAATAATCCAATGACAACTGCACTAATAACTGCTCCTTTGACAATATCTTTTTCTGGCCTTTTAAAGTGCTCAGCCAGATTACAAATCGCCTCCCAACCGAAAAATGACCAAAAGATAACCGTTATAGCGTTCCCGACAGAAAACCATCCATTTGGAACAAAGGGAGTAAAATTTCCCCATTGTATTCTTGGAAACGCCACAAATACAGCTGACGCTAAAAGAATCAGTAATAAGGAACTTAAAATCAATGCAACTTTACCACTAACATTTACGCCGTAATAATTGGAAACACCTGCAATTACCAAAATAAAGACGGCAATTAAAATTGTTTCAAAATGCGAAAATCCAAATGCCTGACTGACGTAAAAAGCACCAGTTAAAGATACAATCGTTTGACCAACTGCTGCTGTTACAAAGTAAAACCACCCAACGATATTGCCAAGATGATATCCAAAAGAATTTCTAACAAAGGTTGCTGCTCCACCGGAATCAGGATATATCCGTGCCAAACTAGCAAAGGAATAAGCAAGCGGAAAACTAATTATAATAACGATAAACCAGGATACAATAGATGCAGGGCCCGCTATTGAGGCCGTTACCCCCGATAAAAAAAGGACACCTGATCCTAGAATAGCTGAAATGTATAACGCAATTCCTTGAAATAATCCAATGGCTTTATTGTTCATGATCTCCCCCCTTTATAGGATTTAGTGTACTAGTAAAAGGGGGGGAATTCTTCTTGTTTTTTGCGGTTTAATTCGTTTAATAAAACAATCAAAAGCATTTTTATTATATTTCTTCTTCAACAATCTGGCCCGATTGTTGAAGAAAGTAGCCTGTTCCAATAAAGAACTTTATTGTTCAGTAAACAACTTGTCATGAAACCATAAAACGAACCGAAATTTTTCTTAAGAGTAGAAAATTCGGCTCGCTTTATGTTGGAATTTGCTTAGCGTATATTTTCGTTAAAATGTGGGCGGGATCCCATGCCCATCAACTTAAAATTTTAAGGTATCCCCAAAACGAAAAAATGAGCTTTTTTATTACAAATTAGCACAAAATCTTGTTCTGGGGGTAGTTGTATTTTCTTAGCTTGATAGCGATGGGGTGGTACCCCTAATAAGAGAAGATAATGTGCTCATCGCCCTTGATTGGGCTTTAAAAAAGTAGCATGTTTGTCCCAACCGAATTGAATTTTCCATTCTTCTTCGAATCCACTCTCAGTAACTTTATTCTTACGTAGTTCTTTCGTCGTATCTTCTTGATATTTAACGAACATTAATTGCTGTGCCTGATAATAGCCGTATATTGAATCGTTATGTTTTCCCATAATATATCAATCGGATTCTTATCTATGATCTCAGCAGCTAAATCAGCTACATCTTCTGGAAAATATTTATGGAAGAAACCATGTGTTACAGCATTGTATGTAAAACTATAGCCTTCTCTAATTTCTGTGGCTCAATGTGTTGTTTAACTAATTCCACCCCCAATAACTTTGTTGATTAAATGACCGACAACAACTGTTTGTTCTTGTTTATTTAGTTTCATCTTTATTTCAACTGCACTTCTAGAAAATTCACATGAGTCTTTAAATTTCCTACTTCACGCGATAAATTATTGATCTGCTCTTGTTGTTCCGCAACTGTTTTAATTAGCTCATCAATTCTTTACACTAATACCGCACATTGATTCTCCATTCTTCAGCCTCCTCCGAAATTACTCTAATTTAGTATTGAAATTCTCTAAAACTCGATGTATTATATTTTTGTGTTTTTCTCAGTTCCCAAGCCGAGAATACATCATCACTTCTGAAAGGACCCGAACTCCAGCGGGTTCTTTTTATTTACTTGAACTCATTTTCGAATTATTGTATTATATTTTCGGGTCTTGCTCCATAAATCATTATCAGGAGAATCTGCAGGTTTGCAGGTTCTCTTTGTAAAATAAAAAACATCCATTATATGAACACTTCATGTTATTATGATTAAATTGTTTTAATTCAGTTTGATATGCAGGTGAAACGAATGGAAAATAAAATTTATGTATATTAAAATTATACTAAGTTTAACTAATAAGCATCCAAGTTTCTTTGATTAATCACTACATTTTCTTTAGAGCTATATCCACATATAAAAAGACACTATACAGTGTCTTTTTATATGCTTTGTTCCTTTAATCAATAGTAGTTTCCTAATGTAGATAGGCTCCCGTAGATTTCATAAACGCCCTCCTCTATATATTAAGGGGCACTACCTTATGGTAATTATATATATATTTGTAATATTCTGCATATTTTTTATAAACTACCTAAATATTTACAATTATCAGAAGAGTGTTATATTGATAGTAATCTATTAAACATTAAAAGTTTAATAGCAAAAAATAAAGGGGGATATAAATTATGATGAAATCTAAAATCAAGAAAGCTATAGGAGGGATTGCTTTAGCAACTGCTTTAGTTACATCCGCATTACCTGTCAGCGCAGCTACTGAATATGTATGGGTTAGAGATGCATATCCAGGATATGATAATTATGTTTTTGATAGCGCAAAGCAACGAGTTCAAATTTGGTCTGGAAATAATTATTTTTATGTAGATTGTGATTTTGTTGAATATGGTAAATGTTTTGTGAAAAGATAAATAGAAATCAAGAAAATGCCAACTTTTTTGGCATTTTCTTAATTTCTATTTGTATTATGTGGGTCACCATACATGCCCATCAGCTTAAGAAAAATAAACGCCCTAAAACGAAAAAAATGAGCTAACTTCTCAAAGTAACTGCCTGTAGAGAAAAGAAATTTTCGTTTAGGGGGTACTTCAAAACCTTAGCTTGATAGCGATGTGGGGACCCCTTTTAAGGTAGGAATTTTAAATTTATATTTTTAAATATTTGAATGATTTAAAAACAGTCTGATCTATGCTAAAATGAATATGATATGAAAGATTGCTGATATATTTGCTATTGTAAAAGTAGTATTGATGGAATTATGTTGGTTCAAGTTAAAGCAAAAGACATCTATTAAGGTGTCTTTTGCTTTAATGTAATTTACTAAGAATAATGAATCTACTTAACTAATTGCTGTTGGATTTCCTTAATTAACAGTTTAGCACCTTCAGGACTAAGAACGATTTGAGCATTTGCTAATGATATATTTTTTTCTGAAATATCACCAGTTATTGCACAAGCATCATAAGATTTGTATTTTTGTAAAATGATTTTTTCATCTTCTACAAATATTTCCATAGGATCTTTTTCTACAATTCCTAATGTTCTTCTTAACTCTTTCGGAAGAACAATTCGTCCTAATTCATCTACTCTTCGTGTAACACCTGTTGCTTTCATCTTATCCACCCTTTTTATTTTTTATAAATTTTCATATTTCTAGCTATTAATCTCCTATGAACAAGCAGATTAAATTATGTTTGCTTGGTATCATCTGCATTTAATAGTACAATTATATATCTAAAAAGGGTTTACTAGTAGTAATTTGACTGATTGTATTGAAAGTAGCCTTTATGTAGAAATAAGTAGATTATCTAGATTAGGTAATTTTTGTTGTATAAAATCAAAATGTAAAAATATAAATTGTGTGATGAACACATTTTTCTTTCTTACTACCATACAGAAATTGTCCCCTTAGCTCTTGCTAGGGATTTTTCTATGTATATTATTAATTACATCATAAAAATACACACGTTGTAATAGTTACCTAATTACATATGAAGATGTGCTAAAAATGAATTAGACAGAATTAACAAAAGTAGTAGCGGAAAAAATAGAACTTACACCAAAAGAGGTAGTTGCAGTAACACAGGCTGTATTAGATACGATAATAAATGCGTTAGCTAATAAAGAAAAAGTACAGATACTAGGATTCGGTACATTTGAAGTGTGTGAAAGATCTGCACGTGCAGGACGTAACCCATAAACAGGTGAAGAAATGCAAATCGCTGCTTCAAAAGAACCTACATTTGAATCTGGAATAGAATTAAATGAGACAGTGAAATAAATGTACATAGTGAAAAGGATTTGATATTTTTATCACCCTTTTTTTAATAGCCTTTTTGTTCATAAAACAAAAAAGTATCAACCAAAACATATATTGGATGATACCCCTTCGTTTATAGACATATTATTTCTAAGTACACATCATGCAAAATTTATATAAATAATTTAGATTTCCCAAATAATGTAACCAACTTGTGTTACAATAAACATTTTTCATCAAAAAAAGACCTGCATAAATGCAAGTCAAATATAAATTATGGACTTTCTCTATATAAAGTCACAGAAAAATTTTCATATCAATTATGCGTCTGGTGATGGAAATCTTGCAGCTTCAAAATGCGTACTATTTTCTACATTAGAAATAACTCCAGCTACACTACTTTGTGCAAAAATCTCAACTATATCCCCTGCATTTAACTGAATGATTGATGAAACAGCAACAACATTAGCAAAGTTTATTGGACCAAAAAAATCATTATCTATTGCAATTGCCGGATTTCCATTAACTCGAATTTCTACCCGCGCTCTATAATTTGTGTTTAGATTATTGGGAATGAAAGCAATAGTCCCAATAACAGAATAAACACCTCTTGTCTTTGGAATAAAAATTGATGTAGCTGGATTATACTCATTCGCTAAATCAAATTGTTCATTTTGAAATAAGACCTTAACAAATGTATTTGCTGGTAAATTTTGATTAACTGTGCTCACAGCTCTAAAAGCAGATGCTCTTACAAGATTATATTGGTTATCATCAGAACAACAATTTACTTTTACATTAACCCAAGGTTTCTCCTCATGCTTTTTATCACATTTTTCATAACCCTTACTGCTTCTATGACAATCGTGATATTTCTTTTTGTAATCCTTACAATGATTACAGTAGTAATAAGACATACTAAATTCCTCCTTTTAATTTATTACTACATGCTATGTAAGATAGATTAGTAAAGTTTGGACAATCTGTTACTAATTTTAATAGAATTAAAATTAGGCCTATCAAAAAATAGGTCAGTGAAACAATATAACATGTAAAGCAGAAAAACTTCATTTGAACCTATCTATATCAACACTACAAAATGCTAGAATTCCATTTCTGTTACTTTAAAACCAAGCTCATGTTATACCCAAATCCATAGTTATCAGCTCAATTTCACTTTTTCCTCTGATAAAATGGATCACGTTTCATCATTAGCTGTTGTATACAAATGAATCTTTTACCGTATCATTCTCTCGATGCTTCATCTCAATAATTTTCAGCTGATCTTCATGTCCGTTCCATTTGTTTAGAATGTATCTTATGATTTTTATTGTCCCCCCACATTTTAAGAAAAAGAACAATGCCCCCAACTTAAGCCTGTTCTTCTTGATTTTTCATCCGAACGCACAATACTTTATAGTTTTTCAGCTCCTTCACAACAAGTCTACGCATCTTTTTTTCATCGATATTCTCAAAAATGACAACTGATCCATATGATACGGTTCTTCTCCATTCGATATCCTTACTTAAATAGTTCTCCCGTTTCTTGGTCATGTTATATTTAGACATCCAGATTGTCATCTTTAGAATAAGCAGTTAGTATTTGCTAGCTGCCCTTTTATAAGAATCTAGTTATAATTAAGATTCTTATAATGCAGAAATTCCTATCTTATAAATTAAGCTCGTCACTTGAATTATAAAGATGAGATTACATCCTATAATTTTTTTCAGACTATTGCATATTCCATTTCTGAAAGAAGTGCTCTGCTTTACTGAAAGTGTGTGTAAAAAGAATCACCTTTTTATTTATGACAAAATAAATTTTTTATATAAAGGACACACAATTAAATAAACATAACTACATATGATATATTGTATCCTCTCTTTTTAGATTGTATAGTCGTTACAAAAGGGCACTTTTCTAAGTGCTCTTCTAATTACTTACCAAATAGTGTTTTTTTAAAAATAATGACTACAGAACAATTGGACACATTCCCCAATTTATTTACCCCTAAATCCATGTTAAAATCCCTTTTGAGTACGACATAACTCCCCTCCCAGTAAAGCACTGTAACATTTCATTCAGGGCTTCTTTTTTCATCAAGCCATTAGTTAATTCCACTGACCACCTTGACGTACAAAGTGACGGTCTTGTTTAATTTATTTAATTTTATATATAATAATAATTAAATTCAATTGCACTATTAAAATTCCTAACAGTTATTATTATGGAATCCACAATTGCAATAACTTTACTTCTAACATAGTAATACTTCTCGCTTTTTAATACCTTGGAACGCATATTGGAGTTGCTTCAATTTATGATAATGATTTTGTTTCAAAATTGCACCACCATTAAAAACATATATACAATATCTTGTGCAACTTTTTTATATAAATCTTGATCATAGACTACTTTGAAAACGCTTGTTTTATTTAAAAGCTACACAAAATTGAAAGAAATAAACATACAATGTCGTGTATTCTTTTTCAATGCATGTTTAGATGAAAGAACACTCTCCAGGGTGCTCTTTCATTTTTAAAAAGATTTTGTTTAAAGTATAAAAATAAAAACATATTTAGTTAAACCACTCATATACTTTTATAGTGTTGTTATTGGCATCATGGAGTGCTCTTTAGGCACTCCTATTTTTATGCTTACTAAATAACTACTTTGTTAAAATGAACACTTTATATTTTATAATTAAAATTTATAGACATAAATACATCCTTTAATCATTTTCTTTAGAGTTATATCAATATAAAAAAGCAATGTATATTATCTTTTCTTTATGCAGAAGTAAGCAAAAAAACTTTATAAAAGAGCACAAGTTTATATAAAGTAAGAACAAACGTCATTTTATTTTAGGTAGGAATTGCACTCCCATAGCAACGGCATTGACTTCAGCCGTATTTCAGAAAAGTCTATTCCTTTTATCACTTCAATCAAAAAAGCCACATTCTAATGCGTGACTATACAATAGAAGAATTTCCGTTTGTTTTACTAGAACATATTGAAGCGGTTTAGTATTGACTTAGAAGACAAAACAAGTTAGCTCAGCTGTCTTAAGACAAATTCGTTAGCTAATCAAAAGTAATGATTAACGAAGAAGTCCCCACTTCAAACAGTCCGCTAGGACATTAAGTGGCGGGTAGTTCACGGAAGCATTATCTACTCAAATGTCCATTTTATTCAACAAAAAGAAAGCACCTGCGCCAGTAGACTCTCTTAATGTGATAAGTAGTTTTCAATAAGCATTGAAATAAAATAAGTTACAAACCTGTACTTCGTTTCAATATATGCTTGTCCTTACCAACAAGTGAAAACAAAAGAGCACACTCTTCCAATAAGTGCTCTCTCTTGAAAAAATATAGGGGAACATGTTGGAAACCGTTCAGTATCATTATATGATGATTCTCCCCAACTATAACTAATATATCCATTGAAAGCGTTTAATCTGTAGTTTTTATATAACAAAGAAAAAAGCATCCATTATGAATACTTTCCTTATCTATACCCGCACAACTCTTTAGACATACAAAACCTAAAAAGAGTCTTATGAAACACGTAATGTAATTTAGATATTTTGTTTAGCTGATTGAGATACCGTCTGTTTTCTTTTCTCTTTTTCGCACTTCAATTATAATCAGTTAATATGCATTCTGTCCTATTGTAATTGCATAAAGCTAAGAAATCCGAAAAGGCCTCAAGACTTTTTGAAAAAACGCTCTGAAGTCATATGATTTTTTCTTTTTTATTAGTAAAAGTCGGTTGTACCCCCACTCCCTATCGACTCAGAGGTAAGACATAAATATTCCTCATTCCCCTTAACTTTTACATATGTTTCATCAAATCTTCAGGAATTGCTTGTGCTTGATTTGGATAGATACGAAACTTATAGGCTTTATTCATTATCATTTGATTCACCTCCATTTCGTTGTATGACCATTACACATCGAACATATATTCGACGGATAGTGAAGTAACACTTTATGTATGACGAACAATAAAGATGGCTCCTTACCATCCCTTGTTCGAAGCCAATTCAACTCCCACCTACTCACTTCGCGTTCCTTGAGGAAGGAGTCTTCTTGGCTAAAATGATAAATCAATATTTGCTTACTTTATTTTTTGCATATAAAAGGTTAAGGAGTTGCATATATTCATCTTCTTGTCCAATATCAAATCGTTTCCCTTTAATCATTTTTCCATATACTTTTTTAGTCATAATTAAAGAATGTATCGCATCTGTTAATTGATATTCCCCCCCAACACCAGGTTGAAGATTTTTTAATAATGGAAAGATATCCGGTGTGAAAACATATCTACCTATTACTGCAAGATTAGATGGAGGATTTACTTTTGGTTTTTCAACAATATTTGTAACATCTATACAATCCCCTTTTACAATATTCCCTGCAATAATACCATACTTTTCTACATATTCATTTGGTACCCTATGAATGCCTATTACACTATTTTTCTTCTCTTTATAAATTTTAATTAACTGGCTTAAAGCGGTTTCTTTATCAGAAACTACAATATCATCTGGTAAAAGTACAGCAAAAGGTTCATTACCAATAAATGTTTCACCTAATTTTATCGCTTCACCAAGCCCTTTCGCATATGGCTGTCTTATATAATGAATTTGAATCTTAGGGACAGTAAGCTCTTTTAACAGATGCGATTTTTTCTCTTTTTCCAAAAAAGCTTCCAATTCTAATGATTGATCAAAGTAATCAACTATTAAATCCTTTCTGCTAGAAAGTACAATTAATATTTGCTCAACACCCGACTTCACAGCCTCTTCCACAATATAATGAATTGCCGGTTTATTACCTATAGGAAACATTTCTTTTGGAATTACCTTTGTAATTGGAAGGCTCCTAGTGCCATAACCAGCTGCTGGAATAATTGCTTTTTTAATCACTAATCTTCTCTCCTTCAATTGTTTATAACAATGTATTCAGCACCCTCTGTACCTGCGCATAATGAAATTAAAAGAGGCCTTTACCTTCTGCCTACTTTCATTGCTTATATGAATAGGCCCTTTTACTTGTCACCAATTTAACTTGTCCATCAATATACTGTTACAACTAGTACTAAGTTTAGAAAGGTGATTAGCATATGAAGATATGTATTATAGGCTCTGGTTATGTTGGTATTACATCAGCAGCAGTATTAGCAGACTTAGGTCATGATGTGATATGCGTAGATAAAGATCAAGATAAAATTTACTCTCTCCAAAAGGGAGAATGCCCCATTTATGAACCAGATTTAAAAGAACTTATTCATAAAAATCGAAAACGATTACAATTTAGTTGTGATATTGATAGCACTATTCGACAATCGCCCATTATTTTTATTGCTGTAGGGACTCCTTCTACATCAAGTGGAAAGACGGATTTAAAATATATCTATTCTGTTATCGATCTACTAGTTCCAGCTATAACATCATATAAAACTATTATTACCAAAAGTACAGTTCCACCGGGTACAAATCAGCAAATATGTGAAAAGCTTATTAAATCTGGTGTTTCATCATCCCTATTCAATATTGTTTCTAATCCTGAATTTCTTCGTGAAGGTTCTGCTGTTCGTGATATGCTCCACCCAGATAGAACTATTATAGGAACCCAAAAAGGTGACAAAAAGTCGTTAAAAATTATGCAGAATATATATAAAGGAATTAGTGCTCCTTTTGTTTGTACTGGTCTAAATGAAGCAGAGATGATTAAATATACATCCAATGCATTTTTAGCTACAAAAATATCATTTATAAATGAAATCGCTCGGATTTGTGATGCATATAACATTGACATTGTTGAGGTGGCAAAAGGAATTGGCCATGACTTTCGAATTAACCCTCATTTTCTTCAGGCGGGACTGGGATATGGAGGATCATGCTTCCCAAAAGATTTACATTCACTCATCTATACAGCAAGTGATAAACACGTAGCGGTTCCTATTTTACAAGCTGTACAATCCATTAACTCCACACAAATAGATCTCTATGTTGAAAAGATTCAAAAAGCTATAAAAAATCCCTTTTCAAAAAAAATAACGGTGTTAGGAATTGCATTTAAGCCAAATACGGATGATATTCGTAGCTCCCTTGCCGTAATACTTCTTGAAAAATTAATTCCTCATGGCTATGATCTACATGCTTATGACCCCAAAGCTCTTCTTCCTCCACATTTAAAAAGACAAGTTACACAGCATGATAACCTAGAAACTTCAATCACAAATTCCGATTGCATTATTATCGCAACGGAATGGGATGAATTTAAAACACTTAATTGGAAACAAGTCAAACAAGTTATGAAGGGACGCACAATCGTAGATGGACGCAATTGCATTGAAAAAGATGAAATAGAAAAATACGGATTACAATATATTGGAGTGGGTCGGTCATGAAAATACTTGTAACTGGAGCCGCTGGTTTCATTGGCTCACATTTGTGTCAAGCGTTACTTAAAAATAGTGCATATCATGTAGTTGGAATTGATCATTTCATCGGTCCTACTCCAGCCACTTTAAAGACAGATAATATACAATCTCTCGAATTGAATTCACGTTTTCAATTCATACAAGAAGATATTTTAAATATAGATTTATCAAAACTATTACAAGATATAGATGTTGTTTATCATCTAGCTGCTATTCCTGGTGTGAGAACAAGTTGGGGAAAAGATTTTCAGTCTTATGTTTCAAATAATATAATAGTTACACAGCAGTTGCTTGAATCCTGTAAACACATAAAGTTAGATAAATTTATTCATATATCAACATCTTCTGTTTACGGTGAAAAATCTGGCGCAGTTTCTGAAGATTTATTACCTACCCCCCTATCTCCATACGGTGTTACCAAATTAAGTGGTGAACACTTATGTCATGTTTATCACAAAAATTTTCATATACCAATTGTTATTTTAAGATATTTCACAGTTTATGGGCCAAGACAACGTCCTGATATGGCATTTCATAGATTAATTAAACAACTTTTAGAAGATAAACCTCTCACAATATTTGGTAATGGAACACAAACACGCGATTTCACCTATATTGATGACTGTATACGAGGAACGGTGGCAGCTTTAGAGACCAAAAAAAGTATAATAGGTGAAGTTATCAATATCGGTGGAAAGGAACAGGCTTCCATTTTAGACATCATTTCTATTTTAGAAAAAATATCAGGGAAATCAGCAACCAAAAAATTTCTAAAATCAGTTCCTGGGGAACCGAAGCAAACATGGGCAGATATATCTAAGGCCAATACATTACTGCAATATTCTCCAACAGTTTCTCTATCCGATGGGTTGGAAGCAGAATTTCATTATATAAAACAACTATACAAAGGAGATTAGTTTATGAAAATTGCATATATTTGTACAGAAAAATTACCATCTCCAGCAATTAAAGGTGGAGCAATTCAAATGATGATTGATGGGGTGTCCCCCTATATAAGTCAAGATTATGAACTTACTATTTTCTCTATTTCAGATCCAAGTCTTCCAAATCAAAAAACACAAGATAATGTCAATTACGTGTATTTACCTCAAAAAGAATATGAACAGCATGTTATAAGAACACTCCAAACCAATGCCTTTGATATTATACATGTCTTTAATCGCCCTAAAAATATACCTCTATATAAACAAGCTTCCCCACACAGTAAATTTGTATTAGGTCTTCATAACGATATGTTTGCTGAGCATAAACTATCCATTTATGAAGGCAATCTTATTCTTGAAATGGTTACCGCCATTGTGACCGTTAGCAACTATATTAAACAAACTGTGATTGAAAGATTTCCACAAGCTGAAGAAAAGATTTCTATTGTTTACTCTGGTGTAAATTTAAAACAATCCCCCTCCATCTGGACACCAACAGGACAAAAGATAAGAAATGCATATCGTACAAAATACGGTATCCAAGATAAAAAGGTGATTTTATTTGTTGGTCGATTATGCAAAAATAAAGGACCTGACTTACTCATTCATGCTATGAAGAAAATTATTCAAACACATAAGGATACGGTACTTGTAATTGTTGGTGGTAAATGGTTTAGTGATAACCGAGTAAATAAATATGTTAAAAGACTATATAAAATGGCTAGGCCAATTAAAGAACACGTAATTTTCACCAAATTTATTCCTGCAGATCAAATTCATAATATTTTTCTAATGGGGGATATATTTATATGTAGCTCACAATGGAACGAACCATTGGCACGTGTTCATTATGAAGCAATGGCTGCTGGAATCCCAATTATTACAACAAACCGTGGGGGAAATGCTGAAGTTATAACAGATGAATATAACGGCTGCCTAATAGAACAGTATAATAATCCAATGGAGTTTGCCAGACTTGTCCACGCTTTGCTATCCCAACGAGAATTTGCACAATGGATTGCTGAAAACGGAAGAAAGGTTGTAGAAGAAAACTTTACATTTAAACATACAGCCACAAAACTTGATCAGGTATATAAACAAGTCGCTGAATCTACAAATCAACCTTCTAAAAACTTATTACGCCCTCTCAAAATTCAAATCATTTAAAATACCATTATTATCCACTTTGTTTAGGTCCACAAAATTTAAACATAGAGCTAAATAGAATTAAATATTTTTGATACAAATACAATTTTCTTTCCGTACAAAATTTTTTATAGGATAAACTCGATGGAGTAAAAATGCTACGCTAATCTTTTCCCCATTTCTTTAACCAGATGATTTAATATAACAAGGAAACAATTAAATACAAAATGACTAAAAATAATTGTTCTCGCAATTAAGATTTTTTATCCTTGATTCGGCCAAATGCAAATTTGTATACCTTATCGATTGATATGGATTGCCTCTCATTTCCTTGTGAAATTTCTCTACTATAAAATAAAAATATAGGCTAATGCCTACCTAGGGTCAATCCATTCCTATATTTAAAGGTTCACATTTTCACCTATTATATATGTAGAGAGCAAAAAACGCTTGGGGAAACCAAGCGTTTTTAAGTATCAATTATTTTATGCGTCTTCTTCTTCGCCCTCCTCGTCTTCTTCGTCTTCTTCGTCTTCTTCGTCTTCCTCGTCTTCCTCGTCTTCTTCGTCTTCTTCGTCTTCTTCGTCTTCCTCGTCTTCCTCGTCTTCTTCGTCTTCTTCGTCTTCTTCGTCTTCTTCGTCTTCTTCGTCTTCTTCGTCTTCTTCGTCTTCCTCGTCTTCCTCGTCTTCTTCGTCTTCTTCGTCTTCTTCGTC
>NZ_JBFUPV010000008.1:0-62548 GCF_041360755.1 Bacillus sp. RCC_6_1
AAAAATGAACTTCTTTCTATAAATGACACAAATTTTTCGTTTTGGGGGCATTATAAAATTTAAACTTGATAGCGATGTGCATTAATCCTTTTAATGCGCTATTTCGTACCAGAATCATATTTTTTATTTAATACAACTCTCGAAAAAACGATTGCTTCTACTTCTATTAATGTAGAAATGATTCAAAACATGCTCTTGTCGACGTTTGTATTATTGAAAAGCTTATTTACAATCGGCAATTTATTGAATCCTTCCTTTTGGTTATTTTTATTTATCGCCATTTGCATTTCCGCACATATCGCTTTAAGTAAACCAGATATTAAAGGATCAATAGACGGTGTTATCGTCATGTTTATCGTGTTATTTTTATTCAACATAATAGCAGGACTGTTTCAATACGACAGTAATCAGCTAATTGGACAGGTTATGAAATATAATATGTATCTCATTGCGTTTTCTAGTGTGGCACTGCTGTTCTCTTGTCTTTCTACACTCGTTAGTTTTTCGTTTTATAAAATAAGAAGAGGGCGTTCTTTTTGAACGCCCTCTTCTTATTAATTATTCCCCTTATAATCACAATGCTCAACAGGCACACGAGCATGCCCCTCTTCATCGGTACACCATGACTGTGATTGGAAGGCAAGAAAGATACCGATCCATTCTTCTTCCTTTTCAAAGTGAATGAGTATTCCTCCATCTTGCCATATGCCATCATCACCTTGCCATTTTTCTACATTCCCTTGATTCATATGAATATCATGTATACCGTTTCCTGGTTTGAAATGAAAATAGGAATCTGGTGTATTTTCTTCTGGTCCCCATCTTTCACCAAACGCGTAAATAATTGCTTTTTCTTCTATTGCTCGTTTTATATAACGTTCTATTTTTTCATTTAAATCATTATCTGCTCCTGCTTTTTCGGGAGGCAAAGGAATCATTTGATTTGAGTCAAATAGATTTCCTCTTACATAATCTAAAGCTACTTTCGGTTCATTGTTTTTTATTTCTGTAAAACCGAATGGTAATGTCGGTAAAATATGAATCGCCTCTGACTTAATATTGTTACTCGCAAAATATAAAACTTCTGACGGATAGCTTTGCGATTTTACGTTAATTGCAATACGATAATTTACTCCTGTCTCGCCCTGTAAATGAACTTGATAATGAGGTGTTTTCCCTTTTCCAATCTTTGATTGTATAACTGTACCTTTTAACACACCGTAGTTTTTTAGGGGCATACATTTCATCTCCTATTCATTTAGTAGAAGCTATTCATATTTAAATCATTATCCACTCATAAAAAAAATCCTCCTATGTTAGGAGGATTTTTAATTTCTCAACATATACCAAACAATAACTTCTACCACTACAAGCAAAACCGCACCAAAGATCATTAACGTCGTCTTCTTTAATAGTTCATTTTCACGGTAAGGGATATTACATAAGTAAGCACCTAGTGTAATCCGTGATGGACAAGCAATTGTCGCTACTGATGATGCGGTGTTTTGAAGTGTTGTGACATATTGCCACGGGAGTGCTACGTTTTGTGCGGTTTGCATTTGTAGTTTTATAAACATTGCATTTGATCCTGCGTTACTACCTGTTAAAAATCCACCAATAGCGCCAATAAACGGAGCAACGAAAACGAAAAAGGTTCCAAATGTTTCACCAGCTGTCTTTGCGAGTAATGAATGCATGCCAGATGCACCCATTAGTTCTGAAATGGCGATAAACATTGTCGTCGTAATAGCAAATGGAATCCATTGTTTAATCGTTTGTGAGAGTGATTGTTTAATAATATTAGACGGGATGCGGAAGAAAATAATAGTAAATAAGCAAGTCATACCGAGCCAAAATCCTGGTGAATATAGTAACTCTAGTTTGTAAGAGTATGATTTCAAATCAAGAACCGCATATGATCTGAACAAATCATGTAATGCTGGAACGAGGCGAGAAAGTAAAATACAAACTGTTAGAAATATATAAGGGCTAATAATTTTTATAATGGATACTTCTCTCTCCGTTGCAGCCGCATGTTCTGTTATAAGATTTTGTCCACTTTTTCCTTTTAATTTAATGATAAAAAAGCCAAAGGTAATCGTAACGATAGAACTTAATATCCCGGCTAGTTCAACACTTACGTACGCATTAGAAAGATAGATTCCGAGAGAAAATAATAGAAAGAACCCTACTCCTTCTTTCCACTTTTCTATAACCGCTTGCCAGCCGCCAACAACGTGTAAAGAAAGAATAACGAAGTAAGCAAACATCGGAATACTTAATAGCGCTGTATTTGTGCCAAGTGTTGTAAGAGGCATATTTATTAGCTGCGAACCGATAATCGTACCAGTTGCCATTGCGCCCCATGAACTAGCTAGTAAGCCGATGAATGAGAGTAGTACAGCTTGAAATGGTTTATATCCTAGTGAAAGAAAAATAGGTGCTGCAACCATAAAGCCAATACCGAATCCACTTACTGATTCAATAAGCGGGCAAATGCCAAAACACATAAGCAGCATTTGTAATAAGCGATCCTGAGTAACTGCTTCTAGAAAACGTGCTACTTGATCGATGTACCCCATTTTGTTCATGAGGTGAAATAAAAAAATACCGAAAAATAAAACGTACCCGACAATAAAACAAATTAACCATCCTTTAATCGTTGCGTGCACAGTTTCACTTATCCCTAATTGAAACATTGGCGAGAGTAAAACGATTCCAACAGACACAGCATAAGAAATTAACGAGGACCTTAATGACGTTTGTTTAAATAAAAATAAACAAATGAAAATCATCATAATTGGGATAAGTGCCAAAAATATGGCCATGTTATCATCTCTTTTCATTAAAAATACAATTTTTAACTATTATATAACAGATGTCATAATTTTCAATTGTTTTTACAACAGATTTAAAAAAGGAGCCAAATGACTCCTTTCACTCCCATTTTCTTTTATCCTGAAAAACGCTCTGCTGTCCGACTATTTTGTCTAACACAACAAACACAATATAAGCACATATTACTTGCAATACAACATTTCCAAATTTCATTAATTCGAATGAATGGATCCAGCGAAATAATTCGTTTAATAATACAATCGAAACGATACTAAATAATTCTATACTAATCGAAAATAGACATATTTCTAAAATAGACTGTTCTTGAATGCGATTTAAGTTGGAAAAGATGAATACATACCCTAAAAATAGAGCCATTAACTCTATTTTCGTCATGCTAATGAGCCAAGCGTATAGCGGTACAGTTAAAAATAGATATAGTAGTTTACGTCTTAGCATGCCTTCTCACCCTCTAAATTATATGTATTTTCTGTATATTTTAACATTTATTACGCAAAACAAAAAGAAGAGACTACGCCTCTTCTTTTTGTTTTGTTGCATATATTAATTCACATATTTCTTCTTGCTTTTCATTTTCTAAAAGCTCAATGATCTTACTTCCAACGACAACTCCGTCGCATATTGTAACCATTTCTTCTACATGTTCTTTTGTTGAGATGCCAAATCCAGCGACTACTGGTAAGTTGACGTGTGATTTTACTTTTTCTAAGTAACTATGAATCTCCTCTTTAAAGTTTTGACGTACTCCCGTTACGCCCGCTACTGTAACAGCATAAACGAACCCTTCTGATTCACTCGTAATTTTTTCAATTCTTTCAATAGGACTCGTTACGGTAACGAGTGGAATGAGCGCAATGTTTGCCTCTCGAAGTAACGACGCAATAATATTTTGTTCTTCATACGGTAAGTCTGGAACGATGATGCCGTCTACACCTGCTTCTATACAGTTCTCAATGAATCTCTCTTTTCCGAATGCAAGTACCGGATTTAAATATGTCATAAGAACAAAAGGCATTTGTACTTCTTTCCTTACCTCTGCTAACGCTTGAAAAATGCCTTTTAATGTTACGCCGCTATCTAGCGCTCGCTTTCCTGCTCTTTGAATCGTTGGGCCGTCCGCGACTGGATCTGAAAACGGAATACCAATTTCAACGATGCTTGCTCCAGCTTCATCTAGAAAACGAATTCTTTCTTTTAATTTTTCAAGGCCGCCATCTCCGCCCATTACGTACGGAATAAATGCTTTCTTGCCATTTTCAAACGCTGCTTTAATTTTTTCTACTGCCATTTTTTACACCTCTTCCATATAACGTTTTATACTCTCTACATCTTTATCACCACGGCCAGATAAACAAATAACAAGTCCTTCATCTTCCTTCATTTTCGGAGCTAATTTTAATGCATATGCGACAGCATGTGAACTTTCTAGCGCCGGGATAATGCCTTCTTTTTTCGTTAATAATTGAAATGCTTCTAATGCTTCTTCGTCTGTTATCGAATGATAAGAAACGCGGCCAATATCTTTTAGCAAGCTATGTTCTGGACCAACACCTGGATAATCAAGTCCTGCTGAAATAGAGTGTGCTTCTTGAATTTGTCCTTCTTCGTTTTGCAGAAGATACATCATTGATCCGTGTAAAACACCGACGCTTCCTTTCGTTAAAGTTGCTGCATGCTTTTCTGTATGAACGCCTTTTCCAGCTGCTTCTACGCCGTAAAGAGCAACTTCTTCATCGTGTACGAACGGATAAAACATCCCCATTGCATTACTACCACCTCCAATACAAGCAACGACTGCTTCTGGTAACTTTCCTTCTAACGCCTCATATTGTTTTTTCGTTTCATTTCCAATTACACTTTGGAAATCACGTACAATTTGCGGGAATGGATGTGGTCCGAGAACAGATCCCATAATGTAGTGCGTATCATGCACATGTGAAACCCAGTAACGAAGCGCCTCATTTACCGCATCTTTTAATGTACCACTACCTGCCGCTACACTTTCTACTTTCGCTCCGAGTAATTCCATTCGGAACACATTTAATTTTTGACGTCTTACATCTTCTTCTCCCATAAAAATGACGCATTCTAATCCGAGAAGAGCACATACAGTAGCTGTTGCAACTCCGTGTTGTCCAGCTCCTGTTTCAGCGACAACTTTTTTCTTGCCCATTCGCACTGCAAGTAGTGCCTGACCGATTGTATTGTTAATTTTATGAGCTCCTGTATGATTCAAATCTTCACGTTTTAAATAAATCTTTGCACCTCCGCAATACTTCGTCAGATTTTCAGCGAAATAAAGCGGTGTTTCTCTTCCGACGTACGTTTTTAAATAATGATTTAATTCCTTTTGAAATGCCTCATCTTGCATCGCTTCTTTATATGCTTCTTCTAGTTCTAGTACAGATTGCATTAACGTTTCTGGAACGTATCGTCCTCCGTATATACCGTAATGTCCTTTTTCATCTGGATATGCGTAGTTCATTTGGAACACTCCTTCGCTTTTATAATAAATTGTTTTATTTTCTCTACATCTTTCTTTCCTTCTGTCTCTACTCCGCTGCTCACATCGACCATATAAGGCCGAACAGTTCGAATTGCTTCTTCTATATTAAGAGCGTTTAATCCACCAGCTAATATCGTTTTCTTTCGCAATTCTTTTGGCATATGCCCAAGTAGTTCCCATGAAAATGTCTTTCCATTTCCTCCATGAAACTTTTCTTTCGGGCTATCAAATAATATATAATCCGTTTCATACCCTTGAGCGTTTTTCATATCACTTTCTGAAGTTACTCCTAGTGATTTTATAGACGGAATATTCAATCTTCTAATTTGATAATTATCTTCATCTCCATGTAGTTGTACATGTGTTAACCCGCACTCATCTGCAATTTTCTGGATCACTTCTACTGATTCATTTACGAAAACACCGATTTTTAACACGTTGGCTGGAAGCTCCTGAATGATTTCTTCCGCTCTCTTTGGAGTGATTTTCCGCTTACTTTCTGCAAAAACAAATCCGAGTGCATCTGCGCCGTATTCGCAAGCACGTTTTGCTGTTTCCATATCAGTGATGCCGCAAATTTTCACTTTCATATATTCACCTTACAGTCTTCAAAAAAGTTACTAATAGAAGATGATGTCATAAGTGCCTCTCCAATTAATACACCTTTTGCTCCTGCTTTTTTAACACGAATAATATCCTCTTTTAAATGAATCCCGCTTTCACTAATCCAAAGTAGTTTCTCCTCATTCAATCTTTTTCCAAGCTTTTCAGTTTGGCTTAAATCTACTTCGAACGTTTTTAAATTACGATTATTAATACCAATAACGTGCGGATTTAATACAATCGCAGTTTCTAATTCCTGTTCATCATGAACTTCAACAATCGCTTCCAATCCTTTTTCTAACACGTAGCTATACAACTCTTTTAACTTCTCTTTCGTTAACGCTGCTACAATTAGTAAAATAATATCTGCTCCCGCTTCATACGCTCTATCGATTTGAATCTTATCGATTATGAAATCTTTACATAAAAGCGGAATGTTACTTTCTTCTCTTGCTGTTTGTAAATCGTGAAACGATCCTTTAAAAAATTGACCATCTGTTAAAACAGAAACTGCTCCTGCACCACATTTCTCATATGTTCCCACTTGTTTTCGTACGTCAACGTGTAAATTGATATCTCCTTTTGATGGTGATGCTCGCTTTACTTCTGCAATGACAGTAAACTGCTGTAACGCTTCTACAAGTGAATGTGCCTTTCTTTTTGTTTTTACTGGTGTATATATTTCATATAACTCCGCAACTTCCTTTTTCTTCTGTTCTACAATTTTATCTAAAATCGTCCCCACTTTAGTTCACCCTTTCTAATTTTTCGTTGCTTGCTGCAATTAATAAGTTTAATTTGGTTAATGCTTTTCCAGAGTCGATGCTATGTGCCGCGAGTTTAATTCCTTCTTCAATCGTTTCCGTTTTTCCATTTGCGAAAAGAGCTAGACCTGCATTTAATAAAACGGTATCGCGGTAAACACTCTTTTCTCCGCTCAATACTTCAAGCGTAATCTTTGCATTTTCTTTTGAATTCCCCCCTCTAATTTCTTCATTTTTCACTCTTGAAAAACCATACTTTTCTGGATCAATACTCATTTCTACTATTTCATTATCTTTTAAAAGGACTACGTGATTTTCCCCTTGTAATGATGCTTCATCTAAAAAACCACTTCCATTTACGACAAGCGCTTGTTTCCGGCCTAACTTTTGTAATACTTGTGCAACTGGTAATAACATATCTCGTTTATAAATACCGACAAATTGTGTTTCTAAATTCACTGGATTTGTTAAAGGGCCAATTAAGTTAAAGATCGTCGGTACGTTTAATTCTTTTCTTATTTTCATAATGCGCCTTAGTGCTGGATGCATCACTGGTGCAAATAAAAATGCAATACCTACATGCTCTAGTAAATAATCAATTTCGCTTGGCGTACTACTAATATTTACACCTAGTTCTTCTAATAAGTCTGCACTTCCTGTTTTACTAGAAACAGCACGATTACCATGTTTTGCAACCTTTACACCTGCTCCTGCCAGTACGAATGCTGATGTTGTGCTAATATTAAACGTTTGAGCACCATCACCACCCGTCCCGCAATTGTCCATTGCTCCTTGTATATGGTTCGAAAACGGCAATGCCTTTTCGCGAAGAGCTCGAACGAGACCGTATATTTCTTCTGCAGTTTCACCTTTCGCTTTCAGTAAGACTAAGAAAGCTGCAATTTCACTTTCTAATATGTTTTCACTTAATAAAAGTAATCCTGCTTTATACATTTCCTCTTCTGTTAAATGTTGACCCTCCACTAATTTACGAAGATAGTTATTCATACTCTTTCCTCCTCTTTTACTTCTGTTAAAAAGGCACGTATTAACTTTCCGCCTTCTTCTGTTGCGATTGATTCCGGATGAAACTGTAATCCGAAGAGCGGATAATAATTGTGACGGACTGCCATTATTTCTCCGTCGTCCATCGCTGTCGCTAATATGTCAAAACACTTTGGCAAGCTCGTTTGCTCTGCAACAAGGGAATGATAGCGCATTGCCGTTAGCGGCTGTGTAGCGTATGAAAAGATTGACGTTCCGTTATGTTTCACACGCGATGTTTTTCCA
Organism: Bacillus sp. RCC_6_1; assembly: GCF_041360755.1. NCBI lineage: Bacteria > Bacillati > Bacillota > Bacilli > Caryophanales > Bacillaceae > Bacillus > Bacillus sp. RCC_6_1. Next base: position 8,023 of record NZ_JBFUPV010000008.1, read on the forward strand.
TGTTTAATACGTTCTGCTCTAACAATGTCTCCTCCAAATGCAGCTATAATCGCTTGGTGGCCAAGGCAAATCCCTAATATAGGAACGTTCTTATAAAAATGACGGATGACGTCGATACAAATGCCAGCATCCTCTGGTTTTCCTGGTCCTGGTGAAAGTACAATTCCTCTTGGATTCATCTCTTCTAACTGTTCTATCGTTATTTCATCATTTCTTACAACTACAATTTCTTCTTCATGTTCGCCTAACAGTTGATACAAGTTATATGTGAACGAATCGTAATTATCGATAAGTACAATCATTTCATTACCTCCAAAAGCGCTCTCGCTTTATTTAATGTTTCTTCATATTCAGCTACTGGATCTGAATCGTAAACGACTCCTGCTCCTGCCTGAACGTATGCTTTTTCATCCTTTACGACCATCGTTCGAATGGCGAGCGCCATATCAAGATTTCCTGAAAAACTAACGTATCCAACTGCACCAGCGTATACATTTCTTTTTTCATTCTCTAGTTCATTTATAATTTCCATCGCTCTAATTTTCGGAGCTCCAGAAACCGTCCCTGCTGGTAAGCAATACGCTAACGCATCAAATCCGCCCATTTGTTTTCGCAATGTTCCGTAAACTTCAGATACAATGTGCATAACGTGAGAGTATTTTTCTACTTTCATATATTTATCTATCGTAACCGAGCCGATTTCGCTCACTCTACCAATATCGTTTCGCCCAAGATCTACAAGCATCATATGCTCTGCTCGCTCTTTCTCATTGCCTAACAGTTCTTTTGCGATTTCCTCGTCTTCCCTCTTCGTTTTCCCCCTCGGCCTTGTACCAGCAATTGGATTCGTCATCACTTTATCCTCCCTTACTGATAGTAAACTTTCCGGCGAAGAACCGAGTACAACATAATCTTGAAAATCGATATAGAACATATATGGTGATGGATTTGCAATTCGAAGTTTTCGGTATAACCCGAATGGATCCCCAATACATTCACTTTGTAAACGCTGTGATAGTACGACTTGGAATATGTCTCCCGCTCTTATATATTCTTTCGCAATTTCTACCATCTCACAAAACTCTTTTTCCGTTATAGAAGAAGTAAATGATAATGTGGATTGTATTGCATTTACTTTAGCTTCTTCTCCTTGTAGCACTTCCTCTTTGTATACTCGCAGCCTTTCGTATACTTCCTCATAATCTGCTGAATCATCTTCCCTGCATACATATACAAACGACAACTTTTGGCGTAAATGATCGTAAACGATAAACTCACGATATAGTAAAAGATGTACTTCTGGAATATTTAATGGGTCGTGTAAATCCGTTCCAATGTTTTCATACTGCCGAATGACATCATACCCAATATAACCAACTGCTCCTCCGCAAAATGGAAATGGACTGTCTACTTGTGATGGTGCGATTACTTCTTCTAACACTTGTAGTACGTTACCTTGTAACTTTTCTGCCCGGCCGTAAATCGTTCGTTCCACTTCCGTACCAACGCTTTTCACTTCTCCATAAGGATTACATCCTAAGTAAGAATAACGCCCTTTATCTTGATGAAGCTGTGAACTTTCTAATAAGAATTTCTTCTTCCCTTTCATACGTCTATATAAAGAAATTGGCGTAATGCTATCTCCTTCTTCTTCAGCGATTACTAAAAATGTCTTTCTCTCTCTTTTTTGTTTTATAAATTCTTCTTTCGTCATCATGTCCTTCACCTCACCCTGAAAAATAAAAAAGTCCTCTACATATCGAAAATATGTAGAGGACGATAAATATACCGCGGTACCACCTCGTGTTGGATGCAAAAGCATCCCGCTTTGTTCAGGTACAAATTTTATACCTTATCCTTGTAACGGCGGAACCCGGGTTGCCTACTAAAAATAATTGTTCAGCATACCTCTCGTAAGCCCATTCCGTATATGGCACCGTACCGGGCTCCCACCTATTCCCGGCTCTCTGTAACGTCTCCAATATACGTACTCTTCTTACTTAAACGATTTCATTTATTTGATTTTTTATACACAAAAAGGGAGTACTCATCCTATAGAAAGGACGGGTACTCCCGTGGTGCCACCTTAATTCGTTACAAATGTAACGCACTTTACCGTATCAAAAGCAATACGTGTCTCTTGTATCGATGAGATCATGTCGCCAAAGCCTACTTCTTTCGTTTCGGTTTGGAAGCTCCGAAGCCCATTCCACATCAATTCCATACTGATTCGCACCAACCATCAGCTCTCTGACATGTTCATCATGTGTACTCTTCTTCATCAACGCTTGCATTTTTTTAAGTTGCACTCATTATAGACCTGACTTTTTTCACAAGTCAATACTTTTTTAAAAATTTTATTTTTCTTTCCTTTCAATATTATATTGACAAAACAACCTCTTTTTATGTAAATATAATAAATACTCTATTAAAAATAAGGTTTTTTGTATGAATATTATATATTAAAAAAGTAAAATGACATCAAAAAACGCTTACATTTCTGAAAATTCGTATTTCTATATGGATTTTTCAGAATAATCATGATAGATTATAAAGTGAAACTTTAATCAGTAGAGGGTGTTCATCCCCACTGATTATTAGTTGAATCAATCGGGCATTAACGGACAGTTGATCTCCCACCTAACTTCCTTGCCCAGCCAATTTTAAGGTGGGAGTTTTGCTGCCCGTTAATGCGGGATAAATATGCATAACGCATCAAAAGACCTGACAAAAGAAAGGGGAACTACATGAGTACGCAGATGTTAACTTTAACTTCTATCTCTATTTACATGCTCGGGATGTTAGTAATCGGCTATTTCGCCTACAAACGAACGTCCAACTTAACAGATTATATGCTTGGCGGGCGTACACTAGGCCCCGCAGTAACAGCATTAAGTGCTGGAGCATCCGATATGAGTGGTTGGCTTTTAATGGGATTACCCGGTGCAATGTTTAGCGTTGGATTAAGTAGTAGTTGGATTGCGATCGGCCTAACACTAGGCGCATACGCAAACTGGCTTTATGTCGCTCCTCGCTTACGTACCTACTCAGAAATTGCAAACAACTCTATTACTATTCCAGAATTTTTGGAACACCGTTTCCACGACAAATCTCATATGCTACGTTTAGTATCTGGACTTGTTATTATGATTTTCTTTACTTTCTATGTAGCTTCAGGATTAGTTTCAGGCGCTGTATTATTTGAAAATTCATTTGGCATGAACTATCATGTTGGATTATTCATTGTTGCAGGCGTTGTTGTCGCTTACACATTATTTGGTGGTTTCTTAGCAGTAAGTTGGACAGACTTCGTACAAGGAATCATTATGGTGGTCGCTCTTATTCTTGTTCCTATCGTAACAATTATGAATTCGAACGGACTTGGACCTGCATTTGATACAATTCGATCTGTAGATCCAACACGTCTAGATATTTTTAAAGGTGCCTCTACTTTAGGAATGATTTCTCTATTCGCATGGGGCCTTGGTTATGTCGGACAACCTCATATTATCGTACGCTTTATGGCAATTTCTTCTGTAAAAGAACTTAAAAGTGCACGAAGAATTGGTATGAGCTGGATGATTTTCTCTGTTGTTGGAGCTATGTTTACTGGTCTTATTGGTATTGCTTACTATTCACAACAAGAGTTGACATTATCTAATCCAGAGACAATTTTCCTTGAACTTGGGAAAATTTTATTCCATCCACTTATTACTGGATTTTTATTAGCAGCCATTCTAGCAGCGATTATGAGTACAATTTCATCACAGCTACTCGTTACTTCTAGTGCTGTAACTGAAGATTTATATCGTACATTCTTCAAACGTTCTGCATCTGATAAAGAACTTGTATTTGTCGGTCGTATGGCTGTACTTGTTATTGCATTAGTTGGGTGCGCATTAGCGTTTAAACAAAATGATACGATTTTAGCTCTTGTTGGATACGCTTGGGCTGGATTTGGTTCTTCATTCGGACCTGCTATTTTATTAAGCTTATATTGGAAACGTATGACGAAGTGGGGCGCACTTGCCGGTATGATTTCTGGTGCCGCTACTGTTATTATATGGACTCAATTCAAATTCTTAAAAGATTTCTTATATGAAATGATTCCAGGTTTCGCTATTAGTTTACTAGCCATCGTAATTGTTAGTTTACTAACACAACCTTCAAAAGAAGTTAAAGAGCAATTTGAGGATTTCGAAAAACAACATCGTCATAATTTATAAAAAAATCTCTGCTGTTATCATAACAGCAGAGATTTTTTACAGTTCGACAATCTTTTTATCAAATTTAACAAATTCTTTATGTTTCGTTAAATTTAACATAACACTACTCCTTTATAGTATGAGTATCAGCACTTATACAGAAAGGGGACTCCAACATGTTAGCAGCTTTCCAGCAACAACAAACACGAAAATTTTCACCTATCACAAATACTTCTGCGTCTTGTTTAAACATGCAACCTAACCCGCCTAAAATTTCAATTGCTCCTTCTGTTATTTCAGTCATCGGTGTTCATATGGAAAAACATAAATTAAAAATAAAAACGGGACAAAACATTGTGTTATCAGCTTCCATTTTACCAATACAAGCAACGAATAAAGAGCTTATTTGGTCAAATATGAATTCTGATATCATCACCATATATCCAAAAGGTGACACCGTGACGATTACTGGAAAAAGTGCAGGTAAAGCAGTCGTAATTGTCACAACTGCTGAAGGCAAATTTCGTGACCTATGTGTCATTCATGTACAACCTTATATGACAAATCCAAAGTAAAAGAGTGGCTTCGTAGCCACTCTTTTACTTGATTTCAATATTTGAGTTTTTACTTTTTACAAGGTTAATAAAAAATTGGATATAACCATACATTTTTTTTGATGGAAATTCTACTAAACTTTCCCCGTCTTGATTTAAGTCAATGAATCTCCTCCTCTTCCCTATTACAATGAAAACAATATTAGAAAAGGAGGACATATTATGACTGAACGAAAGTACGCCTTATTTGCTAGCACATCTCTTCTTGTTATGGCATTCATTGCATTTTTCTCTTACGGTTTTGTTCATGGAAACCTCGTTATACAAGGAGATGCGAGTACAACATTCCATAATATCCAAAATTCAAATTCACTTTTCAAAGCGGAAGTTTTTGGGTGGATTATCATTTTTATCACTGATATTGTCGCTGCGTGGGCTCTTTATTTCTTTCTAAAACCAATTCATACTAGCCTCTCATTACTAGCCGCTTTGCTTCGTCTTATGTATACAGCTATACTTGGGATTGCTATATTCAATCTAATATTGGCATTATTGCTTTCAAAAAATACAATTGCAAATCCAGAAACATATACAATGTTGTTTCTCAGTGCATTCGAATACATTTGGTCTGTAGGATTGATCATTTTTGGATTGCATCTTTTCGTTTTAGGCTATGTAGCTTTTCTCTCTAAACAGATACCAAAGTTTATTAGTATACTGCTGTTCATTGCTGCTACCGGTTATATGCTAATTCACGTCATGAATACAATGTTTACACAATACGATACAATGATTTCACTCATACAATCACTATTCCAATTACCTATGATTGCAGGTGAATTAGGACTTGCGATATGGCTACTATTGAAAGGTGGTAAACACTCTAATTAAGCCGTTTCTTAATTCTACTTAATGATTCTGGTGTCATGCCAAGATAGCTTGCTAGCTGATATTGTGGAACGCGATGAATTAAATACGGGCGTTTTCGTAACAATGTTTTATATCGCTCTTCTGGTGTCGATGAGATAAATACAGCAAGTTCATCTTGTACTTCACCGAAATTGTACTCGATCATTTTACGCGTCATTTCTTCTAATTGTGAATACTTATTATACATGTCCTTTTCACTATGTAGATCACCAACAACTACAGTACAATCTTCTAAACACGTTAACGTATATGATGAAGATTTATCTTGTTTATGATGGTTGAAATTCGAAATTGCCTGCTCTTCTGTATAAAAATTTGATGTAACTTCTTTCCCTGCTTCATCTATACTATGTTGCCTAACGCATCCTTTTAATACAAAATAACATTTTAACGGAACATTTCCTTGTCTTAGGAGCACTGTTCCTTTTTTATATTCTTCAATTTGTAATTCCCTGAGGATCATTTGCTGCTCTTCTTCACTTAGTGTTGTAAATCTATTCATATACTTCTTTAATATCTCTTCCATTTTCCTCCCCCTTCTACGCCCGCATTTCTATAAAACAAAAAGAGAAGTATCATAACTTCTCTTTTCTCCCCTAACACTATAATTCCTGTGTATACACTGGCTCGTTTACGACATTTTTTGCTGTTCGCTTTTGTTGCTGCATTAAGAAAACAGATACACCAAACAATACGAGCATGCTACCGATCATTTGCATTGCATTTAATTTTTCTCCAAGTAAGAAGAACGCAAGTATAGATGCTCCAACAGGTTCTCCTAAAATACTCATTGAAATTGTCGTTGCATTTACATAATTTAATAGCCAGTTATTAATTACATGTGACACTGTCGGCACAACCGCAAGTAAAAGAAAAACAGTCCAATCCCACTTCGTATAACCTGTAAAGGGTACTTGTAATATAACATTATAAATCCCCATAAAAAGACCTGCGAACGCAAAGACTGTAAAGCTATAAATCCAGTGCGATACTTTCTTCACTGTCGTTTGCCCGATAAATAAATAACCGACAACCGCTATTACACTTAGAAAGGATAATATGTCACCATAAATTGCTTGCTTACTTAAACCTAAATCTCCCCAACCAATGCACATTACTCCTAAAATAGCGATTCCCATCGTTGCAATGGCTGAATATGTTGTTCTTTCTTTAAATAGAAAAAAACCTCCAACTAAAGATACGATTGGTTGAAGTGCCAAAATAATTGTTGAACTAGCAACTGTTGTATGCTTTAAAGATTCAAACCATAAAAGAAAATGCAGTGCTAAAAAGAAACCAGATCCAATTAAAAAGCCCCAATCTTTCATTTGAATCCTATTAAATTCCTCTCTTTTTTTCCATACGATAGGCAGCATAATAAGTACGATAATCCATAAGCGGTACATACTTAATATTGAAGATGGTGCTGAGGACATCTTTACAAAAACTGCTGCAAAGGAAATGGCAATTATAGAAATTGCTAATGGTAGTGCGATTGATTTTTCTTGTTTCAAATCCTGTCTCCCCTCTCACCTGTCAAAAATCCCACTTCATTATATCCGTTTTCTTTCGCAACTTAAATACTAATTTTTTAGATTCTTCGTACCATTATGGTAAAATAGAAATTAAGGCACCAATTAGTGAATATTTCTTTCCTTTTCACTACAAGAGTCGCTCTTACAATCGTTACAGTAAATTTTTATTTAGGGGGATCTACATGAGTCAAACAATAGGGAGAATTGAAGAAATTTCATTTTATAGCGCATCACTTCAAGAAGATGTTACACTTCTCGTTTATTTACCAGTAAATTACACACCACTGCACAAACATACAGTTGTAATTGCACAAGATGGTAGAGATTATTTTCAGCTTGGTAAAGCGCACCGTGTAATTGAGCGCCTTCGTGAAACCGAAGAAATTGACCGTACAATTATTGTCGGTATTCCATATAAAAATGTACATGATCGTAAAGAAAAATATTTCCCAAATGAAGTAAAAAATGCTGCATATATTCGTTTCCTTGCTCATGAACTTGCACCATATATTGATGAAAATTATCCAACGTACCAAATGGGAAAAGGTCGTGTTTTAATTGGTGATTCTCTTGGCGGAACAGTTTCCTTTATGACTGCACTTATGTATCCGCATACATTCGGTAAAGTCGTTATGCAATCACCATTTGTGGATGAGACAGTGATGAACTTAGCAAAAGAATTCAAAGATCCACAAGCGTTAGAACTGTATCACGTCATCGGTACAGAAGAAACGGCTGTAAAGCGTACTGATGGACAAGTATCTGATTTCGTAGGGCCGAACCGTGAGTTAAATACGCTTCTTACAGATAGAAACTTCATCACGCATTATGAGGAATTTGAAGGTAATCATACTTGGAAATATTGGCAGACTGATTTACCGAAAGCCTTCTCTCATATTCTATCAATGAAATAATAGAGAGCAGTATTCAGAATAATTTGATATAATAGATAAAGAGATTTATTTATCTCAAAATCTAACTAGACTTACAAAGGGAGGAATTGGAACATGAAATTAGGCATTGTAATTTTTCCATCTAAAATGATTCAAGATAAAGCGAACGGATTGCGTAAACGTTATGACCCGCACTACGCATTAGTTCCGCCACATATTACATTGAAAACACCCTTTGAGGCGCAAGATGAACAATTAGAGTCGATTGTAAACGAGTTACATACAATCGCAAGTAAAACGAACCCTTTCACCCTTCATGTTGGGAAAGTTGGTTCATTCGCACCTGTTAATAACGTCCTTTACTTTAAAGTAGAAAAAACACCTGAACTTACTTTCTTAAATGAAGAAATGCATAGCGGGTTATTCACGCAAGAACGCGAATATGCTTTCGTACCTCATTTAACAATCGGACAAGGCTTATCAGATGCAGAGCATGCTGATGTGTTGGGCCGATTACGTATGAAAGATTTCTATTACGAACAACCAATTGATCGTTTCCATCTTCTATATCAATTAGAAAATGGAACATGGACTGTACACGAAACATTCCGTCTTGGAAAGGGGAACAACTAATTTGCACGCACAGATTGTACAAACGGACGAACAACTAAGAGATGCATTCTCTGTACGTAAACAAGTGTTTGTAAATGAACAACGTGTCTCTGCTGAAGAAGAGTACGATGAGTTTGAAGAAACTTCAACACACGTTGTTATATATGACAATGATGTTCCAGTTGGTGCTGGACGTTTTCGCACCCTTGATGGTATAGGAAAAGTGGAACGCATTTGCGTGCTAAATTCCCATCGCAAAAAAGGGATTGGAAAAATTGTTATGGATTCTCTTGAAGCGTATGCAAAAGAAAATTCGCTACCGAAATTGAAACTTCACGCTCAAACACATGCCGAAGATTTCTATAAAAAACTTGGATATGTAACAAGTTCTGATGTATTTATGGAAGCGAATATCCCGCACGTCGTAATGATAAAAGAATTGTAATTTGAAAGCAGGAGGTGATCCCTCCTGTTTTTTTACATTGCTATTTTCTTTTTCTTCCGCTAAAGTTAAATGTTGATGCTATAGTTTTGAAGGTGAACATATGACACAAGAAAAATTTTCACAAAAATCGTTAACACACGCTGATATTCCGCGTGCGACATATCATATTCCGAAAACATCTACCCATTTAATTATGGAAGAAGATGTAGATGCGGCTTATTTCCGCGCTCTTGAACAACAAAATGTTTTTTTAAACGAAAAACAATTAGAAGCCGTGCGCACAACAGAAGGTCCTGTTCTTACACTAGCTGGTGCCGGAAGCGGGAAAACATCTGTTTTAACAACTCGCGTTGGTTATTTAGTAAATGTAAAACAAGTTCATCCACGAAATATTTTATTACTTACATTTACACAAAAAGCAGCTGAAGAAATACGAAGTCGTGTTGCGAAGTTACCAGGTATGAATCATGCAGCAAGTAGCTACGTAGTTGCTGGTACATTCCACTCTGTTTTCTTAAAATTACTTCGTAGTCAAGGTTATAATCAGCAAATTTTAGCAAATGAAAAACATAAACAAATTATGATAAAGAAAATCTTAAAAGAATTGCGTTTAAAAGACGATTATGATGCTGAAACGATGCTCGCGATGATTTCACTTGAGAAAAACAAATTAAATCGTCCGAAAGATGTAAAAGCGAAAACACCAGTCGAACAAGAATTTAAAGAAGTATACGAACGTTTTGAAGAGGTAAAACAAAGATACAATTATATTGATTTCGATGACATCTTATTGGAAACATATTATATGTTAGAAAATAATGCTCCTTTACTAACTCAATTACAACAACGTTTTCACTACATTGAAGTAGATGAGTTTCAAGATACATCGTATGCACAATATGAAATCGTAAAATTGTTAGCCACGCCAAGAAATAATTTATTTATCGCAGGTGATGACGACCAGGCGATATACGGCTGGCGAGGAGCAAGTCACCAAATTATTTTATCTTTTCCAAAAGAATTTGATAACACAACAATCATTGCACTAAATACGAATTATCGATCCAATCCCTTTATCGTCGGGCTTGGAAATGAAGTTATAAAATTAAATCAAGAACGTTTTGATAAAGAGCTATACTCTGTTCGTGAGGAAGGTGTACAACCTTTTTATGCAAGACCTGCTACGACTCTTGATGAAGCAAATCAAATTTTGCAGCTTATTCAAGAAAAAGTAGAGAGTGGTGAACGTAACTTTAAAGATTTTTGTTTACTGTATCGCACACATTCTGTAAGTCGTTCGTTACTTGATCAGCTTACCATTCATAAAATCCCGTTTATTAAACACGGAGCGAGCCAATCATTTTATGAACATTCTTTAATTAAGCCTGTATTAGATCATTTAAGACTCGTGATTGAGCCGTTTCGACTAGAATCACTTTCAAACATATTGCCGACGATGTATATCGGACGTGATGATTGTATTTCATTTATTGAACGTGAACAATGGAAATATGGTGAGGGGCGCTTCCCTTCTCTTCTTCATTTCTTACTATTAAATCCAAGCTTAAAACCTTTTCAAGTGAAAAAGGTAAATGAGCGCATCGATTTTATTAAGTTTATTAAAGAATTAGAACCGAAAAAAGCATTAAAAGAAATCATTCATGGTAAAGGAAAATATTTAGAGTACTTACAAAGTAACGATCGTTCTTCCTTTACAATGCATAAAGACATACAAGAAGAAATGTTGGAAGAATTAATGGAGTCTGCAACTCGTTTCACCGATATTCCAGCTTATTTACAATTTATCGACGAGGCGATTCAAGGTCAAAAAGAAATGGAAGCATTAAAAACAATGCCGCAAAAAGATGCCGTTTCACTTATGTCAATTCATAACGCAAAAGGCCTTGAATTTCCATGTGTCTTTTTACTTGGAGCGAGTGATGGAATCCTGCCTCATACTTCTTCTTTAAAAGATGCAAATGATCGTGTTACGGAAACTTCTGAAGCGTTAGAAGAAGAACGCCGATTACTTTATGTTGCCATTACACGTGCGAAAGAAGAACTTTACATTTCTTCTCCGCAATTTTTCAGAGGAAAGAAATTAGATATATCTCGTTTTTTATATACTGTGCGAAAAGATTTACCTGAAAAGACATCCACTAAATAAGGATGTCTTTTTTTATATCACGTTATGTACATCCCTCCTATATAAATTCCTTGTTTTTATCGTGAGAATTAACGTAATATCAGCCATATCCCACTCATATTGTAATAGTGTATGTCAGAACTCACGAGAAGGAGTGAACATAATGAGCTGCAATTGTAATGAAGATCATCAACATGAGTGTGATTTCAACTGTGTATCGAATGTTGTTCGTTTTATACATGAACTACAAGAATGTGCAACGACAACATGTGGATCTGGTTGCGAAGTTCCATTTTTAGGTGCACATAACAATGCATCAGTAGCGAATACACGTCCTTTTATTTTATACACAAAAACTGGAGAACCTTTTGAAGCATTTGCACCATCTTCAAGCCTTACTAGCTGCCGATCTCCTATTTTCCGCGTAGAAAGTATAGATGATGATGACTGTGCTGTATTGCGTGTATTAACTGTAGTTTTAGGTGATGGTACCGCTGTACCACCTGGTGACGACCCAATCTGTACGTTTTTAGCTGTACCAAATGCAAGACTAATATCAACCTCCACTTGCATTACTGTTGATTTAAGTTGCTTCTGCGCTATTCAATGCTTACGTGACGTTTCTATTTAAAACTAAATAATGAGTTAAGCATGGATTGGGTGGCAGAGTATTCTGCCACCCAATCCATGCTTAACGAGTATTCTTATGTAAATTTCTTAAAATTGGGAACTTGTCTAGAACATAGAACCTGTCCTTTTCATTAACTGAAAGTAGAAACAGATAAAGGAGTGAAAAACATGTTCTCTTCTGATTGCGAATTTACTAAAATCGATTGTGAGGCGAAGCCAGCTAGTACACTACCTGCCTTTGGTTTCGCTTTCAACGCGTCTGCACCTCAGTTTGCTTCACTATTTACACCACTATTATTACCTAGCGTAAGTCCAAACCCAAATATTACTGTTCCTGTAATAAATGATACAGTAAGTGTCGGAGATGGCATTCGAATTCTACGAGCTGGTATTTATCAAATTAGTTATACATTAACAATTAGTCTTGATAACGTACCTACTGCACCAGAAGCTGGTCGTTTCTTCTTATCATTAAATACACCAGCTAACATTATTCCTGGATCAGGTACAGCAGTTCGTTCTAACGTTATTGGTACTGGTGAAGTAGACGTATCCAGCGGTGTTATTCTTATTAACTTAAATCCTGGTGACTTAATTCAAATTGTGCCAGTTCAGTTAATTGGAACTGTAGACATTCGTGCTGCAGCATTAACAGTTGCACAAATTAGCTAGTAAAAAGCGGTATTTCTAATACAGAAATACCGCTTTTTATATATAATAAAAAACACTCACAGTAGCATGAGTGTTTCATTCTTCATATTGTTTTATTGTGTTCTTCTTTTTCCCACAATTGCATCCCTTTTTCTTCACAAATCCTTGTTGTTGTAATTGTTCTTGATATGCCTGTTGTTGTGCTTGGTGTTGTTGCTGTATATGATACCACTGCTGCAGGTCATATGAATTCTGCCTTAGATTATTGCTCACAGCAAACATCTCCTCTACTGTCAATTCTGTCTATTTACTATATGAACAACTCTTTATTTCCGTTCCCTCATTCTTTTAAACTCCGCTTTTTCTCGTATTATGAAAATATATTATTCTCCCATAAAATATCCTGTAATTGTTTCAATGATTGCTGCCGCTCCTGCAATAGCTAATAATGCAAGTAACGGTTCCGCAACGATAGGGATCCAATTATATAAGACTAATAAAAAAGCACTAACCCATACACCTGTACACCAATAACAGCTTAATAATTCGCCAATCCACTTTCTTAATCCATTACCTTTCACTTTTGTAAACGTTGATACACTTCCATCCGGCTCCGTAATCTCTAATTCATCAATAAATGGTCTTCGCAAAAAGGCTGTAATTTTATCATAAACAATTAAACGAGTGAGCCTAAAAGCAGCTAACGCAAAAATAAAAAATAAAAGCCAGCTTGTAAACAGCATAATTCCACCTACCCTTATCCTCTTTCGCCTATTTAAAAAAAAAGGTCTTGAGATTGTGACCAAATCTCCTCGACTCCAATATCTTATTAATGTAAATACAAACAAGAAGATAAGGAGTGACATTAATGAGTTGTAACGAAAATAAACACCATGGCTCTTCTCATTGTGTAGTTGACGTTGTAAAATTCATCAATGAATTACAAGATTGTTCTACAACAACATGTGGATCTGGTTGTGAAATCCCATTTTTAGGTGCACACAATACTGCATCAGTAGCAAATACACGCCCTTTTATTTTATACACAAAAACTGGAGAACCTTTTGAAGCATTTGCACCATCTTCAAGCCTTACTAGCTGCCGATCTCCAATTTTCCGTGTGGAAAGTGTAGATGATGATAGCTGTGCTGTGCTACGTGTATTAACTGTAGTATTAGGTGACGGTACTCCGGTACCACCTGGTGACGATCCAATTTGTACGTTTTTAGCTGTACCAAATGCAAGATTAATATCTACAACTACTTGCATTACTGTTGATTTAAGCTGTTTCTGTGCGATTCAATGCTTACGCGACGTTTCTATCGTAAAGTAAACTAAAAAACTATTGGGGTGGTAGAAGCTTTCTACCACCTTTACATATTTAAAAACCGGCCATACTAATCGATTGGATATCATCTATAGACAACCTAATATCTCTCATACTATTTTGCGGCATAATAGATACAATGCCATGACGATACGATATGATCGATCCAACATATGAGACTGTAGCTGTTTTTATTCTGCATCTTACTTTCGGAATGTAATGAGGGCGGTTTAGTAAAAAATGAATTTTTTCATCATTATTCATATCCTTAAATGATTTATTATACGGGACAGTTCTTACTGGTTCTGGTTCTTGCTCTTCTTGTTCTATGTGTTCTTCTTTTTCTTCTTCTATTTTTTCTTCCACTTGCTGCTCTTCTTGTTGTTCTTGTTCTATTACCTCTTCCACAGCACTTCTTACAATATTTTCTTGTCTATTACTTTTCTCTTTTTGATCTTCATTTTCAAAGTTTGTCAGGATAATCCTTTTTATTTTCGGTGCAGCAAGTTCTAAACTTACTTGCGTGATATATAACAACGGTTTTCCAACTGTTGAACTTTTATTTTTATTCTTCACACTCGTCCCTCCCACTTCCATACGTAGCTAAATAAATCGTGTACTATTATAGTTATATTCATCACGTGGTAAGAACTTTCGTTAAAAATCGTTCTTTCTAAGAACAAATAAAAAGGACAATCTCAGCATTTAGAGATTGTCCTTTAAAAATTAATATTATATTTATCCTAGGATATGATACCCTGAATCAACATGAATGTTTTCTCCTGTTACACCGCGTGCTAAATCACTGAATAGGAATACTGCTGTATCGCCAACTTCTTCTTGCGTTGTTGTACGACGAAGTGGTGCGCGCTCCTCAATTTCTCTTAAGATTGAGTTGAAATCGCCTACACCTTTTGCAGATAACGTACGAATTGGTCCTGCAGAAATAGCGTTAACACGAATACCGTGTTGACCTAAATCGTTCGCTAAATATTTCACGCTCGCTTCTAATGAAGCTTTCGCAACACCCATAACGTTATAATTTTTCACAACGCGCTCGCCGCCAAGGTATGTTAATGTTAAAATATTTCCGCCTTCTGTCATTACTTTCTTCGCTTCTCTTGCTACAGCTGTTAAAGAGAATGCGCTAATATTTTGTGCAAGTAAAAATCCATCGCGAGAAGTATCTACAAATTCACCTTTTAAGTCATCGCGATTTGCAAAAGCAATACAATGTGCTACACCGTGAATAGTACCTACTTCTTGTTTAATTGTTTCAAAGCAAGCTGTAAGTTCCTCATCATTCGTTACATCACAAGGTAATACAAGTGATTCTTGTCCTTCTAATGTGTCCGCTAATTCACGAACGTTTCTTTCTAAACGTTCTCCTGCATATGTGAATATTAATTTTGCACCTGCATTATGCAAAGAGCGAGCTATTCCCCATGCAATACTTCTTTGGTTCGCAACGCCCATAACAACAAATGTTTTCCCTTGTAATAGTTCCATGATATATCCTCCCAGAAATACTTATACTTGTTATTAGTACCTGATACTATAATTATAGTACCATAAAACCGCTTAAAGGCAAACAAAAAAGTCATTAACAGAAATTTGTTAATGACTTTTGGTTTCTATAAAAAACCGCTCTAATCCTTCTTCCCAAGACGGCATTTGTGAAAAACCATTTAATCGTAGCATGTTATGTTGAAAAATAGAATATTTGGGCCTCGCAGCCGCAGCCCCGAATTCTTCCGTTGAAACAGGTAATACATTCACTTTCATATTGGCGTACGAAAATATCTTTTGTGCAAATTCAAACCAAGAGCATGAGCCTCTGTTTGATACGTGGTATGTACCGTATAAAGAAGTATGAATGAGCTTATTAATAACCATATTCAAATCCGCCACATACGTAGGAGAGCCAACTTGATCCGCTACAACAGATATTTCATCTCTTTCTTTTCCTAATCGCATCATCGTTTTCACAAAATTATTCCCATATTTACCATATAGCCACGATGTGCGAACGATAAAATATTTATTATGTAACTCTTTGACGAACTGCTCCCCCGCATACTTAGAGGCCCCATATATATTTATCGGCGCTGGACTATGAAATTCGTCGTATCCA
This sequence comes from Bacillus sp. RCC_6_1, assembly GCF_041360755.1. NCBI lineage: Bacteria > Bacillati > Bacillota > Bacilli > Caryophanales > Bacillaceae > Bacillus > Bacillus sp. RCC_6_1. The sequence continues at coordinate 24,085 of NZ_JBFUPV010000008.1, forward strand.
TCTGGTCTGGCGCCTTGAAATACATAATCAGTACTAATATAAACTAGCTTCGCCCCTACTAATTGTGAAGCAACCGCTACATTTCGAGCTCCGATTGCATTTATTCTATATGCAAGATCCTGTTCTTTCTCCGCATGATCTACTTTCGTATAGGCAGCACAATGAATAATTATATGTGGTTTTATTTCTTGTACCACTTGTTGTATTCGGGATATATTTGTCACATCTAATAATTTTTTATCAAATGGATATATATCATATTCTTCAGAGTCTAACTCTTCAAATAGTTGCTTTCCTAATTGACCGTTTGCTCCTGTTATGATAACCCTCTCTTTCATTTAACATGCCCCTTACTAATCTTTTAGTGGTTTCCACCATTCCTTATTCTTTTCATACCATTTCACCGTCTCTTGTAATCCTTGTTCAAACGTATATTTCGGTTCCCAATCAAATTCATTCTTCATTTTCTCTGCATCAATCGCATAACGACGATCGTGCCCTAAACGATCTGTAACATATTCAATGTCTTTTTTTGTTTTTCCTAAAAGAGTAATAATTTGTTCCACAACTTCTACATTTGTTTTTTCATTATTTCCACCTATATTATATACTTCTCCGACACGTCCCTTATGCAAAACAACGTCAATCGCACTGCAATGATCCGTTACATGTAACCAATCTCTTACATTTAAACCATCACCATATAACGGTAGTTTTTTTCCTTCTAGTGCATTCGTAACCATTAATGGAATTAATTTTTCAGGATACTGGTACGGTCCATAATTGTTAGAACAACGCGTTACTATAACCGGTAATTGATATGTTTTATAGTAAGATAGAGCTATCATGTCCGCGCTCGCCTTACTTGAAGAATATGGACTATTTGGAGCTAACGGCGTTTTCTCTGTGAACTTCCCTGTTTTTCCTAAAGAGCCATACACTTCATCCGTTGATACTTGCACAAGTTTTATATGCGAATATTTTTTAACTAGTTCTAATAAAGTGACCGTCCCAATTACATTTGTATCATAAAAAGGAATCGGATTTTCAATACTACGGTCCACATGTGATTCAGCTGCAAAATTTACAATCACTTGTACATCCCGCTCTTTTATAACGTGTTCTAATAGCTCTCCATTTTGAATTTCTCCCTTTACAAAAGAGTAATTCGGGTGATCCAGAAGAGATTTTACGTTATTTAAATTCCCGCTATATGTTAAGGCATCGTAATTAATAATTTTATATGTTTCATAACTTTGTAGCATGTAATGAACGAAATTACTTCCAATAAATCCAGCCCCACCTGTTACTAATATATTCATAAACAACGCTCCTACTTAAAAACTATCTTCATATTCCTCTAATAATGGTAATATCTGATCCTTATCGGACAATATAGGATCGGTTACTGGCCAAGGAATTGCTAAATCTTTATCTTCCCAAAGTAATCCTGAGTCATGCTCTGCGCTATAATATTCATCTACTTTATACATAACGATAGTATGCGGAACAAGCGTGCAAAATCCATGCGCAAACCCTTTTGGCACTAGTAATTGCCGATGGTTATCTGCACTTAAAATATATCCTTTCCATTGTTTAAATGTTGGTGATTTTTTTCGTAAATCAACGATAACATCATAAATTGCCCCTTGCATAACTTGAATGAGTTTCGTTTGTGCTTTCGGTTTTTTTTGAAAGTGTAGTCCCCGAATCGTTCCTGCCTTAGCCGAATAAGATACGTTATCCTGTACAAATGAATACGTTATCCCTAATGTTTCTAGCACCTGCTTATTATAACTCTCTGAAAAAAAGCCACGCTCGTCTCCAAACAACCTCGGTTCTAACAATTTTGCATCGGTAAAATTTGTTTCTACAACTTTCATATTCTCACCTATTCTCCGTTAAACTGTTTCCCAAAATTAATATCACGCGCTAACGTATTCGCCTTTTGAAGCGAAGCATGAGTTCCCGCATCAGTCCACCAGCCGCTCATTTCATTATAAGTAAGTACCCCTCGTTTTAAATACCAATTATTTATATCTGTAATTTCAAGTTCTCCCCGTGCAGAAGGTTTTAATTCTTTAATATAAGAAAAGACTTTCGAATCATACAAATAAATTCCCGTAACCGCATAAGAACTTTTCGGCTCTTTCGGCTTTTCTTCAATTTCAACTATTTTTCGGTTTTGAATATGTGCTACGCCAAATCTTTCGGGATCTTCTACAGATTGCAATAGCACTTTCGCACCTTCTTTTTGATTTGCAAACTCTTCAACATACGGAAGAATATCATCTGAAAAAATATTATCCCCTAATATAACTACCATACGATCATTCCCGACGAAATCTTCACAAAGCCCTAACGCCTGTGCGATCCCGCCCGCTTTATCTTGCACACGATACGTAAAGGACACTCCAAATTCATGACCACTCCCTAAAAAGCTAACAACATCCCCCATATGCTCTTTACCCGTAATAATCATAATATCTGTAATATCGCATTGTTTTAGCTTATATACCGCATGATAAATCATCGGATACCGACCAACAGGAAGTAAATGTTTATTCGTTACTTTCGTTATTGGATATAATCTCGATCCAGTACCACCTGCTAAAATAATTCCTTTCACTTTTCATCTCTCCTTTATGATGGAGATAATATATCTTTGTAATGTTCTACAAACACTTTCCGGTACTTCTCATATGTATCCGCATCAAACTCATCCCCGTTGTAATGAATACACCATAAATTTGCTTGATTTGGGATACCAATTAAATAACCAGCCCTTTGAAACTCTAAAGACTGTGACACATCATAAAAGTGAAACCCTTGAAACAAATCTTCTCGCCACGGAATATCATACTGCGTTGCCATGAATAAACCATCAATTGCCTGAACTGACAAAAATGGTTGATTACCATAAAAAACCTGATCTAAATTTAATAATTGATAATTCCGTCTTCTATACTCAATCACTTTCCCTACTAAATTTTTTCCTTCCCACCATATCCCGTTATTCGGTAAAAACTGAGCCCCAGCGACTCCTATTAAACCAAGCTTTTCATTTTCTTTAAAAAGAGATATAAGTGTAGAAAACATGTCTCGATTAATAAGATATGTATCTTGATGTATATACACTTTGTATTTCGCTGGATATGAAAGGGCTCGGTTGTATGCACTTGCCATACTTTGCGCATCTCGTATCGGAAAAATTTGCACGACATAACCAGAGGGAACAAAAATGTTTCTTATTTGGCTCTCACATTGTTTGAAAAGCTCCTCATTATTTACACAAACAACGACTAATATTGTATGATCTTTCATTTTTGTCCCCCCTTTTATTCTTCCTTATTTACATCTGACATATAGTGTTCCACAAATATTTTCCGATACTTTTCATAGTTCGTCATATTCACATCAAAATGATAATGGATACACCAAGCATCGCGCTGTACAGGTACACCGACTGTATATCCTGCTTTTTTAAATTCAAATGATTGAGATACATCATAAAAATCAAATCCGTCAAATAAGTCTTCTCGCCACGGAACATCATATTGTGTCGCCATTAATAAACCATCAATACATTCTACAGGAATAAATGTTTTTGATTCATGATACGGTTGTTCTAAACTTGCCATATAAAACAAATCATTCATATAACCAATGACTTTTCCTACAATTCCACGCCCTTCGTTCCATACGCCAGTCGGAGGAACATATTGCGCTCCAACCATCCCAATCATCCCAAGGTTTTCATGTTCCTCAAATAATTGAAGTAATCCGTATAAAAAAGCCCTATTTATAATAAAAACATCTTGATGTAAATACACTTTATACTTCGCTGGATGCGAAATGGCTTGATTGTATCCACTCGTCATACTTTTCGCATTTCGAATCGGCATAAATTGGACAATATACCCTGGCGGTACTAACAATTGCAATATATGTCGCACGCAGTTTGCATACAATTTCCGATCATTTATGCATGTAACAAATAATATTGTTTTGTCTGCAGCACTCATAATTGTGATTTTTCAGCTTCAATAATATACTGAAATACAACTGTCTCAGCCATGAAGCCACTTCCAAGACGATATTTTTTACAAATTCCATATAACTCCTCAATAAGCGGCTCATACATTTTATGATCAACATATACACGATCTACTTTACTAATTGAATATCCTGCTTTTAAAAACATTCTTAGCATTTCATTGAATGTAAAGAAACGAATATGTGTTTTATCTAATAAACCATATTCTGTATACGTCCAATTTCCAGCAAGTAAGGGAGCTAATACTGAAATATGAGCAACGTTTGGTATACTTGCTAAAATCACACCATTTTGCTTTATATATGGCTTAACCTTTTCAATCACAGCCCACGGATCAAATAAATGCTCTAATACATCCCCAAATAGGACGCAATCAAATTGCCCCTCCTCATAAGGAAGATCTATTTTTTCTATATCCCCTAAAATAACATGATCTAGTCTTTCCTTCGCTTTTTCTGCCGCCTCTGGAAATGCCTCTATTCCTGATACACGTGTACCGTTTTCTTTAATAGCTGCTCCCAATGCACCGCTCGAGCAACCAATATCAAGAACTTCTTTCCATTCCTTTTTTATATGCTTTAATAAATTCGGATTCGCTGCATTATAATAATGCTCGGATTTTTCTTCATATAAAGAACTTTTTTCGCGATTCATTTCACACACTCCTTATGCAAATTGAATTAGAAATATAAATCTCATATGAATTCTATAAAGTGCAGATTTTGTTCATCCCCCAATGATTATTAGCCCGCAAATAGCAGTATAAAATCTTTTATTTATATTGGTTACGTTACTGATACTCTAATATATAACCAATCTATTAGAGTTAGAATAGCGATAAATCATTTCTAAAAAACGAAACCTATTACACTTTATATGGTTTATCAAAAACTCCCCGAAAATATTTACGGTTATATTCAATTGCAGCATTATTCGGAACATAAGAAGCTGCTAATTCATTGTAATAATACGCTTTATCCTGCTCCCCTAACCTGCTATAACAAATACACATTTGTAAATAGGGTAGCCATGTGTAGCTAGCTGGACTATGGAAAGGACTTTCCGTTGCCATTGGTACTTCCGTGGCAAGTTTAAACCAAAATATCGCTTCATTATATTTTTCTTGTTCCATATATATATATCCTATTCTTGTACAATTCTCTCCTCTAGGGACGTCATACCGAAACGACTTCACACAAGATTCGATTGCCTTCTCCCACATTCCTAGCTTTGCATAGCAATCTCCTAACTTACCACATGCATAAATTTTCTCTTCATACCATCCTTCGTCTTGATTAAGAAATGTTTCATATAGAAGAACTGCATCATCATATTTTTGGTTATCCGTAGATTCATTTGCGTAATAAAATAAATCTCTCGGACTTAATTCTTCACCTGCCGCTACAGTATTTTGAAAAATTTTCAAATTACGATTTGTTACTTTTTTTTCTTTTTTATGTGTAATAGCAACATTACTACTAAAAACCTCACCAGAAATAGCTAAATACTCATGAACCTTTCCAAACCATTGAAATTGTTTTTCACGCTTTACAAGTCGATTTCTTTTTGTACAATATAAAGGTTTCCCGTTAGAATCCATTGCAAGATGATAAGGCATCGAAACAGCATCAATTTTAGGATCTAATTCTCTTTTTAAAAGTTTCAATGCTTCTTGAGCATCTTCTAATAAGACATCATCTGCATCTAGCCACAATATATACTCTTGCGTCGCTTTTGAAAAAGAAAAATTTCTTGCTGCTGCAAAATCATCAATCCACTGGAAATCATATATGTTAGAAGTGTATTTCTCTACGATTTCTTTCGTTCGATCGACGGAACCTGTATCAACTACTATAATTTCATCCACAATTTTTTCAACTGTTTCTAAACAACGGGCTATTGTCTCCTCCTCATCTCGAACAATCATACATAAACTAATTGTAATTCCTTGCTTGTTCAACATAATCACCCTCTTCCAAATCAATCATATGTTATACATATACTAAACTTTCCATTTTTTTAAATTGTTCAAGTAGTTTAAGATTTCTTTTCAATAATTCAAATGTCCGTGTCATTTTCTTTCGGTTTTGCATCTACTATATAATGAACGCTTTATGGAGGTGAATTTATGTCAAATAATAATTATTCAAATGGATTAAATCCCGATGAATCTTTATCAGCTAGTGCATTTGACCCTAATCTTGTAGGACCTACATTACCACCGATACCACCGTTTACCCTTCCGACTGGGCCGACCGGGCCGACCGGGCCGACTGGACCTACGGGGCCGACTGTACCTACCGGGCCAACTGGACCTACGGGGCCAACTGGACCTACGGGACCTACAGGACCTACAGGACCGACTGGTGGCACTGGGACTACTGGACCTACGGGGCCGACTGGTGGCACTGGGACTACTGGACCTACGGGGACTACTGGTGACACTGGGGCTACTGGACCTACAGGGCCGACTGGTGACACTGGGGCTACTGGACCTACGGGGCCGACTGGGGCTACTGGACCGACTGGACCTACGGGACCATCTGGACTAGGGCTTCCAGCAGGATTGTATGCATTTAACTCCGCTGGGATTTCTTTGGATATTGGACTTAATGCTCCAGTACCATTTAATACTGTTGGATCTCAGTTTGGTACAGCAATTTCTCAATTAGATCCTGATACTTTCGTAATTAGTCAAACTGGATTCTATAAAATTACCGTTATCGTATACACTGCAGCAGTAAGTCTATTAGGAGGACTTACAATCCAAGTAAATGGGGTATCTGTTCCAGGTACTGGGGCCACTTTAATCTCAGTTGGAGCACCTATCGTTGTTCAAGCAATTACGCAAATTACGACAACTCCATCATTAATTGAAGTAATCGTTACAGGGCTTGGGCTATCATTAGCTGTTGGTACAAATGCATCTATTATTATTGAAAAAATCGCTTAATTTTTTACTTAGCAGTAAAACTGATATCAGTTTTACTGCTTTTTCAATTTCAAATTCAATCATGAAACATTCGCTATCTACATAATCATATTGTTGTATGACATTTTGCAGGAGGCACAAATATGGAAAGTAAATCTGCTGTTCAGCTTTATCTCGAATTGCTAAAGAAGACCATTTTATTTGAAATATGGTTAGAATATGAGGCATACTTACCCGCATCTCTACATATTTCAAAAGAACTAGAATTCGAGCCAGTTACAGTCCCCCTCCCTTTATTCATTAAGCAATATGCTGAAAACCATAACTTAAAAATTGTAAAACCAAATGTTTCAAAAAGTGAACGCCATGATGGAATGGATTGGCCAAGAGCAGCACATAGCATGATCGGTCGAGAACGTATGAACCAATTACAAGAGGCAATGGAAACCGTTGTTCGTGAAAATATAGAGGGAGATTTTATTGAAACAGGTGTATGGCGCGGAGGATCGTGCATTTTTATGAATGGTTTTTTACAAGCAAACAACATTACGAATCGTAATGTGTGGGTCGCTGATTCATTTGAAGGTTTGCCAGCACCGAATCTAGAACAATATCCAAAAGATTACGGTGATTATTTGCACACATTCGATTACTTACGCGTCTCTTTAGAACAAGTACAAGAGAATTTCAAAAAATATGATTTACTAAATGATCAAGTGAAATTTTTAAAAGGCTGGTTTAAAGATACTTTACCAACAGCACCAATTGAAAAAATAGCAATTGCACGGCTTGATGGTGATATGTACGAATCCACAATGGATGGTCTCGTGAACTTATATGATAAAGTTTCTAAAGGTGGCTATATAATTATCGATGACTACGGGCTACCGCCATGTGCTGAGGCTGTGACAGACTTTAGAAACCAACGAAATTTAAAAGCCCCTATTACTAAAATTGATGTATTTGGCGTTTATTGGAGAAAAGAATAAAAAAGATTTAATCTATAGGAGATTTCATTTTCACTCATCCTTCTCTCACTTCTAATCCAATTAAGTATTCTTTTTCGGAATCTCCTTACATATAACAATTGTTTTCCTGTGTTCTCTCAATACAAATTGAAAATTTTATTAATAGACTTACTGCATCTTCTCATACAAGAAAGGGGTATACTCATGAGTGAACTTAACAAAGAAATGACTTTACTCCCCCCTCCTGAACTCGTCCAATATGTAGGTGGCGACTTCAAAAAAGTTGGAAAAGAGTTCCTAAAGCATTTTATTCAAATTGGCGCTTTAAAACCAAATGAAAAAGTATTAGATGTAGGCTGCGGCGTCGGTCGAATGGCTGTACCATTATTGAATTACTTAAATGATGATGGAGCGTATTATGGATTTGATTTGTTTAAAGATGGAATTACTTGGTGTCAAAATAACATTTCAACTATGCGTAATAATTTTCACTTTGAACATGTTGACATATACAATCAATTCTATAATCCAGAAGGAAAAGAAGATGCCTCTCAATATCGTTTCCCCTATGAAGACGGGACATTCGATTTTATCTTTTTAACTTCTGTATTTACGCATCTTCTCCCAAAAGAATTAGAACATTACGTATCTGAAATTGTACGTGTATTAAAAAAAGACGGGAGATGTTTCATTACATTCTTTCTTATAAATCCTGAATCGTCCTATTATTTAAATGCAGGACAAAGTACATTAGGTTTTTATCATCGAATCGAAAATTGCTACGTTGTAAATAAAGATATTCCGAATTTCGCAGTTGCTTATCCTGAGACAGATATTTGCAATCTATTGAATAAGTACGGCCTAGAAATAATCAATAAGCCGCATTACGGTTTATGGTGCGGCAGACATGAATATACAAGTTACCAAGATATTGTTCTTACAAAAAAAAGCTTCTGAAAGGAAGTTATGTATGATGAATGAAAAAAATCCACCTCTCGTTTCCATCCTTATTCCCACTTATAATCGGCCTCATTATTTCAAAATTGCTCTAGAAAGTGCATTGGCACAAACTTATTCTAATATTGAAATCATCATCGGAGATGATAGTACAAATGATGAAACAGCAACTTTAATACGCGAACAATACTTACCAAATTATAAAAATATAACATACATTCGAAATATCCCTACTCTAGGACAATTTCACAATGACCTTATGCTCATAGAAAAATCAAATGGTGAGTATATAAATTTTTTAATGGACGATGACGTGTTTTATAAGCATAAAATACAAAAAATGATGACCTATTTTGAGCAAGATCCCAATAAAAATCTTGCTCTTGTTACTTCTTATCGAGTACGCATTGATGATCATGGAAATCTAATAGGTGATTCCCATCCAACACAAAGGTTATATAGTGAAGACACCCCATTAAACGGGATATTTTTAGGTAATTGGATGTTAAAAGGTGGACACAACATTATCGGTGAGCCTACAACTACCTTGTTCCGAAAGGAATTGCTCACTGAACCTTTTGGCACCCTTAAAGAGCGACAATATTCTTGTAGTGTTGATATGGCCTCATGGATTTCTTTACTTTCTAAAGGAAATGCAATATACATTTCTGAGCCTTTAAGTCAATTTCGCTACCATGCTGGACAACAAATACACAATAAGCTCCTTCAAGGTTGTGAAGATTTCACACACCTCGTTATAACAGCAAAAGAATATGGCTTTTTACAAAATACTACAGACTATAGAGCAGCTCTACTTAGTGCTTACCAATGGTGTAAAAGTTCCTTAAAATACTATCTTCATCAACTAGATATTTTTCCTGACGCACATGTACGTCTTTCCCATTGTTTGGATATAATTATTAAAGAGTTAAACAATTAAACTACTCTGCAAAATTAAAAGTGTATGGACTATATGTGAATCATTCGTATAGTTCATACATTCTTTCTCATACTATAAAGTGAAACTTTAATCAGCTCTCACCAATCGGGCTTTTACGGGCAGTTGATCCCCCACCTAACTTCTTCGCTTTCGCTGAATTTTGAGGTAGGGGTCTTACTGCCCATTAATGCGGGATAAAATCCATTACTATAAAGAGCAGTAGAAAGGAATACCTACATTGAAAGATCCAAATTCTCAATATCAAATAGACTACGTATTACTATTTATTTTATTTGCCATTGGGATTGTTAGTTGTTGTGCTATTGCAAGTGCGCAAGCCTCTTTACCACCATTTTTACAAAACGTCAATTTTGTACTAAAGCAAATCCAATGGTATTTCATTGGATTTATAGCCATTGGTGTTATTATGATTATCGACTTCGATCGTTATCAAAAAATTGCTTGGTATTTGTACAGCTTTGCAATGGTACTACTTATTGGACTAGAACTTCAAGTACCAGGTGCCGTTACAATTAAAGGCGCTACCGCTTGGTACAGGCTCCCAGGCATCGGAAATTTTCAGCCTTCTGAAATTATGAAATTATTTTTAATTATCGTCATTGGACGAATTATAGCAAACCATAATGAGAAATATTTTTCCCAAACAATACATGACGATTTTTTACTACTTGGAAAAATATTTGCAACAAGTTTGCCACCACTACTACTCATCGCAAAGGAACCAGATTTAGGAAATACAATGGTCATTTCAGCGATGCTTGCAGCAATGATACTAGTTTCTGGCATACGATGGCGTTTTATTTTCGGATTAGTTTCAGCTACTTTCGTTGCTGGAACTACATTAATATATATTTTTTTTACTCACACAGATTTCTTTAAAGCACACATTTTAAAAGAATATCAATTAAATCGCTTCTACGGATGGTTAGCACCTTACAAATATGATGCACAAGGCTATCAATTAAGACAAGCATTCTTAGCGACTGGATCCGGAGAAATGCAAGGAAAAGGGTGGGAAAATGGACAAGTATATTTTCCAGAACCACATACAGATTTTATTTTCACTAATGTCGCTGAACAATTTGGATTTCTAGGCGCAAGTGTCATTATTTCTCTTTTTTTCTTACTCATTTTTCGAATGATTCATATTGCTTTAGAAAGTAATGACCCTTTCGGTAGTTACATTTGCGCTGGTACAATCGGAATGTTTACTTTCCAAGTATTCCAAAATATCGGGATGACAATCGGATTACTTCCCATTACAGGGATAACATTACCTCTTATGAGCTACGGAGGAAGTTCACTGCTTACATACATGATTGCGATTGGATTCATTTTAAATGTTCGCTCAAGAACGAAAATCTTTATGTTTAAATGAACAACACAAAAACGCTATATTTTTATCTCTATCCTTTTTTAGATATACTAATGAAAAATACGATGGAGGTTTAAATATGAAATATGACATTATAGGAGATATTCATGGATGCTTCCAAGAGTTTCAAAATTTAACAGAGAAGCTAGGATATAACTGGAGTAGCGGTCTACCGGTTCACCCTGACCAACGTAAACTTGCATTCGTTGGCGATATTACAGACCGTGGTCCTCATTCATTACGTATGATTGAAATTGTATGGGAACTTGTCATACATAAAAAAGAAGCTTATTACGCTCCTGGAAATCACTGTAATAAACTATATCGATTTTTCCTTGGGCGTAATGTAACAGTCGCTCACGGACTTGAAACAACTGTTGCTGAATATGAGGCACTTCCTCCTAATAAGCAAAACATTATAAAAGAAAAGTTTATCACTCTTTATGAACAATCACCGCTCTACCACATACTAGATGAAAAAAGAGTAATCGTATGTCACGCTGGGATTCGGCAAGATTACATAGGAAGACGAGATAAAAAAGTACAAACCTTTGTATTATATGGCGATATTACAGGAGAAAAGCATGCCGATGGCTCACCGGTCCGTCGCGATTGGGCGCAAGAATACAAGGGGCAAGCTTGGATTGTATATGGACATACACCAGTAGCAGAACCTCGATTCGTCAATCAGACAGTCAATATTGATACTGGTGCTGTATTTGGTGGCAAATTAACCGGATTACGTTATCCTGAAATGGAGACTATCTCTGTCCCTTCTTCTTTACCTTTTGTCGCTGAGAAATTCCGTCCAATTTCATAACTACCTTACTTAGCATTATTTAGGCAGATCTCATATAAAACTAGGTAAAGTAATTAAAAAAAGATGCAATAAAGTGCATCTTTTTTTAATTACACTACATATAATGTCGCAGGAGGTGACAGAATGAAGAAAAAATCTTCTAAACAAAAAAGAAAATTCCCCCCTTTATATCTGCCCATGTACGGAATTAACAACTGGTGTAGTATTCGGGCTGCAGCGATAGAAGAACTGGAAGAACAAGAGTCATCAAAAAAAAGCAAAGTAAAACCAACATATGTCTCTTTAGAAAATGCTGTGATGAGCCGCATAATCGATCGCAGAAAAATAAAGATGCAACAAAAAAATAAACAGCTTTCAAATCAAGATGAACAGATACTACATTCTAACCAAACAGAAGAAAAGACGGAAGAAAATATTTCTGTAGCAATGAATAAAAAAGTGGAACCAGAAATTCCAGCTGCTATTATAAACAAAGTAAAAAAAATAAAAGAAGCATTAGCTTCATCGAATGATATACAAATTGAAAAACCACTCATAATTGAGACACCTACACCTGAAAATACAAAAGTTAAAAGGGGCGGCCGATATGCATATGCAGAGGGGCTTCACTCTCATGCGGAGGGCATGGCAGCACATGCGGAAGGCTTATTAACACACGCAAAAGGTTCTTTCTCTCATGCAGAAGGATCAAACTCAAAAGCAACTGGACATAGTTCGCATAGTGAGGGAAGTGAAACGACAGCAGGCGGGGCTTATTCTCATGCGGAGGGTAAACAGACAATTGCTTTAGGCGAAGCAGCACACGCAGAAGGAAACGCAACTATCGCTAACGGATCCTCTTCTCATGCGGAAGGTCATCATACATCAACAGCTCATTTTGCAGGTAGCCATATTATGGGGCGCTTCGGCACTGCAGAAGAAGCTTATTCTTGGTTTATTGCAAATGGTGTAAGCGACACCGACCATAATATCGGGGCTAAATGGCTTGCTCATAATGGAGAAATGTACATTGAGGGCGCGTCTTACAATGCAAGCGGAACGGATTTTGCACAAATGTTTGAAACCGAAGGTTATAAACCTATTGATGTCGGTTATTTCGTTACATTTAGTAACGAAGAAAAAATTCGGATAGCTACTTCACGCGATTCGTTCATTTTAGGAATATCTAGTGCAACCCCTGCCCTTATAGGAAATAGCGGGGCTTTAAGTTGGCAAAAACGTTATAAAACAGATAACTTTGGAAAACGCCAATATGTATGGACGGAAGCCGAAGAAATACAACCTCTTTTAAATACAGAATGGGATCCAACTTGCAAATATGTAGCAAGAAAAGATCGCGCCGAGTGGCTTCCTGTCGGATTAATTGGACAAATGTTAGTACGTGATGACGGCACTTGCGAAGCACATGGATATTGTCGTCCAAATGACAATGGCATTGCTACAAAAGCCGAAAGTGGATTTTTCGTTATAAAGCGTACGGGTGAAAACCAAATTTTAATATTATTCCGCTAAGAAAAAAGGGAACAAAATTCTTTATAATATAAGAATTTTGTCCCCTTTTTAAGTATGCCGCAACACTTCTTGCATATCGCTTGGAAGCTTTATAGTGAAAGACATCTCTTTCTCTAAAATAGGATGATAAAACGTCAAAGATTTACTATGAAGTGCTTGCCGTTTCATTTCATCCCTTCTCCCTCCATATAAGCTATCACCAAGTAACGGATGTCCTATATGAGCCATATGCACACGAATTTGATGCGTTCTTCCTGTCTCAAGCTCAAGCGCTACATGTGTCTTATGATATGTACTATCAATTACCTTAAAATGAGTAACTGCCCTTTGTCCATCCTCACAAACCGTTCGCTCAATAATGCTATCAGATTTTCGACCAATTGGTGCATCAATCATTCCTTCTCGTTCTACAATCTTTCCGTGAACAATTGCTTCATACGTTCGTTTCACAGCTTTTTGTTGATGCTGCTTCGATAAAAGATGATGCACGAAACGATTTTTTGCAATAAGCATAAGCCCCGAAGTATCACGATCTAAACGTGTTACGATGTGCACTGTACTTGCAAGGTGCTGCTTATCATAATGAGATAAAAGCGCATTGGCAACACTCCTTGTCGGATGTTCTCTAGACGGAATCGTTGACATGTTCGCCTCTTTATTAATGATAAGAACCGCGTCATCTTCATATACAATGCTTAAAGGGATATCTTCTGCCATCATCCCTTCACTTCTTTCCTCAACTGGAAAAAAGACACGTAATTCTTCACCAGCACGCAACTGATGACGAACACTCGCATGTTGACCATTTACTTCAATTGCCCCGCCGTGAAACTTTATATCCGTTAAAGCGGCTTTAGAAATACATTTCGTTTTCAAAAATTCCCTAACTAAAGTTCCCTCTTCAGCCGGACCTATATCCCATTTCAATGTAAATCTATTCAAATATATAACCCTTTCTATTTATCTGCAACAAACGAGTCACGAACTCGTTTCCAGAACGGGAATGGACGGAAACGAACAAATCGTACTTTCTCGTTTGCGACGCGATACTGGATTGATTTCACATCTTGATGAACCATCGTTAAATGATCCACTGTAATTTGTAAGTTCATTCCTGCAGCTGGCTTTAACACACATGTATGATGCTTCGGCAATACGAGCGGCGATCCTACAGTACGAAATACACGATTGTTAATGGACGCCATTTCTGCAATTTGTATCGCTTCAATAGATGGGTGAATAATCGCTCCGCCAAGCGCTTTATTATACGCGGTACTTCCTGAAGGAGTAGAGATACAAAGGCCGTCTCCGCGGAATGTTTCAAAATATTCTCCGCGTATTTCTACTTCTGTTACTAATGTACCTTCTGCACTTTTTACAGTCGCCTCATTCATCGCTAAATACTGTGACTCTTTACTTCCATTCACATAGCGAATAATAACTTCTAAAAGCGGATATTCCACCACTTGGAATGGTGTTTTCGCAATTGCAATTACTAATTTCTCTACTTCTGTCGGTAACCAATCTGCATAGAAACCTAGATGTCCTGTATGTACACCAACAAATGCTGTTTCATCCAATCGATTATAATAACGATGAAACGCATATAAAAGCGTTCCATCTCCCCCAACAGAAATTACAATATCGGGTTCCTTTTCATCCATTATAAATCCAAAATCTAGCAAGTACTCTTTCATCGTGCTTGCCAGTGTATCTGATGATTGATCTCCCTTTGACATAATTGTAAATTTCATCGCCCAACACCCTTTAGTTTATGATTCAGAATCTTTCGTTTCTTGCTTTCTTGAAAAAGCCTTTTGCGCTTCTTGAATTTCAAGACGAATAGAAGACATTTCTTCATCTAATAAAAACGCCGCTTCAGCTGCACGTTGCAACCTTATTTTAATATCTTCAGGAAAACGTCCACTATATTTATAATTTAAAGAATGCTCAATTGTTGCCCAAAAGTTCATTGCTAGCGTGCGTATTTGGATTTCTACCAATACTTTTTGTTCACCCTGAATCGTTTGAACAGGATAACTAATGACAACATGATAAGAACGATAACCGCTATCTTTCTTTTGCGTAACATAATCACGTTCTTCCACGATTTCAAAGTCATTTCGTTTTCGAAGATATTCTACAACAGGCTTAATCTCATCAACAAATTGACACATCATTCTAAGCCCAGCAATATCCTGCATATCTTCTCTCAATCGGTCTAGCGGTACATTTCTCTTCTCCGCTTTATCAATAATACTTGCAACCGACTTTACCCTTCCTGTTACAAACTCAATTGGAGAATGCTCTGTTAACATTGCAAATTGAGTACGCATTCCTTTTAGTTTCACTTTCAGCTCTGCCACCGCTTGGTGGTAAGGTGCTAAAAATTCTTCCCAATTTCGATTCATTTCAACCACCACCAAAATCAATCCATTTGCTTATAGAAATACTTTTTCTACAGCAGTTACTAGTTCTTCTCCGTAATTTGCATTACCTTCAATATTTTCAACTAAATATTCTACTTCTTCTTTTAATCCTTCTAATTCCATTTCAATGTCATTCACGCGAACGAACATAACCACATCGTTATTCATCGCTTCATGCATTGCTTCCCAGCATGTGTGCGGAATACTTACATAAATG
The DNA here is from genome assembly GCF_041360755.1 of Bacillus sp. RCC_6_1. Classification (NCBI taxonomy): domain Bacteria; kingdom Bacillati; phylum Bacillota; class Bacilli; order Caryophanales; family Bacillaceae; genus Bacillus; species Bacillus sp. RCC_6_1. The sequence goes on from NZ_JBFUPV010000008.1 coordinate 40,313, forward strand.
AAAGATGATTCATTTTCTAAGATATATAAAAATGATAAATTGTCTGAGTCTACAAGTACGTGATTACGCGCACTTAACTCCTTTACCTCTATTTCACTATTTTCCGCACAAAAAATAAGAGCATTCTCTCTCTTTTCTACGCTCTTAACTTGGATTTTATTTTGCATGCTCTAACTCCTCCATCTCAACTTCCTGTCTTACTTAACAGTATTATTGTATCATAACATGGACGCAAACAAATAAAACATTGAACCAAATTTATGAAAAAGCGATAATGTGTAAAGAATTATTTTTCAAAAGGAGATTATACAATGACACAAGAAATTGAAATTGAATTCAAAAATATCGTTACAAAAGAAGAATTCGATACATTATGTAAATCGTTTTCTATTGAAGCATTTACAAAACAAGTGAATCACTACTTTGAAACACCTGACTTCTCGTTAAAAGAAGCTGGCTCTGCACTTCGTATTCGTCATAAAGGAGAAACTTATACGTTAACGTTGAAACAACCTGCAGAAATCGGTTTATTAGAAACGCATCAAGTCGTAACAGAAGACGAAGCAAAAATGATGATGGAAACAAACACAATCATTCAAGGAGCAGTAGTAGATCAATTACACAAATTACAAATTCCTGTTTCTGCTTTAACATATATGGGTAGTTTAACAACAGAAAGAGCAGAAACATTATTTAAAGGCGGAACGCTTGTCTTTGATCATAGTTTCTATTACAATCACGATGATTATGAAATTGAATTTGAAGTGCAAGATGAAGAAACAGGAAAAGCTGCATTTATTGATTTATTAACGCAACATAACATACCTGTTCGCCATACAAATAACAAAGTAAAACGCTTTTTCCTTGCCAAACAAAACAAAGCACGCTAAAGTGAAAATTCCACTAGTGAATATGTTTCACTAGTGGATACATCTCACTAAAAAAGGTTACACCCGTAGAATAAGCAAAGAATCTTTGAGAAGGCTGTTTATTTGCCCTCTCGAACATTCCATTGCTACAATAGATATACATTTCATGGAAAAAGGAGTTTATAAAGGATGAGCAAGCAACCGATGACACCATTTGAAGCAATTGGCGGTGAACAATGCATTGCAATATTAGTAGATACATTTTATTCCTATGTCAGTAAACACCCTGACTTATCTCCCATCTTCCCGGAAGATTTAACAGAAACCGCTAGGAAGCAGAAGCAATTTTTAACCCAATATTTAGGTGGTCCTAATTTGTACACTGAAGAACATGGTCATCCTATGTTAAGAGCACGCCATCTCCCGTTTGAGATTACTCCAAAACGAGCAGAGGCTTGGCTATCATGTATGGAGCAAGCAATGGATGATACTGGAGTGCATGGTCATATAAGAGAGTTTGTTTTTGAACGTTTAGCATTAACCGCTCAGCATATGGTTAATACTCCAAACGAAACAGGTGAAGTGTAATGGATAAGCAGGAAGCAAAGCATATAAATATGCCATCTCCTTCCGCATGCGAGCATAAGTCTGTAGAAGCATATTTATTTATTGATCCACTTTGTAAAGATTGCTGGGAAATTGAGCCTTTTATTATTAAACTATGGCTTGAATACGGGAAATACTTCTCTATTCGTCATATCGTAACAGGGAAAGTGGATGGAACGAACGCTTCCTCACACAAATGGAATAAACCTGCTAATATTCGATTTGTGTGGGAAAAGACAACCAGTTTACAAGGTTTTTCATGTGATGGAAAGGTACATATGCAAGAAGCATCGTCAACACCATATTTAGTTTCGATGGCAATTAAGGCAGCGGAGTTGCAAGGCCGAAAAGCAGGTTCGAAGTTTTTGCGAAAACTCCAAGAATACATTTTCCTTGAAAATGTATCAAACCCTGATTGCGAACTATTACTTGCATGTGCGAGAGATAGCAATATTGATGTAGAAGAATTTAAAAAAGATCTACATTCTGCTAGTGCAAAAAAAGCTTTCCAATGTGACTTGAAATTCACGAATGAAATGCATATTACAGAAATACCTTCCCTCGTCTTTTTTCATGCGAACTCAGATGAAGAAGGTATTAAAATCGCTGGAAATTATTCCTACGATGTATACGTACAATTATTGAAAGAACTTGTAAAATGTGAAATTGAGCCAGAACCATTACCACCTTTAGAAGTGCTACTAGAAGCAACACAATTTATATCTTCAAAAGAAGTAGCATTTATTTATGACTGTCCGCAACAAGAAATTGAACGCGAACTAAAAAAATTACAACTGAAACGAAAAGTACAAATGATAGAAGTAAAATGCGAACGTTATTGGAAATGGATAGCAAAAGAAAAAGACCTGGTGTAAACACCAGGTCTTCTTCTTTACGGCTTATAAAAATATTAAAGGGGATGGGAGAAATTTTCACGTTCAAACAAAGGGGTATATGTTTGTATGTGAATTCGTTCACGCTTATTATATTACAAGATTCGACGTCAGATGACAACCCCTTTTGTCGAATTTCACACTTTTGTCACATTCTAAACGTTTTCATTTTTGAATAAGCTATAAAAAAGGTCATTTAGGGGGTTTATTTATGAAAAAATCTTATATTGCTCTTCTCTTTCTAGCTGTCATCGTTTCTTTTTTCTTGTACATCCTCTCTCTACTACAAGCTTTTCCTAAAATTATTGCCTTACCTCTTTTATTCGGAATCATCGTTATCACACTCTCTTATTTCAATTATAAAAAACGATTCAAAGGGTTTTAATTTCAAAAATCAGCCGTCAAGCTATCCTTTCAGTTAGAAAAAACAAAAAAATCCACCTTTCTCTTCAACAAATATCGACATTAAATCTATTCAACAAAAAAGACGAGGATACAATCCCTCGTCTTTTTTCATTACTTTTCTTCAAATAATAATGCTTCTAATTCATTTAATTTCTCTTCAAATACTTGTAGCGCCTCTTTTACTGGTTCAGGAGATGCCATATCTACTCCTGCTTTTTTCAGCACTTCAATTGGATAATCAGAGCTTCCTGCTTTTAAGAACTCGTTAATATAACGTTCTACTGCTGGTTGTCCTTCTTCTAAAATCTGTTTAGATAGAGCTGTCGCTGCACTAAATCCTGTTGCGTATTGATATACGTAATAGTTGTAGTAGAAGTGTGGAATACGAGACCATTCTAAACCAATCTCTTCGTCGATTACTAAAGCGTCACCGAAATATTTCTTATTTAAATCGTAGTAAATTTCCGTTAGCATGTCTGGCGTGACAGCATGTCCTTCTTGTACTTTCTTATGAATAATATGTTCAAACTCTGCAAACATCGTTTGACGGAATACAGTACCACGGAACCCTTCTAAATAATGATTTAATAAATATAGACGCTCTTTCTTATCTTCTGTCGTTTTTAATAAATAATCATTTAGAAGCGCTTCATTACAAGTAGATGCCACTTCTGCTACGAAGATGGAATAATCACCATATACGTGCGGTTGTGTTTTTCTTGTATAGTAACTATGCACCGAATGACCAAACTCATGAGCAAGTGTAAATAAATTATTTACATTATCATGCCAGTTCATTAAAATATACGGATTTGTTCCATATGCACCAGATGAATATGCCCCGCTTCGTTTTCCTTTATTCTCATACACATCTACCCAGCGATTTTCATATGCCTCTTTCAAAATATCAACATATTCATCACCAAGTACGTTTAAAGATTTTAATAAAAGGTCTTGCGCTTCTTCGTATTTCACATTCATTTTCACTTCTGGTACAAGTGGTGTATATAAATCATACATATGAAGCTCATCAAGTCCTAGTGCACGCTTACGAATATCGATGTAACGGTGTAATAAATGTAAGTTGTCATTTACTGTTTCAACGAGTTGATCATATACTGCTTCCGGAATATTATTATTGCTCAATGCAGCTTGGCGAGCAGAATCATATTTACGAACACGCGCATTGAAATTATTACGTTTTACTGCTCCACTTAACGTACTTGCGAATGTGTTTTTAAATTTTCCGTACGTTTCATATACAGCTTTAAATGCATCTTTGCGAACACGAGGATCATCACTTTCTAAAAACTGAATGTAACGGCCATGTGTAATTTCTATTTCTTCTCCGTCTTCCCCTTTAATAGATGGGAATTTTAAATCCGCGTTATTCAACATACCGAATGTATTGCTTGATGAACTCATTACTTCAGATGCTTCCGCTAATAAAGCTTCCTCAGCTTCTGATAATACGTGCGGGCGTTGACGTGTAATTTCTTCTAATGCATGTTCATATACACTTAAATCTCTATTTTCCTTCAAGAATGTTTGCAGTGTATCTTCTGAAATCGATAAAATTTCAGGAACAATATACGCTGTGCTACTAGATACTTGTGAATATAAATTTGTTGCGCGATCATTTAATGCTTGATATACAGAGTTTGTTGTATCTTGATCGTAACGCATATGAGCATATGTATATAACTTACCTAATCGCATTGAAATTTCATCTTCATATTGCAATGCCTCAAGTAAATTGTCCGCAGAGTCACTAAGTTTCCCTTTAAATTCAGTTAACTTCGGCAATAGCTCTTTAATAGCTTGGAATTCTTTTTCCCATTCTGCATCCGTTTGGAAAATATCTTCTAATCGCCACGTACTTGCTTCTTCAATCTCGTTGCGATCTGGTAATGCTTTCACTTTGTTTTGTTCAGACATTCTTTAAGCCCTCCTTTAAATATCTCTACTTAAGTACAATTCGTTTTTTCTTATGTAATTCCTTCACAATCATTCTTTATTATATCCCCTTTTCCTCCTCTCATGTTAAAATTTGCCTCAAATAAAGATAGCGCATGTATTAAGCAAATCTCATCATGTTTCATAATTTCCTCCTCTGTTTTTAACATCACGACATCCCTTATTTTCCGGTACGTATAAGTTCCCACTTTACACAAAACACCTATATAGCATAAAAATGTCATATATTCAGTAACTGCCACTTTCCATATGTGCTTTGAAAAGTACGGAAGTATCCGCCTTTTCGTATACCTTTTTACATAACTACACACGTATTGAAGAGAAATACACTCTCCCACTGCAAGCTTCCCTATACACTTCATATAGAGGAAAGCTTGCCATATAAATGGGTTTGTTTGTAAAGCAAATGCAGAAGGGAGTGGAACACCAATTTCAGAAGGAAAGCTTGCTGGGGTACATTTAAATTGATATAAGAGGCGTAATAATGACTTATAATTATAATTCCAAATCGGCAGGGCATTTTTGCGGAAGTAGTTCTTTCTCTTCTTCCACTCTTCACCCAATCTTTCTTTCCCGAAAGGAACGGGAGAAAAAAGCATTTCAAAAGTAGTCGTATCAGTTGGTAAATATATAGTATGTGAGAAAAAGACATTTGTAGAAAAGGGAGTGACAAATGCACATTTCATAAATGATTTTTGTTTCGGACAGAAGAAAATAAGAAGTGGCTGAGGATAAGATTGTAAGGAGAAAGCCATAAGTGAGGAAAATTTCATCCAATATGCAGATTGCTTTTTCAATTGATTTCCACCAACGATCCAAATGACCTGTATACCAGCTTGCCAATACGAATATGTTCTTTTGTACAGCTGCTCTATAGCGAGGTTTGCACATTGGTATTCAATTGCAATTTTTCTGCCCGCCCTCTCTACAAAAACATCTGGTCGTTGCTTAATTTCTGGAAGGTAGTACTCTATATCCACCTGAAAGTTTTGACGCTTGAACCATCTATATAACAATTCTTTACCGTGCATATGATACGTTGATTCCGCTTCATAAAAGGCAAGACATGAATTCACTTTTTTATGAGCAAAATGCCAACTTTTTTGTTTCCCTAATTTCATTTGCACTTCCTTTCCACAAGCTACACAAAAGAATCGTTCTTGTTGACGCATACGGCGCAAAAGCTTTTCATTACAATTATAGAGTAAATGAATTTTCTCTCCGTTTTCTCTTTTAGCGATAAATATCGTAATCACACCCTTTCAGCTCCTTATATTCTACAATTTGTTACAAATTCCTTTTAAAAAAGAGATGTCCCAATTTCGGACATCTCTTTTTATAATAAAGGTGATAATAAGCGGTATGTTGATTCAACAATTCGTCTATGAAGACGTCTTTTATGAAAATGATCAACATGAATTTCACTTGATTCTTCTAAATCATCTTTAAAGTCTTGAACAAGTTTTCGAATGCTATCTGTATCATATAAAAAGGCATTTACTTCAAAATTCAAATGAAAACTTCTCATATCCATATTAGCTGTCCCAATTGAAGCTAAATCAGAATCGACGATGACAACTTTACTATGAAGAAAACCTTTTTCATATTCATATATCTTTACACCTGCATCTAAAAGCTCTGGGAAGTAAGATCTCGATGCGTAAAAGACAGTACGCTTATCCGGTTTACTCGGCATTAATAAACGAACATCAATACCAGCAAGTGCAGCAACCTTTAATGCGGATAAAATATCATCATCCGGAATAAAATACGGCGTTGCAATCCAAATGGATTTCCGAGCAGAAGCAATCATGGCAAAATATAAATGCTTAATCGTTTCCCATTTATTATCAGGCCCACCTGCAACAAGCTGCACGCCTCCCCAATGCTCCCCCTCAACTGCTTTCGCTTGTAAATATTCAGGGGCTAGCACAGCCTCACCAGTCATATAAAACCAATCTTGAAGGAAAATAAGCTGCAAACTTTGTACAGCTTCACCACGCAAATATAAATGTGTGTCTCGCCAAAAGCCGAAGTACTTATCCTTCCCTAAATATTCATCACCAATATTTAATCCACCTACAAAGCCTTCATTTCCATCAATAATAACGATTTTTCGATGATTTCGATAATTAATTTTATCGTTTAAAATCGGAAAGCGTACAGGGAAGAACGGAATCATTTCGACTCCTGCATCGTTTAATTCTTCAATATACGATTTTGATAATTTAAAACTTCCAACCGCATCATACAAAAAACGAACGACTACGCCCTCTTTTGATTTTTGTATTAAAATATCTTTAATTTCCGTTCCAAGCTTATCATCACGCACAATGTAATATTCCATATGAATGTGATGTTTCGCTCGTTTTAATCCATCTAAAATGGCCTGAAACGTTTCATCTCCATTTGTTAATGTTCTCGTTTCAGTTTGAAATGAAATATTTAAAGCGCCTAAGCGATCCGCTAAACGAAATAACAGCTCTTGATGCTTATGATTGCGTAAAATTCGTTCTTCGTAATCTTCATGCCCTTTATATTGTAAAAAAGCCTGTTCATCAAGTAACGCCTTCTTTTGGAACATTCTTTTTCTCCGAAAATTTTGTCCAAATAATAAATAAGCAAAGAAGCCAAATACCGGGAAAATTCCTAAAACAATTAACCATGTAAGTGTTTTAGATGGATGTCGATTTTCTAAGAAAATAACGCAACCAATTAAAAACGCAGATACTGTAAATAAAATACTAATAATACCTAAAATCGAAACATCTTTTATCCCAATCACATCTGAATAAAATGCTACATCAATAAACATACGTAACGAAACAAATAATGCGAACAATAGCAGTATAAAGAAAATCAGCTTTAACGTATTTTTCATCTCTTACCTCCTAACTAAGAAAGCTTTCCTATTCTTCATATAAAAAGCCGATTTCATACTACAGAAATCGGCCTACGTTTTAGCAGGAAAATTATTGCGAATCGTTTCAAGCGCATGCTCTTTCACAATTTGTTTTCCATACTCACTTACACGATGAATTGTTAAAGTTGATTCTTCTCCATATTCTAAAATAATACTTAAAATACGATCGATTTCTTCTTCATCATGTAGCACTTCATCGAATTCCACATATACATAATAGCGGTTCTCAAATGAATACAGCTCATCTTTTATATCTTCAAAGATAAGACGATGACTTAATGAAATGACATCTTCAAAATCATTAAACTTAATTAAAAAGCCAAACGTACCATCTTCATTAAAGTTTGTTCCTGTTTGTTCTTCTACCTCTTCGACTAATTCTTGTTGGAATAATGATTCGATGCCTTCATCTAGAGGAATATCTATAATTTTGTCTACCCCTATCGGTAGTTCCAGCTTTTGTCCGTCCTTTGAAAGCTCTGCTTTCGTGACAAGTACTTCAATCCCTTTATCGACTGCTTGCACTTGAATCCATAACGGCCCATCAATAAAGAAATCGTCATGATCACGAGCTTCGTCCATCATCTCCCAAAAGAGCTCTTCACTTCGTTCGCGATCATACCAAATCTCTTCACGATTAAATCCTCTATCCTCTATATCAATGTACGTAATAAAAAATTTCATCGTATGATCATTAATTCTTTCAATATCCAAAATACAACTCTCCCTTCCTGCTTAGAATTGTTATGAAGGGATTCCCCACTCATATGACAAATCAATAGATTCTTGTACTCTCATTTTATGATAAGATTCTCCAGAATGGAAATAAAATCGATTTATTTTACAAAAATAGTTATATGCCTATCTTTACTCGATAAACTACATAAATATATTATTATAGCGATTTCTTACTTACAAAAAATTTGGACATACATTTCCACATTCCCCCGTACACTGTAATAAAGTGAAACTTCTATTAGAAGAGATTATTTAACAACAACTTTCTTCATCACATACATATAGTTCGCTTATTAAAACATCATAAATGGAGGCAGACGAATGGACTTAGAGTTTTTAACATCCGTACTAATGATTGTCGGTATCGATGTTGTATTAGGTGGTGACAATGCAATCGTCATTGCACTAGCTAGCCGAAATTTACCTGAATCGAAACGAAATAAGGCTATTTTGATCGGTACTCTTTTAGCGATTGTACTAAGAATTGTCCTTACTATACTAGCTGTCTATTTACTCGATATTCCATTTCTACAATTGATTGGCGGGGTTTTACTTACATTAATTGCAGTCAATTTATTAACCGATAATAGCAACGATCTTTCTTCTATTCAAGGAAAAACAACTTTATTTCAAGCTGTGCGGACAATTGTTTTCGCGGATCTCGTTATGGGGTTTGATAATGTTATTGCCATTGCAGGTGCAGCTCACGGGAGATTTTTACTCGTCATAATCGGCTTACTCATTTCTATCCCGATTATTATTTGGGGCAGCAAACTTATTTTAATACTTATGGAGCGATTTCCATTCCTCATTTATTGCGGTGCAGCGATTCTTGCCTATACTGCAGGAAAAATGGTTACACATGAAGACAGACTTGCAACCTTTTTTCATAACAATCCAAGTTTCACTGCAAGCATTCCTTATTTGTTCATCTTCACTATTTTATGCATCGGCTTTATTGTACAACAAGTTCGATTACGCAATGTGAAACATTAAAAAAAACCTTCTACTATATAATAAGTAGAAGGTTTTCATATTATTATAATTAATTTACAAGACGTTGTGCTTCACGTAATTGGAACGTTCTTACTGTACGTGGTAAGAAACGACGAATTTCGTCTTCGTTGTAACCAACTTGAAGGCGTTTCTCGTCAATCATAATTGGACGACGTAAAATCCCTGGATAGTCACGAATCATCTTATATAAATCTTGAAGTGGTAAAGACTCTAAGTTTACATTCAATTCTTGGAAAACTTTCGAACGAGTAGAAATAATCTCATCCGTTCCGCTTTCTGTCATACGTAAAATCTCTTTAATTTCCTCAATCGTTAATGGATCTGAGAAAATATTACGTTCTGTATAGGGAATATGATTTTCCTCTAGCCATAATTTCGCCTTTCTACAAGACGTACAGCTTGGAGAACTATATAATGTTACCATACAAAGCTCACTCTCCTTAAAGAGTACAAATTCTGTACTAAATACAGTTTTAATTTCTAACTTCAGCAATTTTTCGTGATAACTTGTCTTATTGAAAAGTACAAAAATCACATTTCATGTAAGCAACAACTTATAATAAACAACAATTACTTTTAATAAGTAACTTCTATAATCATTATACAATAGATTTTGCAAGAAATATACAGTAAATTTCCTGCTAGTTGAGAAAACTCTCCCGTGTATTTCACTGCTATGTAACATGATTACGCTCATTTCAGCTGTACTTTAACAATAACTTTCAACCCTTTTACTACTCACTTCCCATAGATTTTTCATATAATATATAGTTATTTATCTATAATCTTCCCTATGAAAAAGAGAACGTTTTCTTACTTTTTCTTGATAAATCAATTAAGAAATGTAAGACTATACAATTGAGAATGAAAAGGAACATTTGTTCTCATTTTAACAAATATCCTCCCTCCTGTCTACACGATTTCTAAAGTAAACAAAATATTTTTCTGACATTTCTTTCTTTTTCAATTTTTATCTCATACAATAAACATACAGACAGGCAAAGGGGGAGTTTTCAAATGATTGCTTTTTTTATTGATTTTATTACGGTTGCTGCCCTCATCATCGGAATAACAGCATTGATTGGTGTCATTACAAATAGCATCGGCGAAAAGCTCTTTGGTGGAAAAGAAAAAATGAAGTTTGTTAACAAAAGTTTGGATGTACAATCTGGCTGGAACCAAGTTGGTGGAAAAGGCATTTATAAGAAACGAACGTATTAAAAAAAGCAGGTGGTTAGCCTGCTTTTTTTATTTTCCTACGGATGCCCACTTAAAGCTTAATTCACCGCCATATTTGTGGATATACACATCTTTAATCGTTTCTCTTTCTAATATAGATCTGCCGCGTTGGAATACTGGCGCAATTGCTGCATCCTCAAATAAAATTTTCTCTGCTTTTAACAGTTCATTCCAACGTCCTTTTACATCTGAGCCTTCTTGCTTTGCCTTTTTAATAATGTCATCATACTGAGCATTAGAATAAGCCATTTTATTTTGTGAACCATCTGTTATAAACATATCAAGGAATGTGATTGCATCAGGGAAATCAGGTCCCCATCCAGTAAATGAAATATCAAACTGTCCACTATCTTCAAGTTTTAATTTTTGCGCAAATGGTTGCATCTTAATTGTTACTGTTAGACCTGGTAAGTTCTTTTCTAATTCTCCTTTTACATACTCACCAATTTTCTTAGATTCTTCATTATCAAAGTTTAAAAATTCTAGTTCTATTTTATCCTTACCTAATTCTTTCTTGCCTGCTTCCCAGAATTTTTTAGCTTCCTTCACATCGACTTTCGAAAGCTTTCCATTTTCTTTTCTGAAATCTTGCTTATCTGGTCCCTTAACAAAATCAGATGGTACTAAACCATAAGCTCCCTTAGAACCGTTGTTTAAAATAACCTCTCCAATACCATCTCGATCGTATGCACTAGAAATAGCTTTACGAATATTTTTGTTAGCTAATGCCGGATTTTTTTGGTTAAAACGCAAGAAAAATACAGTTGGATCATTAATTGTTTTAAAGTCTTTTTGTCCTTTATACTTATCAACTAACTCCGCTGATAAACCAACTCTGTCAATCGCATTCGTATTATACAAATTAACAGCTGCTCCTGTATCTTTTACAACATTAAAGTTAACTTCTTCTAACTTCACTTCTTTTTGATCCCAATAATTTGGATTTTTCTTTAATTGGAAACTTTGTTCATGTTTCCATTCATTTAATACAAATGGACCGTTATACAGAGTTGTATTTGCTTCCAAACCAAATTTTTCTCCCTGCTCTTTCATATACTTCTCATTTAACGGGAAAAATAGTGGATACACTGTTAAATCGAGAAAGTATGGAACTGGATTATCCAATTCAACTTCTAATGTATAATCATCTATTGCTTTAACACCTAATTGATCTGGTGATAGCTCTCTTTTATTAATTTTTTCTGCATTTTTTACATCTAACATAATATATCCTGATTTTGCTGCCGTATCAGGATTAACAGCTCTTTGCCATGCATAGACAAAATCTTTTGCTGTTACAGGGGCACCATTCGACCATTTAGCGTCTTCCCGCAATTTAAATGTATATTTTTTACCATCTTCTGATTTCGTATGAGATTTTGCCACACCTGGTACTAACTTATCGCCTTTCCCAAGTCGATACAGCCCTTCCATTGTATTATTCATAACTTTTGAAGAAGCAGCATCCGAGGCAAGTGTTGTATCCATTGTCGGAATTTCAGACACTTCTGTTAGATTAATAACTTGCTTCGCGCCGCTTTTTCCGCTATCCCCTTTAGCGTTTGCTTGCGATTCATCTTTTTGATAGCTACATGCCCCTAACATCATGCTCATCGCTACTGTTGATGCTACAAAAACTGGTATCTTTTTTTTCATACTTCCACCCTCCAAAAAAATGTTAACCCTTTCATTTTCAAACAAAAAGAAATATATATATGTTCTAATAATTCATATTATACACACAAATATATTTTTTGTATATTTATATTTCTATTTCATTAAAATTTTTCGTTAAAAAATATACCTTTGTAAACGTTTCATATTGCTGATTATTCATACTAAAGTGTTAAAAATAATATTTTTTATACTTTTCTAAATTATCAGAGAAAAATGAATTTTATATCTCATAATATTTTATGTATAATTATCCTTTTGTTTTTATCATAAAATAGCACTCTCTTCATAATAAAAATATGTAGGCTAAAATGAGTGCAAAGGTTAAGAAAGTATGTTACGATACATTTTGCTAAAAATAGATATCGGTAAAGAGGGGACGGACATGGCAGCAATTCAGGCAAAAAACGGGCCTACTGAGAAATTAAGTTTATTCTTATTAACATGGCCTATTTTTCTAGAAGTTTTTCTTTTTATGTTAATGGGGATCGCTGATACTTTCATGTTAAGTGCATTATCAGACGATGCTGTATCTGGGGTTGGTGCAGCGAATCAATATCTTCATATTGCGATTTTGGTATTAGAAGTCATCGGGAACGGCGCTGCTATCGTTGTATCTCAATACCTCGGTTCCAAACGCTTTATGGAAGCATCTAAAATATCAGCATTAGCCGTCACATTAAATTTAATAGTTGGGCTCGTTATAAGCGCTGGTTTTCTTTTATTTTCGAAACATATGATGCTCGCAATGAACTTACAAGGCGATGTACTAACGTATGCGCAAAACTACTTATCTATCGTCGGAGGAGCCATCTTCCTACAAGCTATTATTAACTCATTAGCCGCAATTATCCGTGTACACGGTTTTACAAAGCAAGCGATGTTTATTTCACTCGGAATGAATATGATTCATATCGCTGGAAACTACGTACTCATTTTCGGGAAATTTGGTTTCCCTGAGCTCGGTGTACAAGGGGCTGCAATTTCTTCCGCTATCAGTCGATTGATCGCACTTATTGTTTTCTTCTGGTTACTATACCGCGTTATGGAATATCGTGTGAAATTACAATATTACTTCACTTTATCCAAAGAATACATTGGGAAAATTTTAAAAATTGGCATTCCATCTGCATTTGAACAAGTGATGTATCAAGCTTGTCAAATCGTCTTCCTTTATTACGCAACGTACTTAGGAACGGAATCATTAGCTGCTAGACAATACGCTACTAACATTTCCATGTTCACTTATTTATTTGCAATTGCAATTGGTATGGGAACAGCCATTATTATTGGCCGCCTCGTTGGTGGTGGCGAAAAAGATGAAGCATACGAACGCTTGTGGAAAAGTGTAAAATGGGCAATTGGTGTAACTTTATGTATGGTCGCTCTCGTTATTACATTCCGTACACAATTAATGGGACTGTTTACAGATAATCCGCACATTATCGGGTTAGGCGCAAGTGTTCTTTTACTAAGTGTACTACTTGAAACGGGACGTACGATGAACATCGTCATCATTAATTCGCTTCGTGCAGCTGGTGATGCAAAATATCCTGTTTTAATCGGTGCATTCTCTATGGTGTTAATGAGTTTACCACTAGGTTACTTTTTCGCCTTTCATTTAGATATGGGGCTCGTTGGTATTTGGCTAGCAATCGCCATCGACGAATGGACACGTGCCATTATTATGTTCTTCCGCTGGAAAAGTAGAGCATGGGAGCGTTATGCGCTTGTTAAACCTGAAGAACAAGAGGAGAATGTTTCTGTTCAAGTGCAGTAATTTTGCATATGGATATCACTAATGATACATGAGATTTATATCGGCGATTCTTTAAATATATCGACTGACCGACAAATGTATACAATTCTTTTATATAGTAGAAAAAGAGCCATCCTTCCATAACAGAAGAATGGCTCTTTTTCTTATTGATAAATCTCTTTATATTTCTTGTACTCCGCTTCCGAACATAGTACGAAATGTCCTGGGCGAATTTCACGCATTGTTGGTGCTTCACTACCATAATTATGCTGTGATGGATCATATACGATACGTTTACGATTGCGCTCATAATCTGGATCTGGAAGTGGAATCGCTGATAATAGTGATTTCGTATATGGATGAATTGGATTCGCATATAATTCATCACTTGTTGTTAACTCAACGATTTGGCCACGATACATTACACCAATACGGTCACTAATGTATTTTACCATTGATAAATCATGGGCGATGAATAAGTATGTTAAACCTTTTTCTTTTTGTAGCTTTTTCAGTAAGTTTACAACTTGCGCCTGAATCGATACGTCAAGTGCTGAGATCGGCTCATCGGCAATGATAAATTCTGGGTCTACAGCAAGCGCTCGAGCGATACCGATACGCTGACGTTGTCCACCTGAGAATTCGTGTGGGAAACGGTTTGCGTGCTCTTTATTTAAACCAACTGTGTTTAATAGTTCATGAACACGGTCCATGCGCTCTTTTTTACTTTTCGCTAGTCCGTGAATATCGATACCTTCTGCAATAATATCCCCTACTGTCATACGAGGGTTTAATGATGCATATGGATCTTGGAAAATCATTTGCATTTTACGGTTGAATTTCTTCAGCTCTGCGCGTGATTTTTTACCATGTACATTTTCACCATCGAATAACACTTCACCAGCAGTTGCATCATATAAACGAATAATCGTTCTTCCAGTTGTCGATTTACCACAACCTGATTCTCCTACAAGACCAAATGTTTCTCCGCGGTAAATATCAAATGAAATATCATTAACCGCTTTGACAACACCACCACTCACGTCGAAGTGCTGCTTTACATTTTTTACTTCAATTAATTTCTCACGTTGTTTAGTCATGTTGTTCACCTGCTTTCATTTGAAGAATGCGTTTTTCAACGACTGCCGGCGGTTTTACTTCTGGAGCTTGCTCGTGAAGTAACCAAGTTGCCGCATAGTGCGTATCACTTACTTTAAATAAAGGTGGGTCCATTTCAAAATCAATTTTCAGTGCCTGTGGGTTACGTGGTGCAAAAGCATCTCCCTTTGGCGGCTTCAATAAATCTGGAGGTGTTCCAGGGATTGCATATAACTCTTCTTCTGAACCATCTAAACTTGGCATAGATGCGATTAAACCCCAAGTATATGGATGTTTCGGATTATAGAAAATTTCATCTACAGTTCCAATTTCAACAACTTTACCAGCGTACATAACTGCCACTCGGTCCGCAACGTTTGCTACTACACCTAAGTCATGCGTAATGAAAATGATTGCTGCTTCTGTTTTTTGCTGAATGTCTTTCATAAGTTCTAAAATTTGCGCCTGAATCGTAACGTCTAGCGCTGTTGTCGGCTCATCGGCAATTAATAATTTCGGGTTACAAGCTAACGCCATCGCAATAACTACACGCTGTCTCATACCACCTGAGAATTGGTGAGGATATTGTTTTAAACGAGCTTCTGGATTTGGAATACCTACAAGGTCAATTAACTCTAAAGCAACTTTACGTGCATCTGCTTTACTCATCCCTTGGTGTTTAATTAGACCTTCCATAATTTGATTTCCAATTGTCATCGTTGGGTTTAATGATGTCATTGGATCTTGGAAAATCATCGCAATATCTTTACCGCGTACTTGCTGCATTTCTTTTTCTGTTAATTTTGTTAAGTCACGACCTTCAAATACGATTTCACCATTTTTAATGCGTCCAGGAGGATTCGGAATTAATCCCATTAACGCTTTAGAAGTAACTGATTTCCCTGAACCAGATTCTCCTACAATCGCCAATGTTTCTCCTTTTTTCAAATCAAAAGTAACGCCGCGTACAGCTTGTACTTCACCTGCATGTGTATCAAAGGAGACTTGTAAATCTTTTACCTCTAACAATGTTTTCATCTTTGCCTCTCCCCTCTTTTACTTACGCATTTTTGGATCTAACGCGTCGCGTAATCCGTCTGCCATTAAGTTAAACGCTAAAATTAATATACTGATGACAACCGCAGGGATGAACATCATATGCGGATACGTTTGAATAGATTTATAACCATCATTTACAAGAGAACCTAGTGACGCAAATGGTGGCTGAATTCCTAAACCGATGAAACTTAAGAACGCTTCACCAAACACCGCTGATGGAATTGTAAACATCGTCATTACGATAATAGGTCCCATTACGTTTGGAATTAAATGTTTCACAATTAATTGTGTATTTGTTGCACCTAATGTACGAGATGCTAATACATATTCTTGGTTTTTTAACTTTAAGATTTGTCCACGAACAATACGCGACATCCCTATCCAACCTGTAATCGCCATCGCAAGTGTAATTGACCAAATACCAGATCCCATAATGATTACCATTAAAATAACGATGATTAAGTATGGAATACCGTTAATAATCTCCATAATACGTTGCATAATGTTATCTACTCTACCGCCGTAGAATGCTGAAATACCTCCGTATGCAACCCCAATTACTAAGTCAATTGCTGCCGCTAAAAGAGCGATATATAATGATACGCGTGTACCTTCCCATGTTCTTGTCCATAAGTCACGGCCAAGGTCATCTGTACCAAACCAGAAGTACTCTTTAATATCACGTTTTTCATATTGGTCAACACCATATTGATCTGTACCGTCAAATGGTAACCAATGAACATTTTCAATAACTGGAATTTTTGGTGGTAATTTCGCACGACCTAAATCTTGCTCTTTATACGAGTGTTTACTTACCATCGGTCCAAAAATCGCTAATAGCGCAATGATAACTAACAATACAAGGCCAAGCATCGCACCTTTATGTTGGAATAAACGTCTTCTTACATCTTGCCAAAACGTTAAGCTTGGACGGGCAATGACTTCATTATCAACATTATTTTGATTGGCTTGTTGAAATAAATCTGGAGATAATTTTTGTACATCTTTCATCATTTTTTCCCTCCCGCTAAACGAATACGAGGATCAATAATTCCGTATAAAATATCGACAATGAAAATAACTAAAATGAAGATCGCACTATAGAAAATCGTAGTTCCCATAATAACTGTATAGTCATTTAAAGTAATCGATTTAACGAATTGTTCCCCAAGTCCTGGTACAGCATAAATTTGCTCGATAACAAGTGTTCCTGTAATTAATGCCGCAACCATTG
This sequence comes from Bacillus sp. RCC_6_1, assembly GCF_041360755.1. Lineage (NCBI taxonomy): Bacteria > Bacillati > Bacillota > Bacilli > Caryophanales > Bacillaceae > Bacillus > Bacillus sp. RCC_6_1. The sequence goes on from NZ_JBFUPV010000008.1 coordinate 57,804, forward strand.
GTCCTAAAATTGTTACAACTGGAATTAACGCGTTACGAAGTGCATGTTTGACAATGATAACGCCTTGGCTAATTCCTTTCGCTTTCGCTGTTAAAATGTAATCGGCTTGCATAACTTCAATTAATTCTGCACGAGAGAAACGTGCGATTGTCGCGATAACTCCCATCGATAATGCAATTGTAGGCATTACAGTAAACTCTGGTCCTTTCCAGAATGCTACTGGGAACCAGCCTAGTTTTACCCCTACGAAATATTGCAGTAATGCGGCGAATACGAATGATGGTACCGACATTCCGAGTACCGAAATAACTGTTGCACTATAATCTACCCACGTATTATTACGAAGTGCGGCAACAATACCTAAAATTAAACCGATAAATGTTCCTAATATAATCGCTTGTAAACCTAATTGGGCTGATGGTCCAATACGATCCACAATCATGTCTGTTACTGGGCGGTTATCATATTGGAATGATACCCCTAAATCACCTTTTGCTAAGTTACCTAAGTAACGTGCATATTGAACTGGTACCGGATCATTCAATCCGTATTTTTCAAGAATGATTTCTTTTTGTGCCGGTGATAGCTTCTCCTGGTTTTTAAGCGGAGAACCCGGAAGTAATTTCATCAAAAAGAAAGTCATTGTAGTAATTAAAAATAATGTCAAAGCCATGTACACGAAACGTTTTAATACATAACGTCCCATAGTCAAGCACCTCCCCGTTTTTCTCAAAAGCAATAAGATAGTTTAAAATATTCTTACTTTTATTTTTTTAAAATAAGAGCATATGCCCATCATAGGCATATACCCTTGTAAACGATGGAAAAAAAAGATTATTTTTGTTCAACAGATGCCCATTTGTAAGTTAATTTACCACCATAGTTAATTGGGATAATATCTTTTACGGCACCTTTTACTACATACGCTGAACCTTTTTGGAAGATTGGAGTGATAACTGCATCCTCTTTAATTAACATCTTCTCTACTTCTAGAAGGTTGTCCCAGCGAGCTTGTAAATCTTTTGTATCTGTTTTAGCTTTTAGGATTAACTCATCATATTTCTGATTAGAATACCCTGTTTTATTTTGAGAACCATTCGTAACAAACATATCTAAATATGAGATTGGATCTGGGAAATCTGGTCCCCAAATACCAAACGCAATATCATATTGCTGAGAATCTTCTAATTTATTTTTTTGTGCGAATGGTTGCTGTTTAATTTTAATTGATAAACCTGGTAAGTTCTTTTCCATCTCACCTTTTAAGAATTCCCCAACTTTTTTAGCATCTTCATTATCAAAGTTTAAGAATTCTAGTTCGATTTTATCAGTTCCAAGCTCTTTCTTCGCTGTTTCCCAAAGCTTTTTTGCTTCTTTTGGATTTGTTTCAACTAGCTTTCCATTTTCAGCTCGGAAATCTTTTTTATTTGGACCTTCAGCGAAATCTTTTCCAACAAATCCGTAAGCTCCAATTGCGCCGTTATTTAAAATAACTTTTGCAATGTTATCACGGTCAAAGGACATTGAAATTGCTTTTCTTAAGTTTTTATTACTTAAGTACTGATTACTTTGATTAAATCTTAAGTAAGCAACCCCTGCCTCTTTTCTTGTTTGGAACTCTGGGCTTTTTCTAAACTTATCAACAAATTCAGACGTTAAAGCCGCCCGATCAATCGCGTTTGTCTCATATAAATTTACATCAGTTGCTGTATTTTTTACAATATTAAAGTTGATTTCTTCGATTTTAACCGTTTTATTATCCCAATATGAAGGATTCTTCTTGAATTGGAAACTTTGTTCATGTTTCCAATCACTCATAACGAATGGACCGTTATATAATGTTGTATTTGCCTCTAAACCAAATTTATCACCTTGTGCTTTTACAAAGTTTTCATTTAGTGGGTAAAATACTGGATAAACTGTTAAATCGATAAAGTAAGGAACGGGATTGTCTAATTCTACTTCTAATGTATAATCATCAATCGCTTTTACACCTAATTGGTCAGCAGGTAATTCTTTTTTATGAATTTTCTCTGCATTTTTAATATCGAACATAATGTATGAATACGTTGCTTTTGTATCTGGATTTACTGCTCTTTTCCATGAATACACAAAGTCTTTAGCTGTTACAGGTTCCCCATTCGACCATTTCGCATCTCTTCTTAATTTAAATATGTATTTCTTCCCATCATCTAGCTTTTCGACATCTTCTGCAACTCCAGGCATTCTCTTTTGATCTTTGCCAATACGATATAAACCTTCCATCGTATTATTTAATGCTGTAGAAGATGAAGAATCAGATGCTAATGATGCATCCATTGACGGAATTTCAGATAACTCTGTTAAATTAAGAATCTGTTTTCCGTTACTACTACTCGTAGCGTTCTCTTTCCCTTTTGCTTTTGCGTCATCTTTTTGGTAGCTACACGCGCTAAGCAACATACTTGCAGTTAAAGTTGATGCAAGTAATAACGGTATCTTTTTCTTCATGTTGTGTTGCCTCCCCTAATTGCACTTCCTGTACCCTCACTTGTTAAAAAGTAGAATTGAAAGAATAATCTCCAAGTTTCTACAATTTTCATTATACATATAATATAACAATTGTGAATATAGTTTTTTGTTTTTTTGTTAAAATTTTTAATAAAATATTTATATTTTAAATTTTTCGTAAAGGGATACATTAACATTGCTACCATCATCTTAAAATCAGACCTTTAATTGCGTATAATTTTCAAAAAATTAATCCTAGTACTTATTATAGCTTTTATAGTATAATAATTCTAGTAATATTTTGACGGAGGGGAATATTTTGAATAAAGTTTTTTTTCATACTTGTATACTAATTTTTATAGCGATGATTGCTTCTAGTATTGGTGCATTCCTCATTTCATCTCAATTTTTGTTGAACTTTGTCAACATTTTGTTTTATATTGCACTGTTTTTTATTCTTATCGGCGGTTTTTTATACATATTTCAAAATGGTTTTTTCAATGTAACCATTTACGCATTCCAAAGAGTATTTGGTACGAACAAAAAAATTGACTCTTTAATTGAAGAAGTAGAGGAACCTACCGATAAGAAAGAACGTATTTATAAAACATATTCATTCAAATGGACGTATCCAATTTGCATTACCGGTATCGTTCTTGGGTTATTCTCGACCTTCATTAGCTTTACTATTTTGATGTAGTTTGCAAACACTATCCCATATGATATAATAATCAGCAAAACATTTTGTTATAAAACTTTAGTTCTTTCATATTTAAAGAGCTCAGGTAACAATAAATAAATTTATATGTATGCGATGATAAAGAAGAGTACATATTGAGGCAATTTCAGAGAGCTTGTGGCTGGTGTGAACAAGTAATTGTACAGTATGGAATGGGCTTTTGAGCTCCAAACCGAACCGAAAGTAGTAGGCTTTGGCGTTATATCCAAACGTTATTATGGATTAGAGAGATTTCACAGTAGTGAAATAATTAGGGTGGTACCGCGGTCCATTCGTCCCTATAGTTTTTTGGGATGAATGGGCTTTTTTGTTTGCCTTCTCTTCTCTATCACGCATTCAAATTTAGGAGGAATTACTTATGTCAGTTATCTTTTCTGGTATTCAGCCGAGTGGAACGATTACACTTGGAAACTATTTAGGAGCTATGAAGCAATTTACAGAGCTTCAAAATGAACACGACTGTTATTTCTGTATTGTAAATCAACATGCGATTACAGTGCCTCAAGATCCCGTACAACTTCGTAAAAACATCCGCAGTCTTGCTGCACTTTATGTAGCATGCGGTATCGATCCTGAAAAAGCTACGTTATTTGTACAGTCAGAAGTACCGGCACACGCTCAACTAGGATGGATTATGCAATCAGTTGCTTACGTTGGAGAATTAGAGCGTATGACGCAATATAAAGATAAAGCATCAGGTAGAGATTCAGTTCCAGCTGGATTACTAACGTACCCACCATTAATGGCTGCTGATATTTTACTTTACAACACTGAAATCGTGCCTGTTGGTGATGACCAAAAGCAGCATATGGAATTAACACGTGACCTAGCAGAGCGTTTCAACAAACGCTTCCGTGAAGTATTCACAATTCCTGAAATTCGCATTCCAAAAGTAGGAGCTCGCGTTATGTCACTAACAGAACCTACGAAAAAAATGAGTAAATCTGATCCGAATCCAAAATCAATGATCAGCATGCTTGATGAACCAAAAACAATTGAAAAGAAAATTAAGAGTGCTGTAACTGATTCTGAAGGTATTGTGAAATTCGATAAAGAAAACAAACCTGGAATCTCTAACTTATTAACAATCTACTCTTCATTCTCTGGAAAAACAGTAGAAGAAATTGAAGCGATGTACGAAGGAAAAGGATACGGCGACTTCAAAGGCGACTTAGCACAAGTAGTCGTAGAAGCAATTCGTCCAATCCAAGACAAATATAACGAACTAATCAACTCACCAGAACTAGACGAAATTCTAGACAAAGGTGCCGAAAAAGCAAACCGCGTCGCATTCAAACAACTACGCAAAGTAGAAAACGCAATGGGACTAAGCAGAAAACGTAGGTAACATATAAAGTGGAAGCGGCTCGTTCAGCTCTGACTGGCTAAGGTTCTTTCGCATAAAAGGAGCTTTTTTCCTTCTTATGCGGAAGGTTCTTAGACACGAAGAGCTTGCCGCTGGAGCTGGATTTCATATAAAGCGGAAGCGGCTCGTTCAGAATGTGAGGGGGATGGA
>NZ_JBFUPV010000008.1:62647-213888 GCF_041360755.1 Bacillus sp. RCC_6_1
AGCTCCTGACGTAGAGGCGCTTTTTGCCTCGCAGGAAGGCGCGAAGCCACCGAACATTCTTGCCGCTGGAGCTGGATTTCATATAAAGCGGAAGCGGCTCGTTTAGAATGCGAGGGGGATAGAGCTCCTGACGTAGAGGCGCTTTTTGCCTCACAGGAAGGCGCGAAGCCACCGAACATTCTTGCCGCCGGAGCTGGATTTCATATAAAGCGGAAGCGGCTCGTTCAGAATGTGAGGGGGATGGAGCTCCTGACGTAGAGGCGCTTTTTGCCTCGCAGGAAGGCGCGAAGCCACCGAACATTCTTGCCGCTGGAGCTGGATTACTACAAAATTAAAAAACCGCCAATTGGCGGTTTTTTAATTTACCTTTTGCTCATTTTCCATTTCCCATAACTTTTCAAAAAATGGCTGTCCTTTTACGAGACGCTCGCATAATTGTTCATGCTTATCAGACCAGCCTGTTTTCGCTTCATCATACAGCTTAACCCAAATATCTTCAAATTCCATATGTTGAACCATTCCATATGCTGATGGATCCCACTCTGTGAACCAATAGCGAATTTCTGCTGTATTTTTCGTTGTATGTAATTGATCTAACGCCATAAATAATAATTGTTTTAGCTGTCTTTCTTTACGAGTCAAGCCATTCATAATGAAAGGCGATGGTGATAAAATGTGATGTTCTTTTTCTGTTTCTTCTACTTGGAACTCATACTTTTCTGCTTGTACGTTTTCTACCATCTCATATACCATCTGCTCTTGGCGTGGTATAAGTCTGCTTTTGCGAATTGGTACATTGTAACCAATTGTGTCAATCGCAATAATTCCTTTTCCATCTGTAACAACAAAGCAATACTCTTGCTGCAAACGTTCATGATTTTTACGAATATAAGCCTTATGATGTACGTCTTCCAGCATTTTTTGCGGAAGCTCTAACAATTCGTTCTCGATGTAATGATATAATGTGGCATCTACTTTTAATAATGGCACTTGATCTAATAGCTCAATCGTATCATCTTTCCGCCATTCGTAAAAATGACAAACGTTATACCCATTTTCTTCACCTTCAAACCAATTTACCCATACATCATGTAGATATAACATTCACTACCCCTCACTTCACTACTGTTTGTACCAATCATTATGTTCATTTTCGCTTAACTTTATTCCACTTGAGGAAATATATTCTAATTATTATTTTTTCTTCTATTAATACTAAAAAAACAGGAAATAGAACTCCTGTTTTTTTATATATGAAATGTACTTGCTTTATTCAATATTTCTTTTGCATCTATAGATAATAAAGAAAGTGTATCTTCTCCTTCCAAAGTTACACAATCTTTGACAATATGAAATCCAAGCGCATAGCCAAGCATCTTCGGATAAGAGTGAAAGCCATTTAATAAGATGTCATGTTCCCTTGTTCCTCGTTTTATACTTATTCTTTCATGTACAATATTTTTCCAATAATAAATAGCCTCTTCCTTTGAAAGATACGCCGTCCACGGTGCATTGTTTTTTTCTGTATACCTTTCTGTTACTGCTTGTTCAGCTAGCCCTTCCATAATCATCGTATCAAGTAATGTATATTCTGTTTCTTTCGTCTCAATTTGATGTAACCTGCATATGTGATGATATTCATGCGCTAATAACACTTTTAATTCTTCTACCGAATTCCGTCCACATACGAATAAGAAAATAACATGACGCATAGATAATCCAGCCCTACCGTTATACTCTTCTTGTACAGTTCGATTATAGGAATCTGATAATAAAATAAAGACAGGGACATCTGGACCTTTTAACCAGTTTTTCAGTTTATCATACTCCAGGCTCAATTCTTTCCAAATTTCCTTTTCCTCTAATTCTTTAATTTCCTTTTCTCCGCGCATGATCGGGCGATACATCCCTTTTGAAATTAAAAAGCGATACAACCTTTCTTTTGGCAACGGAATATACTTCGTAAATTTCTCACAAAGTTTTTCTGGCCGCCCATAATATAAATGTAGCCATTCAGCTGTTTCAACAATCCCCATCTTTATCCCTCCTTTTTCTTATGTATATGCTACAGGAGAAAAAGGCGTAAAAATAAATAAGGAGTTTTTTCGCAATATATTGCGAAAAAACTCCTTATTTCACCTATTATTTATACGATTTAAATACTAACACTGCGTTATGACCACCAAATCCTAATGAGTTACTTAATACTGCATTTACTTCTTGGTGTCTCGCTTGATTCGGTACGTAATCTAAGTCACATTCTGGATCTGGTGTCTCATAGTTAATTGTTGGCGGAATTACTCCGTCTGTAATTGATTTAATAGAGAAAATCGCTTCAACAGCACCAGCTGCTCCTAATAAGTGACCTGTCATTGATTTCGTTGAGCTAATCGCTACTTTATACGCGTGCTCACCGAAAGTTTCTTTAATTGCCATCGTTTCATATTTTTCATTCGCATCCGTACTTGTACCATGCGCATTAATGTAATCAATATCTTCTGGCTGTAGGCCTGCATCAGCTAAAGCTTGACGCATTGCACGCACTCCGCCTTCACCACCAGGAGCAGGCATTGTAATATGGAACGCATCTCCAGTTGCACCATAACCAGCAATTTCCGCGTAAATGTGAGCACCACGCGCTAATGCGTGCTCTAATTCTTCAAGAATTAGAATACCTGAGCCTTCACCCATTACAAAACCGCTACGGTTTTTATCAAATGGACGGCAAGCCGTTGCTGGGTCTTCATTAAATGTTAATGCTTTCGCTGAGCTAAATCCTGCGAATGCCATACTTGTTAGCGGTGCTTCTGCTCCGCCTGTAATCATTGCATCAGCATCACCACGCTGAATTGCTTTAAATGCATCACCAATTGAGTTTGCACCAGATGCACAAGCCGTTACAGAACAAGTGTTAATTCCTTTTGCTCCTGTTGCGATTGATACTTGACCTGCTGCCATATCCGGAATCATCATCGGTACGAAGAATGGGCTCACGCGGCGTGGGCCTTTCTCAGTAAAAATCTTAAATTGTTCTTCGTATGTTTCCATACCGCCAATACCTGATCCAATCCATACACCAATTCGAGGTCCGTTTTCTTCTGTAATTTCAAGCTTTGCATCTGCAACTGCCATTTTCGCTGCTGCTACTGCATATTGTGTAAAGCGGTCCATACGGCGCGCTTCTTTTTTATCAATATATTTCTCGACTTCAAAGTCGTTAATTTCCGCTGCTACTTTTGCTGGAAATAGTTCCGGATCAATTCTTGTAAGTCGTCCGATTCCAGATACACCCTTTTTAATGTTTTCCCATGCTGTTTCAACATCTGTTCCGACCGGTGTAACAGCTCCTAGTCCTGTAATTACGACCCTCTTTTTTTCCATACAAAATACACTCCTTTTTTTCTCTCAGTCCTTATTTACCCCAACGAAGAGCGACTGCTCCCCATGTTAATCCGCCACCAAAACCAACAAGTATAATTAAATCACCATCTTGAATACGTCCATTTTGCAATTCCTCTACCATTGCAATTGGAATTGAAGAAGCTGATGTATTACCAAACTTTTCAATTGTCATACTCATTTTTTCTTGTGGTAAATTTAATCTCTCTCTTGCAGATTCCATAATACGAATATTCGCTTGATGCGGTACTAAGAAATCCACATCCTCTTTTGTAAGACCAGCCTTATCTAAAACGCGAAGACAAGATTCACCAAGTTGACGAACGGCAAATTTAAAGACTTCTCTGCCATTCATCATAACATACTCGTCTTGATATAGATGCTTACCGCCGCTTCCGTCTGCTCCTAATTCGAAAGATAGAACGCCTCTTCCTTCTGAAACTGCTCCCATTACGATAGCACCGGCTCCGTCTCCAAATAATACCGCTGTATTTCGATCATTCCAGTCTACAATTTTAGATAGCTTATCACTACCAACTACTAATACGTTTTTATAAGTCCCCGTTTTAATAAATTGCTGCGCTGTAATCATTCCGTACATAAAGCCAGCGCATGCTGCACCTACATCCATTGCAGCTGCATGTTTCGCTCCAATCGCTTCTTGAATGACACAAGCTACTGCTGGAAACGCACGATCTGGTGTTACTGTCGCCACTAAAATAAGATCGATATCTTCTCCGCTAACCCCTGCATCTTCAAGTGCTTTTTTTGCAGCCTCTACGGCCATATATGAAGTATCTATTGTATCATCGGCAATGCGTCTTTCTGCAATTCCCGTTCTCGTACGAATCCATTCATCGGATGTATCCATTATTTTTTCTAAATCGTGATTTGTGACTACTTTTTCTGGCACATATCTTCCGATCCCTAAAATGCCCACGTTCACATCGCAGCCCTCCGTTTTATATCAATTATTATGACTTGGTACTAATTTTAAAACATAAATGTATTTTTGTCTAGAATATATTTCGCATAAAACAGAAAGCTAACGCATTATCCACTTTATTTTTCATTAAAAGAAACAGAATCATACCTTTTCGTGTTTCATTCCAAATAAAAAGGCCCGAACCGCTTCTACTCACGATTCGAGCCTCCCCTCCATCAAAAAAGAAGGATTTTATTCTTTATCTGCTTTCCCAAGCTCATAAGCCTCGTTCATAACTTTCATTAACAACTCTAACACCGGCTGTGCCTTCTCCATATCAAGTGCAATTCCATTATCATCTAAAATTGCCTTTGCTTCCGGTAAATGCTTCATTGCAATTTGTAAAAACTGCATGCTTTTTTCGTTCATATTATACTCTTCCTCTCCATTAAAACTTTCACATACAATAGTGTAACACGCGTACTACCCTTCGTATAACTCTTTATATTTTTTCATGTGTGCCAGTTGCTTATTTAAACCGTATTCTAACGGAGTATTTCTTTTTATTGAAATTACTTCGATAGCCTCATCTCTTACTTCGTTATTATTTTTATTTACTTTATCATCCGCGCGTAAAAGATTCATACCTTTTTCCCATAATGACTGTTTACCACTAAGTAAATTGTATATACCAAGATGCGCCCCGTTCGTTCCATGTTCCCATAAGTATTCACATACATCTTCAACGTAAAGTAAATCATTCCCCTTTTCCTCAATCGTACAACGCCACTCTTTTTCAACTAATTCTGATAAAATAAGCTGATGAAACATCATAAAGGACGGTTGCCACGGTCCATATAATGTTGGAACTCGAAATACACTATATTGTAAATTCCCTTTTTTCAATCCTTCTTCTACTTTCAAAAATAGGCGCTTATTTTCGGATTCATCTGTACTGCCTACTTCAATAGAAGAAATTAAATTTAACTTCACTTTTTGTTCTTCACACATTCTTATAATTCGCTTTAAATATTGTAATATGACTCTTTCATTCCGAAATCCACTTTGCTGATTTGGCTCATATAAGCAAAAATAAACAGTATCGAATCTCTCTTCCTCAACCGATCTCCATCCATCTTCATCTCTTATCGAATAATACGTAAATAACGCATTTCGCCCAATTAATAATAACTTCTCTTCATTAATTTTGGTCATACTATCGAATTCATCAAAATCAAGACCATAGACTTCCACTTCTTCTGCAATCATTTTATTTACAAGGTGATAACCTACAAACGTAAGTGCACCTATTATCAGCACGCGTTCCATACCACCAACCCTTTCCCTCTGAAACAAATAGCTCCTCATTTATGTATATGGGAGCTTCATAATTCTTCTTCATATTTTTTAAAGAAATCAGTCGTTTGCCTAACCATTTTATATTTCACATCTTGCAGATGGAACAAGACAGAAGTATCACATTGATTTAGTTGCCTCATTTTCTCATATCTACGCAACTGCTGTTTTCTTCCTCTTTTTTCTTGTGTTGATACGAAAATTTTAACAGGTACACAAGATGGAAGAAGCGTAAATGATTTCTTATTTATTTTTGATTCTAATTCTTCTTCTTTGGCATCATACGCCAAACTTAATTCCTTCACGAGTCTCTTGTAAAAAAATTTATGCTCTTTCTCAAAACTTACATATTCCGGTAAATCTAAACACGGATTTAGCATAACAACAGAACGAATACATTCAGGATATTTGTTCATCATTTCAAGTGCTACAAGCGCTCCCATACCATCTGCCATAATGTGCATTTTCGCATTTAACGTCTCTTTTCTCAAAACAACATCATATAAACGTTTTGCCAGACGAACAGATTGATCGTTTCCCCAATGTCTTCCGTATAAATTAGAGGAAAAGACCGTGTAGCCTTGTTCAATAAGACCATGTAAAAAATAAGATTTACCCGCATGTTGTGTCCATAAACTTGTACCATTCTCAATAAAGTAGTTATAATCACCGAGGAGCATAACAGAAAATCCATTTGGCTTCTCCGGTAAATAAATGACACATGGTTCTTTTTCTAAGTAAAAAAAACGTTCCGTAATACTCATTTTTCCCCCGCCTTATTTTCTAAACATATAAAAGTACTCTTTTATAATGTATGAACGGAATGCAAATTTGCGTTGAAAAATCTACAAATATTTTTCTATATTCTTTTTTCAATTGTGTTACAATAAGGACAGATTGAACGAATAGAGGTGTAAAATATGCGTTTCATTTGGGCATTAATTTGGTCGTTCTTACTTGTACATATGATGAGCTATGTAATCGGCTCTATGACTGGCGGTACATACGACTTTAACCAAGCGTCTATTTTCTCAGTTGTTCTTGCTGTGTTAGTACTAGCAATTTCAGCTGCAATTCCAAACGAGCCAGTAGAACAACACTAAAAAAAGAGTCCGGATTTTATCCGAACTCTTTTTTATTTTTATTTCACATGAACGACTAATTCGTTATTTTCTACATCAACAACTACGTGACTATTGTCAGTAATTGTTCCTGCAATTAATTCTCGTGCTAATTTCGTTTCCACTTGACGCTGTACGTATCGTTTTAATGGACGAGCTCCGTACATTGGGTCGAAACCAGCTTCCACAACAAATTCTTTTGCTGCATCTGTTAATTCTACTGTAATGTGACGGTCAGCTAGACGACCTTGTAGTTCTTTTACAATTTTATCAACAATGCTTTTAATTTCATTCGTTGTAAGAGGTTTGAATAAAATAATTTCATCAACACGGTTTAAAAATTCAGGGCGGAAATGTCCTCTTAATTGCCCCATTACAAGGTCTCTTGATTCCTCTTTAATCGAACCATCTTCTTCTAATCCATCTAGTAAATGAGCAGATCCGATATTTGAAGTCATAATAATAACTGTATTTTTAAAATCCACTGTACGACCTTGCGAATCTGTAATGCGTCCATCATCTAACATTTGTAATAAAATGTTGAATACTTCTGGATGTGCTTTTTCAATTTCATCTAATAAAACAACGGAATATGGTTTACGTCTTACCGCTTCTGTTAATTGACCGCCTTCCTCATATCCTACATATCCAGGAGGTGCACCAATTAAGCGTGACACTGCGTGTTTCTCCATATACTCAGACATGTCAATGCGAATCATTTGCTCTTCACTATCGAATAAAGACTGGGCTAGCGTTTTTGCAAGTTCTGTTTTACCAACACCTGTTGGTCCTAAGAAGATGAAAGAACCAATCGGGCGGTTCGGATCTTTAATACCAGCGCGAGCACGAAGAACTGCGTCTGACACTAAGCTTACTGCTTCCTCTTGTCCGATAACACGCTCTGATAAGATTTGCTCTAAGCGTAATAATTTCTCGCGTTCACCTTCCACGAGTTTCGCAACAGGAATACCCGTCCAGCGTGAAACAATATCTGCAATTTCTTCTTCACTTACTTCCTCACGTAATAAACGATTTTCTTGTTTATTATGCGCGCCCATTTCTTCCGCTTCTTTTAACTCTTTTTCAATTGCTGGAATTTTCCCGTGACGAAGTTCGGCTGCTTTATTTAAATCGTAATTACCTTCTGCTTCTTCTAATTCACGACGCAGACGTTCTAAATGTTCACGTAAGTCACGAACTTTGTGAATTTCTTCTTTTTCTTTCTCCCATTTCGCTCTCATACCACTTGCAACTTCTTTTAAATCCGATAATTCACGTTGCAATGTTTTTAGACGCTCTTGGCTACCACGATCCGTTTCTTTTCCAAGAGCCGCTTCTTCAATTTCCAGCTGCATAATGCGTCGCGTTACTTCATCTAATTCTGTCGGCATAGAATCAATTTCTGTACGAATTGTTGCACATGCTTCGTCAACAAGGTCAATTGCTTTATCAGGTAAGAAGCGATCTGAAATATATCGATCTGATAAAACTGACGCCGCTACAATCGCACGGTCATGAATATTTACACCGTGATAAATTTCAAAGCGTTCTTTTAATCCACGTAAAATTGAGATTGTATCTTCAACAGTTGGTTCTTCTGCTAATACTTGTTGGAAACGTCTTTCTAGTGCTGGATCTTTTTCAATATATTTGCGATATTCATCGAGCGTCGTCGCCCCGATACAATGCAGTTCACCACGCGCAAGCATCGGTTTTAACATATTTCCTGCATCCATCGCACCTTCTGTTTTACCAGCTCCAACTATTGTATGAAGTTCATCAATGAATAATAAAATGCGGCCCTCACTCTTTTTAATTTCATTTAATACAGCTTGCAGACGCTCTTCGAACTCACCACGGAATTTCGCACCTGCTACGAGCGCACTCATATCTAACGCAAAAATCGTTCTATCTTTCAATCCTTCAGGTACATCCTTTTTCACGATACGCTGTGCTAGCCCTTCAACGATTGCTGTTTTACCAACACCTGGCTCCCCAATTAAAACAGGATTGTTTTTCGTTTTACGTGAAAGAATACGAATTACACGTCGTATTTCACTATCACGGCCGATTACAGGATCAATTTTCCCTGCTCTCACTTCCGCCACTAAATCACGACCATATTTTTCTAACGCTTCATAAGTTGCTTCTGGATTTTGACTCGTCACTCTTTGATTCCCCCGAACTGTCATTAAAGACTGTAATAAGTTATCTTTCGTAATATGCAATCTTGTAAATAATTGATTTATATCGCCTTTTTCTTCAGAAAAAGCAAGCAACACATGTTCTACTGAAATGTAATCATCCTGCAGTTTTTCTGCTTCTTTCCCTGCTCTTACAAGCAGTTGTTGCAGAGCGCTCGTTACATACAATTTTCCAACTTCTGCACCGCTCCCCGTTACAGAAGGTTTCTTTTTAATTAAACTTTCAGCACCTTGCTTTAATGCTTCTATATCAACATTCATTTTTTGAAATATACGTACTGCTAATCCATCTTGCTCTTCTAATAATGCAAGTAATAGATGAACAGTATCCACCTCTTGGTGATGATGAGATACCGCTAAAGATTGGGCACTCATAATCGCCTCTTGTGTTTTTGTTGTCATTTGATTTAAGTCCATCTTTACAGCCCTCCAAAAGTTTGACTTTCTTTGACCTTTGATTTGATTATACGCCAACTGACTTTTTTATACAATAATTTTGCCTATGTATTTTCAAACTTATTATTTGAAAAAGAAAAAGAGAGCATTCATTATACTGTTAAAAATACGGTAAATGAAATTACAATGTGTAACGACAAAAAAGCCGCAATAATGATTGCGGCTTCTGTTACGGTTTTCTTTTATATGTCCACTGGCGGTTATGATTCGTGTTATCCGGAAACTTTTCACCGGCAGTTAATTTCACCATTTGCGGATCTTTCACCATACTTCCCGTTTCACCAATTTCTACGTAAATGCCATCATTCGGCGCTTTTTGTCCAGAACGAAACCTGCGATTTTGTCCCATCTTCATTCTCCTTCCATGACGTCTTGCCTCATTAGTATATCCATTTTAAAAGAAAGCTTTTCTGTCATGTTTAGGAAACAGTACTACATCTCATTCTTGTACATATATATGAATGACACAAGCGTAAGCAGGGATTTCTTTCCTACTTGTAGAAAAAAAAGAAACCAACCTACTCTAGGCTAGTTTCAAAGGAGAGTCAAACATATACGAGAAGATTACATGTTCATTATATGCCTCACCACACGAGCAATGTAACCCTTTTCACAATTTGTACATAATGAAAGAAACATTGTTTGAACTTTCTAAAAAGATGTTGACTTTTCTTAATTTCCAACGATAAATAGTAGACACCACAGCGCTTTGAGACGTAAGATGGATATATAGTGAAATTTCCATCTATGGTGATTTCACCGAGCCTAACCTCTTATTTCTGCATATTAAAAACGGAAATACAGATAGATACAAAAAAATTATTATAAGAGGTGAAATTATGAACAAACAACATTTAATCGCATTAGACTTAGACGGCACTTTATTAACAGACAACAAAATAATTTCCACTCGAACGAAACATACAATTGCAAAAGCAAAGGAACAGGGACATATTGTTGTTATTTCAACAGGACGTCCATTCCGTGCTAGTTACGATTACTATAAAGAACTTGATCTTAACACACCTATCGTAAACTTTAACGGCGCTTACGTACATCATCCTCTTGATTCAAACTGGGGAACACATCACTCTCCTCTTGAGCTAGCAACAGCGCAAGAAATTGTCCGAGCTTGCTTTGATTTTGGCGTAAAAAATATATACGCGGAAGTAATGGACGATGTGTATGTTCGTGAAATTGATGAAGATAAAAAACATATTTTCGAATTCGGCTCTCCTAAGATTTTTACCGGAGACTTATTAAATATTTTAAACGATCATCCAACTTGCTTATTAATTGACGCACATGACGAGCATTCTACTGCAATTCGTCAACATTTAACGGATATGCATGCGGAAGTAATCGACCATAGAAAATGGGGCGCACCTTGGCCGATTATTGAAATTGTGAAAAGCGGATTAAATAAAGCAGTTGGATTACAAAAAATTTCTAGTCATTACAACATTCCACAAGAGCGCATTATCGCTTTCGGTGATGAAGATAATGATTTTGAAATGATTGAATTTGCTGGTCATGGCATCGCAATGGGAAATGCCATCCCTGAATTAAAATCACTCGCAAACCATACGACGTTAACGAACGAAGAAGATGGTATTGCTTTATATTTAGAAGAGGTTCTTGGGTTGTAATCTAAAAATTCCCTACTTATAGTTTCCTGCCAAATGTCCATACTATAAGTAGACGCATGAGACATTGCGTCGATTGTTTTCAGCTAAATAAAGGGGGTTTTTCGAATGGGTAAAAAGAACAAATCAAAACGTTTTATCCAACAAGGAGCCGATGCTGTTATGAAGCATGATGCAAGATTCCCGTACAGAGGTACATTAGCTGAGGCAGAAAAAGCAAGAAGTAACTCTTCTTTTGGAGGGGTTTAAATGGGGAACTTACTATTCCAACAAGCTAGAGATGCCGTTGAAAATGCCGTATCTTGTTCAAGCGGTACTGAGCAACAAGATCTCGTGTATAGAGCAAAAAATGCTTTGCAATCCGCTTACGCAAACTCTTCAACTGCTGAAAAAGTTCAGCTCCGTGAAATGCAAGAGCAATTGCAAAACATTACGAATTTACATTAAAAAAGAGGACCAACTTTGGTCCTCTTTAATCTTTCCGAAACAATCCGAACACCCCAACTGTTTGCAGTATATTTGTAAATGCACCTGGGTCCACTTGTCTAATAATCCTCTCTAATTCGTATAACTCGTAACGGGTAATAACCATCATTAACATTTCTTTATTTTCATTCGTATAAGCACCTGTTGCTGGTATCGTTGTAATCCCTCTTACTAATCGCGAGTGAATCGCCTTTCTTACGTCTGCCCCATTCTTCGTAACAATTAATGCTGTAATCTTTACATGACGAGTATGAATTGCATCAATAATTCTCGTTGATACATATAAAGTCACTAGCGTATACAACGCTTTTTCCCATCCATATACATAGCCAGCAGCGATAATGATAATTGCATTAAAAAAGAAAAAGTATGTACCGACAGGCTTATCTTTTATTTTTGATAAAATCATGGCGATAATATCTAATCCACCTGTAGAAGCACCCCACTTTAAAGCAATCCCTACTCCAATTGCCGAAATAATCCCACCAAAAATCGCATTTAATATGATATCATTCGAAACCGCTCTAACAGGGATGATTTCTAGAAACAGAGTCATAAATATAACACAAAGAAAACTAAAAAAGGTGAAGGCCTTTCCAACCTTTTTCCACGCTAAAATAACGACAGGAATATTAAATAAGCTAAACAATACTCCCGTAGATATGTGAATCGATAAAAAATCACCTAATATTTGCGATAATAATTGAGACAATCCAGCAAAGCCGCTCGCATACACTTTTGCTGGTGTTAAAAATAAATTCATCCCAATCGCGTTTAATAAACCTGCGATGATTACAACGATTAACTTCTTTATAAGTTCAGTATAATTCAACTTCAAATCCATTTCGAATCCACCTTTACCCTTCATAAATGCACCGCTATACATAGTCTTTACGAAAAAGGAAATGATAAACGTACAACGTTTAGAAATGGAGTTGATACATATGCCACATACGAGTGATAACGACAAAAAAGCACGCGATAATAACGCAAAACGCACACAAAAAAATGAGCAAGAGCAAAAAAATATTCAGCAAGGTAAACGTGCATACTCTAAAAAGACCGATCACCTTTGATTCCATCGTACATCAACAATTATGTTGATGTACTTTTTTACATTTTAAAGGAAAAAAACATTAAAAATTCACTTCATGTTCACTTCTATATTCTACAATAGCGATAACATATTCGGATGAGGTGTTGGCATGAGAGGGAAACATATTTTCATTATTACTGCACTAATAAGTATATTGATGTTATCTGCTTGCGGACAAAAAAACGGCTCAGCTACAGTCGCTACAGCAACAGACTCGACCATTACAAAGGATAACTTCGAAAAACAATTGAAAGATCGTTACGGAAAAGACATGCTATACGAAATGATGGCACAAGACGTCATCACAAAAAAATATAAAGTATCTGATGAAGAGGTAAATAAAGAAGTAGAAAAGGTAAAAAAACAATATGGAGATCAATTCAAAAAAGTATTAGAAAATAATGGTTTAAAAGATGAAGAGGATTTTAAAAATCAAATTAAGTTCAAACTTGCTATGAATGAAGCGATTAAGAAAAGCATTACAGAGAAAGACGTAAAAGACCACTATAAGCCAGAAATTAAAGCGAGTCACATTTTAGTAAGTGACGAAAATGAAGCGAAAGAAATAAAGAGTAAACTAGATGCTGGTGCTTCATTTGAAGAATTAGCAAAACAAGAATCACAAGATCTACTATCAAAAGATAAAGGCGGAGACCTTGGATACTTCAATTCAGGTACAATGGCTCCTGAATTCGAAACGGCTGCCTACAAACTAAATGTTGGACAAATTAGCAATCCCGTAAAATCATCAAACGGTTATCACGTTATTAAATTAACTGATAAAAAAGATTTAAAACCTTACGATGAGGTAAAAAACTCTATTCGCAAAAACTTAGAGGAAGAACGTACTGCTGATCCTGTATTCAGCAAAAAATTGTTACAAGAGGAATTAAAAAAGGCAAATATTAAAATAAATGATAGTGATTTGAAAGATACATTTACTCTTGTTTCTCCGCAAGGAAATTAAAAAAAGCACACCCTTATCTTTTTAGATAAGGGTGTGCTTTTTAATCTTTCATCTTATTTCTTAAAGTACGTCCAACCTTCTTCTTGGTAAACCTTTTCTTCTTTCATCAACTTACCAAGTGCGCGCTTAAATGCAGCTTTACTCATGTTAAAGCGTTCTTTAATATCTTCTGGATGGCTCTTATCCCAAAACGGCATTGCTCCGCCTCGTTCTTCCATATATGCATAAATTACTGCAGCATCATCTTCCATTCCTTCTTCTTTACGAGGAAGAAGTGAAATGTTAATTGTACCGTCATCTTTTACGTCAATAATACGGCCCGTTACACGCTGACCGATGCGGACTTGTTCTTTTCTTTCTGTATGGTGTAGGAAAGCACGGAAATGCTCATCCGTTAGTATGAATGAACCAACTTGAAGTGAACGATATACACGTCCGTTTACGTTTTTATTACGCATAGATGGCGTTGCATCTACGATAATTTCTTGCATATCACTGTCTCTTGCCGGAAGAGCAATTAAACGATCACGATTCGTTAATTTTAACGTACAATATAATTCGTCGCCTACTTCTGGCCATACCGGCATATAAATCGGGAACTCATCAGCTGGAATTAGTATATCTTTTGACACACCAATATCAACAAACACACCTAAACTAGGAATAACTTCTACAACCTTTACCCAGTTCCAATCATAAGTTGTAATAATCGGTTCCTTCATTGTTGCTGAAATACGATTTTGGTGATCAAGGTATAAGAATACATCAATCGTATCGCCTTCTTCAATTTCTCCAGCCACTTCGTTTTTATGTAGGAAAATTTCTTCTTCTTCATTCCCAACCATATATCCGATTTCCGTTTCGCGTAAAACAGTTACCTGTTCAATCGATCCTATTTGCAAATACATATTTTTTAATTCCCTTCTATATATATAAAATTATCTTTTTTATCATTCCAAACAAAAGTTAATTATAACATGATTTTTCCTATATTTGTCCAACTGCCCAAAATTCACTATAATAAAATGAGGTTACATGAATATAAGTACGAAAACACTTAAGTCTAGACTCGTTTTCAGCTATACTTTAGTATGTACAGTACATAAAAAGATTAGAAATTTATTTGGAGGTGCTAACTATGGCAAAAGATAGTTCTTTTGACATCGTTTCGAAAGTAGAATTACCTGAAGTAACAAACGCAATTAATATCGCATTAAAAGAAATCCAAAACCGATATGACTTTAAAGGAAGTAAAAGTGATATTAAATTAGAAAAAGAAGTACTTGTTTTAACTTCTGATGACGAGTTTAAATTAGAGCAAGTAAAAGACGTTCTTATCTCTAAACTTGTAAAACGTAACGTTCCAATTAAGAACTTAGATTACGGAAAAGTTGAAGCTGCAACTGGCAACACTGTTCGCCAACGCGCAACACTTCAACAAGGTATCGATAAAGATAACGCGAAAAAAATTAACAACATCATTAAAGAAATGAAATTAAAAGTAAAAACACAAGTACAAGATGATCAAGTACGTGTTACAGCAAAAAGCCGTGATGACTTACAAGCAGTAATCGCAGCTGTTCGTAGCGCTGATTTACCAATCGACGTACAGTTCATTAACTACCGCTAAAAAGAAAACTCCTCTTAATTAGAGGAGTTTTCTTTTTTGTCTTGTAGAGACAATATTACGAGAACAAACTATAGAAAAAGGTATATGCGGTGAAAATCGCTAAGTGAACAGAGTCTAACCATACGCATACTTTACAAGTGACCGTATGATTAAACTAGGCCTTATTGTAGAATTTGTTTTATACATGTATTTAGCAGACCTTATTGAAAATAAGAAAAAGACACCTCAAGACGTTTCCCCCTTCGATTTGAATTACTTTTCTTAGTAACTACACCCTAGACCAAAGTCATCTTAAAAATCGCTGTAACTCATAATTCCTCCCCCCGCCAAAACGTAACAATTTATGAGTATAAGAATATTTCCCAACCTTTAATGTATTGTAAAATTAATAAGGAACTTAAAAAATGTTAATTAAAAAAGAGTTAGAAGTGGTTATATGAAGAAATTAATACTATGGTTTTTATTGGCCACATTCTCCCTAAATACTGTAGGATGTTCTAATAATGCGAATTCACTAACGGATAAGTCTAACTGTATCAACAAAGCTTGGTACAAAAAAACTATGTCATGTAATCATTTAAAAAAACATTAAATAGTTAATGATAAAAGTCATAAAAAAAGACACCTCAAAGCGCCTTCCTCCGACTTGAACCATCTTAATTTTAATTATATTTGGATGGAGTTAAAAAGAAGCATAAATGGTTAATAAAGATGCAGACTTCAAAATAAAAAGTACACTAAGTAAACTCTTATTCAAAAATTTATATTAAACACTAATATTTTAGAAGAAAGTTTATAAGTTTAGAACCTACAGGGATTTTCCCTGTAGGTTCTATTATATTTCAAGTAATCCCCAAATGAATTATGAGTGACTTTTTTCATTTTGGTTTTCAAAATATTTTTCTTCAACCATTTTTATCAGATTTTCTTTTTCTGTTAGTTCAAATATAAATAATGCTTTTTTCATGTTATTTGCAATATCTTCTTCATTCTGTTGTTTAAATCTTAATAAATTCCATCCCTTTAAATAGTAAAGTTCACCTAATAAGTATAAAGTATTTAGATTAATAGCTAATTTGACTTTGTGAACATATTCCATGACATAATTCGGATTGTGATATATTTTTTTTAATTCTAAGCTCTTTAATGGTAATACCCAAATCGTAAAATTCCATTTTCCACCTACTATTTAGCACTGTATTAGTATAAGAGTATTCTCTAACTTTTAATGTAATGTAAAATCAATATAGTTACAATTATTGATTGCTTCAAAGATTTTTCCCTATCGGTGCTAACACAAAAAACAGGTTAGGAAGAACATCCCCTTCCTAACCTGGCCCTCCTCTCACTAGGGACGTTTTCATTCTCACATCGTTTCTCTTAAGAAATTTCATATCAACAGAATAAATACTATCGCGCCACCGAACAAACTTACATATACAATAAGAAGACATGAACATAGAGCCAGCAACTTCTCATCTACGTTTCCTTTTAACTGCAATTAAAAACGCAATAAATAATACATTCACACCAACGATTAAGGAGATAAATAACCAATTCACACCTGTTTCTCCGTTAACTTTATACACGTTTGATTCTTCACGCTTTAAAACGAGATAAAATTTTCCGTTTTCCTCTCTTATAATTTCATCCTGCAACAATCCTCTTAACTCTTGTTTTTCACCAATTGCACTTGCAGGTAAGGAGACTTTTTGTGTTTCTTTCGTATTATTAATTGCTACTAAAGTTACTTCATCTTTATATTTTCGTTTTAGTATGCTCATCCCGCTCTTATCATACAGAAGCTCAAACGTACCGCGTCGTAAAGACGGTCTCGCCTGCCTAAGTTCACCTAGTTTTGTTATGTGCTGCATAAATTTTTCGTCTGACTTAAAATCCATTAATCGTCTATTATCGGGTACACTTCCTCCATCTAATGCAATTTCAGTTCCGTAATAAAAATTCGGAATTCCAGGTGATGTTAACAAATAAGTAAGCGCCAGTTTTAAACGTGATGGCGGATAATACATATTTTCTTTTGCAATACGCGCATATCTTTTTGTTTCTTGATCATCTAAAAACGTAACAAATTCCCCTTCTTTTTTACTCACATCGTATAACGATTTCACCGATACATCCGCTTTGGAAAACGATTCTACTATTTTTTCGTTGTATTCGCTATCCTCCTTTGTCATAATACGAAAATCTTTCTTTATCACTTGCATATCTTTTTGCGCGTTATCCCAAAAGGAACGCGGCTTTTTTTCACTATGTATAACATAGCTTCCGTCTAAATCAACTTCTTTTATCCACCATTTCATTGCGTCAATTACCTGTCGTTCGTTTTCTCCAAGTGGAAATTGAAATACAACTTTCATTCCTTTTGCATGAACTTCTTTTACAAGTTCTTTCACATCATTGTCTGTCCCGAAATGTTCATTTACCTTTTTAAAATTTCGCACGTCTAATCCATCGTACTTTCCACTTTCAAAAAGTGGCGAAAGCATAACGGTAGTAAAACCCATTTCTTTTATGTAATCCAACCTTTTTATAATTCCTCTTATATCCCCGCCTTGATACCCTTCTAAATTACCAACTTCTAATTGTTTGTCATTTTTCGGTTCTCCATTATTGAAGCGATCAATCATAATGGAGTATATAACTTCATCTTTCCACTCTCTTTTTTCGTCTGCAAAAGTATGTATTGGTACAAACAAAACAAAAGCTAAGCAAAAACAAATGAATAGTTTCCTAGTCCGTATTTTTCCCACACGCATCCCCCAAGTTTTTAATTGTAAGAATATTATACCAATTATCCAAGTGAAACGCATATGTCGATTTCAATCCTCACAAAATAATATATGTTACATTTTCTAACATCACGTATATATTTTTCTGAATTTTTAGTTGATTTTTAATTTCTTTTCGAATATGATATGAAACATAACAAAACGATGTTATTTTTTCTAACATTATAGGAGGAGAGCTCATGAATATGGGAGATACAGTTTTTATGTTTGTGACGACAGTAATGGTCATGTTGATGACACCAGGATTGGCACTTTTTTATGGAGGTATGGTTCGCAGCAAAAACGTACTCAGTACAACGATGCATAGTTATAGCGCAATGGCTATCGTTTCGATTCAATGGATTGTTATCGGCTATTCTTTATCATTCGGACCAGATTGGCACGGGCTTATCGGTACACTTGATTGGTTCGGTCTAAACGGAGTTACCTACGCACCAAATCCAGACTACTCATCTACTATTCCTCACAATTTATTCATGATGTTTCAACTCATGTTCGCCATTTTAACTCCAGCTTTAATTTCAGGTGCATTTGCTGAAAGAATGCGATTTTCTGCCTTTCTTATTTTTATCCTTCTATGGACAACAATCGTTTACAATCCTGTCGCTCATTGGGTATGGGGCGTCGGTGGGTGGCTAAGGGAACTTGGCGCCCTAGACTTCGCTGGCGGAAACGTCGTTCACATCACTTCCGGAGTTGCTGGTCTTGTATTAGCTATTTTCCTTGGAAAACGAAAAAACATAAATGGTTCTTCTCCTCACCATTTGCCATTTACAATGTTAGGCGCAGGTTTATTATGGTTTGGCTGGTTCGGCTTTAACGTCGGCAGCGCATTATCCTTAAACGACGTAGCGTTAACTGCATTTATTAATACAAATATAGCCGCCGCTGCCTCGGCTCTAACTTGGATGCTTTCTGAATGGTTCTTCCAATCAAAACCGACCGCAATGGGAGCTGCTTGCGGAGTTGTTTCTGGTCTAGTCGCTATTACACCAGCTTGCGGGTTCGTTACACCTTTCTCCGCCCTTCTTATCGGAGCAATTGGTGGCATATTATGCTTTGGCGCCGTTTTCTTCTTAAAAACAAAATTCGGTTATGACGATACACTTGATGCCTTTGGATGCCACGGCATCGGAGGAACTTGGGGCGGTATTGCAACAGGACTATTTGCAACTACTGCCGTAAACGGGGATGGTGCGAACGGATTGTTTTACGGAAACGCCGCGTTACTGTTTAAACAACTTATAGCGATTGGCGCAACATATGCATTCACAATCATCATGACGTATGCCATTATTAAAGCGATCAACTTCTTCCTCCCTGTTCGAGTAGATGAACATGAAGAACACATGGGTCTTGATATTTCAATGCATGGTGAGAAGGCTTATGAACATGCAGAGCGAGCAAACTAAAAAAGAGATGCAATCTATCGATAGTAGATTGCATCTCTTTTTTGCGCACCGGGCAACATACCCCACCTAGTATAACCGGAAATATATTAACGGTTTTTTGGATATATCAACGATTTTTCAAATATATCGATTGTTTCTTTCAATATATCAACGGTTCGACACAACATATCGATTTACCAACAAATTCCGACATGTTTTACATGCGAAATACCCCACATAACTTTATACAAAAAAGACGACCGAAGCCCGGTCGTCTTTTCCTATTTATTTCGGAGCATTTCCTACATATTGCGTAATATCAACATTTAATGCCTGTGCTAAACGCATACCGTATTCTTGATCTGCACGGAAGAAGTTACAAACAGCTAATAATTTTGTGCGTTCATTTACGTCTTTTAGATCATTTGTTAAGTTTGCAATTAAGTTATCTTGCTCTTCTTTAGAGAATGAACGGTAACGCTCACCTGCTTGTTTGAAGTCATTTGGTTTCTCAATTTTTTCACGAGATACATAGCCTTCTACTTTCATAGTTGAATCGCGGTAAGTTTTATCTTCAACTGGATTCTCTGCATGACGACTCGGTTCGTAGTTGATTGTAGATGGGTTTTGATTCACTTGCATCGCACCATCACGTTGTTGATTATGAACAGCTGCGTATGGGCAGTTTACAGGAATTTGTAAGTAATTTGCACCAAGACGATAACGCTGTGTATCTGGGTAAGAGAATAAACGACCTTGTAATAATTTATCTTCCGATGGCTCAATACCATTTACAGTTGCACTTGGAGAGAACGCTACTTGCTCTACTTCTGCAAAGAAGTTTTTCGGATTACGATTTAACGTCATTGTCCCTACTTCCCTTAATGGGAAGCGATCTTCTGGCCATACTTTCGTTGGATCTAGTGGATCAAAGTCTAAAGAGTCCATTTCATCTAATTGCATAACTTGTACGTGTAAATCCCATTTTGGGTAATTTCCTTTTTCGATTGCATCGAACAAGTCACGAGTTGCATGATTGAAGTCTTTCCCTTGTACTTCTTGCACTTCTTTCGCATTTAAGTTACGTACACCTTGCTGTGGTTTCCAGTGGTATTTAATATAAACAATTTTGCCTTCTTCATTAATCCATTTAAATGAATGGACGCCGAAACCTTCCATTTCACGATAGCTTGCTGGTGTACCGTAATCAGAAAATACCCATGTCATCATATGTGTAGATTCTGGACTTAACGTCATGAAATCCCAATAACGATCTGGCGTTTGAATATTCGTATCAGGTGCTGGTTTTAAGGAATGTACCATATCAGGGAATTTAATTGCATCACGAATGAAGAAAACTGGTAAATGATTACCTACGATATCGTAGTTTCCTTCTTCTGTATAAAATTTAACAGCAAACCCACGTGGGTCACGTGCTGTTTCAGGAGAACCTTGACCATGAATAACCGTTGAAAAACGAACAAATACAGGCGTTTCAGTTCCTTCATTTTGTAAAAATGCTGCTTTCGTATATTGCTTCATACTATTTTTCGTTACGAATACACCGTGAGCACCTGCACCACGTGCATGCACAACACGCTCCGGAATACGTTCACGATCAAAGTGCGCAAGTTTTTCTACTAAATGATAGTCTTCTAATAATACTGGTCCACGACGACCAGCTGTACGAGAATTTTGGTTGTCTCCAACTGGAGCACCTTGGTTTGTTGTTAAGCGATTATTTGGATTCATCTAGGGGGATCCTCCTCTTTCTTTCGTAGTAATCATTATTTATTTAAAATTATTATAAATTAATTATTATTCAAAACTAAATCTTTGTCAACTATTTCCTTCACTTTTTTGGAAACAATTTCAGCCAAACAGTCGATAAATGCAGATTGTGCATTCGGCATATTTGGTCTGAAATATTTGGCATTTAATTCATCCGTTACAACTTTACATTCATAATCGTTGTCATATAAAACTTCTAAATGCTCCGCTACAAAACCAACTGGGCAATATACGAAAGATTCGTACCCATGCTCTTCATATAAATCTTTCGTTAAATCTTGCACATCTGGACCAATCCACGGATCTGGAGTATTCCCAGCACTTTGCCAACCGATTGTATAGTTTTGAATATTTGCAGCTTCTGCAATTAAATCTGCCGTATGCTTTAGTTGTTCTACATATGGGTCTCCTGTTGCAATAATTTTTTCTGGCAAACTATGCGCTGAAAAAATTACGACTGCTTTCTCTTTATTATCAATTTCTGTAAACGTCTCTTTTATTTGGTCTGCCCAATACGAAATAAATTTCGGTTCATCATACCATTGTTCAACTGGTTCAATAACAGGACCACCAATTTCTTGCGAAAGACGAATAGCACGGTCATTATACGCTTTAATGCTAAATGTAGAGTAATGTGGCGCTAATACGATACTAATCGCTTGCTCAATCCCATCACGCTTCATTTCTTCTACCGCATCTTCTATAAATGGTGCAATATGTTTTAAACCTAAGTAACAAGTAAATTCATACTCTGTAAATATGTTATTCATTGAATCTGTTAATTTATGCGCCTGCTCTTTCGTAATTTTTGCAAGCGGTGAAATTCCACCAATCGCTTTATAGCGCCCAATTAAATCTTCAAGCGCTTCTTCTGATGGCGTACGCCCGTGACGGATATGTGTATAATATGCCTCTACATCGTCTAATGATTCTGGTGTTCCATACGCCATTACGAGTAAACCTATTCTTTTCTTTGTCATCTATATAACACCTCAATTTTATAAATGAGAATCTTTTTCCGAACGTTTGTTTCCAATTATAACAAGTAATAATAAGTACGTCAAAATAATAATTCTAATTAAGTATTATTTATAAGGTGATTTTGAATTTTATATGACAATTTCTTTAATAAAAAGCGACTTACATAATTGTAAGCCGCTTTTCCCTTATTCCTTAATATTTACCCCATATTCTTTAAACCAAACATGAATTTGTGCTAAATGAGCTAAAAGCTGTGGCCCAGTCATCAATTGACCAAACCATGGTGTTTGAAATGCACTGCCGCCAGACTGAATCAATCCGCTCAACTGCTCTTTATCAAACAGTTCGTGTAAAATTGAACCTTTATCCGTTAATATATTTTGAAGCCATACTGTTACTGCGTTTGTATAGTGTGGATTGTGCGTTTTCGGATACGGACTCTTCTTTCTATATAAGATGTCATGCGGAAGTACATCTTCTAACGCTTTACGTAATAGACCTTTTTCGCGGTTTTTATACATTTTCATTTCCCAAGGAATATTCCACGCATATTCGACAAGACGATGATCTGCAAATGGAACACGTACTTCTAAACTTGCCCCCATACTCATGCGGTCTTTTCTGTCTAATAATGTTGTCATAAACCATACCATATTTAAATAAAATAATTGGCGTCTTTTTGCTTCTAGCGGACTTTCCCCCTCTAAAATAGGAACTTCTTGAATCGACTCTTCATAACGCCTTTGTACATATTGTTGTAAATTTAATTTATTTCTCCATTCTTTTTTTAGAAGTTGTTCACGTGCCTCTGTAGAACGCATCCATGGAAATGCACTCGATTGTAAATCATCTTCTCTATAAAACCACGGATATCCACCAAATATTTCATCTGCACATTCTCCAGATAAGCCAACGACAAAATCTTGTTTAATTTCTCGGCAAAACCATAATAATGACGAATCGATATCTGCCATACCAGGCAAATCACGAACAAGTACTGCTTCAGTTAAATACTCTGCTAATTTTTCATTCGAAATGACGCAGCGATGATGGGTTGTTTGAAATGTCTCAGTCATTAAATTAATAAACGGAGCATCTGAATTTGGCTGGAATGCATTTGCTTTAAAGTATTTGTCATTATCTTCGTAATCAATAGAATACGTGTGTAATTGCCCTTTTCCCGATCTCTCATATTCTTTCGCTGCAATAGCTGTAATAGCGCTCGAATCTACACCACCTGATAAAAAAGTACATAGTGGTACATCAGAAACAAGCTGTCTTGTAATAGCATCTTGTAGTAAAAAGCGCGTTTTCTCTACTGTTTCTTCAAAAGAGTCTTCATGTTTTTTACTTTCTACATTCCAATATCTCCATATACACAAACCGTTCTTTGAAAATGTCATCGCATGACCTGGACGTAATTCTTTTATACCAGCATAAATACCGTGGCCAGGCGTTCTTGACGGTCCGAGTCCGAATATTTCTGATAACCCTTCTAATGTTACTTCCGCCTTCACATCTGGATGCGACAATATCGCTTTTAACTCCGAACCAAATAGTAAGCGTCCGCTATCATATTTATAAAAAAGTGGCTTTACACCTAATCGATCTCTCGCAATAAATACTTGTTCTTTCTGTTCATCCCATACTGCAAACGCATATATACCGTTTAAATGATCGACACATTCTTCTTTCCATTCAATATAAGAAGCTAATAATACTTCTGTATCAGAATGACCTTTGAACGTATACCCTCTTCTTAATAATTCCTTTCGAATGTCTTCTGTGTTATAAAGTTCACCGTTATAGCAAATGGCATAATTCGTTTCATCTTTTAAACAAGTCATCGGTTGTTTCCCCCCCTCAGGATCAACAACAATTAACCGTTTATGCCCAAATGCGACATTTCCTTTAATCCAAACTTTATTATCATCCGGCCCCCGCTTCGCTAACGTCTCAGCCATCTTCGTAACGACATCTCTTTCTCCTTCTAATGAGCGTTTATAATCCACCCATCCTGTAATCCCGCACATATAAATCATCCTTCCATCTTATTTCTTTTCTTGAACGTGCAGTAATCCCCACCCTAAGAGTGCGGATCAAAAAATGAAAAACTTGACGATAACCTACTATCCACATATGGAATAGCATTCTCACTCAGTAAAACGTGTTTTATTGTATGCCCACCTATGTCTAGATGTGTCTAGTTATAAAGAACGCACGAACTGTCTATAACAGGAATAACTACTTTTCATAAAGGAGAAATCGTATATGATACAACGTAAACATATTTTATATAACCAGCCCCGTGCTCATACAGTCGGTAATGTAGAATATATAAACAATGAATGGGTATTCTTTGATGATGAAAATGATGAAGCGTTTCTATTAGAAGATATTGCCGAAGATGGGTTTGAAATTTTGTATAATAACAATTGGTTACCAGCCCGTTTCTATGAACAAGATGTATTACAAATCGCCAACGAGCAACACCATTTGCAAAATGGTGAAATGGTACGTATTCGAAAAAAGTTACTTCTTAGCTATAATGAATGGCTCGAGGAATTACCTGACTCTGTCTTCACATTATTAACTGAATCATTGCAATCACTTCACTACTCTTTATATGATTGCATGTATTGTCATAATTATTTATCTTTCTTACCGAAAGAGGAGTCACGCGAAGGAGTAAATATTCTTTTGTTTGATAACGACGAAATGATCTGTACACTGCAGCACCATTTCGTCCGTCACACTACGTCAAATAAAAATATGTTCCGTTTTACGAAAGTAAATGGAGAAGAGTTGCATATCGATGCGACATAAAATAAAAAACCACCTTATCTCCCAAGTCTTTGAGATTATAAGGTGGTTTTATTTTTATTTGAATACGTACCAGCCAAGTGGCAATTTCAGTCCTAAGTATAATACTGCTACTAGCGCAACAATAAATAAGCCCCAAACCGCCCCTGTTGGTTTGTTTTTGCTCATTTTCACAAGAACCATTTCCATTCCGCCGATAACTAAAATACCAGCTAACATTTTCAGGCCGTACCACATGTGCATGCTACCTGTTGCTGTCTTCACAATACTCATGTACAACATGAAGCCTGTCACAATAATGATGATATACATTAGGCGAAGCCCCATATGTACACCCTTACCTTTTCTTCCTGCTGAATAAAGTGAATACGCAACGAAGAATAAAATTAAACCTAACGCCCATGCTGTAATATGCATATGTACCATCGTATCCCTTACCTCCTCTTTTCACACTTTTTCACTCTATATGATAACATGTTCATTTATTTTCAGGAAATGTTTCGCTTTTTTACATTTAAATGCTATAATATTTAGAGTATTTACAAACTTCTTGTAATAACAAAAGGGGGAACAATCATGATTCAAACTAAGGATATTATCGAACTTACAGACACATACGGAGCAAATAACTATCACCCACTTCCAATCGTTATTTCTAAAGCAGAAGGTGTTTGGGTAGAGGATCCTGAAGGAAACCGCTATATGGACTTATTAAGTGCATATTCTGCAGTAAACCAAGGTCATCGTCACCCGAAAATTATTAACGCTTTAATTGACCAAGCTAATCGTGTTACGTTAACTTCTCGTGCTTTCCATAGCGATCAATTAGGTCCTTGGTACGAAAAAGTTGCGAAACTAACTAATAAAGAAATGGTACTTCCAATGAATACAGGTGCTGAAGCTGTTGAAACTGCAATTAAAACAGTTCGTCGCTGGGCTTACGATGTGAAGAAAGTAGAAGCAAACCGCGCTGAAATCATCGTTTGTGAAGATAACTTCCACGGACGTACAATGGGTTCTGTTTCTATGTCTTCAAACGAAGAGTACAAGCGTGGATTCGGTCCAATGCTTCCTGGCATCGTTGTAATTCCTTACGGTGATTTAGAAGCATTAAAAGCCGCAATTACACCAAACACAGCAGCATTCATTTTAGAGCCAATTCAAGGTGAAGCAGGAATTAACATCCCACCAGCTGGTTACTTAAAAGAAGCTTTTGAAGTATGTAAAAAAGAAAACGTTTTATTTGTAGCAGATGAAATCCAAACTGGCTTAGGCCGTACTGGTAAAGTATTTGCTTGTGACTGGGACAATGTAACTCCTGACATGTACATACTTGGTAAAGCACTTGGCGGCGGCGTATTCCCAATCTCTTGCGTAGCAGCAAACCGCGACATTTTAGGCGTATTCGAGCCAGGTTCTCACGGTTCTACATTCGGTGGTAACCCACTTGCATGTGCTGTTTCTATCGCAGCTCTTGAAGTGTTAGAAGAAGAAAAATTAACAGAGCGTTCTCTTCAATTAGGTGAAAAATTAGTTGGGCAATTAAAAGAGATTGATAACCCAATGATCACTGAAGTTCGCGGTAAAGGTTTATTCATCGGTATCGAATTAAACGAACCAGCTCGTCCTTACTGTGAACAACTAAAAGCAGCTGGTCTACTATGTAAAGAAACACATGAAAACGTAATTCGTATCGCACCACCTCTAGTAATCTCTGAAGAAGATTTAGAGTGGGCATTCCAAAAAATTAAAGCTGTATTATCGTAATGATAGAGAGGTTGTCCGACATGTTGGGACAACCTCTTTCTTTTTATATTCATTTACATTAAGATAATTTTGTAATTTTCTGTATTTTAAAATCGTAAAGGAGATGCGATATGCTATTAAGATATGGTAAACATATTAACTATTTAGCTACATCTTTTATTTTAGTTACATTCTTTGGCTTCCTACTTTCCACAACATGGCTTACTCACTACTCAACTCCTACTACATTCACACTACTGAAAGCATCATTTTGGACTGCTGTTATTCTTACTATCATTGGTTTTGGACGAGAAAAAAGCGCACTTACGGTTATACTATTTGGCATTTGTACACTTGCATTCATTGGTCTTTACACTTTTTCCGTTATTGATTACCTCTATAACCCAAGGCCATAAAAAAGAGCTATCTTTTAACAAGATAGCTCTTTTCTTCACTTCACTACATTTCGCAAAGTACCAATTCCTTCTACTGTAATAACCACTTCATCACCAGCATGTAAAAACTTCGGTGGTGTGAAACCTTTTCCGACACCAGCCGGGGTTCCTGTTGCGATAATATCGCCTGGTTCTAAAGTCATTCCTTTACTTATCGTTGAAATAATTTCTTCTATTGAAAAAATCATTTTATTTGTGTTGGAAGTTTGCCTTACTTCTCCATTTACTACCGTTTCAATGTGTAATGCATTCGGCGCATTAACCACCGATTTATGAATTAAATACGGTCCCATCGGACAAAATGTATCGAAGCTTTTCCCAAGGAAAAACTGTTTATGTTTTCTTTGAATGTCTCGAGCTGTTACATCATTTATAATCGTATAACCAAAAACATGCTCAAGCGCTTTTTCTTTTTTTATTTGCTTCCCTCGCTTACCAATAATGATAGCTAATTCTCCTTCGTAATCTAGTTCGTCCGTTGCATGAGGGTGACCATTAATTTGCTCATTTATGCCAATAACTGTTGTTGGTGCTTTCGTAAAAATCATTATATTTTCTGGAATAGACTCTATTCCGCCCATTTCTATGGCATGCTCACGATAGTTTTTTCCAACGCACAAAATATTCTTTCTTGGCCTTGGAATCGGTGCTAATATTTTCACCTCTGTTAACGGATAATACGCCGCTTCCCCGTTCTCTTTTGCCCAATTTACAATTTCACATACTTTCTCAAAGCATTCAGTTCCTCTTTCAATACACTCTAACATTGTAATAGGGATTGTAACCTTTTCCCCTTTTTGTCTTTGCGCTTCTCTTAAGTGTAATACCTTTTTTTCTTCTTCATCCACAATACCTACAAATACCTTTTCTTCTTTCTTCGCCGTTACAAAACGCAATATTTCCACTCTCCATCCTAAAACTCATGCCCTTTAATTGTATTCGCATCCGTAAGAAAAAAACCTTCTCATACACGCTAATTTTTACAATATTCTTCTCATACCCTATTCGTTACGCCTTTATATTTGGCATAAAATGTAGAAATTTTACTTTTTTTAGCGAAGGTATTTCTTTTTTATGGAGTTTTTGTATAATATGTACTACATATATACTAAAAATTTCATTTAGAGATGGAGCCGATTTCAATGTTTGAGCAAGCGATTGAAAAAAAACGTGAAAAAATGATTTATTTTGCTGAACGCTATGGAATGACTTCTCAAAAAACAGTGGATTGTAGCCAAGAACTGGACAGGCTCTTAAATGTAATTTGGCATGTACATACGGATTTTCACCCAAATCAAACACTCGACACACACACGCAATAGCGTGTGTGTGTCTTTTATTTCAAAAAAACACACATTTTATTGAAAACGCCCATACAATAGTAGAAAAGAAAATTTTAAAAACGAAGGGTGTTTTATATGCCAGCTATGGTCGGACATAT
This sequence comes from Bacillus sp. RCC_6_1, assembly GCF_041360755.1. NCBI lineage: Bacteria > Bacillati > Bacillota > Bacilli > Caryophanales > Bacillaceae > Bacillus > Bacillus sp. RCC_6_1. The sequence continues at coordinate 91,372 of NZ_JBFUPV010000008.1, forward strand.
TCGTATCGTCAATATTGGATCAAGTGGTATTTTTCATATTGGAGATGTATTTGCGATTAGGCCTATTAGTTACTCACGTGCTTTCGCCGGGGCCGGCTCTTTCAACGTTGGAGACAATGTTTCTGTCTACAATTATCAAAGTGCAACGACTGTCAACGATTCAGATGTAATCGATCAAGCGATAATTGGCTCAACTTAAAGGAGGCAATTGCATTGAATTTTTATGTAAACCAAAGTATCATCATCAACAGTATTAAAATTGATAGCATTACAACCTCTTCTGTGTTCCAAATTGGTACTGCCGGAAGTATTAAAGCCCTATCTAAATTTTCAAATACGGGCGGATTTACGGAGCCGCTTCGCCCATTACAGGCGAAAGGACAAATTATTTCTATCAAACCATCAACTAGTTCTTCTTAAGACATCCTTGTCATAAATATATAGCAGGAATATTTTTACCCTCCCTATTGAAAAGGAGGTTTCACAAATGAATCAAGATATATATACTTACTTACACCAACTTCAACAAGCTCTTCAAACACAACAAGCAGCCATCCTGAATTTAGAAGATCAAGTGCGCCAACTCCAAGAAGAGCTTAACGAATTAAAAAATCGCCCCTCCTCTTCTGTAGGAAAAGTGGAATACAAATTCGATCAATTAAAAGTCGAAAATTTAAATGGTACTTTAAATATTGGTTTAAACCCATTTTCAGCAAAAGGACAACAAATTGAAGATTTTCAAGTGGATACAGAAACATTGAAGGTAAACCCTGAAACTGAAACAAACCCAGACTTTTATCAAGGTATCCTCCAAGAAATGCATCGATACTTAGATGAAGAAGCATATAATCGTATTCTCCATTTTGAACAAGAAGAGCGAACACCGCTTGATGAAATGTATCGACAAATGATGGTGGATGACATAAAAAAACAGATGGAGCATCGACTCCCTTATTATTTATCACAAGCGCAATCATATGAAGGTATTTCAACAGATCCAGATTATTTACGAGATATCATTATTCAGGCAATGAAACAAGATATTGACAAAGCCTTTCTCTCCTTTATTCAGCACATACCGGGAAATTTCCGAAAGGAGTAAGTATGTATGAACCTTAACGTTGTAAACCGTGAGTTAAAAGTCGGACAGATTAAAATGAACGGTGTATCGTCGTCCGCACTCTTTTTAATTGGAGATGCAAATCTCCTCATTCTATCTTCTATTCTCGATACACCATTTGAAACAGTTACAGAGGGTCCATTTGTACCATTAGTAACAGATGTCCCTCCTACTCCAGGTTAAGGAGACTGAGAAATTATGTTGCATCATGTGTCTATTGTCCAAAATGTTTCTATTATTTCTTTAGGGATTGCTGGTGTATTTCAAGTTGGAGATGCAAACCAAATGGAATTAAAAAGTAGAGCTATTGCCGTCCACCGTGAAATTCCTTTTTATATACGGGGAGAAGGTCGCTTTGATGCTTTTGAAATCTTTACAGATGAACACATTACAATTCCAAAACGAACGACAGATGTAAAATTAAACATTGTAAATGAATGCCCTTTTATTGAAGTTAATAACGTTGAATTACGCACACTTTTAAATTCTGGTTGCTTTCAAATTGGAAATGTTGATTATGGTTTTAATAACTCTCGTATTATACAAATCCGCCAATATATTACGGATGAACCTTCCGCACAATAATTCATATAGTAATTAAAAAGCTTAGTAAAGTAGGTGGATGGTATGCCTTCGGTTGTAGGAAATCTCGTCGTGCAAAACAGTAACGGCTCTTTCAACTTAGGAGATTTTTATAACGTATCTCCGAAAGAAAACACGAAAGCCTATAACGGATCTGGAGCTTCCAATGTTGGGTTTGTCGTGAATACGTTTAACGGTGTTAGTGCAACGAATACATTTGATTCTGATGTGGCAGATCAAGATCAGATTGGAACAGCGTAAAAAAAGTAGGAGATATTCTCCTACTTTTTTCTTTTATCTAATTCAAAATTATTAAAATAAAATTTTAATAAGCAAGAACTTTACTGTCCACAAATAGTGGTATAAACAAGTAAGTAGTGAAGAGGCACTATTTCATTTTATTTAAATGATAACCCGCTCTCCTCCAAAGCCCTCCTAAGCTTCGGCAAAGACGCATGTCCCATACCATGCAGTTTTAATATTTCTTTTTCACTATATTTTGAGAGTTCTTCTACAGTTTGAATTCCATGGTGTTCTAATGCCCTTCTTGCTGGCGCTGAAAGAAGAGAGAGAAAACCTTCTTTTGGTTTTCTCTCTTTCTCACAGACTGGACAAGTTGGACAATCGCTACTTTTATAGTACTCGTGTCCCTGTTCACAAGTTCTTAACGTTTTTTCCGTTACCATTTTCAAGCCCCTCTATTCTTCAATATTTACAACGTGATTCCCATCAAAGAAGTATAAACATTTCTCTTTTACAGGATGTTGTAAGCTTTTCTCCAGTGCTTTTGCATATAACGAAAGCTGCACTTTATATCGATCTTCTAAAATTGGTTTCGCTTGTTCGAATCCGCCTGGAAATTTCCCTTCAATCGTATCTGTTTTGAAGTCGATTAACGTAATGCCATCTTCCTCTTCAATCATGCAGTCGATAACCCCTTGGACAAGAATCGATTCCCCGCTATTCCCTTGCCAATCTTGATATGCTTCTTCTGCTGCAAGCATCATCGTAAATGGAACTTCACGCTCAACACTTTTCGCCGCTAATACCCTTTTACCTAAGTCACTGTCAAAGAATGAAATTACTTTTTCAATCGCTATTTCTTCCGCCTGCTCGAATGTTAATAATTCCTTATTTACCATTCCAGCAATTTGCTCTTGAAGAACTTCAACCGTAATCGGCTTCTTCAAATCAACATGCTGCATAACGGCATGGACTGCTGTTCCGCGCTCTGCGTACGTTAACCCTTTTTTCTCCATAAAGCGCGGACGTGTTTTAATTGGTGCACGTAGTTTTTTAATAAAGGCGTTATCACTACCATCTTCTGATTGATAATTTCTCTTTATTTCTGTAACAGATTGCTTCGCACGGTGAGATGTTGCTTCCTCATATCCGTACTTCCACATTAATCTGTCGTACACTTCATCTTTTCGTTCACTTTCTAACGGCACAGCCTTTTTCTCACGAAGCGCTTCTAACAATTCTTGTTTCTCTTCTTGAACTGGCTCTGGTGCAAGTAGCGTATTACCGTCCACAACTTCTACTTTCCAGCTCGTGTCATACCCGTAAATTTCATCTGGAATACTTCCTTGTCCTAATTCAAGAAGCATTTCACTATCACGGTGTCTATATAATGAAGGTGCAATCCAGTCTAAATAACAAGACGCCCCGGCACGTATGTGATCTGGTAATAACCATTCACTATGTTCCCTCGCATCAAGCCATTTTTCCATTTCCTTATTTGCATCCTTAACTGTTCCGATTAAAATTAACTTCTCTTTCGCGCGCGTCAACGCTACGTATAGTACGCGCATTTCTTCCGCAATTAATTCCATTTTCATTTTACGCTTAATCGCAAGCTGTGATAATGTTGTATATTTAATTCGTTTACGCGGATCGATAAATTGCGAACCGAAACCGAAATCTTTATGCAATAAGAAACGTTTCATTAAGTCTTGTGTATTAAAACGACGACCGAGTCCAGCTACAAATACAACCGGGAACTCTAACCCTTTACTTTTATGAATCGTCATAATGCGAACAACGTCTTCTTGTTCACCGAGGGCCCTCGCCGTACCCATGTCATCACCGCGTTCTAAAATACGTTCAATAAAACGTAAGAAGCGGAATAATCCTCTAAATGATGTTGCTTCGTATTGTCTTGCGCGGTCATATAGTACGCGTAAGTTTGCCTGCCTTTGCTTTCCAGCTGGTAAACCGCCAACGAAGTCGTAATAACCTGTCTCACCGTACACTTTCCAAATTAAATCAGAAAGTGATTGTTGACGTGCAAATTCACGCCATCCTTGCAGTAAGTTATAAAACCACTCTAATTTATCATGAAGTTCTTGCTCCTCTTCAAGTGGTGCCCCTTTTAAGAATGAGCTCATTACTTCATAAAACGAGCTTTTCTTTCCATGAGCACGAAGCGTTGCAAGTTCTTCATCGCTCAATCCAACGATTGGAGAACGAAGTACAGCTGCAAGCGGAATATCTTGCATCGGATTATCAATAACGCGGAATACGTTCATCATAATATTTACTTCCGTCGCTTCAAAGTAACCAGTCGCAAGGTCAGCGTACACTGGAATTCCTTGTAATTTTAACTCTTCCATAATTTGCGGGGCCCACGGCATGGAGCGAAGTAAAATAACGAAGTCGCGGTATTGTACTGGGCGCATACTATCATTTTTACGGTCATACACTTCATAACCTGAATCAACCATCGCTTTAATGCGCTGCGCCATAAGACGAGCTTCAAGCTGTGCTTTTTCGACTTCTGCACCTTCTTCTCCGTCTATTACTTCTTCTTCCGTTTGCTGAATGCACAGTAGTTCTGCCGCTACATCTTCACCTTCTGGATAGGTAGCACCTAACTTTAATTCAGCGTCTGCATCGTAGTCGATTTCTCCGACTTCTTCACCCATAATTTGTTTGAAGATAAAGTTCGTACCTGCTAACACTTCATGACGACTACGGAAGTTTTTCGCTAAGTCGATCTTCATTCCACCGCCCAATCCTTCTTGTGTGAAGCGTTTATATTTTCCTAGGAATAGTCCTGGTTCGGCTAGTCGGAAACGATAAATCGACTGCTTTACGTCACCAACCATGAACAAGTTTCCTTCACTCTCAGAATCTTTCGTTACGAATTTAATAATAGATTCCTGTACAAAGTTCGTATCTTGATATTCATCGACTAATACTTCAGCAAATTTATTACGATATTGGAGCGCCACTGCTGACGGATTCATTTCACCATTTTCACTTTGTTCACTTAAAATTTGTAAACAGAAATGCTCTAAATCTGTGAAATCGACCATTCCTTTATCTCGCTTCATCGCTTGGAAACGCTCTGTAAATACTTTTACAAGTTGAACAAGCTTTTCTAATACTGGGTGCATATCTTGAAAATCTCGTAAGAAACTTTCAGGTTTTCGGCTAAATAACTCTTCTTGTAATTTCTTCACTTCATCTTTCGCTTTATTACGAAGAGAGTCTACTTGTTTTACAACATCTTCATTGTAATCACTTTTCTTAATACGCTTTAACGTTTGCCACGATACATTTTGCATCGCTTCATACAAACTTGTCCACGACTCATGAGCAGCTGATGATAGCGTTCCAAGTAAAGCTAGATCTGCTTGCAGGGTTTCAATGCGAGGCGCTGGACCGTCAGGAAGCATTGCGAGTTCAGTTGCCTTACGAATATGCTGTTCCGCTGTTTCAAGCTGGAATTTCACATCTTCTAATAAATAAGAAGCATATACTAAATCTTCAATTGTCTTTCCTTCTACGTCATATGCTTCTACTAATTTATCAAGCCATTTTTCCGGATTTGGATGCGCTCTTGACTCTGTATGAAGCGCTAAAATCATACGTTGTAAGTCATCATCACTACGGTCACTCGTATAACGATCAACAAGTTCAAAGAAGATTGTATTATCTTCGATTCCGTACTCTTCTTCTAATATGTCATCTAGCACTTCTTCTTTTAACAATTCATTTTCTGTTTGATTCGCAATACGGAAACGAGGATCAACATCAAGCATGTAGTAATATCCTCTAATTACTTGTAAACAGAATGAGTGAATTGTTGAAATGGAAGCTTTATTTAATAGGCTCAGCTGCTTTCTTACGTGTTGAGAGCCTGGTTCATCAATTAATACCTTTTCTAACGCTTCCCCGATTCGGTTTTTCATCTCTTGCGCCGCTGCATTCGTAAATGTTACAACGAGCAGGCGGTCGACATCGACTGGATTCTCTTCATTAATAATCTTTTTAATAATACGTTCAACTAATACTGCTGTTTTCCCTGACCCAGCTGCAGCCGCAACTAAAATATCACGTCCATTCGCTACAACAGCTTTCCACTGGTCATCTGTCCATTGACTACCTTCTGGTTTTTCAGGCCAATTTTCTATCATTCTCCGCCAACCTCCTCTCTTATTTTCTCCATCGCTTCGCTATCTTTCATATCTTTTAACGATCGGAACTGATTATCTTCAAGTGACTCATCAAATTGACAAACAGATTTGAAGTTACAGAACGTACATGCTGCTTTATTTCCCATTTTATAAGGAGCAATATCGATAACACCTTCTGTAATATCTTTTCCGATATTTTCAAACGTATGGTGTACATATTTTTGCAGTACGTTAAACTCTTGCTCACTTGCAATACTTGAACGCGCACTAAAGCTACCGTCTTTTTTCAGGCCAGCAGAAATAATATCTGAACTTCCTGTTGAAAGTTTGTTATCCATTAAACGAACAACGTCAGCATCTCCTAATACGAGTCCTTTCATTTTAAATTTCTTTAAAATTTCTTTTTCAATTTCAGCTTCAGATGCGTCACCTTTCATCTCAACGATTGGGTTATGAATATGGAAATACAATACACCAGCTGGTGATGCTGCGTGACCTTTTTTCATCCACGTCTGCGCATTCGAAGTAACAACATCTAAATACGTTAACATTTGAAGTGCTAATCCGTAATACACTTCCGTTAAATCTAACGCTTTTGAACTTGATTTATAATCAATAATACGTAAGAACGTCCCGTTTTCATCTTCTGCCTTATCAACACGGTCAATACGGCCGACAACTTCCATCTTCACACCATTTGGTAATGAGAATTCCATCGGCGGAAGTGATCCTGTACCACCCATACCGAACGGCACTTCTAAATCAACTGGTACGAATCCGCTTGACTTCGCATGTTCACGAAGAATGATTGACGTACGGAAAATGATTTGTTGTAGTTTTTGTTTTAAATAGAAATGACGGTTTGAACTTAATAAAATTTGTCGTTGTAATAACGGTGCGATTTCTTCTATTACTAAAACAGAAAGATGCTCACACTCTTTTATGGATAAATCCGCCCAAGTACGGTTTTCACGCAATAGCTTGTCCGCAATTTTCTTTAATGCCGCATGGAATAATTCGCCGATGTCCGGCGCATCAAGCTTGAAAATATCACGCTCTCTAAGCGATAAACCGTGCTGCGCAAAATGAGCGTATGCACAACGGTTAAATAGTTCCATACGAGAGACGCTTCCTTTAATTATATCTCCGTATAAATCTCTACTTACTGCTGTACTTAGTTTCTTCGCACGATTTCGATAGAATAAACTTGATAAGACGCGGCTACTTTTTTGTTTCCATTCATCTGAAGTTACGTAGAAATTATATACGTCCCACCAAAAGTCTAAATTCCCTTCAAATCCGTATCGCTTCCACGTTTGTAGTTGCTGCATAACGTAAGATAACGTTACTTCTGGCGTTGCTACGTATGAAATTTGTTCTGAACGTGATAAATCGTTTACGTCATTGGTAATAAATGAATCTTTCACATTAGGGAACATTCTTTTTATTTTCTTAATAAAGCTAGACGCAAGTAACGTCTTTCCTTCTTCATCTGCAAGCGGGCATGAAATATATAACTTCTCAGATGCTCTCGTTACCATTTGATACATAACGAACTGTTCTTCTAACAAAGTTTGTCTCGTCGTTGGCGCTAATTCAATCCCTGCTGCACCAAGAACTTCTCTTTCTTCATCAGAAAGCATACCTTCGTCCATAGGTGCTGCTGGAATAACACCCTCATTTACACCTATAATAAACGTTGCTTTCACGTCAGATAACCTGGAGTGATCAATATTAGCAATTAACACTTGGTCTAATGACGGCGGAATGTTAGCAAATTGAAGTGCCTCAAGACCTGTCGACATAACGTCCGTAAACATAGAAAGAGACATTTTCTCTTCACCAAGCATCTCTACAAACGTATCAAGAAGGCTCATTACTTCTTCCCATACTTGTTCATGATCTGTCGCAAATAAGAAATCTCCACTTTTTTCTGCACGTATACGTAATTCTTCTAGTTTTTTCGGAACATCCAGCTCTTCTAGAAATAAGTAAACTGCTTCACACATTTGCATAACTGTTCCTGCACGCTTTAACCTTTTTTGCATGCGAATAACAGGTGTTCTTACAACGTCACGTAACCTATTTATTTTCTCTTCCATTTCACGTTCACTGTCTGTAATCATCCCGTTCGTATCATCAAGAGAACGATAACGGCGATACATCCATGGATCCTCTGAAGTCCACCTCTTTCCTTGTACACCGTACGCTAAACAGTAATTTTCAAATTCATCCATTTCTTCACGCATCGTTTCTTTTCTTACGTCTAATGGATATAAAAGCTCTGTTTTCACGCAGCGGAACACCGCATCATAACGCCAATTCCCACTAATAATCTCGAGTGCAGAACGAATACATTCTACTAATGGGTGGTGTGACATCGGGCGCTTTTCATCGATGAAGTGCGGGATATTGTAATCTGTAAATAACGTGCGCATCACATCGTAATAACTTTCCCCATTACGAAGAAGCACTGCAATATCTCGGTAACGATATTTTTCATTCGCAACAAGTTTACGAATTTCACGAGCAACACCTTCTACCTCCGCTCGTAAATTCGCAGCTGTGCTAATCGTTACACTCGCTTCACCGTTAAATTTTTCATTCGGACGCGCTTCATAATGAGCTTCTAAATGCGCTAATGCGGGAGAATGAAAACGCGGCTGTTCCATAAGTGGAATTGTTTTTTCAATTTCTATTTTCTCTTCACGCGCTACTTGTTTGATTTTTTCATACGTTAACGTCGTTTCATAAAATAAATCGAGTTCATTTACTGGCTGTGCTAACGCTTTTTCATCTATCGTTAACGTGATCGTAACTCTCGCTCCGCAAATCATAAGCTGTCTTACAATCTCTAACTCTTGCGGGGAGAGTGAATGAAATCCATCTATATAAATTTCCGCACCATTTACATATTCAGACTGCGGAAGCTTTTCCACTAGCAATTGTAGGTAGTCTTCTGAATCTAAATATTTTCCAATTAAAGCACGTTCAAAATCATCGTATAGTAACTGTAAATCATACACTTTATTCGCTAGTAACTTTTGTTCGGCACTGCTACTATGCGCATCCAATTGTTGCCACATTTCATATACGTTAGATGGCGTTACATTGTAACGTTTAAACTCTGCAATCATACTGCCAAGATGTTCAAAGAAACCGTTTTGCTCCGCTGCTTTTTGGAACACCGATAATCCATCTTTACGAGACTCTACAATTTTACGGAGTAACATATGTACACCCGCTTCATCAATATGAAGACGACTCGCTCCGCCAACTTCTTGTAGTACCTTCCACGCTAATCGTGAAAAACTAAAAACTTGTGCCCGAATAGAACCTCTTACATCCTCACTTCCAATTAACGCCTGCTGCGTCTGGAATGTCATCTGTTCTGGCACAAGATATAATATTGTTTTCCCTCTCGGGCGTTGTTTTAACTCTTCTTGCACTTCGCGTAAACAAAGTGTACTTTTTCCACTTCCCGCTCTACCAATCACAAATCGAAGTGACATGTAACCCCACCTTTCACTTACATAACGAACGTTAGTTTGCTACTATAATTGTATTATAGTACACGAAAAAAGACAAACTGAGTTGTTTGTCTTTTCTATACTTCTACTTCATTATATCAACCTTTTGAAAAATTCGTTTGCACCTCTTGAATTGGCCAATATCGCAAATCAACTTTACCGACAACTGTATCAGCTTTTACAAAGCCAAAGTGTCTACTATCCCAGCTCCCGAGCCGGTTATCACCTACTACAAAAATAAACCCGGGTGGCACCAGCTTTTCTTTCGTTAACTCTTCTAATGTAAAGTCGCCTGTTAGTTGCCTTCCATTTATCTCTTTCTTATACTTCTCTAAATACGGCTCATCAATAAATTGACCGTTTATATATAACTTATCCTGCTTATATTCAATATGATCTCCAGGTAAACCGATAACCCGCTTTACATAGTCCTCTTTTTTATTCGCATGAAATACCACAACGTCAAATCTGTTCAAGTCCCCAACTTGATAACTCACCTTATTTACAACTAGCATATTGCCATCCTGCAATGTCGGCATCATTGACTTCCCCTCTACAACATACGTTGAAAAGAAAAACGTTCGAAAAAATACAGCTAATAATACACCAATTAAAATTGTTCGTATCCACTCTATGCCTTCTTTTTTCAAAGTTTTCTTCATCTGCTTCTCCCCTTATCCTTTAATACTGAAGCTTTCCTTTACAAAGAAGACTATTCTTAATGTAGTTCTAACTTCACTTCGATTTTCTTACCGACATACCATAAAATAAAAATACCAATCGCTACAATAACTGATTTCACTGGATTATGAATAAATGACATTAAATCATGACCGATATACGTTAAAATAAAAATCATCACAAGTTTTCCGAATGCTAACGCTAGACCAAACTGTTTTACACTAATTCGGGATAAACCAGCGACAACATTTATTAGCGCTGACGGTGTAAACGGAAAACAAAATATAACAAAAATCGGTGCGAATCCTTTCCTTTCAATCCACCCCATTGCTTTTCGTACTCTCTCATGCTTATTTACAAACGAAAAGAAACGACTGCGACCAAAATGGCGGATGATGAAAAAGACAAGTAATGCACCCATTACTGATCCAAGCCATGAATAAAGAAAACCGAGCCAAAAGCCAAATGCAACAGCATTCGCCAGTACAAATACAATAAGCGGTAATGCTGGAATCAACGCCTCTATCATCGGTAAACCAATACCAAGAAGTGGTCCGAACGCTTTATAACTCTCAACAATATGATCCATATTTTCTGGTGAAAAATACTCTTTGATTGTCTGAAAATCCATTCTACACTTTACCCCTTTACTCTAAATACTATCCCTACTGTATCATTGCTTATATGAAAGAGGAAATGGTAGATACGACATACGGAGATGTATTTATTAAAGTTTCCATATCTTTCATAAGAATTCCTTCATTATTTAGCTATGATAATCTATCAATATTCGACAGGACGTGTCGTTCATTTTGTTATTTAGATTGTTTTTCGGTTTTTATCGGTAAATGAAATTATACTGGTGATTTTCTAAATATATCAATTACAACTCGTTTTTTCTAATATATCGCCTTATCTACAAAGACTGACTGACAAACAAAAAAAGAATGGGGATTCCCCCATCCTTTCACACTTCGCCTTCCTTCACAAAATACACCTTCTCATAAGCGGGTCTTAATGTTGATTCCTCTTTTTTATCGACCTCTTTAAAACAAGGATTCCCTTGTTTTTTCCTACGATCTTCATATTCAGTACGTAATTTCGCTGTACGATTTTGTTGATTTTCAAAACTAGTTTTTGATATTTCTAATTTCACAGCAAAGCCATTTATAAATCTAATAATAAGATTTCCATCTTCTAATTCTTTATTACTTTCAATATAAAAATGAGACAACCAAGCGCACTCTTTTCTAGAGTAAGAATAGGTAGGGAAAAAATAAAGTTGATCTGCTGGACTAATCGCAATCGGTGCTTTATGTGTAATATGAGTTAACTCTTTCGTTCCTTCTTTTCTGCCTAAGAAACTAGAGCCATGCTTGCGGCAACTTCTTTCTATAATATCTAGAGGTTTTTGAAATACGAAAAAAGAATCATTCATTTCAACGACTCGCGTAACAATTTTCTTTTCACTTAGAATAACAGGAAGTAAGGCCATCGTATTTTTCGTTACAACATAATTTTCGACATAGCGTTCCACTTTACTTTCCATACTCCATTATCTCCTTTTTTCCATTTATATTAGCAGCTGCATATATAATTTTAGCATCTATGAAAAGGAAATAGCTTACAAGTTCCGCTTTTTTACAATTTTTTATCATTTATCAAACATTTGTTAAATAATAAAATCACAATATAGAAATTAATTAATTTCAAAGTTATAAAAACAGCATTTATACTACCTATAAATATTTATTATCCATTCCTCATTTCACATCATTACAACAACTAACTTTGCTATAATTAAAATGTAAATCCAATATATGGAGGGCCACTATGGAAGAAAAAGAGATTCAACCATCGATTCAAATGAAAAATAGTAGCGTCATTATCGTGAAAAACTCAGCTAGTATTATATTCGGTTTATTTTTCATTCTGCTATTCTTTGCCAAACCGTTTCGTAAATCAAAATGTCCAGAATGTAAAAAACGTGAGAAGAAAAAATCAGGGCAAGAACAATAAAAGGCCTTCCTTTATGGAATGCCTTTTTACATTCGTAGTATCATTTTATTTATTCTTCTTCCCCCTAAAAAACGACTATATTTTCTTCCAAGGTTCTCTACATCTTTTTTGATTTGTAATATGATCCTTATATAAAACATGAGAAAGAGTATTTGTACTTGTTATCCGCTTTTAATTTTTATTAAAAAATTCAAATTTGCACATCTTTATCCATCACTAACAATTCGTTAATTAGTTAACTTTGTAATATAAGTTTTGTATATAATGTCATTCAAAAACACAATATATATAAGTAGCTATTTATAATTACATTGCTTTTTATCGAATTCTAAAAAGGAGTTGTATACTATGGATAAAGAAAATCCATTAAATCAGCAGGTTAATAGCATTCCCTCAGATGCTCTGAATACCCCTAGTAAGGAACAAGAACAACTGTTAGAAACATCATCTCAAAACGTACAAAATTCCAACAACAACGCTAACAAAAAAGATGTTACTCAAGGTCTATCTGGAAAAGATTTCCCCATTTCAACAGAGAATACAAATTTATAGTTATTTACTATCATACGCAGCAAATGCTCTTGCTGAACTAATTCTTCTACAGAAACTAATACGCATTCTAGATAATTTTTTACCAGTTGTAACATCGAAAAAGAGATTTAGATATAAAAACAGGCTCTAAAAAAACTTTCTCCACAACAAAAAAAGGATGGCATTAGCCATCCTTTTTTCCATCATCAACTATAAAATTATAGTTTGATTACGTTTTTAGCTTGAGGTCCACGGTTACCGTCTTCGATTTCGAAGCTAACTTTTTGACCTTCTTCTAAAGATTTGAAACCGTCAGTTTCGATTGCTGAGAAGTGTACGAATACGTCGTTTTCGCCTGGAACTTCGATGAAACCGAAACCTTTTTCGTTGTTAAACCATTTTACTTGTCCTGTTACTGCCATAATTATTTCCTCCTAAGAAAATACAAATTTTAAATTTTTTAGTCTTCCTGTCTAAAAAAAGAATCCACACATTATCAAATACGAAACATAAACTAGTTCTCACATACTTTTTCTCGTTCGTTTTCAGCACTTGATAACATATGGATTGCTTAATTTAACTATTCAACTGACATCATCATAGCACATTAAAATAAAATGTACAATCTTTTTCGAAAATAGAATTTCTAATTTTTAGTATTTCTTATAAAATATAATTATCTCTATTCTAAATAAGGAGGAGTTTATGACCAATAAAATTCCTAAAAAAACATTAAAAAGAATTGAAGAGGATATTGAAAATAATAATCTTGGAAAAGCAAGAGATAGATTGCATGGCCTCATCTTTACATACCCAAATGAATTACATCTTCGAAAACAACTCGGAGATATTTATTATAAATTACAATATCCAGAAATGGCTGGACGTTACTGGTATCTAGAAGAGCATAAAACAGGTATTATGCATGAATCATGTTTATTATTTGAAAAATCAATGGGAAATAGTCCTCATCATATTGCACGTGCTTTAAAGTTTAAAGGCGATTCTAACCATATAAAAGGTTTGTATAAAGATCAACCTTTATCTTCAGTGCAGAAGAAAGTAGCAGAGGAGTTAATTTATGAGTATAAAGAAACATGGAAAGATAAGCTAGTTCCTTTTGGCTGTCTAGCATTGCTTGCTTCCCTTCTCTTTTCTGCCGTTGTTGGTCTATTCACTATTTGGAATTGGATTTTTTAATCACAGGGGGAATTTTCACATGTCAAACTACGCTAAAGAAGAAAGGCTAACAGGGGGAAACGTCTCAAGCGTATATCGTTCTGAAAATACTGTTCGGCGAGAGTTAAAGCCAGACAGTGAAAAGATTCATAAGCTATTGCAACATTTAGAAAACAAAGGATTTCATTATGCTCCAAAGTTTTTAGGTGTAGATGAAAAGGATAGAGAGATTTTATCCTTTATTGAAGGAGAAGCTGGCAATTATCCTTTAAAAGAATATATGCGATCTAATGATGTATTAAAAGAAATAGCAAAGATGCTCCGCCTTTACCATGATGCTGTAAGTGATTTTCCGTTATTAGCTGATTGGAAACCGATGGATCATACTCCAAATAACATTGAGGTTTTATGTCACAATGATTTTGCCATATATAACATTATTTTTAATAATAAGAAGCCAGTAGGGATTATTGATTTCGATGTTGCTGCTCCTGGTCCAAGACTATGGGATATCGCTTATACACTCTATACTTGTGTGCCTTTAAGTAGAGTGTATTATACTGAATCCGGTGAAGCCGTTCATTATGACTCATCGCAACATGCAGATCGTATTAAAGAGAGAGTGAATTTGTTCGTTCAGTCCTATGATAAAAATATGGATGAAGATTACTTAGGAATGGTGTTGCTTCGATTAGAAGGGTTATGTACATATATGAAACGAAAAGCTCAAGAAGGCGACTTGAATTTCCAAAGAATGATCGATGAAGGACATCTAGAGCATTATGAGAAAGATATGAAGTTTATTCGTGATCATAGGGCTGAGTGGAGTTGATTTAGTAATAAAGAAAAGTTAGTATCGTTTTTTGCCGACAACTCAATCTCTCTTTTCGAATCGTTTAGAAAATAACAAGGGCACCTTTCAAAAAGGTGCCCCTTCCTTTTATTTCGTAAACTGTGCTTCTTCCGTAGATCCTTTTAACGCTGTCGTTGATGAAGTTCCGCCTGTAATCACTTGTGCCACTTCATCAAAGTAACCTGTTCCTACTTCGCGTTGATGACGTGTTGCAGAGTAGCCATGTTTTTCAGCTGCGAATTCTGCTTGTTGTAGTTCAGAGTATGCTGCCATGCCGCGCTCTTTATAGCCACGTGCTAGTTCAAACATACCGTAATTTAATGAATGGAATCCAGCAAGTGTTACGAATTGGAACTTGTAACCGTAAGATGCGATTTCCTTTTGGAAGCTTGCAATTGTTTTTTCATCTAGTTTTTGTTTCCAGTTGAATGAAGGTGAGCAGTTATATGCAAGTAGCTTCCCTGGATGCTCCTTATGAATTGCGTCCGCAAATCGTTTTGCATCTTCTAAATTTGGTTCTGACGTTTCACACCAAACGAGGTCTGCGTACGGTGCATACGCTAAACCGCGCGCAATTGCTTGATCAAGACCTGCATTCGTACGGTAAAATCCTTCTGGTGTTCTTTCTCCTGTAATAAATGCTTTATCAACAGGATCAATATCGCTCGTAATTAAATCAGCTGCATCCGCATCTGTTCTTGCAACGATAATTGTCGGCACTCCCATTACATCTGCTGCAAGGCGTGCAGAAATTAAATTGCGTACTGCTGTTTGCGTTGGTAGTAGTACTTTTCCGCCTAAATGGCCACATTTTTTCTCTGAAGATAATTGATCTTCAAAATGCACACCTGATGCACCTGCTTCAATCATACCTTTCATCAGTTCGAATACATTTAATTGCCCACCAAATCCAGCTTCTGCATCTGCTACAATCGGTACGAAATAGTCTGTATCATCGCTTCCTTCCATATGCTGAATTTGATCCGCACGTTGAAGCGTTTGATTAATTCGTTTTACTACAGCAGGTACGCTGTTCGCTGGATATAAACTTTGGTCTGGATACATATGCCCAGAAAGGTTTGCATCAGCTGCTACTTGCCAACCACTTAAGTAAATCGCTTTTAACCCAGCTTTTACTTGTTGCATCGCTTGGTTTCCTGTTAATGCGCCAAGTGCGTTAATATAGTCTTCTGTATGAAGCGATGTCCAAAGCTTCTCAGCACCACGACGCGCTAACGTATGTTCAATATCAATTGACCCGCGCAGGCGAATTACATCTTCTGCCGAATATGGACGTGTGATCCCTTTCCAACGCTCATCTAATTCCCAGCTTTCTTGTAACTTCTCGATTCTTTCGTTTTTCATTTGTTCCATCCCCTTTTCATTTTTTATAAAATTTCATAACCCGGTAATGTTAAAAATGGTACGAATTCATCATTTCGAACGAGATTTGTAAACAACGTTGTCGCCTCTTGGAATCTCCCTTTCTTAAAGGCTTCCTTACCAATCTCTCTTTCTATTTTTGCTAATTCTTCTTCTTTTAATTCTTCCATTAATTCAAGCGTAATATTACGACCATCATTTAGTTTTCCACCTTCATGACGAATCCATTGCCATACTTGTGCTCTTGAAATTTCAGCTGTTGCCGCATCTTCCATTAAGTTATAAATGGGTGCTGCTCCCCGTCCGCTTAACCAAGATGCAATATATTGAATACCTACGCTAATATTCATGCGAAGGCCCTCTTCTGTAATCGTTCCCACCGGTACCTCTAGTAAATCGTTTTCTGTTACACATATTTCTTCACGTCTTCTAAAAATTTGATTTGGTGTTTTCATAATGTGATTAAACACTTCCATTGCAACCGGTACAAGTCCAGGGTGGGCAACCCAAGTCCCGTCATGACCGTCTAAAGCTTCGCGTTCCTTATCAGCACGCACTTTTTCAAAAGCTGCTTCATTTGCTTCTGGATTATTTTTAATCGGAATTTGTGCCGCCATTCCTCCAATTGCTGGTGCATTACGGCGGTGACATGTTTGAATTACTTTCAAAGAATACGAACGCATAAATGGCGCCGTCATCGTGACTTGTGCTCTATCTGGTAGTAAGAATTTATTATGATTACGGAAACTCTTTAAAAAGCTAAAAATATAATCCCATCTTCCGCAGTTTAAGCCAGCAGAATGATCTTTTAGCTCATACAAAATTTCATCCATTTCAAACGAAGCGTGAATCGTTTCCAGTAACACAGTTGCTTTAATCGTTCCATTTGGAATGCCGATATATTTTTGAGCAAATACGAATACATCATTCCATAATCTCGCTTCTAAATAACTTTCCATTTTCGGTAAGTAAAAGTATGGGCCGCTCCCTTTTGCTAAAAGAGCTTTCGCATTATGGAAAAAGTACAAGCCGAAGTCTACTAAGCTACCCGACATATTTTTCCCATCAACTTGCATATGCTTTTCCTCTAAATGCCATCCTCTTGGACGTACAATGAGTACAGCTGTTTTCTCATTTAATCTATATTCTTTCCCTTTATCATTTTCATGTGAAATCGTTCCCTTTACTGCATCTCGTAAATTGATTTGGCCTTCCACTGCATTTTCCCAAGTTGGTGAATTCGAATCTTCAAAATCCGCCATAAAAAGATGCGCTCCTGAATTTAAAGCGTTAATGACCATCTTTCTATCTACCGGTCCAGTAATCTCTACACGGCGATCCTCTAAGTCTTTTGGCAGCTTGGCAATTGTCCAATCCGCTTCACGTATGTGTTTTGTTTCTTCTAGAAACTTCGGAAACTCCCCTGCATCAATTCTCTTTTGTTTTTCTACACGTTTTTGTAAAAGTTCTATGCGGCGCTCATTAAAATTCTCATGTAGTTCCTTCAAAAAACTAAGCACCTCAGGTGTCAATATTTCGCTGTACGCTGGTAACATTTCTCCAACGAGTGTAACCCGTGAAGTTTGCGTCGACATATTAGCATCCCCTTCTTAAACTGTTTTATAACAGATTTGATTTCATGTTTTATATTATATAACAAATCTTCAGAAAAGGAAGTTTTTTTTGAAAATTCATTTCGTTTTTTTTCAAAACGCCATTCTTTCGCGCTTTATTTCATACAAAAAAGGCCGCTGTTATACAACAACGACCTTTTTGTATTATTTTTGAATTTCACTTTGACTAGTTAAACTTTATTACTGCCCTTGTTCCATATCATGCAATATTGCTCTATGTAAAAACTGTGCGTATTGTTCTCTCGTTACCTTCATAGACGGACCGAATTTACCTTCTCCGATTCCCATTGTAATACCATTTGTTTGTACTGCACTAATTGCATTCGTTGCCCATGAATTTGCTGAAACATCATTAAAGTTATGAGATCCCTTTGCCTGTAGGTCAAAAGCATTCGTAAGAACTTGTGCCATTTCCGCACGCGTTAACGTCGCCTTCGGTCTAAAGTTTCCATTCTCGTCTCCCTGGAAAATTCCGATTTCCGTTAGAGCCAATATCTCCTCGATAAAGCTTGTTGAATTTTCATCGATATCTCCATATGGGTTTTCATATTCATCTTGTTCTTCCATATCAAACACACGGTAAATTAAAGCTGCAACTTGCTCACGTGTTACATTATCCCCAAAACCGAATATTCCATCGCCATATCCCAAAATTATTTCTTGTTCCGCTAATTCATGAATTGCCTCATATGCCCAATGTCCTTTTGGTACATCTTTAAATACAATTGTATTTGCTTTTTGCAACGGTGCACTTTCCGCTTTTACACTATTACTCTCTGCTGAGAATAACACCCCACCCATAATTGTTAATGCTGTAGCTGTTTTTAATAATTTTTTGCTCATCAAATTATCTCCCCAATATGTATATGTTTTTTTAAAAATATACAGAATAAATGGTATAGTGACAATATATTTTCCGACACATTTCGTGACGGTTTTGTGAATCATATTACACATCATGTCTTTTTCATCGGGTTGATTATAAAGCTTGTTTATAACCATAAAAATACATAAATACGAATAATAATTCTTTTTTAAACAAACAAAAAAGCACAAATTTTTCTATTTGTGCTTTCATATTTCACTCTACTTCCAATCCTCTTTCAAATGATAATTAATAATCGCATTATTAATAAACTGAGCATATTGTTCTCTAGGTACAGGGCGATTTAATTCATACATGCCATTCCCAGTTCCTCTCACAACATTATTAGATTGTAACGCACTAATTGCATCTTCTGCCCAGTGACCTTTTGGAATATCTTTAAATGTATGTTTTTGTTTCGTTTCAAAATTAAATGCTCGTTTTAAAATGACAGCCATTTCCGCTCTAGAGATTGGTGCTTTCGGCCTAAAATCCCCTTGGCCATCCCCTGTAAAAACACCACGTTTTGTTAACGCTAAAATTTCCTTTTTAAAAGTGGTTGTACTATCAGAAACATCTTTATATGGATTCGCTACTGGCCCTTCTTCTTTTATCTCAAGTGTTCTGTAAATAGTCCCAGCTACTTGTTCACGTGTTATAAGATCGCCAACACCATACTTCCCGTTTCCATACCCTAATATAATTTTATGATACGCTAAATCCATAATAGCATCATATGCCCAAAATCCGTATGGAACATCTTCAAACACAATCATTTGTGGATACTCTTCCGCTTTTACAGGTGTCACATTCGCCCCTGCAAATATACCTCCTGCCATTGTCGCAATCATCATTACACCCAATATTTTTTTCTTCATTATCCTCTCTCCCTATTTCATTCAAATAAAATGAACTTCATTGTTTCAGGAGTACTATTTTTTTTGTGAATGTAAGATAAAATGCAAATCTTCTAGAAGAAATATTCCCACTACCTTTCTGCTTTATACCCCCTTCTTTCTTTTTCAAAAAGGAAGTTGTCACATCTAAGGTGTTATATACTAAAACATTCTACAATCTCTTTATAAACTCCTTTTCACTTTATAACTTCCCTTTATTGGCACCTAAAGGAGATGCCTAATGGAGATTACTATATTCATGGTTTATATTTCAGAGGTAGCATCCCCCTTCACTGATAACTCGCTTTCGCTGAATTTTGAGGTGGGGGTCTTACTGCCCAGCAAATAACGGGATAAAAAAATCATCCTTTTTTCTTAAAAGAGGATGATTTTTTTATATTTATTAACACTCAAATATGCTACTACTTTTGAAGAGTAAATTGGGCAACTATTTGTTTTAATTTTCCTGCTGCGTTATGCATATGTTCAATTGAAACCGAAATCTCTTGAACAGATTTTTCTTGCTGTTGAATAGACTCTTTTACCCTATCAGTTCGGTCAGATGATCTTTGGGAAATTTGAGCCATGTCTTCTGCAGAAGCCGAGATTTCCTCACTACTCGCTGCAATTTCATCTGTAGACATAGATACCGTTTGAATTTGCTCAGATACTTGCTGTACTTTTTCTGTAATTGTTCCAAATACTTTTTCTGTATGCATTACTACTTGTGTACCTGCCTGTACCTCATTATCTACTTTCCCCATCATATGTACCGTATGGTTCGTTGTTCCCATAACTTGAGTAATAAGATTCTCAATTTGTTTTGCAGAATCACTAGATTGTTCTGCTAATTTCCGCACTTCATCTGCCACAATTGCAAATCCTCTACCACTTTCACCAGCACGTGCAGCCTCAATTGCGGCGTTTAATGCTAATAAGTTAATCTGGGAGGTAATACCTTGCATAACATCAATGATTTTAACAATTTCTTCTGATTGTTCTTTCATAGTCTCTACTTGTTTCACACCGCTATGTACCGAATTTTGGATTGTATCCATCTGTTGAATCATTTGTTTCATTAATTTGTTACCACTCTCTGCATCTAATGCTGATTGAGCAGATAATTCATTTACAGAGGATGATGTATTGACTATACTCTGCATTCCTTGCGTCAACTCTTCCATCGCACCCGCAGTTTGTTCCATTGCTTGCATTTGACTCTCTGCACCATTTGCAACTTCTTCAATATCCATAGTGATTTTCTTCGCTGCACTACTAGATACTTCTGATGCAGATACTACTCCGTCTGCATGTTGGAATAAAAGCTGAATATTATTCTCTACTTCTTGCATATTTGTTCTTAGCCCTGCAATCATCTCGTTAAAATTACTTACTAATACACCTAATTCATCCTTAGCAGTATAATCACCATGTACGGTTAAATCTCCTTCTTTCGCTCTTTCCATCATACGACTAACCGTTTGTAAAGGAGTAACTATGAGCTTGCTAATAATATAACTTACTATACATATAACGATTGTAGTAACTACTACAAGAATGATAAAGGTAATAACGGAACGATCAATCATTTTTTGAGAATCTTTAAATACTTGGTCAGCTAAATTTGAAACATACGATTCTAGATCCACTGCATAACCAGCTAACTCTATTCCCTTCGGTTTTAATTCCTTCTGAAATTCATTTACCATTTGTGGCTCATTTGTTGCCTTCGCCTTTTCAAATAATTTTTTATATGTATCTTTATAACTTGGCAAAGATTTCTTCATCTTCTGAAATAGTTCATCCTCTTGCTTACTTAAATTAAAACCATCATCATATTCTTTTAATAAAGAATCATATTTTTTAAGATCCTTTTCAATATTATCAATTATCCCCTCTTTATTTGCCACTTCATTTTGTGATGCCGTAATTAATTCTAGTAAGTTATATTCTAATGAATTTTGTGTACGAAGCATTCCTTCTAATAAAATTGCAGAATATTGATAATCATCTACTACAACCTCTGTATCGTGCTTAATCTTATTAATAGAATTAATTGCTACACTGCTCATAATTACCATACCTAAAACTGCTAATGAAATAAGCGCTAATAATTTATATTTCACTTTTAAATTTTGTAAAAAATACATTTTTCCACCTTTATTCCTTTATATATAGATTTTTAGAATTTTATAGCTTATTATTTACAAAATCGTAATAAAAAGCAATGATAAATATTCCCAATATGAAACTTATATCTCTATAAAAAAAGAAGTAGCTATCATGCTACTCCTTTTTGCTTTGTTTCTCATATTGTTCAAACGTATGAATTCTTTCAAAAATTGGTGGGTGCGTGTATAAGAAAAATTTTACTAACGCAGGCGGATTTACTTGGCTTAAACTTGTTTTTGATAAATATTGAAAAGTTTTCACACCAGATTTCCCATCCTTCGTCATATTTAAAGCATATTGATCTGCCGCTCTTTCTTCTATACGTGAAACGTAGTTTGTTGCTGGTTGTGCTGCAAAAGAGAGGACAGAAGAAATTAAGAAAAATAAAGGTAACATGGAGAAACATGCTACTTTTGAAATTTGCAATGTATCTCCCCATTTGCGAATACACATATTTATAATACGACTAATTAAAAACATACCTATAAACGATAGCAATACATAACTTGCAACGCCAAAATATATATGTTTCATAACATAATGCCCCATTTCATGGGCCATTATAAATAAAATCTCTTTATCTTTTAACTGCTTAAGTGTTGTATCCCACATTACAATACGGGCGTTAGGGCCAATTCCTGTTACGTAAGCATTTAATGCATTCGTTTTTTCTGACATATTTACTTCATATACGTGTTTAGCAGGAATGTCCGCTTTGTCTGCTATCGCTAAAATTTTCGTTTCTAATTCTTTATTTTTCAGCGTCGAGAAGTCGTTATACAGTGGATCAATAACGACAGGCTGTATGAATGTTAAAAAGATTGTAAATGGAACAGAGAGCGCCCATCCTGCGAGCCACCATCTCTTCGGAAATTTACGGATAAGCCATAATAGAACGGTAACTACGATTAACATAGTCGCATAACTTTCCCAAAAACCGATAACATGATCTTTTATCCAGCTTTGTGTACTTTGTGTTGAAATGCCGTAATCAACGGACACTTTCCGGCCAATCCATTGCATCGGTAAGGCAAGCACTGTTGTCAGTAATGATAAATAAAAGAAATAAATCGCAACTTGCAAAACACTTATTTTAGTCGTTTCCTTCGACCATTTCTCAAACTTTCTTGAAATACCTAGCACAAGTACAAATAATAAAATAATCCATTCAAGAGGCGTCGCTAAAAAGTATAGTAAATTTTTCACGCGCGAATAATCTTGGCTTAGCGTAAGCTCTCTCGTACTCATAAACGTTTCTGGATCTGCACTCGTTCCCTTATACATGTCCGGAATAAGTTCATGATTCCATCCAAATAAATACCAATATATAAGTAACGCAAATCCAACGTACAAAAAAAGCGACCAACCGATAACCTTCTTCACGCTATTCCCTCCTCTATGCTGCCTGTCTATTATTATTGTAAGTTCGTACACGCTAAATTAGAACAAGCTTATTATGTGAATTGCTCTGGATCTTTTTATTTACATAAAAAAACTCTTCTACATAAGAAGAGTTTTACCTATCTTTAAACACTTTCTTCGGTTCACAATCCGTACACTTACAAACCAACACGTACCCTACTTCCTTTTTAGATAAAATAAAAAGCCTCTTTAAGGAAGTACATCTATTAATAAACTAAAATCTTGTAAAGAGAAAGAACTATATTTCATAATACCCTGTACGGCTAAAAGTAAAACAAGACCGATCACACACATATAGTTAACGCTTTCTTCATTCTTTTTTTCAGTAACGACTCCACCACTTATACATAAAATCCCTAGCAAATGGAGCGCTAAATACATGAAAAAATAAGCTTCCTCCCAGCGCAAAATAACATTCACTGTCGTTATTAACACTAGACTAAGTAAAATCAAATAAAAAAACTTATTTGATGATATCGTTTCATTCATATAATTTTATACATCCCTTTCAAATTTCGAATTAATGATGTTTCAAAGCTATAAAGTAAATGATTGTTTTTATACCATAAAACAAAAGGAAAGCCACCATTACTTTCTCGAATACTTTATGAATCCACATATACTTCTCTTCATTCTTTTTGAAGATGCGCTTCATCATTTCTTCTACAATTAGACCAAATATTAGTAAAACCCCGAACACAATAAGAAGAGAAATAATATTTTCTTTTAAATGAGTACTAGAAAATAAGTAATACTCTGGAAACACAATCGTATCTACTACAGGTTGAAGCCAATGACAAACGCTTTTATCACACATATCTGTAATAGACGTAGAATCTATAATGTCTTTTAATATTTTTTCAACCGTCTTCTTCATCTTATTTACTCCCGACTACATCTGAAAAGCTCTTTTCCTGCTCTGCATATATAACCGGCACTTCTTTACTCCAATATTTGCGATTAACAAATAAAAAGATAAGTACTAAGTTTAATCCTGTTATAAAAATAATAAGTCCAGGAAAGAATGTCGTATAATTTGAGAAATCGGCAAAACTAATAATTTTTTCTCTACTTATTAGAAAAGACGCACCTATTACAAATGCATTGTTTAACATATGTATTGCAATTGGCATGAGTAAACTTTTCGTACGAATATATACGATTGACAATACGATGCTGAATATGGCTGCACCGAGGAAATCAACATGTAACAACGCAAACAATATTGCTACAACGATGGTCGCTATGCTCGTTCCCCATTTTGTTGCAAAACGTTGAAGTAAAAATCCGCGAAAAACAAATTCCCCGATAATTGGTGCGATGAATACGACCCTAATGACTTGAGATACATATCCCCCAGTACTATCTACAATTGGTTCATGCAGGGCGTTCATAATAAAGTCCGGTGTAATCCATGCAAAACTATACATATACAAAATAAGATACCCGTAACTAAACATGCATAACATAACCGTAATGTATAAAACTTGTACCAAGTTAAATGTTTCATTTTTATTAACAAATAATGAAAATGAAATGTGGTGCTTTCTATACTCATAAGAAATCCATACCATCGGAAGGATATAGAATATAAGGATATTTATAAAAGAAGAATTTTGTATATGAAATATACTTGTTAGCAAATCGCCACTACTTCTCGCTATTAAAATTAATAGTGCAAATACAATTAAAAAATATCTAGCTCGCATCACTTGAAACGGGTTCACACTCATCTCCTCCCCTATGTTACTTTTATCATATCATTTGATTCTTAATTTTTTGCGAAAGAAAACCTTAAAATTTCCTTAAAAATTCCATAAGTTACAAAATGATGATATGATATTCGAGAAAATTAGGAGGGATATTTATGTACCAAGCAAATATTTTACTCGTTGATGATGAAACAGCAATTTTACAATTACTAACTACCATTCTTGAAAAAGAAGGCTTTTCTCATATTACAACTGCAACATCAGCTGAAATGGCTTTATCTCTAACTAAGCAAAACAATTACGATTTAATTATTTTAGATGTAATGCTTCCTGGACAATCTGGTTTTGATATTTGTCCAATCATTCGCCAACAAACAGATTGTCCAATTTTCTTCCTATCAGCAAAAGCATCTGATTTAGATAAAATATCCGGATTTTCATACGGTGCAGATGATTATATTACGAAACCATTTAATCCATTAGAAGTAGTAGCACGTATGAAAGCACAGCTTCGGAGACATATGAAACAAACCGTACCACACGAACAAAAACCACACTCAATTTCATTTGGAAGATTTGAAATTGATCAGCACTCTGCAGAACTAACAGTAGATGGGCACATTGTCGAATGTTCTGCTCAACTCTTTCAACTACTACTCTTCTTTTGCGAGAATCCGAACTACGTATTTTCGAAAGAGGAAATATATGAAAAAGTTTGGGGAGCACCTGCCTATAATGGCGATGACAACACTGTTATGGTCCACATTCGAAAACTACGTGAAAAAATTGAACATGATCCAAGTAAACCAGAATATATAAAAACCGTTCGCGGGCTTGGTTATAAGTTCGTTACAAAGTAGGGTGACGATATGAATTTTAATAAACGACTTATTATTCAATTTATCATGCAACACGTTTTTGTTTTAGTTACATTACTTATCGCTGTAGTTGCTGCTTTTACTTATTTAATTTTTCTTCTTACTAGTACTTTATACGAACCTAACATTCCAGATTCTGATAGTTTTACAATTTCAAGATACATCTCTTCAGAAGATGGGCATATTTCGTTACAATCTGAAGTGCAAGATTTAATAAAGGAGAAAAATGATTGGCTCCAAGTTGTAGATGAAAACGGAAAAATCCTCTACCACTTTAATACACCAAATGATGTTCCGGATGCTTATACGAAGACATCTTTAGTCGCATATATACAACATCATATCGAAAGCAATTATAAATTTACATATTGGGAAATTGAATTAGAAGAAAAGAAAGCACTTGTTATTTATGGTGGTATGTTAAAAAGCAATGCGTTACTGACAGCAATTCAAAAGGAGCATTCCTCTTTAACGATGGATTCGTTCGCATTAACAGATCAAGAAAAACAGTTACTGTCTAAAGAAAAAGCAACACTTCAAATATTTAATCAAAATGGCGAAGAGGTTTTTTCCTATCCAACTGGAAAGAAAAAAACATTTTCAGCAATACAAATTGCCCTTAATGAAAAAGAACCGTGGAATCATAAAGAAAACACGTCTAGCTTTTACGATGCAAATAGTGGCAACCTTCTCGTTGTAACTGCAAAAAATGAGCACTACTATCCAGATGACGAAATTGAAGATGTATTTACTAAGAAGTTTCTCATCGGATGCGGATTAATCCTTCTTATCGTATTTGTTTATTTAGTCATTCTTTCTATTTGGTACGGTAATAAATTCGGGAAACCGTTATTACATGCGATGCGCTGGCTTAAAAATATCGCTGGTGGAAAGTATGAAGAACCTATTAGTAAAAAAGGAAAACCCGTCAGGTTCCGGCGATCTGGTAAAGAAAAATGGTCATTCCGTTTGTTTAGAGATGTAACAAGTTCACTAGAACACCTTTCTATTACACTCAAAAAAAATGATGCGATGAGGCAAGTCCTCCAGCAAACACGAGAAGAATGGATTACCGGTCTAACACACGACTTAAAAACACCACTTAGCTCTATATATGGCTACGCATTATTACTCGAATCGAATCAATATAACTGGACTGATCGTGATATTCAGCAATTTGGTAGTGTTATGAAAGAGAAATCTCAATATATGACGACATTAATTGATGATTTAAGCTTAACGTATCAATTAAAAAATAACAGCCTTCCTGCCCAACACGTAAACGTTGAAATCAATCAGTTCGTCCAAAAAGTATTATTGCAATTTATTAACAATCCAACACTTCAAAATCAAAATATTGAATTCGTACCGAGCTCAAATAAAATTCAATATTTCATTGAAGAAAAATGGTTCCAGCGTATTATCGAAAACTTACTAGTAAATGCTGTAAAACATAATAACGAAACAACTACTGTCATCGTAAAATTATCACAAAACGCTAATTCCTTTACACTCTCCATTTCAGATGACGGAAAAGGAATGGATGAAAAAACGAAAGAACTTCTATTTGAACGATATTACCGCGGAACAAACACAGAAGAAAGCAACATAGGAACTGGACTTGGCCTAGCCATTACAAAACAGCTCGTTCATGCTCATAACGGGACAATTTCCGTTGATAGTGCACTCGGAAAAGGAACGACGATTATTCTTGTGTTTCCGTTTCGTTCGTAGGAAAGACGCTATGTGGCGTCTTTTTTTCTTTTCTGGGAGAGTTTTGCGGTAATTGAAATTATGCAGATCGTTTTTTTGGGGTGTTTTAGCGGTATATGAAATTATATCGGCGATTTTTTGAATATATCGGCGCAATTCAAAATATATCAGCGATTTTTTGAATATATCAGCGCAACTCGAATTATATCAGCGATTTTCTAAATATATCGACTTACCGACAAAAACCGACAATACTAACCTACTTCCTCTACTACTATACAAAGTAAAAATAACCCTTCATAACTCACTATGAAAGGTCACTCCATATTTCAGCTATTTCCCTACTAACACAAACACATTCTCATCAGGTGCTTCCATTACTGCAACATGTCCTGATTCTGTTGGAAATGGTTCGCGAATCCACTTTACATCTTTATTATCTTTTAAACTCTCATACGTTTGTTGTACATCTTCTACTAATACTTCGACTTCCATAAAATTAATATCCGGATGATTGCTTATTACTAACTCCGAACTTTTTTCATCTGGAAACTTCAATCCTATTAACGTCCAAATAGCTCCTTCTTCTAGTTCTCTTTCTATCATCCAGTTTTGCTTCATTCCCATTTCTTTATAGAAAGAAACTGATCTTTCTATATCTTTCGTATGTATAGATACACATTCTAGTTTTTTGAACATTTTCCCATTTCTCCTTTTATGAAAAAGCGAACCATCTCCCAATGATTCGCTCTTACCTTATTATTTTTTCTTCACCGGTATCCAAAGCTCTACTTGTGCAAACTCACTCTTATCTTCGTGGCAACGCTCATCGTACAGTTCAAACTCTGTAACTCCGCAATGTTCATACCCTGAATGCGGGAACCATTCTGAGAATACTGCATTCCACGTTTGGTGAATAGACGATACCATTTCTTCATGAGGAACTTTCGGCGTTGTAAATACAGCATATGTCGCTGCTGGGAAAGTACGCTTCGCAACTTCGTTTGGTACATTTTCAAAGCCTGTAACTTCCATTCCGATAATATAAGTGAAATCGCCTGTTTCTAAATTAAAATCAGTACATAATCCAAGCTCTACCCATTGGCTCGTATCTTTACGATTCGGAATCGTTGTTCCAAGATCTTTTTGTAAATATTCTTGCCAAAATGCTGGGATGTCTTGATGGTTCTTCCCCTCTTTACTTGTCGTCTTCAGTTCATAACCTGCCATTAAAAATTCTGGTTTATTTACAATACGATATTCCATTTGTATGCCTCCTAAATACGGATTTAATTTTCTTTGCTTTACATTCACGCTGTAATACATCGGTGTTTCAATTTCTTGTTTTCGATATTCACTCGGTGTCATTTGAAATAATTTCTTAAAGGCTCTCGTGAACGTTTCGTGAGATTGAAAGCCATGCTCAAATGCGATATCAATAACTTTTTCATCCGTATGAGAAAGTTGATAAGCTGCCCGGGCTAACCTCCGCTTTCGAACATACTCCATTACTGTATCACCTACTAATGCCTGAAATACACGATGAAAATGCGACTCAGAAAAACCTGCAATACGTGCTAAATTACGCAGCGTCTGTTTTTCCATTACATCTTCCTCAATATAATCAATTGACCTTTGAATTTGTGTTTCATAGCTTTCCATCTCTGTTCACCCGCCTTATATGTATTATGATAAAAGAGAATCCTATCCAATTCTTGACGTTTTTTACTATAATTCCATAAAAAATTGTAACTTTTTTATATGTATTTCGTTGTTATGTATGAAGGGAGGGAAATGTAGTGAAACGCAAACAATCATTAGAAGACATTTACTCCGAGCATATGAAAGATTTATTTCGCTATCTTCTCTCCCTAACCGGAGATTCCCACTATGCGGAAGATCTCATGCAAGAAACCTTTTACCGAATGCTCGTCCATATTGATTATTATAAAGGAGAAGAAATTAGGCCGTGGTTATTTACAATAGCCTACAACGCCTTTATCGATTGGTATCGAAAAGAAAAAAAGTATAACACAACTACAGTGGAAGAATTCCATTTACCAAACGTGCCAAGTACAGAACATGAATATTTCGTAAAACATGAGATTGCTAGTTGGTTAGACAGTTTATCTTCTCTTCCGCTCGAAAGACGAAATGCCCTGATACTACGAGATTACTATGGATTCTCCTATAAGGAAATAGCAGAAATGACTGGTCTCTCATTAGCGAAAGTGAAAATTGAATTACACAGGGGACGAAAAGAAATAAAAAGCATAAAGGAGTGATACAGATGGGCTGTACAGAATTTAAAAAACTATGGAAGAAGTATGAAACCGGAACGCTCACGCATGATGAACAAGAACTGTTAGAAAGTCATATTGAGTCATGTGAAGAGTGTGAAGCTTACTTAGATGAGCTGTTAACAAAGACAGAACCAATTAAGAAAAAGTTACCTCCAAAAGATCTTAAAATTCCTTTTTGGAGAATTAAGTGGAAACATCGTTTACAAACGTTTGGTTTTATATTATCAATTTGCATCGTTATCTATATAATCGGCGGGGTATTATCAGCCTTTTATTTTCAAGCTAATAAT
This sequence comes from Bacillus sp. RCC_6_1, assembly GCF_041360755.1. Taxonomy (NCBI): domain Bacteria; kingdom Bacillati; phylum Bacillota; class Bacilli; order Caryophanales; family Bacillaceae; genus Bacillus; species Bacillus sp. RCC_6_1. The sequence goes on from NZ_JBFUPV010000008.1 coordinate 121,559, forward strand.
GATAAAAGGCTAAAAGAAATTAGAGAGGTTCCTTCGCTGGCACTTGAAGCAACTATCCCAAATAGCCGCGTTATGGGAGGCGGAACAAGTGTAGAAGCTTTTTTCCGTACAAATAGCCAATTTGATTTAGTAAGAACCGTCGGTAAAAAAGAAATGCCACTCGGTACAATAGAAACAAAAAGCTTCTTATCATCTGTAGATATCACGAAGCAAACTTGGATGAATCCGTTCTATCAACCAAAACTCTTCTTTGTTCATCCAAAAACAGAGCAGGGTGATTATTTAAAGAATTCATCAAAAAAAGTATGGGATACACTTGCAAAAGTACATGATGGAACCGTTGCAGAAGTAGCAATTTCTTTTGATAAAGCTTACACTTTAAAAGAATTAGAACCGCTTTTATATAGCATATTCGAGGCACAAGAACTCCCTCCAACTCCTGTATGGTACGCTTTAGATACAGGACAAGAAAGAAAAAATGTAGATGACTATATCCTACATGGCGGAGAAGCTATAGGGTTTCCAGAACATGTAAGATTCCTCGATAATGAAACTGACGGGCAGAAAACGCAAGAAGACAAAGTAACCGAAATGATGCGCGTCCTTTCTATCCATAAAAAAACGGTAAGCAAAATAGCAGCGCTTTCTGAGAAAGAACTAAACTTAGATAAACGTTATCAATATGTAAAGGATAACGGTGTAAAAGTATACGGAATTGTTATTACTGGCCCATCGAAAGAGTTATTAAAATTACAAAACTCCCCGCACGTACGTTATGCGACTCTTGGAGATATTGAGATTTGGAATTGGTTTGATCATTAATAAAAAAGAAGTAGCGCTCTAAAAACGATGCGCTACTTCTTTTTTAATTCGAAATCACTTTCACATACATCCCTCTCACCGCTTTTTCATAAGCAATATCACTCATCTGTCTTATGTTTTCTGACACAACAGACGACTGAACGATTTTCCCTTCACGAAGTAACGGCGGATCAATAAGACGCACTTTATTTTTCTGATGTAAATCATAATCGTTTCTATCTTCTTTTACCTTTACATTTCGATGAACTTTGCTTAATAAAGCTTCTACTTCGGGGTCATTACATTGCTGCAATTTCGAAATAAGCTCCTCATCTTCAAGAAGAAAATCATCTGCATGAATAATCCTTTTATGAAGAGCTACCTTTAACGTTTTCGCTAACATATCATTTCCGTAAATATTCATTGGTTCCATAAAGAAATCGATTACTTCCTTGTAATACGTTTCTGTAAACCATTCCGCTATTTCGATATTTTGCAGAACCATTTTCCCCTTTACTTTGATGACATCCTCTAAAAAACTGTGAACTTCTTCTAAAGAAATATACCCATATGTATACATATCTCGTAACGTATAATCCACTCGATCTGCACATAATTCGGGCGCTGACCTTTCCAGTAACGTCCATTTCGAATCATCTAACAAAATATCTTCATAGTTATAACCATACTTCGCAAGAATCGCTGGAATTTCTGAGTTTTTCACAACAGAACTAAATATCTCTTCATGATAACTTTCATCTTCATTATCAAAAACGTAATCAATCACATGGGAAAAAGCAGTATGCGATACGTCATGCAGTAAACTAGCAATCTGTTCTTTTACTGAACCACCTAATTTTTTAACTAATAACATAACACCAACTGAATGATCAAAGCGCGTTACATTCCATTTCTCGTTCATTAAGTAACTTGCGCCATTTTGATGAATACCTTTTAGCCTTTGCATAGACTTACTTGAAATTAATTCTTCTACTACTTGATCCACTTCAAATTCTCCGTATAGTACATCTGATATGATCACTTACAATCCCCCTTTATTTTAATCGAGTCTTATAATCTTATCTCTTTTATGAAATTAGCACCAACATAAATATTTATTGTTATTTGTTTTTATTTAAAAAAATAGAGAGCCATCAGCTCTCTATTTCATAACCCCTATTCAAATGTAACTTCTACCTGCACAATCTCCGACCTACTACCAAGTCTAAGCGGTGGTCCCCAAAACCCAAATCCAGAAGAAACAATTGCGTGGAACGCGCCTTTTTGTGCGTATCCCCAGTCTAGCTCGTACATTCTTCTCGTTACAATATGATTGGGCGCCATTTGTCCGCGGTGCGTATGACCGGATAATAATAAATCTACACCTGCCGCTGCTGCTTGTTTCAACTCAAATGGCTGGTGATCCATTGCGATAACAGGCATCGATTTATCTACCGTACTCATTAATTGTTCAAAGCTTTGACGATCTCGCTCTGTTTTATCTCTTCTTCCAACGAGATAAAAGTCATCTTCAATTGTAATTACTTCATCTAAAAGAATACGAATATCAATCTTATCCATCTCTTGTAAAAACTCTGGAACCGCTCTACCATAGTATTCATGGTTCCCTAAAACACCATATACGCCTAATGGTGCTTTCATTTGTTTCATGATTGGTCCCATATTCTTTTGAATGAACACACCTGGATGATCATCGATAATATCACCTGGCAGTAAAATAATATCAGGTTCCATCTCATTTACATGACGAACAAGCCTTTTTAAATGCGAAACGCCAGACAGTTTACCGAAATGCATATCAGAAGCCATCGCAATGCGTAAACTTTTACGTCCCTCTACTTTTTTCGGTATGTGCACCTCGTACTTTCTTACTACCGGGCTATACGCATTAAATACTCCATACGCAAAGATAAAGATAAATGCAGCTATCACAGCCGCCCCTGTCCAAATAATTGCCGCTTCTTTCTCTACTGAAAACTGTAAAAGAAAGACCATAATATTAGCTAATGGCAACAGCATAAGCGCATATTGTATAACCGCAAACCAAATCGAACCTATCGTTCGCAGAAATGGCAAAAACTTAAACACTTGCACGAGAATGTACGCATATGAAATAAATGCAACTATAAAAGCATAATATCCCCAAGATTCCCAGCCAAATACCGCATGAAGCCAAACCCATCCGTTCCAGCCGATGTAAAACATAAGTAGTGTGTATATAATTAATATGGTAAATATATTGAGATAACGAAGATTCTTCACAGCCAGCCTCCTTATTGATTTCTTTTATTATAACTTGTTATGCACTTATAACGTAAATATTAAGCACTTCGCTCATCATAGCAAAAACCTATAGTTGTTAGACTTGTATCTAACAACTATAGGCACCATTTATATCAACATTGTTTTTACAAATGCTCTTTATAAAAACTTGTTAATTTTTCAACTGCAATTTTTACTGGTTCTGGTTGATCGTATAAATCGTAATGACTCACACCTTCCACAACAAGTAAATCCTTTTTCTCTGAAGCTGCTTTCTCATAAAGCTCATGACCATCTTTATAAGAACCAAATGCACCTTGCTTACTGCCGACAATAATTTGCAGCGGCTGCGTTAATAACGTATCTGCTAAATGGAACGCATCAAAACCGATTACCGATCCCATACTCGTAAAGTTTAACTTATTTGGCGAGTTCAAACTTTGACCTCGCGGCGTTGTGTAATACTCAACTGCTTCTACAATATCTATATCGGTCATACCCGCTGCTACTAACTCTTCCTGATTTTTAGGAATCCAATTTGTAATCATTTCCTCTGCTCCGCGTGCTTCAGCAGTACGTTGTTTACCAATTGCCTCTAACACACCAATCGGGTTAGACTCACGATTTAAACGACCGATATTTGCACCAACAACTGTACCAACCGCTTTAATGCGGCGCTCTGTCATCGCAGCATTTACCGCATAACCACCGCCTGCACAAACACCTAACACACCGATACGTTCTTCATCTATATAAGGAAGAGTAGTTAAATAATCTACTGCTGAGCGAATATCCTCAACTCGCGCAGCTGGCTCTTCAATATATCTCGGTGTACCTTCACTTTCACCTTGATATGACGCATCAAACGCAAGCGTTACATATCCTTGTTCCGCTAACTTCTCGGCATACAATCCTGCTGTTTGATCTTTACAGCTACTACCTGGATGCACACAAACAATCGATGGATTTTGTTTCTTTTCCTCAGCACCTTCAGGAATGTTCAAAATACCTGTAACTTGTAAACCTCTTGCATAAAATCTTATATTTTCCTTCATAACTGCCATATATAAAACCACCCTTATCTTATTATTAATTTTACACTTGTGAGAGTTATTACTCACATGTATATTTATAATAAAATGAGTAGAACCTTGTTTCAATGACCACATTTACGCATTTGGGTGATAATACACACATAAAGAAATATGTGTATCAACAACGGAGGGACACGATATGGAGAAAATCGATAGAAGAATTATAAAATCACAAAACGCCATTCAATCGGCATTTATAGAAATGTTAATTACAGATGGATTTGATGAAATTACAGTTAAAAACATTACCGAAAAAGCAAACATCGGAAGAAAAACGTTTTACTTACACTATCTAGATAAGTACAATTTATTAGATAAAATTGTGGACGATCATTTAGACCAATTAAAAGAAATATGCTACGAGAAGCAAAACAAAGAATTTATAGAAGGAACAATCATATGGTTTGAATACTTCAAAGAACACAAACCATTTTTTGCGGCACTATTTAGAAGTAACAGCACCTTATCATTTCAAAAAAAATTACTAACTTTCATCATGGGTGAAATAGAGAAAAAATTAAATACGAATACGTCAGTAAATAAAAACATCGATAAACATATCGTTTTAAAATTTTTAGGAACAGCTGTCATGGGCATTTTGGAATCTTACGTATTGGATGAGATTGATAATGATATTGAGTACGTTGCCACGCAAGTTGGGGAATTGATGAAGAGGAATATATAACGGTTATGAAAAAGTGCACCCAGATCGTTGGGTACACTTTTTATATTTATCACCTCACATATTAAGTGCATCAACATAATACAGCATATCGTCCGTCTGAAAATACATAACAGATCCGCGGCTATAATAAGTACCAAATTGAATCGGTTCTCCAAGTTCATTACGAAGATTCATATCATGCACATGATTATTATTTAAATCATAAACAACCAATTTTTTATCTTGCGTAATGAATACTACTTTGTCTTGAGCAACCGCAAAACTTTCCGACCGTATTTCCTTAATTACATTTATTTCATTCCATGACATATGAATTTCTTTATCTTTCATTTGAACTAAAGGAAATTCTGAATAATAATAGAGCCAAACGTCTCCATCTATAACGTTCATCGCATAACAATCATCTATAGGAGGCACATTAAGCCTTTCTACATATTGATCATAATGATTAAAAATCAATTGACCTTTAGAATCAAAAGCAACTATACCATTTACTCCAATTGGGCACTCTCCGAAAACCCCTTCATCACAATAACTAATCCATATATCTTCATTCGCATCAACTTGACAATCTTGAATCCCTTCTCCGGCATAAAACTTAATATATTCACTTCCGTCTGGGTTATAAATAACTGCATTATCACCTTCATAATTAAATATAAGCAACCATCTCTCTCCGATTCGTTGCATACATTGAACAGATTCAACATCAATATCCACAGTTAAATTGAAACTCTTTATATGTAAATTATTTTTATCCAGGTAAATTATACAAGGCTGATCTGTATCATTTTGTACGAGTAACATTACATTTTGTTTATAATCCAAACTCATTTTTTTAAACTGATACGCTTCAACAATGGACTTATAGCTTTTTAACTCTTTACAGACGATATCTTTCATATAGATGAAAATCCTCTCAGTGATTCTAAATATAGAAGTTGTAAAAAAACGCACCCGAAAATTCGAGTGCATTTTCATTCTCAACGTAAAAACTTTAGTAGCTTTTATTTTATTCCATAATCCGTTCTTCCGCATAACAAACAAATACTTGATTTTCCGAACATAAAGATACTATATAATACTCATCTTTAAAATGCCCTACTATATACTCACGTTGATATCAAAAATTTGTAAAATATCTTGCTCTAACTTTATTGCATTAAAATCAGACTTAGCCCTTCCCCCTAATATTCTAATAGATTGAATAACATTTCTAATTATCAGTATTTTTCTCGTAGCATAATCTGCAGATAAAAATGTTTCATAATCAATCCTTAATCTAAAATCTGCTTCTTTACTCTTCCTTTTAAAGAGCTTTCTTTCTTTATGAAAACCCGCATCTTCATATGCCGGAGTTATTTTAGCTACTATAGGGATTATAGCTATTTCTTCTACTTCCCTACCATAATCATTACTATTTAATCCTTCAAGTTCACTACCGATTTCTGAAATTATATTTATAAATTCCTCAGCAATGTCACCTTCTAATTCACCACTTAAAAAAAATCTCATAATTACTCATCCTTTTCAATAGTCACTTTTATTTAGTGGAGGACGCTTTCCATTATTTTTCTTTTTATATGCTAAAATCTTTTTATATTGCTATTATCATAATATGTTAACGATTCATTTCTGAATTTTACAAGCTGATTTCCTTCATTAAATGTTGCCGTTGTAAACTTTGTTTCTTTTCCATTCTCTCCAACTTTCAACCTTGTACGGTTTCTAAATCCCTCATATGTGTAGGATTTACTTGTTCCGTTTGGTAATGTCTCATTTAATAGTTGGTTAATCGGGTCATATACAAAGTTTGTTTCTGTTACTTTTCCGCCCGAACCTTCATGTTTAATTTTCGTACGGTTACCCGATTGGTCATATTCATATCGTTCAGATAGAAGAATACTGTTTGATGTACCTACTACTAAATCTTTAATCTTGTTCGCATGGTCATAGTTAAAGGTAGAACCCGAACCATTTCCAGCTGTATACGTACGAACATTTCCTTGATCGTCATAATCAAAGCGATACGTTTGAGAACCATCTGTCACACGAATATTTTGATCTAACGTATTATAGTCATACGATACTTTATTTGTGTATCCGCCTTGCGTTATTGTTTGTTCTTTTAATTTTTCTGTCTTACTGTTTGCTTTATCGTGATATGCCCAGTCAATTTTTCCGCCTCGGCTATCTGTTGCGCTTGTGACGCGGTCAGCCTTGTCGTATGTTTTCGTGCGTTCTATACCATTTGTGGTTATTATTAATTCAGTACCTATTTTTACAATAAAAAAAGACTATCTAAAATTTAATTTAGAATAGTCCTTCTTTATTATCACTCTACAACTTGTGTTTCCCATCCATCATAACTATCACATGTCCCACTATATAAAATCGCCAACTCAGCCATTTGCTTTGTTTCTTCCCACACATTTTCTTCTGTTGGTATACAATTTTTTCCGACTATAAATACATAAAAACTTAATCCGTCTTCTGATACTTGTTCAGATGGTTCATAAATATCATAACCTTTTTCATGTAGTACATCTGCAATTTTCTCTGCAATCTCTATTGTATCTACTAAAAAGTAATGTTCTAGATAATGTACTTTCGTTAAATTAGATCCTGCATCCTTCAAAGCTGCTAATGTTTCTATATCCTGATTTTCTCGTTTTTTTCTTTCATGAACAGTTTCTAACATTTTTATTCTCCTTCAAATCACTTTCTAAGTGTAAATCTTCTACAAATCCAATTTTCTCTTCTAATTAGTAATTTTCATTCTATGAAATTCCTTAATTCCCCTTTGTTTAGGGACTAAATTTCTTTAATTCCACCTATAAATTCTTCCTGCACCTTTTTAAATTCTTGCTCATATTTTCTTATTTTTTCAGCATCTATCTTCGAATTAAGGAAAGGTCTTTTTCTACCAATCATCATTATATCTTTTCCTTCTGTGGGCTCCATGCGTACATATGGTTTAAAAAATTCACATTCTGTATTCTGTAATACCACTGATAATTTGGCGTATTCTTCCATAGGGAATTGGTTGGATAAATTTAATTTTTTTAGCCCTTTCAAATTCATTAATGGCTCTAAAGAATGATCTTGAACTTTAATATTCATTAAAGTTAACTCATTTAATCGTACTAAATCACCAATTGGTTCCAACGTTTTTACATTTAATGCTTTTGTTGTCCCGCCTCCTAAATAAAAACCTCCTAAGTTTTCTCCATCTTTTATTGGTGTTAAGTCTTCTAATTTCGAGAAGTCTTCTATTAATAAATAAGTAAGATTTTTATTATAACTAAAATTCCACAAATCAGTATTTTTAGTATTCCAACACAAATATACTTCCCTTAAATTAGACATCATTTGTAGGGTCGATAAATTTTCTACTCTCATTTCATAAACATATAATAATTCAGGATTAACATGCATCATAATTCTATCAAATTGCTTCTGATTCACTGCAAAAACCCATAATTCCTTAATTTTCAACTTACCTAAAAGTTCTATATTCTTTGTTTTACCATCAACAGACAACTTTTGCACATCATTATTAACTCCAACTAAATCTCTAGTAACCTTAGGTTGTTTGCCTAATGGAAACATAAAATCCCCTCCAAATATTATTCAGATTAAAAATCACACTACTCCAATATAAGTGAAAATAAATCACTTTGAAAAAATCCCCCTCTAATTCGCTTAGGGGGATTTTTTTAATACTGCTCTACCCAAAATTAAAAATAAAATATCCACTTACTTTCACTTTTTATATTTTGCACGACTTTGCTGCATATAGAATTTATAGTTTTTATTTGTTTTACTTACCGGTCTAATTTTATTTCGTAATGCTTTTTTTCCACCATATTTTAGATAGAAGCGCTGTTCCATCCCTCTGGCCTGAAAATAATCTAAATTACGTCTTACACGTGTAAATTTCAAGTCAGGATGTGCCGCTTTATGAGCTAATTTCCTAGTAGCTGGATTAACAGTTCTGCCGACATATTTCACTTTACCTGCACTATTTTTCAAAACATAAACAGTATGCCTTTTAGCCAAATGCTTAGCTGTTATACGGCCAGCATACCTGATAACGTGAGGAGCAGCTACTCTGGCTCCCATTACTAAAAGTGGAGCAACAGGTATATTACCATCTGGATCTATTAACATTACTGGATTATTATCTACATACGTATATCCATTTTGTGTCACAGGATCATCTTCGTCACCCGGCTCTGGATCTATCGACAAGAACACACCATGATCCGGATTATAGTATCGCGCAATCAGATAATACATCCCAATTTCTTTATCATACATGTATCCCGCATATCCAAATGGATTATCTGCGGCGATACCTTTCGTCTCACTCTTTACTACATTACCCCATGAATCATATTCATACGTTGCTACAACTTCTTTATCCTGATTCGTCATCGCAACGACATCACCACGAGGGTTGTAGTGATAGTATAACGTTTGTCCTTTTGATTTCATGGCTAGACGCGCGCCACTTGTTGAGTATACATATTGACGAAGAACATTTCCACTACCATCAGTCTCATATAACGGATTAATACTATCTCCATCATAGAAATAACGTGTTACTTGACCATTCACACTCTTTTCAATACGACGATTATCCTCATCATACTTATATGTTGCGAATGCATTGCTTTCACCTTGTTTTGTGATCGCTACAATCTGATCGTCTTCATTCCATGTATACTTGTACTTTCCATCAGATGTACGATTTCCATTCGCATCATACGTTAACGATTCGTTTCCGAATTTGACAAGTTGATTTCCTTCATTAAACGTTGCCGCTATAGACTTTGTTTCTTTTCCATTCTCTACAACTTTCACACTTGTACGGTTTCCAAATCCATCATATGTGTATGATTTAGTTATTCCGTTTGGTAATGCTTCATTTAATAGTTGGTTGATCGGGTCATATACAAAGTTTGTTTCCGTTACTTTTCCGCCCGCACCTTCATGTTTAATCTTCGTACGGTTACCCGCTTGGTCATATTCATATCGTTCAGAAAGTAGAATACTATTTGACGTACCTACTACTAAATCTTTAATTTTGTTCGCATGATCATAGTTGAAGGTAGAACCCGAACCATTTCCAGCTGTATACGTACGAACATTGCCTTGATCGTCATAATCAAATCGATACGTTTGAGAACCGTCTGTCACACGAATGTTTTGATCTAACGTGTTGTAGTCATACGATACTTTATTTGTGTATCCGCCTTGCGTTACTGTTTGTTCTTTTAGTTTTTCTGTCTTACTGTTTGCTTTGTCATGATACGCCCAGTCTACTTTTCCGCCTCGGCTATCTGTTGCACTTGTGACACGGTCAGCCTTATCGTATGTTTTCGTGCGTTCTACACCATTGACATGGTCTTTTACTTTCGTAACTTGTCCATTTTGATCACGTTCAAATGTAAATGAATCTTTTCCGTTGCGCTTTTCACCAACGACACGATCTGCTGTATCATATACAGATTCTAGAATAGAGCCGTTTGGCATTTTTGTTTTAATCTTGTTTGCATTTTCATCGTACGTATTTTCAATACGACGGTTTAACGCATCGATATATACTGTATTTTTATTATCTACATCATATTCATATTTGTGTGTTTGCGTTTTCCCACCAAACATGACAGATTTCTCTGTTGTGTTTCCATTATGATCATAACGATAATTTACAGAAGTACCATTTTTTAATGTAACCTTTGTTAATAGATTATCTTTGTTATAATCATATAGTTTTGTATTTCCTTTTTCATCTGTCTCGCTCTTTTTATTTCCTGATGCATCGTATGCGAATGTATTTTTCTGTCCTTCTTCATCATACGTCGCAACAACATTTCCATCGTTGTCGTACTCGTTTTTAATAAGAGCGTTTCCTTCTAATAGGCGTATATCATCAAACCAAACTTTTCCTTTATTCTCTCTTCTAAAGAGCATATAAACTTCCATACGTTTAATTGGTTTAGTGGCAGGGATTACAACCGCACTACGATTCCAATCATTTGTCCCACTTGGGAATTTCGCTTGGAAATTTTCCCCACTACCATCTTGATAATGTACATCTGCCCAAATAGAGTAATCTCGAGAGAGTTTATCTGGTGCAGTATTTTCTACATTTACTGATTTAGACATTCCTGTTAGCGTAATTGGTTCTGCTTTTTTCTGATTTATAGTAATATGCTTGCCATATCCTACATCTGAACCACCATATTGGCTACGCTCTAATACAATAGATGAATGTCCCGTAAAGCTCTCTTGCTGAGAAACATCTTTCGGATCACAGCTTGTTCCATCTCCTCTAATCCAACCTGGCATACAGCCATTTCCCGCCATATTTTCTAAACTACTATTTTCAATTGGGTTAAAGCTAGAAGAAACTTCACCTTTTTCTAGTTGAATCTTATCAAACCAGACTGAACCACTCGTAGCAGAACCGCCATTTTCTACTTGTAAATAGATTTTTACTTTTCTCGTTTGTTCTGTTGTTTTAAAAGTAACTTGACGGTTAACCCAATCCCTCGTTCCTTGAACTTTATTGTGACGAGTATCATGCCATCCACCATCTACACCAGCACCGTTTTCATTTAATAACTGTACATTGAAGAAAGCGGCACCATTGGCTAAATCCGTTTTCATCATACCACTTAACGTATACGTTGTATTTGGTTCTAACGTTACTTCTTGAATTGCAGCAATATAGCCCCAATCATTATTCGTTGCTTTTGTTGAAATTTTAAGTGATGATTCTCCGCCCAGACCACCTGGTGCTGATGTTGCATCTTTTGTAATAGCTCCGGAATTATTCACATTTACTGGTACCCATTTTTCCGTACCATTCATTTCAAAGCTTGGATTTTGAATCAGGTTTTCTCCTGTTCCCAGCTCTCTAGTTGTCGCAATTGGATTTCCAAACTGATCATACTGCATGAAAGATGATGTATTTGCTGCTTGGTCTGTTTCAGATACTTCTGTATTTGCAGCCTTATAAGCAACTGTTGTTTCACGATTTTCGTTATCTGTCGCTTTTATAAGCCCGTTGTCTTTATTGTACTCAAACTTTTCTGTTCCCATTTCATCAGTAACAGAAGTTACATTCCCATTACCATCATAGGTCGCTGTTTCTGTTTGATTTTTAGGAGTTGTTGTTTTTACTAGGTTATTTGCATTATATTCATACGTTGTCGTTAAATTTAGACGTCCAGAATCTTCAACTGTTTTGACTGGGTTTCCAGCATCGTTATACGTATAAACAGTTTTACGTCCTTTAGGATTCGTTAACGTAACTTCCTTCGCATCTGTATTATATGCTAATGTCGTAGCTTTTCCTAATGGGTCCGTTACTTTTACTAATCTATTATTCTCGTATGCATACGATGTTTTATATGGTTTGGCATCGGTATGTTGCGGATCATAAATAGATGTTAGTAATCCATTATCATATCCGTATTTATATACTTTTCCTTCTGGTGTTGTAGAAGAAACGAGTAAATCTCCATCATATTTAAATGTAATCGTCTTGCTATCTGGGCCGATTACTCTTGCTGCTTTTTTATTATTTCCATCATATTGTACGACTAACTCTTTGCCAGAAGCATTTTTCACTTTTGATAAACGTGATTCACCATCATACTCATATGTCGTCGTATTTCCGTATTTATCTTTTGTATACTGGATACGACCTTGTGCATCTCCAGATTTATAGAAAGTAACCGTTTGGTCTTTATCTTTTATTTCATATCCGCCTGATACTTGTTTAATTTCTAAATATATACCAGTAGGGGCTTGATACGTATTATCTCCCGTTCTAGTAAAAGTAATATTTGCGCCATCGGCAGAAATTAATAGTAAGTTTCCATTTCCTTCAGCCAAAATTCTTTCTTCTAATCCACTAGACCAACCTGTACCAAATAAACCTACTTTTTTACTTTGGCTATTATACGTTCTTTCCACTGATACATCCGGTCCGCGCCCTGATAACGTAATATCTTTTTCACTCATGATAAAGTTACCATTTGTAGCATTTACTTTACCATTTAGTACTGGAACTGATGCCCAGTAATCAAACATCCCTATAAACCCAAAGTCTTGAGCAAATTTAGGTACAAACTCATGCGAAATTTCACTTTCAGCATGTCCGGCTTTACTATACGCTGTTACACGGAACCAATAATTTTTAAAGCCAGCATAAATTCCGCCAGAATTCTTATACACAGGTGATGGATCAACTGCTAATTCTGCACCTTTTTTATCATGATGAAGTAAATATTGGCCTTTTGCAATTTCATCTTTCGTTGGCCAAATTTTCTCATTTTGCGTTGTCCAATTTGTTTTATTTCCTACGTCGAACGCTTCGTAATCTTTTCCGTTATAAATCCAAACTTTATAGCCTGCAGCCGCTGGAACTGCATCCCACTTTAATGTGACATATCCTGTTTCTTTATCTGTCGCATTAATGTAGGCCGATCCATCTGGCTTTTTCACTTGTTCTAATGGAATAAATGGAACTATTTCATCTGAAAGTGGACTATCCCCAAACGGATACTCTGCTACAATACGAATCCAGTAGCTACTTCTTCCGCTATAATCCCCGTATGGACCTCCTGACTCGTAAGCATTTTTATATATTTGTCCTGGGTTAGTAGGCGCTTCTGCACCTTTTCCGTCATCATGTATCCAGTAACGCCCTTGTGCAATTTCTTCTGGCGTCGGGAATATTTTTTTATCTTTCGTCGTCCAGCTTGTCACATTCCCAACAGGAATATATTCATAGTCATATCCATTAAAAATGGCAACTTTATAACCTGTTGCTCCTGGAACTGCGTCCCATTGTACATTGAAGTGACCTGAACCACTCCCACTCCCATTTGAGTAAGCTTGTACTCTTGGCTTATTTGGTTTTGCGTAGGAATATTTCACTTCCAAGAATGGTGCATTCGTTCCATTTTCAGCTGCAATGAATTTCTTCCAATGGTTTTGACCATTACCATTTGCATGTAGCTTAAAGCCATTGTTTGGTCTCGCGCCTTCTACCCATGCTTTCACTGTATTCGTTACATTGAACTGGGCCCATTTTCCGCGGCCCACATCAGCGTGTGCAATGTTGTTAGAACCTGGTTTGTTATTCCAGTTTACACTTCCGACATTCCATCCACTTGTTACTTCATCTAACCAAACACCATTTGGTTGATTCGCATAATAATGCCAAACTGCATAGGCATGGAATGTTGCACTTTCAATCTTTGCACCCTTTAAGTTTGAAACATCTGGTTTAATAAATGAAAAATTAGTTCCAGATGCTCCATCATAATATCCAACTTTTAACGTATAAGCATTTTGACCTGAATCCCAAAGTTTTCCCCCTGAATAATTGACAGTTGGATACGCACTTGAAGCGTAAGCATTTTCAAAATTATCCAATTCAATTGAAGGATCTACATATACCGGATATTTTCGCTCTGGTGCTTGTAACCACTGCGGATCTGCAGTAACAGTTAATGTATATGTTTTTTCATCTTTCTTCTCAATATTGTAGCGAACTGCATCTGACGTTACAGCCTCACCTGATTGTTGATCCACATTGGAATCATTCATATATGGTTTCGGCAATGTGAATACTTTTTCTTTTTTCTCATCTTGGAAGTCGATTGAACCATCTTCCTGTAAGCTAGGTGTTAAATCTGTTTCTAATGCAAATGTAAAAATGTGGTGTCCTGTATACTCACGTAATACAAAATCTTCTTTTACATTTTCATTGAATGTCGTACTCTTTAAATCAATATTTGGGAAGACCCCTTTATACCATACTGTATTATTTTCATGTGTTGCAGTGACTGGTGATGGCTTCATTTCACCTTTTTCACCATTTGCACTTATTAGTTTATACTGAATAGTATGATCTTTTACTTTAAATTGAACGTACTTTCCATCTTGTGTCGCTTTCTCGAACTCTGGTTCTAATGTTGTATTTTCCGTTACAATTTTTTCATTTGGTGCTTCTACTAATTTCGGTGAAACCTCTTCTAGCTTTCCATCTTTCTCTGCATGAATCGGTTCCGTATATACCCTCTTTGTAAAAGTACCATCATTGTTATCAAAAACCTTTTCGGTTTCCGTTCTTTCTTCTACAATCTCAGTCGGACTCGCCTGTGCTTTAGCCTTATCCTTCTTTAATTGATCTGGATGTGGAGCTGGTAATTCCTGCTCCTCTTTCTTTTCCACTTCTGGACTTTGTTCTGAATTTGGAGATGGTGTAAACGGTGGTGCCGTTTCTGCCAACCCATTCAGTGGTATAGAAGTAACAATTAATGCAACTACGATAAGTTGTATTAAATACTGATACCACTTCCTTTGTTTCTTACCTTCCATAAACTCACCTCACTGAAATATTTTTAACATATATAATGTTACATATCACAATTTATATAAACTAAAGAGTAAAGTAAATACAGTTTTAAAGTTTTGAAGATTTTGTGCACAAAATACGACAATTTAATAACAATTTTTAAAATATCATTACAGATAATTAATTCTGTTATATAATTTAAGATTACAATAATTACATCTATTATTATTTACTAACGACAGAATATGAACATGATTCAACTAAACTTTTACATTCACTTTTGTTCTAGTATTCCAATGAAGCTAATACATTAAGTTTCATTGGAATAGCATAAATGTGGGTCTTCTAATTGTAATAACTGTGTTTAAGAAAGTAAGAGAAATATCTTCATTACTACTCATATCAAATAGTTGTTTGAACACGCTTCGCTATTATATATACAAACTTCCTACTACATTTCATATGAGAAAAAGTTATTACGATAAACAAAGAAAAGGTCTCCTAAAAGATATTTTAGGAGACCTTTTCTTATTAATAGATTTTGTAATTTAAGAGTGAACACTCTTAAATTACAAAGTCCTCCGGAATAAACACTTTCACTTCTTTCGGCTGTACGTATACGAAATCACCCGCTTGAATGTTCAGCTGTTTGAACTGTTCTTTCGTAATTTCTGCTTCTAAATATTCATCTGTTTCGTCTCGTTTTAATTCTACATATACGACAGGTCCGACTGCGTGAGAATAAGATACTTTTGCGGGGATTGCATCTATGCTTTGTTTCGTACGAGAGATTGATAAGTCATGCGGCCTTACGTAGGCTATTCCGTCTACGTTGGAAACGTGCTTATGCTCTGGTGCTTCTAGTTCGACCGATCCTACATTTAGCTTTCCTTTATGAACGCGGCCGTGAAATAAATTTACATTTCCTAAAAAGTCATATACAAACGGACTTGCTGGGTTTTCATATACTTCTTCCGGTGTTCCCATTTGTTCAATGCAACCCTCATTCATTACAACGATGCGGTCTGCAACGTCTAACGCTTCTTCTTGATCATGTGTTACGAATACGCTCGTAATTTGAAATTCGTCATGTAATTTTCGGAGCCATCTGCGTAATTCTTTTCTCACCTTTGCATCAAGTGCACCGAACGGTTCATCGAGTAATAAAATTTTCGGTTCGACTGCAAGTGCCCGGGCTAGTGCAATACGTTGACGTTGTCCACCAGATAATTGCGCTGGATAACGTTTAGCAAAGCCATCCATTTTTACGAGCTTTAATAATTCTGTTACCTTTTCTTCTATCGCTTCTGCTGACGGTCTTAAGCTTTTCTTTCTTACTTTTAAACCGAAAGCGACATTCTCAAATACATTCATATGCTTAAAGAGCGCATAGTGCTGAAAGACGAAACCGACTTGCCTGTTTTTCACGTGAATGTCTGTTAAATCTTCTCCATCAAATGAAACAGAGCCTCCATCCGCTTCTTCTAATCCTGCAATAATGCGTAATAACGTCGTTTTCCCAGAACCTGACGGGCCTAATAAGGCAACAAGTTCACCTTTTGGAATATCCAAATGAATGTCTGTTAGTGCTTGAAATGTACCATATTGCTTTGATACACCTTGAATTTGAATACTCACCGTAATCCCCCTTATTGTCGTTTTTCCATTCGCCATTCAATCCAGTTTTTTATAACGAGTGTAAACACTGCAATTAATGACATTAACGTCGCTACTGCAAATGCTGCTGAAAATTGATATTCATTGTACAAAATTTCAATATGGAGCGGCATCGTGTTCGTAATGCCACGCACGTGACCTGATACGACAGAAACGGCTCCAAACTCACCGATAGCACGGGCATTACATAGAATCATGCCGTATAAAAGACCCCATTTTATATTTGGAAGCGTAACGCGCCAAAACATTTTCCAGCCACTTGCGCCAAGTGATAAAGCTGCCTCTTCTTCACTTTTCCCTTGCGCCTGCATAACCGGAATTAATTCACGTGCAACGAACGGGAAGGTTACAAAGATTGTTGCGATAATAATACCTGGTACAGAGAAAATGATTTTCACTCCATGTTCAAGTAACCATTCGCCAAGAGCACCCCTCGGTGTGAAAAGTAAAACGAATACTAATCCTGCGATAACTGGTGACACAGCAAACGGCAGTTCAATAAGAGAGAGTAATACTTGTTTTCCTTTAAACTGAAACTTTGTAATAAGCCATGCCGCTGCGATTCCGAATACCGTATTCAGCGGTACAACGATTAACGTAACGAGAAGCGTTAACCTAATTGCTGAAAATGCTTCTTGATCTGTAATAGCAGCAATGTATACATCCATCCCTCTTTCAAAGGCTTTTAGAAAAATAGTTATGAGTGGCAGTAATAGAAAGAGAGATAAAAATAAAACTGTAATCGTAATTAATATGTCTGGTACAAGCTTAGATTCTTTTTTAGCTGATACGCTTTTTACTATTTTCTTTTCTAATAATGTTGGTTCCATTTTCTCTCCTCCTATTCACTTTTTAGTTCATGCCTTCTACTCCAGCTTTGAATCATATTAATAAGAAGAAGGAAAAGGAGGGAAATAATAAGCATCACGGTCGCTACAGCTGTTGCCCCCGCGTAATCATATTGTTCTAGTTTCGTCATAATCATCAGTGGTGCAATTTCTGTTTTCATCGGCATATTACCTGCGATGAAAACGACAGATCCGTATTCTCCTAATGCTCTTGCAAATGCGAGTGAAAAACCGGCAAGAAGAGCGGGAAAGATTTCTGGTAAAATGATTTTCACAAATATTTGTAAGCGGGATGCACCTAAACTCGAAGCTGCCTCTTCTACTTCTTTATCAATATTTTGCAGCACTGGTTGCACCATTCGAACGACAAATGGTAAACCGATAAAAGTAAGCGCAACGATAATTCCGAGTGGTGTAAAAGCTACTTTTATATGAAACAGACTAAATATTTTCCCAATCCATCCATTTTCCGCATAAAGCGTTGTAAGTGTAATACCAGCTACAGCTGTCGGAAGTGCAAACGGTAAATCAATGAGTCCATCTAATAGTCTTTTTCCTGGAAATTTGTAGCGTACGAGCACCCATGCTATTAATAAACCGAAAATGGCATTTACAATAGCAGCTGCAAATGAAGTTGTAAAACTAACTTGATAGGAATGCAACACACGCTCGTTCGTTATAACCCCAGCGAACTTCTTCCAACCTAACTGTGAAGTTTGAATAAATACGATAGAAAGTGGTATAAGTACGAATAAACTCATGTACAACATTGTAAATCCAAGCGATAATCCAAACCCTGGTAAAACACGTTTCTTCCTCATCCTCTTTCACCTCATCCCCCTTTAGCAGTACGCATTATTTTTGATAAATTTTATCGAATACGCCGCCGTCATTAAAGTGTTTCTCCTGCGCTTTTTTCCAGCCACCAAATAGTTCATCTACTGTAAATAATTGAACTTTCGGAAATTGAGATGTATATTTTTCTGCTACTTTTTCATTACGTGGACGATAAAAGTTTTTTGCCGCAATTTCCTGTCCTTTTTCTGAGTACAAATATTCAAGATACCCTTCTGCTACTTTTTTCGTTCCTTTTTTATCAACGACTTTATCTACAACCGCTACTGGTGGTTCTGCAAGTACACTAATAGAAGGGGTTACAATTTCAAATTTATCTTTTCCAAGCTCTTTTTGGGATAATAACGCTTCATTTTCCCATGCGATTAATACGTCACCAATTCCTTTTTCAACAAATGTTGTCGTTGCTCCGCGCGCTCCTGAATCTAATACTTCTACGTTTTTATAAATTTGGCTAACAAACTCTTTCGCCTTATCTTCACTATTATTATATTTTTTCAGTGCGTATCCCCACGCCGCTAAATAGTTCCAACGTGCCCCGCCTGATGTTTTTGGGTTTGGTGTAATGACAGACACACCTTTTTTCGTTAAATCATCCCAGTCTTTAATACCTTTCGGGTTTCCTTTTCGAACAAGAAATACAATTGTTGACGTGTATGGAGTGGAATTATTCGCAAGTCGCTTCTGCCAATCTTCTGCTAATTGTTTTTTCTTACTAATCGCATCAATATCATAAGCAAGTGCTAGTGTAACAACGTCTGCTTCTAAGCCATCAATAACAGAGCGCGCTTGACTTCCAGATCCCCCGTGTGATTGTTTTACATTTACTGTTTGCCCGTGCTTCTCTTTCCAATACTTCGCAAAATCTTTATTGAAATCTTGATATAACTCCCTCGTTGGATCATAAGAAACATTTAAAAGCTCAACTGTTTTTTTATCTCCACTTCCTTCAGAATTACTAGTGGATGTTGCCGAACCACACCCTGATAAAAGTACAACTGCTGATAATAAAACACCTGTACTTTTCATAAACGCTGTCTTACCCCACTTTTTCATCGTTAAGCCCCCTTAGTTTATACAATAGAAAAAGGCACACAATATATTCACAAATGTGAACATTGTGCGCCTTCAGTTTATCTGATTAGCTTCTAATGTATTCTATTCGATTTCTTTTCATTTTAATTCTGTAATTCACATGTGTCAACTTGGAATTTGAATTTTCTTATTAAACTAAAATATTGGCATACGTTGAGCCCAATGATTTTTCAAATCAGCAAATTCTTTTGGTAACTTACTATTTTCATTCCATTCTAATTTATATGCATTTACTAACACCGTAGCCATTGATTCACAGTCCACTACTCCATTTTGATTAAAATTACCGTTCTTATCACTTTCAGAGTTCATCCATAATTTCACAAATAAGATATTGCACCCGACGTAAGCGTTAATTTCTTCTGATCTACGTATGTCCCCTCCTTGTTGGTCATATACAGGTTTAAATATATGGCACCACCGCTTAATCAATACAAAAAAAATGAGGCAACCACCTCCAAAGATGGTTGCCTCATTTTTACACTTGCATCGCTTTCTCTCTCAATGCTCTTCTTAACAACTTACCCGTCGTATTCTTCGGCAATTCTATTAAAAACTCAATGCTTTTCGGCACTTTATATTTCGCTAAATGTAACGTACAGTAATGCATTAGTTCTTCTTCTGTTACGTTTGCTTGCTTCAAAACGACGTACGCTCGCACAGCTTCTCCTAAGTTTTCATCAGGAACACCGATTACGACAACTTCCGCTACTGATTCGTGCGTATATAATACTTCTTCTACTTCACGAGGGTATACGTTATAACCGCCAACTAAGACGATATCTTTTTTACGATCCACGATATAGAAGTAACCTTCTTCATCCATTTTCGCCAAGTCACCTGTATATAGCCAGCCGTCTTTCAATGTCGCAGCTGTATCTTCTGGTGCATTATAGTATCCTTTCATAACGTTAGGTCCGCGAACAATTAATTCACCGACTGCGCCGACAGGTACTTCTTCCCCAAGTTCATTTACAATTTTATTTTCTACATGCCAAATATTTGTGCCAATTGATCCTGGTTTCCGAGGACGATCTAGCGGATTGAAACAAGTAACTGGTGATGCTTCTGATAAACCGTATCCTTCTGAAACAATAACGTTAAAACGTTTTTCAAAGTTTTGCAGAAGAGCAACAGGCATCGATGCACCACCGGAAATACAAAGGCGAAGCGTCTTCACATCTTCTGCGCTTGCTTCTTCAAATAAATATAAATAATTGTACATCGTCGGTACGCCAGCAAAGATCGTTGGTTCGTACGTGCGACAAATACGGAATACTTCTTTCGGACTAAATTTCGGTAACATTAAAATCGTTGCCCCGTTCACAATCGGTGCATTTACCGCAACTGTTAAACAGAATACATGGAACATAGGCAGTGCCGCAACAACGCGGTCATCAGCCGTATATTGTAAATACGACGCCACATCGTTCGCATTACTATATAAATTTTTATGTGTTAACATAGCGCCTTTCGGTTTTCCAGTTGTGCCCGATGTGTATAGAATAACCGCTACATCTTCTTCATCTAGTTCAGGACCTTCGTAAGTTGTATCTCCAGTCCCCACAAAACTAGTAAACGTTTTCATTTTTTCGGTTTCTGTATGGTTAAAATCTGATGAGGTTTCGCATATGATGATGTTTTCTAATGAAGGAAGTCTTGTTGTAAGAGATTGTATAACAGGTAGAAGGACGTCGAGTACGATGATTGTTTTTACATCTCCATTTTGTAAAATATAATGCATTTCGTCTGCTGTATAAATTGGATTAACTGGAATAACAGTTGCTCCGGCTTTCATTGTTCCGTATAAACCGACCAAATAATGTGGTGAGTTCCCAACAACTAATGCGACATTGTCCCCTTTTCCAATGCCCATTTCTGCTAAATTGCTAGAAAACCTTGTGACCATTTTGTTTAATTGGTCATATGAGACCGACTGATCCATAAATATATAAGCCGGTTTTTCCCCCTTCTTTTTTGCCGTTTCAGCCAAAGATTGAACGAGATTCACAAAAACCCCACCTTTATAAAATTTAGAATATTTAAAAATTCTAAATTAATTATATTAAAAGAAAATTAAAGTGGCAAGTGATATTCTATTAACTGCATATAGACAGATCACCTTCTCTTAGTTTACTTTGGAAAAATAAGGGGATTTTATTTACAAGTAATTTATAACACTAGACCAAAAATCATTTTAGGATAATATGCACTCATCTTTTCTCTAAGTTTATCAAGTTCCTCTTTATGTAACGTCGTATGCTCCCCTTGCAAGTTAAGAGCGTCCGCTCCATCTTCATGAAAATACACCGTAACATATAATGTCGGTAACCCTGTATTGTCTTCATCTATTGAAAAGACGACATCTGGTGTTTTATTAACAGTGCTGAATGTTTCATTTCTTTTCCACTTCTTATTTTGAAACATGTCTTGTATATCATGTATCTTTCGTTTGTTATCTGTATGCGTAAAATATATAACATTATCTTTCGCTGGCTTTCCGATAGACAAAATTGTACGACTTGAGGGCAATCCACTGTTACACGCTGTCATTCCGATGACGAAGCTGAGTAATAATACAACGTACATCACCCTTTTCATTTCGATTCGCCTCCTTTTGAATATATATATTCCTTTATAAGAGGCAGATTTCCTGTGATTTTATGTTTTGCGGTAAATGAAATTATACGAGCGATTTTTCAGTTATATCAGCGCAGCTCGATTTATATCGGCGATTTTCCAAATATATCAGCGCAACTCGGTTTATATCGGCGATTCTCCAAATATATCAGCGCAACTCAATTTATATCGGCGATTTTTCAGTTATATCGACTTACCGACAAAACCTGACAATCTACGCAAAAAGAAAGAGGCTGCCCGTTATGGAAGCCTCCCTCATTTTTAGAAGAATAAATGTAAGAAATCTTCTGTTGTAATGTTACCGAAGTAGCGTGCGATATCTACGCCTTCTAAAGCTGCAGTGAATGCATCTTTATCGAACTGAACGCCTGTTAGACGCTCTTCGATATCATGAACATCTAGTGAACCGAAGAAGTCGCCGTAAATTTTACATTCTGTTACTGTTCCTTTTTTCACTTCAAGACGAACATCAACTTGTCCAACTGGGAAGCGGTGTGAATGTTGTAAGTTGAACTTCGGTGATTTTCCGTAGTTCCAATCCCAATTTTGGTAACGTTCTTCAGAAAGTTTGTGGATCTCTTTCCAATCATTTTCTGTTAATTCATACGTTGGAATTTCTGTTTCTCCTTCGAAAATTGTTTCTAGAAGAAGTTGTCTAAACTCCTCTGTCGTCATTTCTTCGTTTAGGAACTCTGTAATGTTCGCAACGCGGCTACGGATTGACTTTATTCCTTTTGATTGAATCTTATCCATTTTTACTTTTAACGCTGATACGACGTGATCGATTTCAGAGTCAAATAGTAACGTACCGTGACTGAACATACGACCTTTCGTTGAGAACTGCGCATTACCCGAAATTTTTCTACCTTCAGCTAAAATGTCGTTACGACCACTTAGTTCTGCATTTACGCCTAATTTACTAAGCGCTTTCGTTACAGGCTCTGTGAATTTTTTGAAGTTGCTGAAACTGTCTCCATCATCTTTCGTAATAAAGCTGAAGTTTAAGTTTCCTAAATCATGATATACTGCACCTCCGCCTGATAGACGGCGAACGACATGAATACCTTTTTCTTTTACGTAATCTGCATTAATTTCTTCTACTGTGTTTTGGTTTTTACCAATGATAATCGAAGGTTCGTTAATGTAGAACAGTAAATATGTTTCGTTAATATCTAAATTTTTCACACAATACTCTTCAATCGCTAAGTTTATTCTAGGATCTGTAATTCCTTTATTATCAATAAATAACATCGTATCACCTCATGAGTTCCATACGTAGCCACTATGCGCTAGCGTAATATGGCCACTGAAAATTTGTTTTGCTTCTGTTACTAAATCAGCTGGGTTGCCTGTATGCGGTAAGTGCGTTAATAAAAGTTCTTTTACATTTGCATCTTTCGCAATACTTGCTACTTCTGTACTATTCATATGCCCTGCTTTTGCAGCCTCTTGATGTGCATACATATTACACTCACAAATGAAAAGATCAGCATCTTTCGTGAATGGAATGAATTCAGGAATATAACTTGAATCAGCGCTGTATACTACAGCATCATCTCCAGCTGTAATACGCATCGCAAAGCATGTTACAGGATGGACAGTTTTTAAGAATGAAATCGAGAACGGTCCAACTTGAAGTGTTTCTTCTGGATTGTACGCGATTCCTTTCGTATGTGGTTCATGCGTTAAAGAATGGAATCCATTCTCGTCAAAGGTATGGCCGTATATTGGTAATTCCGGTAGTTGCCCCTTCGCCCCGCTCATAATTAATCTCGCATATTGCAATACCCCGATATCCGCAACATGATCATGATGATAGTGTGACAGTACAACTGCATCTATATGAGATGGTGTTATATATTTTTGAATCTGTGCTAGTACACCACTACCACAGTCCACAAGTAAACGAAAACCATCGTGTTCAAACAAATACCCCGACGTTGCTTCTCCCGCTTCTGGAAAGCCGCCCCAAAAGCCGACAACAGTCATTTTCATATGTATCCATCCTTTCTAAAACCGAGTAGAAATGCATGTTTTACTTACATCCTACATTGTTAACTATAATCCATTTCCTAAACTTTTTCATTAATTTTCAGTTTTGTTATAAAACAGTTGTTGACTTTTATTTTTTGTACTAATACAATGATAGTAAGAAATAGAAATGGAGGGATTGACATGATCGATCAACCAATGGAGTTTTTCAGAAATTTACCGACGAAAACTTGTGCACACTGCGGGAAAGAAATTGATGAGCAGCACGAAGCATACCATAACAAATGTGACGATTGCGTTCACGAAGAATAGTAGTTTGTGAACATAAAAAAACCTAGCAGACATAGTCTACTAGGCTAATAACATCTTATCCTTCATCGTTGAACCTTTCACCAAGAGCTCCAGTTCAAACTCATACAATTCTTTTTTTCGATAATTTTTCGTATGGATTTTATCCATCATTAGGTCGACAACTTTTCGGGCCATTTCATCAATTGGCTGTTCAATTGTCGTAATACCTGGTTCTGTAATCTGCGATAATATTTGATTATCAAAACCGATAACAGCAAGATCATCTGGAATGCTCCAGTTATGGCGTTTCGCCTCTGAGATAATTCCAGCTGCTACCTCATCGCCTCCTGCCAAAATCGCGGTAGGATTTTTTTTGTCCTTTAATACTTCATGGAATATTCGTTTTCCATCTTCCCAAGAGAAAGCGTTTTCAAGAAAGTCAATCGCTTCTACTTGGCGGCTCTTCTCAGTTATTGCACGTAAAAAGCCCATTTTTCGCTGCTGGCTAACGACTTTGGTTTCGTTACCACGGCAAAAAATAAGATTACGATATCCTTGATCTAACACATGCTTCGCAGCTATGTATGCTCCTTGCGCATGATCAAACTTCACTGTTGGAATATTTGCTTCCTCAATATATTCATTACACAACACGATTGGACCGTGCTGTAAGTATGGCTCTACATCTTCCCACGGATTTTCTAGTGAACATAGAATAATCCCATCTACTTGTTTCGTAGATAATAATTGTAAATACTCCATCTCTTTTTCCGGTAAATATCTTGTTTGACAAATAATCAGTTTATATTTATGTTCAGAAGCAGCAATCTCGATTGCTTCAATAAATCTACTGAAGAAAGGATTTGTAATCCTTGGAACTAGCACCGCAATTGTTTCCGTTTTTTGTTTACGAAGCCTTCTCGCCGCAGAATTAGGAACGAAGCCTAAATGCTTCATTGCTAATTGAACCCTTTTTTTCTTCTCATCTGAAACATATGGATGATTATTAATCACCCTAGAAACCGTTGTCCTTGATAACCCTGCTAATTTCGCCACGTCCTCTATAGTCGACACGAAATTCTCCCCCTTTGCATGAAAACGTTTTCTTAAATTGATTATATAGTATATTATTGGAAACTGCAATATCGGTTGTTATGATTTTACTATATTAATATTATACATAGGTAAAAGTCTGTTAATGCAGGGCAATATACTGCTTTTAGAAATTTACGTTATGTACATTCCTTTTCTTAATACCATATATTCTTTATTCAATATAAAAGCCCATCAATACATCATCTCCATATGATCCATCTTCATATTTAATTTGCTTTCGTTGGCTTCCTTCTTCTACAAAACCCATACGTTTGTACACTTTAATTGCCCGATCATTAACAGAAACTACACCTAAGCAAATTTTCTCTAAACCTTTCTGCCCTTTAGCCCAACTAATAAGAAATTCAATTAATTTCGTGCCGATGCCTTGATTACAATACGCCTCTTTAATCCCCATTCCCATTGTGCCTGCGTGTTGTAACCGTTCTAGTTCATATCGGTTGAAAAGTAAAAAGCCTACCACCTTATAATCTACTTCATACACAATATAAAGATTACCTTTCTCATTACTTTTCCGTATCTTTTCTCTTTCTGCATCAATATCATTCGGTAATTTCTTTGGAGATACTATGAAAAACTTTGTAGTATTTTCCGATAATATAATTTCTTTTCTAATGTTCATTATTGCTTCTGCATCAGCCTCTTTTGCTAATCGTATCATTGAATCACCTCGTACTTTTTCTTTTTAAAAATAATATTAAAACTATAAAACGTCCAATATGCAATATTGCATATTGAGAATCTTTTTACTCTTGATACAATATTCATACATCAAAATAAAAGGAATGTATGCAATGAATCCAATCTTAACAGCTGCAAAACAACTATTACATAAAGAAGAAAAGATTTTATCTACTTTAAAATGTTCACTTACTGGCTATATGATTACGCATAAAGTCCCGTATCCTGGCATGTTACTTGCTACTAATAAAAGACTTCTCTTTTTTAGCCAATATAAAAATACATTTATTGCCGAATTTGATTATGAAAAAATTCTATCCATAGAAACGAAGAGAAGAATCTTTGACAAAAAAATAATATTTTACTATGAAGATGAATATATAACGCTTGGATACATTACAAGTTCGAATGTTGAAGCGTTCATAGACTTACTACAAAGAAACAGCAAGACTAGCACAGGCTTATAATCAGCGGGGATCCCCTCGCTGATTCATTATTTTAACTCCTCCCACTTCGTCCAAACTTCTCTCCCGTTTATACGGTACATATTATCCTCTCTATCCATAAACCTATGTACAATAAATTCACGTCTAATTGTACAAAAATCATCATGATATTGTTTTATAAATGTATTAATTTCTTTTTCTGTATATTGATTTCCAGCATCTAACTTGCTAATTAAATGCTCTAACAATACTAGTTTCTTCTTCTTTTGACCTGGAATCGATTTTAAACGATCCTCTTTATCGAAAAAGTTACGAATGGTCGTATCACGGAATTTCATTTCACTTTCAGTCATTTTTTATCCTCCATCACTTTTTTTCTTTATCTTTTCACTTAAAATATCAATAAAGTAATATCCACCCATTAACACATAATAGAACGTGAGTATTCCAAATGCATCTTTCACACTTGTATATACTTCTTTATCAAACAATATAGGTGAAAGGGCATAAACAAGAAAGATTATTAGCGGATTTACGATAAAATAATAAGTAAGATTGCCTTTCATCATATCAACTCCTCTACCCTATGTTTCTCTGTAAATTGTTGTAATTCCTTTTCTTTCGTTTCTATAGCTTTTAGAAAGATTTATAGATGAACTAAGGAAAAGATGCCCTCTATTAAAATAAAAAAGCACCAAAAAGGTGCTTTTATCTACGCTTCAACCGATTGATTTTCAGCAACATTTTTAAATTGTCGTTTGTGCATCAAAGTTAAGGAAGCGATTGTTCCAAGTGATAATACAACGATAAAGATCATGAGCATTCCTATGTTTTGCCACATGAAGTCAAAGTCTCCACTCGATACGACTGCTTTCAATCCTGATACAGAGTATGTCATCGGTAACCAAGCATTGAATGGTTGTAAAAACTTCGGAATCAACTCTAACGGGAATGTTCCGGCACTCGTTGTAAGCTGCATAATTAATGTGATGATGGCGATGAAACGTCCTGCATCACCAAATGCTGTTACTAAACATTGAATTAATGCGATAAACGCTAAGCTTGTAACGATGCTAAAGAGTATGAAATACGGAATACTTTGTACTTCTACACCTAATCCGAACAGTAATATGACATCTGCTACTACAGCTTGAATAATACCGACTGATAGTAATACGCCGAACTTACTAATAAACCAACTAAACCCTGATTTTGGAACGCCGACTGTATCGCGTAATGGGTATACGATTGATAATAATAATGCCCCAACGAATAAACCGAGTGATAAGAAATACGGCGTAAATCCAGTTCCGTAGTTAGGAACTTCCGCCATTTTCTCTGTCTTCACTTTTACAGGACTTGCAAACATATCATACGTTTTATCCGTTCCTTTTACTTCCCCAGTTTTCTCTGCCCCTTCGCCAAGTTTCTCTGCAAGTTCACCTGAACCGTCGTTTACTTTTACGAGACCATCTGTTACTTTTCCTGAGCCATCTGCTAGTTTATTTACGCCGTCGATTAGCTGGGTTGAGCCATTTGACATTTGATTTAGGCCACCATTTAGAGTACCTAAGCCCGTTGTTACTTGACCAGATCCGTCTGCTAATTGATTTACTCCACCTGCCATTTGATTTGCTCCTACAGATAATGTACCTAAACCGCCTGTTACTTTACTCGAGCCATCTGCTAATTGATTTACTCCACCTGCCATTTGGTTTGCTCCTGCAGATAATTGACCTAGGCCGCCTGTTACTTGACTTGAGCCATCTGCTAATTGATGTACACCACCTGCCATTTGATTTGCTCCTGCAGATAATGCACCTAAACCGCCTGTTACTTTACCCGAGCCATCTGCTAATTGATTTATCGCATCAATTAATTGACCGGATTCATTTTTAAATTTATTTGCGCCTTCTTTTGCCACATTTAAATTCTTACCAAACCCTTGGAAATTTTCAACAAATCCTTTTTGTGCACTGGCTAATTTCTCAATACCCTCTGTTAAAGAGTCCAATTTCGCTGTATTCGGTAGTTTGTTTTGTGCATCACTTGTTTTTTGATTTATTTCACCTTTTAATTGTTTTACTTCTTCATTTAATTTATTTGTTCCACCTGCTACTCCGGCAGCTTTTTGCTGAACTGTCGCTGTACTTTTTACAGCACTTGTTATGAATGGTTGTAACTGTTCTTGATATTCTTTCGGTAAACTTTCAATTTGCTTTTGTAAATTCACTACCTCTTGTTCTGCATTTTTGGCATCTCCTGCCGTTGATTGTGTAAGTTCATTTAACTGATTTACATTCGCCCCAGCTCCATCTATTTTCTCATTTACTGTATTCAATATAGAAGGGCCTTTCGACTGTATTTCCTCTAAACCTGCAGCAGAACTTTTCACTTTACTATTTAAATCTTGCAAACCCTTTTCAATTTTTTGAGAAGCTACCTCTAATTGGTTTTGTCCCCCAACCAGTTGTTCCATACCATTTGATAGATCAGTTGTTCCTGTTTGTAATTCGCCGGATTTACTTACTAGTTTGTTCAAGCCACCAGTCAGTTTCTCAGATCCATCATGCAATTCACCAATTCCTTTTTGCATTTCACCCGTTTTGCTATTTAACGTATTTAAACCGTCTGTTACTTTTCCTGATCCATCTACTAATTTTCCGATACCTGCTTGCATCTCACTTGTTTTACTATTTAACGTATTTAAACCATTTGTTACTTTGCCTGACCCATCTACTAATTTTCCGATACCTACCTGCATTTCACCTGTTTTACTATTTAGCACATTTAAACCGTTTGTTACTTTGCCTGATCCATCTACTAATTTATTAGATCCATCTGCTAATTCCTGAACTCCATCCTTCATCTCCCCAGATTTCCCTTGAAGTGTATGAAGGCCATCCGTCACTTTACTTGAACCATCATGCAGCTCACTTGATCCGTCGTGTAGTTTATTTGCTCCTTCCGCCCCATCTGCTAATCCTTTTGAGACGTCTTGAATGGAATCAAACATTTTCTCTGCATATGTTTTCGTTAACGTGCTTGATACTTCAGTTTTAATCTTTTCAATGGCTGTTCCTCCAATTTGTGAAGATAAGAAGTTTAAGCTTTCGTTTGGAATGTACTCTAAGTTTAATGGCTTTGGATTGTCTTTTAGTAACGTTGTAGCGTTACTTGAGAAGTCATCTGGAATGCGCACTAACATGTAATACTTTCTACCTTCCATTCCTTTCTTCGCTTCTTTTTCACTTACGAACTCCCATTTAAAACTTTTATTATCTTTTAAATTATCAACGAGCCCTTTTCCGACCTCAATTGATTTCCCATCAAATACTGCGCCTTTATCTAAATTGACTACTGCAACTGGTAAGTCATCTAACTGTTTATACGGATCCCAAAAGGCCCACAAAAACATCCCTGCATATAAAATCGGTACGAATAAGACCGCAATAATTGGAATTAATATTTTTTTACTTTTTATAATTTCCGTGAACTCTTTCCGAAGTAACTGATTCCCTTTCATAATTTCTCCCCCTTTTATAAAATGACCAAAATGTTCATATAGTCATTTTTACCCAAACAAAAAGGCTATACTTGTTCATACATATGCCTTATCCCCGAATTTATTACTATGCAACTTTTTCTTATTATGATTATAATTTTTCTATATCCCCCCTTAACTTAAATATATGACCGTATTGTTCATTTGGTCATTTTTTATAAAATTAAAAGGATTATCTTAGTTTGACAATCCTTTTAGTAAATAAAGTTCAAATAACTCTGCAATTTTTTCTTTTTCTAGCGGTTCGTGATTTTTTTCCCAATCAAAAATAAGCGATACATATAGACGAAGCATAATAAATGCTGTAATTTCTGGATCACATTTGCTAATTTCACCTTTTTCAATCGCAATCTTTAAATACGATTGAATAACAGAAACGATTTCCACATCAACTTGTTGCATCACTTCTTGTACTTCTTTCGTTCCCATATCGCGCTCTTCTTGAATTAATTTAATCATGAGCTGATGTTCTTTTCTAAATTCCAAGATGCTATATAATGCTCTATGTACATTTTCAAAAAATGAAACATCTGAACGAATTGCACTTTCTGCAACTTGCTTCATTTCTGTAATTAAATTAGAAATAATTTCACCAAATAACTCTTCTTTATTTTTGAAAAAAGTATAAATCGTTCCTTTCCCTACATTCGCTAACTTCGCTACTTGATCCATCGTTGTTGCTTTATAGCCGAACGCTGAAAAAGACTTTGTTGCAGCCTCAATAATAGAACGTTTTCGATCTATTGCCACATCATCACCTCCAAAAATGACCAATTGGATAATATAGTCAATCAGTACATCTTTGATATTACCACACGCTTACATTCTATACAAGTTCTCTTTTTATTATTTCCAGTATAAAAAAATTTCAGTCAGTGTATATCATACTTTCCATAGTTTATCAGAAGAAAAGAGAAAAGGAAAAGATGTTCTAGAGATATACATCTTAAGAACACCTTTTTGCTATTTCAACATAGAAAGCATAATTTTCTCTAATTCTTCTTTATTTACATTCTTATCGAATACTGCTTCTCCTGGGTTCTCTAAACTATGATTAATAATAACGATTTGGTATGCACTATTTTTCCCTTTTGCTGGAACAATCATCTTCATACCTTGTAAATTACTATCCGAGTGATGAGTAGCGTAGAATATTTGATTACCTTCTAATTCGTACTGTTCAATATTTTCTTCTACAACAAATAAAGCATGGAACGGATCTTTACTTTCTCCAAATACTTGTGATTGATAAGTTGTATAGTTTCCTTTTCCGTTTGTATACTCTAATTCTATAATTAACTCGGGTCTTCTCTTAATAAAACAACTTACCTTTTCATCCTTTAGATCGTAGCCTTCAATTGTGTAAGTTGGCTTCTTAATTTGAAAATCTACATGTTCCTGCGCTTCCTTTACCGTGTAATTTAAAGATTCTTCCACTTTGTCATTAAACGGTTTTGATTGATCATAAAGTGCATATAATTTTTCACGATCAGCTTCTGTTAAACGTTCTTCCCTAAAAAATATTGACTCGTAGTCAGAATCTCTCGGAGCACCTTTTTTCTGTATATTAATAATTTCTTTATACAACTTTATGTACTGTTGGAACTCATCTGTTGTTAAAGCCTTTTCAGCTAAATATAAATAATCTGTCTTATTTTCATACACTCTTGCTGAATACCTATATTCTTTTTTTGCATTTTCTTCTGTACCAAACAGCATATCTACAGCATTTTGGAAAGCATCCTTTGACTGCTCTACTTTATCCTTTTGTTTTTCTTTCCCTTCCGTTGCACGTGCGTTGAATAAAGAAAGAGATGCTATAGCAACTATGACAATCACTCCAAGTAAAGAAAGACGATACGATTTCTTTTGGAATTTTTTAATCATAATGATTCTCCTTTTTAGTGTTCGTTTATTTCTACTTAAATTTGCTAGGCTTGGTACTTGATAGGAATAGTGTTCTAAAAGGGTAATAATTGTATGACCGTATGCAATTTGTTCCTCTTTATCTATAAAAGTAAGTGCATATGCATCACAGGCTAATTCTTGATCTTCTCGCATACAAAAATAGGCGTACCAAAGAATTGGATTGAACCAATTTAATAGGATTAAACTGTACATAATCCAATTTACAGCTACATCGTTTCTCTTAATATGAGCTAACTCATGGTAAAAGACATATTGTAATTGTTGTTCATTTAATACTTTCATATGTTTTTTTGATAGTAATACTTTCGGGCGAAAGAAACTAAAAACCGTTGGACTTGCAATCTTTCCTGCAAGATGTAATGAAACTGCCTTCTTCATTTTCATAGACTGCTTACAGCGATTAAACACTGTAGTGACCTGTTCGTCCGTAATATCCGGTTGTTTCTTTATGTAAGAATATAAACGTCTATTTGTAAGAAACGTGATGGCTGCTAATATGATTACCCCAGCTAGCCACACATACAAAGCAAGTTTATATAAAGAAAATGTAGTCTGTTTTTCCGAACTGACTTTTACTTCCGGTTCGCTAGTTTTTGTCACCATTTTAGAATTTGATTCCAATTCCACTTTTCGGTCGCTTTCTATGTTCACTATATTCTCAGTAGCCGGCATATTTTTTGGAATAACTTCCGATACGCTAGAACTATAAGAAAGTAATGAGTAAATGCTATAAGAGCTATCTGGCGACCACGGTAAAAGGAGTCTTATCATTAATACGATCCACAGCATATATTGCCACCGGGGGGTTAATTTATTTCTAAATAGAACTTTTATACATAAAATAAATCCGACTAATATGCTAGCCATAAGTGACGTTTCTATAAGCCAATCAAAAAAATGAGGAAGGTATACATTTATAAGCGTGTTTATCATTTTTATCGATCCTTCCTCTTATTCTCCTCTGTCTTCTCATCTAAAATGCGTTTTAATTCATTAATATCTTCTGAAGATAATTTCTCCTCTTTTAAGAAATTAACAAGTAATGGCTTAAACGCTGCACCGCAAAAACGTTTTAGTAAAGATTTCGTTTCCACTTGCAAATAATTATCTTGTGATACTAACGGGTAATAAGCGTACATACGCCCTTTATCTTGATGGTAAGAAACGGCTTCCTTTTGCACTAATCGATTAATTAATGTGCGGATTGTTTTCGGTTTCCAGTCCATTGCATCTTCCAGTTCTTCTATAATTTCATTCGCTGTTTGCGGAGAACTCGACCAAAGTACTTTCATAATTTCTAATTCCGCTTCAGATATTTTAGGTAATTGATTTGTCATCGTATGTTTCACTCCTAAGTATTACATTTGTAATCTATAATTAAGATTACAAATGTAATACTTAATTGTCAACCATATTTTAGAAAAATTAATTTCAGCTAAACCTTACTTCACAACAACAAAATTCCTCTTTTTCAAATAATCAAATAAAAAAACAAGAAAATCTTTACAATTAATAGTAATATAGAAAATAGACAAGTTTATCAAAACAGTGGAGGCTTTTTCAGTCATGATGCGTGCA
This sequence comes from Bacillus sp. RCC_6_1, assembly GCF_041360755.1. Taxonomy (NCBI): domain Bacteria; kingdom Bacillati; phylum Bacillota; class Bacilli; order Caryophanales; family Bacillaceae; genus Bacillus; species Bacillus sp. RCC_6_1. The sequence goes on from NZ_JBFUPV010000008.1 coordinate 155,522, forward strand.
CTTCGTTTAAATATAAAGCAAGCTTTTTGTAGTCGTATTTCTTTAATTATGATGCTTAGTGGATTCGTTCTTATTTGCATTTATCACTATTATTATGTAATTCGTTATTTAGGAAACGCGGCAAATGGTCCTATATCAACAGATTTAAAATGGATTGGATTTCGCGACAATGAAATGGATGTTTATTTATTATTAATGCCAGTTATTGCGAGTTTCCCCTTTAGTACAAGTTACAATTCGGATAAGTCCGATGGTTTTAAACCGTTTGTGAGTAAGGGGATTTCTATATTTCCTTATTCAGTAGCGAAATATATCGTTACGTTTTTTTGCGGAGGATTTCTTTATACACTTCCATTCATCTTATCGTTATTATTTTGCAAATTAACCATTCCAGACGGAACACCTACTGTTGGTTCAGGCATCATAAATGCTGATGGAATGTTCGCAAACCTATATTTTGATGCGCCTCTCACTTACATTGCTGTATATATCGGAATTAATTTTTTATTTGCAGGTTTAATGGCCCTTTTAGGACTTGCTGCATCTGTATGGTCACAAAAAGACTATATGGCAATTCTCTTTCCATTTGCAGCCGCCTCCATTCCGTACGTCCTGCTAAATACAATACTTCCTTCAATAGGCGGAGCACCTTTTCATTTATATGATCCGAAACAACCATTGCAAGGCATGTCACCATATATTTTAATGACGCAATGTGCTTTCTTCCTTTTCGTTAGCTTACTTATGTATATACAAGGAGTAAAGCGGGATAGAAAAAAATATAAAAGAAGACTGCAAAAAAGAGAGCGGTGTAGAAAAGCGTTTCAAGTATAATAAAACCCTAATTTCCTTACTATATTGGAAATTAGGGTTTATTTACTATTCACTTATGGCGTACCTGCCAACCCCCATAAAATAACAACCGCTACAAAATAAATCGCTTTAATACCTACAACTAAACATAATGAAACAATTGCATATTTACTTAATTCTCTTCTTGCACCTATTAAAGTGAAAATAACCGCCAAACTAAATGTTATATAAGAAGCTGCTGTATGTATTAAGTTATACGTAATATCTAGATTGCTTGTAAGTCCTGTTATATCAGCTACAAACTGAAGCATGACGATCGTACTAAAAAAAATTGCAAACTGATTCATTACCTTTCCATTTATTTGTAACTGCATTGTTGTCCTCCTTGTTAAAAACTGAATATTCAATCAATTTTATCATTAGATTACAAAAAAAGGAATCATCTCTTTATACTATTCTATAACGATGCAAAAAAAGAACGCTTAGTCACCTAAGCGTTCCCCACTTTAAGAAGCCTTCTTCAAATCAATTTGAGCAAGTACTGGGTCGTGGTCACTTACACGTCCGTGTTCTTTCATAATGTTTGAGTTTAAGTGTACTGGGTCTACAATTGTGTGCGGTGCGATGTTGTTTGTTACTAAAATATGATCTAACACTTGTGCATTTCCTTCATGAATGTACGTGTAACGATTCTCTTTCGGCACTGTGTTTAACATATCTTTTAAGATTGTTCCCTCTAGTGTTTTTAGTGGTTTAGAGAATTCGAAATCGTTCATATCACCTAACACAACAACTGGTGCATTTGTATTCTTTTTCTGAATTCCTTGCACGAAATAATTTACTTCTTGTGCTAACTGAATTCGTTTGTCTTCACTCTTTAATACGAGCGGCTGCACTTTTCCAAATGGCGTTGCATCTCCTAGTTTTGAGTTTAAGTGATTTGCAACGACAACAATGTTTTGTCCTTGGAACGTAAATTCTGCCGCTAGCGGTTTACGTGTACTTTCAAACAATGGATTTTCGTCTCCAATACGAACAACATTTTTATCAAGTAACTTCGGTACCGTCGCTAATTTCACGCGTGATGGATTATAGAAGAAGCCGACGCGAATATTCGCTCCTGGTGCTCCTCCGTCTTGATTATTGTTTGGAGCGATTTCTACATACTCATACTTCGGTCCACGAATTTCTAGAACTGCATCAATGATACGTTTTGCGCTTAATGACGCATCTGTTGTACCGTCATTAATTGATCCGTTATTATCTTGCATTTCCTCTACACCGATAATATCTGGCATTTTTAAGTTGTATTTAATAGAATACGCTAACGCTTTTACTTTTTCATCTGTTGTTTCTTTTTTATTCGCTGAGAAGTTTTCAATGTTATATGTAGCAACCGTTAACTTATCAAGACGTGGCTGAATATTTGCCCCTACTTGCTTAAATCCACCATCCACTACAGCTGGCAGTTCTGTTATTGGCGAAATACGGAAAGAACCGTAATCATATCCTACTACCCCTGTTATATCTCCAGTAAAAGTATCTCCTACTTTTGCTACATAATCGCGAGGTACTTTTACAGAAAGGCGCTCTGGGTTTAATTGATTTTCATCTAATAGAGGTGTGCCATATTGTGTTACTATTTTATCTCCACCATTTTTTACTGTTACATATAAATTTCCGTTTTTCTGAGGTGTAATAATTTTTGGTGTTGGCATCGTAACACGCATACCTTCTATACTTTCATAGAAGTCGATTGCATCTTCATTTGGATCAAATAAACCAAATGCATCATTATCAATAATCTGGTCCGGGATTTTCACACCGTTTTCCCCAAGTACAATCGGTGCTGGCAAAGATTGATCTTTTGCGATTACAGCAACGCGGCTCGCTTTAATTTCAGTCGTCGTTAAGTCTGTTTCAAATCGCTCTGCATATCCTGGTCCAACATATTCTTCTACTACTCCATCAACTTGAATAAGATCTCCTACTGCTACATTCGCATCTTTTTTATATACGTACATACCTTCTGAAGTAGCTGGATCATTATCTGGCTGATTATCTTCTATATAAAAGCCGTTTTTATCAAGCGCTGTGACAACGCCTTCCACATTGTTTACTTTCTTCCCGTTGTAAGGAGACATATGTGATTTCCCTTGAATGTCATGAATACGAACCTGTTCATTATTTACGATAATAAATGAAAATGTCGAAATTGCTGAAGGAGTAAGTCCTTCTTTTTCTGCGATTGCTTTCACTACACTATTTTCATTCACTACAATTTGTCCATTATAACGAACGCTTTTATTAGTAGGATTAGAGCCATCTAACGTATAGTAGATTGTTGCGTCTTCTGTATTCGTCGTTAATGTTACCGCTGTTCCTTTAGCAACTTCTCCACCGTTCGGTGAAGCTACTACATCGCTAACACGGTTTTGTCCTTCACCTTGAAACTTATAAGCTGTTACTGATTTTAGACCTGGGTTACTAAAATATAATTCAAGGGTCCCAGTCAAACTAACTTTCTTCCCGATATTTTCAGGGTGATCTTTTACATTCACTGCCGTTCTCACATCACCTTTCGGTAACTGAACGGGCATGATTTTGTCTGGATTCGTTTCGTTTGGCGAATCTGCAATTGCTACGTTTGTATCATCAAACTTAGCTGGATCCTTCGTATATTTAGAAGAACTTTGCGTATATCCAACAATATATCCTTCTACTATCCCCTTCGTTTTCCCTTGCTGCTTAAATACTTGAATTGCTTTTTCTACTGACATAGAAGCAGTTTCTTCTGCTTGCGCTAAAGTTCCAGTAAATGAAAGCAATAGCAAGAATGATAAAAAGACACTTAACAATTTCTTCACAGCCATTTTCCTCTCTCTATTTCATATTTTCTCAGCATTTCTATCATAACAAATGATTCGTTATATAGAACTATATTTCGACAAATTTTACAAAAGATTTATTTAATTTACAAGCTTTCAAACTATAATACAAAATAATAATTTTACACCTTCTACAAATACACTCTATAATGTTAGAGAGAGAAAACAGAAAATACCGACATTTAATTGGCATGTAAAATGGATTCATTTGAATAGGAGTGATTGGATGGAAGTGCAAACAGAAACATACCGCGCAGCTATGAATGGAACATTAGAACGTCATTTTTCAGATATGATTGCCGTTATACCAACTAGAATTACAATTGAGCAGTTAAAACAGCGACTAGAAACGATCGCTACTAAAGTTGATGATTTAAAAATTGTTTATAGTGATGAGACAAGCCTTATTGTTGAATTACATATGGGTGAAACAGTCATACCGTATGAACTGCATATTGATGAACCGAACGATCCAGAAGGATATAAAATGTACAATAGACAAGATGCTACAATCGTAGATCGTAATTTTGAAGATGCAGCTTTCGGCACTGAAATTTTCACTCGTACGCTATTTGTAGGCGATGTACTGGACTGCTTTTTCCAGCAGTTACAGTTCTTATGGAATCTCGCCCCAGATTTGTTATTTGTAATCGATTCAAGTGCAGCAATGAAAGTGATATCTAGAAGCTATATTGAATATCACGTTGAAAATGAATTATTACCTGACATTCCTGACTTATACGTTATTCATTCCGTTTATGAAGACGATAAAGACGGTGAGCCTACGCAATATTGGTTTCATACACATGGTCTTTTAAGAGCAGGCGTAACTGAAATAGAGTTAATTATTCCAAATCGCATTTCTTCCTACTACGGCATTAGCGATCTCTTTCAAACATTTGCTAATAATGCCGTTGAGAATGGACAAGTCCCTATGAATGAGCCTATCGTTATCGCGCATAGTCAGCAAGGTTCTATACATACAGTCGCTGTTCCGTGGGAAAAAGGATTATCTTATATAGGGCATAAAACGAGTATGGACCAATTATCTTCAATCGAAGATGAGGAAGTGAAACTACAACCAATAGATGCACAAAATACATTCTTAGGCGGAATGGATGCCCGAGATGAATACCATCAATCTCCATCCGTTCTCTTATTCAAATTTAATACTTCAGAAGAATATATTGAAAGTTTTTTCAAAGAACACGAGGAAGCTACAGGGCTCATGTTCTATAAAACAAATAGTGAAACCGATCGTATGGCTTACAATGCGAAAAATACTTTTGGGTATTTCAGCAACATTTTTCACATTGAACAATCAAATGAAGATTTTCGTTTCCTTGCTAAGTTTGGTGTCTCCTACGAAGAAGGAAAAAGTGAACATATGTGGTTTGAAATGCAAAACATTACGGAAGATTTCATTCAAGGAATACTCATTAATGAACCATATTTCATAGAAGATATGAGTGAAGGAAATAGTTATCATTTAGATTTTGATAACTTAACAGAGTGGGTTATTTATGCAGGAGATGCTGTTATAAAGCCAAATAACTTATATATGTTTATTGGCGAATAAGTATTTTATATAATAAACGAAACGCCTTCAATATGATTGAAGGCGTTTCTTATAATTTATTGTGCGATTAATTCAGCATCTATTACTTTCTCCAAATGAGATAATACACGCTTTGCAGCTTCCTCACCTTGATTAATACAGTCTGGAAGTCCAGCGCCAGCATAGGAGCTGCCTGCAAAGTATATACCTGGCAACTCTTTCTCCATAAATGTTGTGAGCTGTTTCATTCGCTCGTTATGGCCTACTGTATATTGAGGCATCGCTTCTTTCCAGCGACTTACGATTGTAAACTCTGGATCCTCTGTAATATCCATCGTCTTCTTTAAATCTTCTAGTACGAGCTGAACGAGTTCTTCTTCAGTTTGTTCTACAACCGCTTCATCACCAGCACGTCCAACGTAACAGCGAAGGAGTGTTTTTCCTTCTGGCGTTGTATGCGGCCATTTTTTATGCGTCCACGTACATGCTGTAATGGTGTAATCGCTATTTCGTGATACGACAAATCCTGTACCATTAATATCGCGCTGGATTGCAGACTTTTGGAAAGCAAGTGCCACATTCGCAACGGATGTGGATGGAATATTACGGAAGAAACGAAACTGCTTGTACTGAGCAAACATGGACGGCAATACTTTATGCGAAGTTGCCACTACGATGGCGTCCGCTTCTATTTCTTTTCCGTTACTAAGAGTAATTGTATAACCATCACCCTGTTTTGCAACTTTTTCAATGCGAGTTCCCTTTATTATCGTACCTTCATGCATCTTTGCTTCGAGAGATTTTACGATAGATTCTAAACCTGTTTTCACTGTTTGGAACATTCCCTTTTTCGGTTCAGCTTTCTCTTCTTTCGGAGCGAGCGTACGCATACCGAGTGAAATACTGCGATGTTTCTGCTCAATCTGATACATTTGCGGGAATGTTGACATTAAGCTCATTTCATCAATATCCCCTGCATAAATACCCGATAGTAACGGTTCTATTAAGTTTTCAACCACTTCGTTTCCAAGACGATGTCTGAAAAATTGTCCGAGTGATTGATCAGATACTGGCTTTGACCTCGGCATTAATAGATCAAAACCAGCTCTTAGTTTACCAATTGGGGAGAACAGCCCGGAAAATAGAAACGGCGTAATTTGCGTTGGAATTCCCATCATTGATCCGCTCGGCATTTTATGTAACCGATTGTTTACGAGGATAAATGATTGACCGGCTTGATTATTTACAAGTTCATCGCCAAGACCTAATTCTTTCACTAATCTAGCTGCACTTTCTTTTCGTGCTAAGAAAGAATCCGGTCCGCGCTCAATTGTAAATCCATCTTTTCGAACGGTTTGAATTTTTCCGCCAAGTTTACCCGATGCTTCTATAAGTAATGTATCAATCGGCAAGTTTTTTTCATGAATATTTTTTTGTAAGTTATACATTGCTGTTAATCCAGTGATGCCTCCGCCGACGATCACAACTTTTTTCCTCAAGCAGGCTCCCCCTTTCTTCTTACAGTACAGATTCTTTTTTCTTTAATACAACATCTGTTAAACAATCAATAAATGCGTCCGATGCATTTGGCATTTCTGGACGATAATATTTCGCACCAATTTCATCCGTTACAACTTTACACTCAAAGTCGTTGTCATATAAAACTTCTAAATGTTCCGCAACAAATCCAACTGGTGCATATACGAATGAAGTATAACCGTGCTTTTCATTTAGTTCTCTCGTTAAATCTTGTACATCTGGACCAATCCAAGGATCTGGTGTGTTTCCTGCACTTTGCCAGCCTACTGCATAGTTTGCTACTTCAGCTCCGCGCGCGATATAATCCGCTGTTTCATTTAATTGATCTGGATATGGATCGCCCATTGCAATAATTTTCTCTGGTAAGCTATGTGCAGATACGATTAATACTGCTTTTTCACGCTCTGCATCTGACATACCGTTATATATACCTTTCACTGCATCAACCCAGTACTGGATGAATTTCGGCTCTTTATACCAGCTATCAATGCCGTGAATTGTTAAGTTTCCAAGTTTCTCAGCTTCTTCTTGTGCTCGTCCAACGTATGATTTCACGCTAAACGTAGAATAGTGAGGTGCAAGAACAAGTGCGATTGCATCTTGTATTCCGTCGTTATGCATATCTTTCACCGCATCTTCAATAAACGGTTCAATATGTTTTAAACCAAGATACATATGGTACTCTACTTCATCTTGTACTTCATTTAAACGCTGTTCTAACTTCTTAGCTTGCTCTAATGTAATAGTAGCTAAAGGAGAAATACCACCAATTGCACGGTAACGCTCTGTTAAATCTTCCAGCATTTCAGGACTTGGCTTTCTTCCTCTACGAATATGTGTATAGTAACGTTCAATATCTTCTTCTTTATATGGCGTTCCGTATGCCATTACAAGCAAACCAATTTTCTTTTTCATACAGCAATTCTCCTTTACTTCGCTAACTGCCCTTTAGAGTATTCATGAATAAATGTAGTTAAACGTTTTAATGTATCCGGATTTACTTCTGGGAATACACCGTGACCTAAGTTAAAGATATAACCCGGCTGTTTCATCCCTTGATCTAAAATACCTTTTACATGTTCTTCAATAACAGACCATGGTGCAAGTAAGAATGAAGGGTCCATATTACCTTGTACCGCCTTATGAACGCCACGTGCACGTGCTTCTTCAATCGGTAAGCGCCAGTCTAAGCCGACTACATCAAGCGGTAAGTCGTGCCACTCATTCACTAAGTGTGCAGCTCCTACGCCGTGCATAATCATCGGTACACCCATCTTACGAACTTCTGCAAAAATACGCTCCATTGCTGGTTTAATAAATACGCGATAATCTGCTACATTTACTGTTCCAACCCAAGAATCGAAAATTTGAACTGCTTTTGCTCCTGCGTTTATTTGCGCTTTTAAATATGTAATAACCATATCTGCTAGTTTATCCATTAAAGCGAACCAAGCTTTTGGCTCTGCATACATGAACGCTTTCGTATTATGGTAGTTACGAGATGGACCGCCTTCAATCATATAGCTCGCTAATGTAAATGGAGCTCCTGAAAAACCGATTAACGGTACGTCTAACATTTCTGTCGTTAATAAACGAATTGTATCTAGTATGTACGGTACGTCATCTTCTGGATTGATTTCCCCTAGTTTTTCTACGTCTTGTAAAGAACGGATTGGATTATCAATAACTGGGCCAATACCTGATTTAATTTCTACATCCACACCAATTGCAGGTAGTGGTGACATAATATCTTTATAAAGAATTGCTGCGTCTACGTTATATTGATCAACCGGCAATTTTGTAACGTAAGCACATAACTCTGGATTATGTGTAATTTCAAATAAAGAATACTTTTCTTTAATCTTTCTATATTCCGGCTGTGAACGACCTGCTTGACGCATATACCATGCTGGTACATAATCGGTACGTTCCCCCCTACATGCTTTTAAAAATGTCTCATTTATAGTTCTTACCAAGACCCTTGCTCCCTTCCTTACCAATGCTTCGAATACGTTCGATATTTATCTTTTTTTACTATACAGCTTGTAAAAACAAAATGCATAATATTATGTACGTTGTTCATTAAATTGACACAAACATTCTTAAAAACGCTTACTATTTTCACAACATTCTTATTATAACACAGAGAAAAACTATGGTTTAGCTACTTTTGACTTTTCTCCTTCACGATTCGTTTGTGTATTATATGGTACAACGTAAAAGCTCGGTTTTGAAAATATGTTAACGAACTTTTCCTCATATTCCCCAGCACCATTTACAGTGCTAACATGTGTATGAATTCCGTTCTCCACTCTATAGATTCGGTACATAATTCTGTTATCTGGAAGTGGTTTCCAACTTAATTTTGCTTTAAATAAACCGAAAGGGCTAAATGATAGTTTCATTTTTACATCTTCAATTTTGCGCAGTCGAATCGGAGCGCCGATTGTTTCCACACCTTCAGGCTTCATAAACTTCTCTTTATGTTCTACATTAGCCTTCGTTAAAATTTTCTTAAACAATTTTGTCGCAGATGCACTTTCTCCTTGCAACTGATGCTCCTTATCCGTACGGTCATAACCAATCCAAACAGCGCCTACTAAGTTAGGTGTATAGCCGACGAACCACATATCTCTTGCTCCCTTATCGTCATTTGGCAATGAAGTTGTACCCGTTTTTCCAGCTAACGCACCGTTATATACACCAGCTCTCGCTGTTCCTTCCTTCACAACTCCTTCTAACATTTTCGTCATATACCATGCTGTCTGCTTCGAGAAGATTTTCGTCTCTACTTTTGGAGATTCCCCAATGACTGCACCGTGTCTATTTAATACTTTATCAATAACGTGCGGCTCAATAATATTTCCATTTGCTAAAAATGAACGATACATTTTTACAAGATCAAATGTTGAAACGCCATTTTTTAGTCCCCCAAGCGCTGTACTTAAACCAGCATCTGCAATATGGACATTTCCTTTTTCTAAATATTGCTTTCCTTCTTCTACCCCTAACTCATTTAATAAAGAAACTGCCGGTACGTTTGCCGACTCTAAAATTGCATCATACATCGTCATTTCTTTTGAATACTCATGATTATAATTTCGAGGTTCATACCCTTCAAAAGAATTTCTTTCATTCGTTAATAAAGAATACGGATTATACTTTTTCGTTTCTAGTGCTGGTGCATAAACGATAAGTGGTTTTAAAACAGATCCGGGCTGCCTTTTGGCAAAAACACGATTAAATCCTCTCGGGACGTACTTTCTTCCCCCAATCGCCGCTTTAATCCCTCCCGTACGATTATCCATTAATAAGAAAGCACCTTGCGCCCCTTCTTCTTTCCCAGGAAAATTCCTTGCATCTTGAAACTGGTTATATGCTACCTTTTGAATCTTTTCATCCATAGGTACGACAAACGTATATCCTCCGCGAAGTACTTCTTGATGAGACAACCCGTATAAACGAGCGGCTTCATCTATGACCATATCAATATACGGCATATATGCAAGCTCATTCTCATCTAAATTTTTATATAGAGCAATTGTCTTCCCTTGATAACGAACGCTTTCTTCTGCAGTCAAATAGCCTTGTTTATGCATAAGTGACAATACTAGATCGCGGCGTTCCTTACTCTTCTCTGCAGAATAGTACGGTGAATATCCGTTTGGTGACTTCGGAAGGCCTGCAAACATTGCCCCTTCCTCTACTGTTAAATCCTCAACATTTTTATTAAAATACAACTTTGCTGCCGCTTGAATACCGTAAGCCCCATGACCAAAATAAATATGATTCATATACATTTCAAGAATTTGTTGCTTCGTATATTTTTGCTCTAATTGAAGAGAAATTGCGACTTCCTTCAATTTGCGCGTAAATGTTTTTTCACGAGTTAAAAAGACGTTTTTAGCGAGTTGCTGCGTAATGGTACTACCACCCTCTACCTTCTCTCTAGCTAACGTATCTTTATAAAGAGCACGGAATATAGACGGATAATCAATCCCTTGATGCTCATAAAAACGAGAATCTTCCACCGCAACAAACGCCTGCTGCACATACTTCGGAATTTGCTCGATCGGTACGAGGTCTCTATTTTCTACGTATAATTTCGTAATTTCTTTCCCTTTCTGGTCAACGATACGTGATGAAGAGTGGAAAACGAGCTGCTTTTCATCCATCATATAGCCACCAGCTAACACGATAAGTTTATAGAGTACAATCGCTACTACGAACGTTGCGACGCCGCCTAATAAAGTCCACTTTACTTTCTTCATACATCGTCCTTCTTTCCAAATGATGGTACATTTATTATTTGAAAAAGAAGTATCTTTATGTATATAATCTTCGAAGTTTTTTAAGAGAGTTGATATAATAGAAACAAACTAGTAAGGGGGCATTAAAATGAAGGCTATTATTTCATACGAAACACCTCTAGAACAAGCACATTTCACTGCAAAAAATGATGAGAAAAATATGTTTTATAAAGAAAATACAGAAGAATCTGTAGAAGGCTCACTTCAGTATGACGTACTAGATGCTGTCGGTGAATTTAAAGGACAACCTGGCTATATCGTTTGTAACAATATTTCTGTAACAGACGAAGGTCGCCCTGTATTTGAAAACCGCTTTAAAAACCGCGCAGGCCTTATCGAAAACGAACCAGGATTCCAAGCGATCCGTGTTCTACGCCCATTAAGTAACGATACATATGTCATCTTAACGATGTGGGAAACAGAGCAAAACTTTAAAGACTGGACAGAATCACGTTCATTCGAAAACGCTCATAAAAAACGTCCCACGCAAGCAGAAGGAACACCTCAGGCTCAAGCGCATCCACATGCCGAACAGCAAAAGAGTATTTTCTCTCGCCCTTCTTTTGTGACTACTTTTGATGTGTTAGTTTAATTTTTTTGAGTTTGGAGTTCGGAAACCGCGGTATGTGAAATTATATCGGCGTTTTTTCGAATTTATCGGCGCAACTCGAATTATATCAGCGTTTTTCTGAATATATCGGCGCAACTCGAATTATATCAGCGATTCTTCGAATATATCGACTTATCGACAAATCATGACACAAAAAGGAAACACCATTACACACCGGTGTTTCCTTTTTCTTTGTACCAATTATATATACGAAGTGAATCTTTTTTTCTCATATGCTTTACTTCATAACCCCGCCCCGCTACCGTTACAAGAGTTGTACATAATTCATCCTTTCTTTGAAAATACGATTGATTATAACCTACTGCTTGAACATGTCTTCTTCGCATTATTCCTGTATATTTCGAAAAATTACGATATACAACCGTTAGTTGATTTTCTCTTAATTCATAACCGCCACTTTTATATCTAGCATACGCAAGTAACGAAAACACGATAAATAACGGTAAAACAAAAAATAACGCAATATATTGTTTTAAATATATACTCACGCTAGCAATTAGAACTGTGAGTATGATACTTATTAACCAGCCCATAATGAAATAACGACGCAACGCTGTTTTTGGTAAGTGAGCGATCTCCGCTTCAATTTCATAAGGTAACTCTAAATATGTGAGCAGGTGCTGTACATCTTTTTTCTTCATAAAAGGATGCAGCATCACTTCATTACTTGCTGCTCCAATACTGTGAATTGCTTCCACTTCAACAGCGCAATAACCAAATGGCTGGCGAAGCATACATTCTTTTACAGTAATCGCTTGAATTCGGTGCAATTTTAAGACAAACTCTTTCTTTTCAAATAACCCTTGAACGATACGAATTTCTTCCCCTTTTCGCTCAATTTTAAAGTTTGCATATTTCAACACATATCCAGCCGTGGAAATAATCCATGAAATTGCCATTAAAATTAATGCTATTACAATTAGTTTATAAACACCGTTTCCCATCACATACGCTTCTACTTTACTTGTGAATCCTTCAGGAAGAACAAAATCAAACTTTGTGTAAAGAAGTACCAGTCCAGAAAACACTAGTCCGAACCGACCAGATGTAATCGCTGCTGCTAAAACCTCTTTCGCTGTTAACTGATAAACCGTCTTGCTTTCTTCCTCTTCTATTTCTTCTTTTACAGTAGTTTCTTTCTTATGTAATAAAGAGATTAAATGTTTTGCCTCGTCTTCTTTAATACCAGCCAACATCACTTCTGGTTCACTACCACCACCCGCTACTTCTATATTTAACTTCATAAGCCCAAGCATCTGATAAATGACATTAGAAGACGTACTAACATTTTGCACACGTTCTTTATTTAAATAACTTTCCTTCTTTACAAAAACACCGTGCTTTATATGTAAAATATTATTCTCAATCCAGTACACTTTAAAATACCATTTAATTGCTGAAAAAATAGCCATGATGAATAAAACAACCAGAAGGAAAAGATAAAATAAATACCAAGGTTCCACTTGTTCATCAGGTTTAAATAAAACAAGAATAATAAGTGGCAACAAACTCGCAACTCTAATACCTAACAATATCGTAATCGGATGTTGCCTCTTATACATCCTTATCACTCACTTTCGCAAGTTCTCCAATTTGTCTTTTTAGCTGTTCTGCTTCTTCTTTCGTTAAACCTGGAATACTATGAGAAGTTGCGGCTGTTGAAATGTGTAATTCTGCTAAATTATACTTTCTCATGATCGGCCCTTGCTCAATCGTTACGTGCTGCACACGGATCATCGGAATAAGTACGCGTTTTACAACGAACATTCCCTTTTGAATCTCAATCTCTTCTTCATTTAATCTGTAACTATAATAGCGCTGACGTAAATTTGGAAACACAAAATAATCAAGTGGAATAAATGTAATAGCTCCTGTTACTAATAGTCCAAACAACCAGCCCCACCAGTTAAAGTTAATCATAAAAAAGAAATACGCAATTACGACTGTTAGTATAACTGCCGTCCCAATTAAAGCGTGAATTCGCCACACTTTCAGCATATTAGAATGAATCTCCCTTTCTAACGGCTGCATCTCATCACTCCAATTCTATGAATTTATTACTTATATATTATCAAAAAATAAGATTTCATATACATTTTTGTAAATTTATAGTCAAATAATAACATTTGAATCAAAAGCATATTAAAGAAAAACATACCTCAGTTTTGAAAATTATATATTATAAATATGAATTATATTGAACTAAAATAAACCTTACATGATTCATGTAAGGTTTATCGTTTTATACACAATATATTTCATTATTGTTGAGATATACTAGCATCGCTTTCAATTCGCTTTTCTTTTTGGCTCAGTTTTTTATCTTTAGATTTTTTTAATGTTAAAGTCATACCAATAAAAATAAAAAGAATTCCTGTTATTTGCATTAAAGTTGGACGGAATCCAGTAAGTACAGTATCTAATAATATTGCCACTGCCGGATCCAAAAAAACTAATATTGAGATTGTTTTTGTAGATAAATAGCGTAAACTATCAAAAAACAGATAATATACTATCCCTGTGTGAATAAAACCAGTAGCTATAATATATGTCCAATTACTTTGAGTGAGGCCACTAAAAGCATCTAAATCTATAAATGGTATTAAAAGAAATATCCCCAAGAATGTTTGTAAAAATGTCATTGCATACGCACTCATTTTGTTAATCCCTTTACCAAATAAAGTTGTAAATGCATAAAAGAGAGCTGCAAGAAATCCCCATATCATACCTGAAGACATTAATGAACCGACAGAGAAACTTCCATCGATACCAGCAATTAATAAAGCTCCTGCAAAACACACAACTATTGAAATGATAGATATTAATGTTAATTTTTCTTTAAAGACGATACTTCCAATTAACAGTACAATTACTGGTGCAAGATGATAAACCGAGATAGCAATTGTAACTGACATATTTTCAAAGGCTTTAAATAAGAAAACCCAATTAAATACTAAGAAAAAGCCACATATTAAAACTTGAATAACTTCTTTTCGTTCCCATTTATCTTGTTTATATTGCCCTGTAAGCAACCAGCATACACTTAAAAATATTGTCGCAAAAATACACCTTACAAACACTAATTCAAACGAAGGTAAGTTTGTTTGAACTGAAAAAAATCCAACTGATCCAAAGATAACCATTGATGCTATCATCTTTAAAGCCGGTACCGTTTTCTCTTGCTTAAAACTTTTTTGAAGCAAATTAATCCCCCTCCAATAAAAACTCGGTTTATAGTGAGAAAAACACCAGCCTAAAAAAGGACAGGTGCTTTTCCTCAAAAACACTCAATTATAAATTTTTCCCAGCAGTCCAACCACCATCAATTACAAAATTAGAACCAGTAATAAAGCGGGCCTGATCAGAAATCAAGTACTCAATACATGAAACAATATCCTGCGGCAACCCCCAAGTATCTAAAGATTGATTACTTTTTATCATAGACATCAAAGCTGTATTACTAAAGTATTCTTCTGTAAGTTCAGTTCTAATAACACCGGGAGAAATGCTATTCACCCTTATATTTTGCTTTCCAAATTCCATAGCCATCTGTTTAGTCAATCCGATTAAAGCATGCTTTGATGCAACATAAGCAGCTCGCTCTGGTTCAGCCATTAATCCAGAAACCGATGCTATATTCACAATACAACCTTTTATTTTCGATTCACACCATCGCTTAGCTACTTCCCTAGAAAGGATAAATGGGGCTACTAAATTTACATCAATTACTTTTTTAAACATATCATCGGATAAATGTAAAACAGGTGTTATCTCTCGAATACCAGCTGCATTTATTAATATATCAGGAGAAAGCTTTTCTAAATCTAATTGAGTAAAAAGATTATGAATCGCTTCGCTATTACTTAAATCAATTTGCACTACTTTCAAAGGCATATCTGTTTTCATATAATCTATTAAATTATTATTATTAATATCAAGCGCTATTACATGAAATGATTTTTCTAAAAAGTATTTTATACAAGCATGACCTATACCGCTATTGGCTCCAGAAATCATAATTATTTTATTCTCTCTCATTTTGTCTCCTTATAAGAAAATGTTACTAATAAAATATCACGAAAAGCCTCCGTACTACATTCTGTTCCAAGTGGCGTTACGGCATGGAAGACCTTTTGTCCAAATACTAAAGTTTCTAAAGGCTCCTTCAAACTTATAAACTGATTAATTTCCCGAGGAGAATTAGCTATTAAATTATCTCCACCAATAGCTGTATTACTTAAATTCATAAGGTGTAAAAACACTACTGGTTCATCATCTTTATGTAACCAAATAGGTGAACTAAAAGATGGTCTTTCTTTAGTAGCTTTATATCTTACTTGATGTAAACCTATAATTAAGTCTTTACTTGTATCTATTATATTTGTTTTAAATGCAAATTCAGTATCGAAGCGCACGATATTTTGAATTAAAGGATTACATAAAAAGCTATCATTTATGCTATTGAACTGTCTAACTTTCCCGCCATCGTCATAGTTATATTCTTTAGATTGGAAGTAATCATTACTATTATCTAAAATATAATCTGGTGAATCAACATACTTTATATACCTTGAATAAGATCTAGCACGGCATTCACCGTATGCATCATCTTCCAAATTATAATAATCTAACTGTGCTTGTGTTAATAGACGATGATTCTCTTCCTCTTGTAAAAAGATTTCATTTGAGATTTCAAGGAATCCTTTAGATTCAAATTCATGTACCTTTTCTTCTATGCTAAAGCCACTCATTTTACTAAGAACAAACGTCATTATAAAAACCTCCACACTATTGTATTTTTCTATCTCACCCTATGTTAGAAATGCAATAAGTAACCGAGATTCTTGCTTAATAAAATTAAAAATTATGATATTCAATTAATACACCAAATGAAATATACGTAATTCATTAAAATTATTTATTAAGCAATATTATATATCCTTTCGGGTATTTTTTCTAATTATCTGAAGATTTATCAACATTAGTCTTAATATTCAAAAATAAAGAAATGGATTTTTCAGAAAGATAAAACTGCGCGTATTGCAATTATTTATGTATATAACTTTTTTTAAAATTATATTTTAAATATAGCTAGTTTTTTATAAATTTTTTGATATAATTACATACGGGAAAAGGGAAGAACTTTGTCTTCCCTTGTGTTTTTATTTGCATCTAGTACTTTTGCTAGATGCTTTTTTTTATGCTAAAAAAGGTATCCTCAAATACTTTGAGGATACCTTTTCACCTTTATTATCTCTGCTGTTTTCTACCTAATATGAGTAATCCAAAACTCATCATTACAAGAAGTGCTCCCATATATGGTTCCACAGGCATTTTCTGCCCTGTCTTCGGTAATTCTTTTTCAGGTTTCTCTGGATTCGGTGTCCCAGGCTTTTCTGGATCTGGTGTCCCAGGTTTTTCTGGATTCGGTGTTCCAGGCTTTTCTGGATTCGGTGTTCCAGGCTTTTCTGGATTTGGTGTTCCAGGCTTTTCTGGATTCGGTGTTCCAGGTTTCTCCGGATTCGGTGTTCCAGGTTTTTCTGGATCTGGTGTTCCAGGTTTTTCTGGATCTGGTGTTCCAGGTTTTTCTGGATCTGGTGTTTCTGGGCCTGGTGGCGCTAAATGATTCAATTTGTTTAATACTTCTAATTGAACTGCATTTATCATTCCATTTGTAATTTCAAATGGAATTGGATTAGTTAATTTTTCATATCCTTTTGGTGCTTCTACTTCTACTAGTGTGTAGTTACCTACAGATAGATCTGTGATTTTTGCCTTTCCATCTTTATCTGTTGTTACTTTCACTACTACTTTTCCCTTTTCATCATGAACCTCAAACACAGCTCCTGATAAGACTTCCTTGCTTTCAGCGGCCATTTTTGTAATCTCCACTGAACCTTTGTCTAACTGTTCATTCTCTACTTTCAATGATAAGACTTTCGTCATACCTTTTGTAATTTCGAATGAAACTGGCTTTTCTAGTGGTTTGTAGCCTGCTGGTGTTTCTACTTCTACTAACTCATACTTTCCAATAGATAAATCTGAAATGTCTGCTTTTCCTTCTTTATCCGTTGTTACTTTCGCAACTACTTTGCCTTTTGAGTCACGTACTTCAAATACAACATTTTCTAATGGTGCTTTACTGTCTTTATCTATTTTTGTGATTTCTACATTCCCCGTATCTACCATTTCATTTTCTACAGTGAACGCTAAAGATTTTGTCATACCTTTTGTAATTTCAAATAGTACAGGCTTTTCTAATTTTTTGTAGCCTGGTAAACTCTCTACTTCTACTAACTTGTACTTTCCTACTGATAAATCTGCAACTGTTGCTTTTCCAGCTTTATCTGTCGTTACTTTCGTTACTACCTTGCCTTTGTCGTCTTGAACTTCAAAGACTACACCTGCTAACGGTGCCTTATTATCTTTATCTATTTTTGTAATTTCTACATTTCCCGTATCTACCATTTCATTTTCTATGTTTAATGATAGAACTTCTGTCATACCCTTTTTAATTTCGAATGATACTGGCTCTGTTAGTTTTTTGTAGCCTGGTAAGCTCTCTTTCTCTACTAATTTGTACTTTCCTACAGATAAGTCTGAGATTTTTGCTTTACCATTTTTATCTGTTTTTACTTCCGTTACTACTTTTCCTTGTTCGTCTTGCACTTCGAAGACTACGTCTTCTAATACTTTTTGACTATCTTTATCCACTTTTGTGATTTCTACTGAGCCTTTGTCTACTAGTTCATTCTCTACTTTTAGTGATAAGACTTCTGTCATACCTTTTTTGATTTCAAATGATACTGGTTTCGCTAGTTTTTTATATCCTGGTAAGCTCTCTACCTCTACTAGCTTATATTTTCCTACTGATAAATCAGCAATCTTTGCTTTTCCTTCTTTATCTGTCGTTACTTTTGTTACTACTTTGCCTTTTTCATCTTGTACTTCGAAGACTACACCTGCTAATGCTTTTTGACTATCTTTATCTACTTTTGTAATCTCTACTGAGCCTTTGTCTAACTGTTCATTCTCTACTTTTAATGATAAGACTTCTGTCATACCTTTTTTGATTTCGAATGATACTGGCTCTGTTAGTTTTTTGTAACCTGGTAAGCTTTTTTTCTCTACTAATTTGTACTTTCCTACAGATAAGTCTGAGATTTTTGCTTTCCCTTCTTTATCTGTCGTTACTTCTGTTACTACTTTGCCTTGTTCGTCTTGTACTTCGAAGACTACACTTGCTAATGCTTTTTGACTATCTTTATCTACTTTTGTTACTTCCACATTTCCCTTGTCTAACATTTCGTTTTCTACTGTTAAAGCAAGAGATTTTGTCATGCCTTTTTCAATTTGGAAAGTAATCGGATCTACTAATTGTTTATATCCTTTTGGTGCTTTTACTTCTACTAACTTGTATGTGCCGACTGATAAATTAGTAACTTGTACTTGTCCTTTTTTATCTGTCGTTATTTTAGCGACTACTTGCCCTGCTTCATCTTGAATTTCAAAGACTGCATCAGCTAAAGCATCTTTATTTTCTTTATCTACTTTTGTAATTTCTACATTTCCTGTATCCACTAATTCATTTTCTACTGTTAGCTTTAGCGCTGTTACTCTACCCTTTTCAATTTCAAATGAAATTGGCTTTTCTAGTGGTTTGTATCCTGCCGGTGTTTCTACTTCTACCAACTCATACTTCCCGATAGATAAATCTGAAACGTTTGCTTTTCCTTCTTTATCCGTTGTTACTTTCGCAACTACTTTTCCTTTTAAATCACGTACTTCAAATACAACATTTTCTAATGGTGCTTTACTATCTTTATCTATTTTTGTTATCTCGACATTCCCTGTATCCACCATTTCATTTTCTACTTTTAATGATAGGACTTCGGTCATGCCTTTTTTGATTTCAAATGATATTGGTTTTTCTAATTTTTTATAACCAGGTAAACTTTCTACCTCTACTAATTCATACTTTCCTACAAGTAAATCTGAAACATTTGCTTTTCCATCTTTATCTGTCGTTACTTTTGTAACTTCATTACCCTTTTCATCTTGGACGATGAATGTTACTCCCGCTAACGGTGCTTTATTATCTTTATCTATCTTTGTTATCTCTATATTTCCCGTATCTACCATTTCATTTTCTATTTTTAATGATAGAACTTCGGTCATGCCTTTTTTGATTTCAAATGATACTGGATCTGTTAGTTTCTTATAGCCTGGTAAACTTTCTTTCTCTACTAATTTGTACTTTCCTACTGATAGATCTGAGATTTTTGCTTTACCATCTTTATCTGTTTTTACTTCCTTTACTACTGTTCCAGCTTCATCTTGCACTTCAAAAACTACGCCTTTTAATGCTTTTTTGCTGTCTTTATCTATTTTTGTAATTTCTACTGAACCTTTATCTAACTGTTCATTTTCTACTTTCAACGATAGGACTGTTGTCATACCTTTTTTAATTTCGAATGATACTGAATCTGTTAGCTTTTTGTAGCCTGGTAAACTTTTCGTCTCTACTAATTTGTACTTCCCTACTGATAAATCAGAGATTTTTGCTTTACCATCTTTATCTGTTTTTACTTCTGTTACTACTTTTCCTTGCTCATCTTGCACTTCGAAGACTACGCCTTCTAATACTTTTTGACTATCTTTATCTATTTTTGTAATTTCTACTGAGCCTTTGTCTAACTGCTCGTTTTCTACTTTTATTGCTAAAGCTTTTGTCATACCTTTTTTTATTTCAAATGGTACTGGTTCTGTTAGCTTTTTATAACCTGGTAAGCTTTTCGTCTCTACTAATTTGTACTTTCCTACTGATAGATCTGAAACATTTGCTTTTCCATCTTTATCTGTTACTACTTTTCTTACTACTTCATCTTTCTCATCTTGGACTTCAAATTCGACACCCGCTAATACTGCTCCGTTTTCTTTGTCCACTTTTGTAATTTCTATATTACCTTTGTCTACCATTGCATTTTCCACTTGTATTGGGAATATGCCGTCCCCTGTTACACTTACTTCGAACTCTGTTTCTTTTAATTGGTAGCCTTCAGGCGCTTTCGTTTCTTTTAAAATATATTTTCCTAGTGCTAACGGTTTAGAGATTGCCTTACCATCTTTATCTGTAACAATATGTTCGACTACTACACCGTCTTTTACTATATCAAACTCTGCATTTGCTAATGGTTTTTCACCATTTTCCGAATCAATTTTCTTTATTTCAATTTGACCCTTTTGCACAGTATTTTTAATTTCAATTGTTTTTGTTTCTCCAGCTTGAAGTGTAACCTCTACTGGGCTTGTTAATTTTTGATATCCTTCTGGTGCTACTGTTTCATAAACTTTATACGTCCCAGGAGCTAAAGTTTGAGGTACTGAAAAACCTTTTTCGTCCGTTGTCAGTTTTGCAACAACTTCATTTGCACTATTTCGAACTTCAAATTCGGCACCTTTTAACCCTTTGTTCGGATTCTCAGAATCTATTTTATGAAGCGATACTGTACCATCTTTTGGAGCTTCAGGCGGTGTAATAGTTACTTCTTTTGATGTTAATGTTTTATCATCAAAATGTAATTCCGCTTTATTAGGAATCTTCTTATCTACGTAAGAAGATAAGTCTGCATTATTTTTAATTTTCGCCTTGATACTAAGATTAATTATCTGGTCTTCATATGACTTATAATCAAAATTCTCACCAAACGTAAATGTTACTTCACTTCTTTGTTTATCTATATTTAACGTCCCTTTAGAAGTAATATCTTGGCCATTTTTATCATACACTTTTGCCTCTAATACTTCTAAAACATCTTCTAAATCATCACTAATTACCATAGATGTGTATTTAGAAGGATCGTTCGGTATATGTGTACCAACTTGGTATTGAATAACTTGATCCATTTGTGTTAGCTGCTCATTCTCTACAAGCTTGCCATTCTCATCAACTATATTTTTTTCAATGCTAGGTGGATTATTGTCACCTGAACCAGATCCTCCCCCACCACTCACAAATACTTGTCCTACTTTTTCTTCAGTTTTAATATTTTTACCTTCTAATTTCACAGTATTTTTATGAGGTTTTGCAGCAGGATTTGTAACCTTTGTTTTATATCTTAAAATATAGCCTTTTGAACTGTCTGGAAATTCAATTGTAAATCCAGTCTTTGTTGCATTTATTTTAATGTTAGATAAATTTGCTGGCTTAATATTTGTTGGTGCATAACCATCTTCAAATACAGCCTCTTCTAATACTACGCTGTCTGTAATTAACTCATGCCCAGGTCCTAATGTATCTGTTAATTTAAGATCTTGCATTTCTGTTCCAGTTGCATTTACATATACAAGCCAATCAGCAATAGACGGATCTTCTTGATTATAAGAACCCCATTTCAATAGATTTTCCGTATTGGGTTGTGGCTTCGGTCTCTCTGTCGTATTACTTACATTTACTTCTTTATTTACGATTTGACCATCAACGTTAAATTCTAATGGAATTTCTTTAACACCATCATATGCTTCTAGACCAAAGTAGAATTCTACGAATAAAGAACCTTTAATGTTGTTCTTTCCTTCTACGTAATCACCCATAGTACACGTTAATAGACCCTTTTTCATCTCACATGTACCAACTGTTTTTCCTTCAGCATCTTTTAAAGGAAAACTCATATTCATAAGGTCTTTTCGAAACTCTTTTGGCATATCAATTGTGAATTGATCTCCACTTTTTATTTTTTCTTTAGCTGACCACTTCACTTCTACTTTCATACCATCTGAGGCTTGATATGGTTCAGATGTCGTGCCATCAGTACGGGAAATATTAATTTCGTCCACTGGACTTTTCATAACAGCAGCTTGAATAACTGGAGCCCACACATTCAGCACTGAAAATAATACTAGAAAAACTAATGAAACCATTGAAATATGTCTTTTAGTACTTTTCATTTGCATAGTTCCCTCCTAAATTTTTATATTTATATAACAAAAAAAGATCGTCCGGTTGCATCAAAAATGTGCAACCAGACGATCTTAGTAACCAATATGTATTACCGTAGACTCTAAGCTTTGCGGCCTATCCTTTCGAATAGTGTGCTAAAAATATCTTTTATTCTTTTTTTGTTTCATTTTCCTCTTAAACCAAATATTACTATACCGTCTGGACGGTTATAATTCAATACTCTATAAAATTGTTCTATTTTTCTAATAAAAAAAATAATTCACCACTACATTAAAGAAGCAATGGTGAATTATTTTCTCATTATATAGTTCGTATATTCTATTTATATGAATTACTAATAAGAGCTTGAATCACTTTTTCTCTTAACTCGGGGCTTAGTCTTCCAACCCCTAAATATTCCGAATACCATAATCCATCTGCTGCTAATCTAATAATTGTTGCACAAACTGAATCTATCTCATCATTTTCTATATTTTTTTGCAGTTGCTGAAATGATTGTTGTAATGGCTCAAGTAATTCAGGTTTTAACATGAGTGCTGCCATCATACTGCTAGACAACTCTTCTGTTCTTCTCTCATTACTTAATCTTTCCTCTACAAAAGAGCGAACCCATCTCCCTTTCCTCTCTGAGTCTTCCGCTACTTTATTGTAAATGGCCCCTTCATAATCCTCTACCCCTCGGACTATCATACCTTCTATTAAAGCTTCTTTATTTGAAAAGTGATACAATAATCCACCTTTGCTTAAACCCGCCTCTTTTGCCACTGCTTCTAAAGTTAATTTAGCAACCCCTTTACATTGTACAATTTGAGAAGCGGCCGCCAAAATCTTTTGCCGCGTTATGCTTATACTCATTCCTTTTTAAAACCCCATTTCTACTAAATTTATATAAATACGAATCTTATTTTTAATATTGTTGATTACTACTAAGTATTTTCTTTATACAACAAAAGCTTCATTACCTTTGAATTTTTAGTTACTTATTCTATTAAAAATTTCCATATCATTCAATATGATAACATTAAATACACAAAGCTGACTATACATCTATACTTTTGTATTTATTGAAAATATATCCATTAATAAAATTTACCGATTTATTCCTTCTTATTACTTTAAGACAGCAGTAATTCTTTCAGTACTAAATAAAAAATGTTATTACTCCCATTAAATTGAGTAATAACATTCTACTTAACAAATTCGCTGCCAACTAGCATCCTTCACATCTTCACTAGTCGGTTTTCTAACTGATCCAATAAAGTGAAACTTTATATCCGCAACATGGACAGGTGTATTTCATTTTGTCACTCCATTATTAACTTGTTTTCCCATATATTCCGACTCACAAAGAATGTAACAGCACAAATCATAGTTATCCCCATGAAAAATGTATTAGAATCTTCATATGTAGTTGGAATGCCTACCGTTACGAAAACAATACTAAAAGCTAAAAATAGATATAATAATAAAGATATAATATAGCTTAGTTTAAATCGTAAAATGATACCTCTAAACAATAGCTCACCAAGTAGACAGCCACCTAAAATAATAGGTACTCCGAAATACAATGTAAGGACTCCCATTTGCGCAGTAGATTGAATTATCTTTCCAATTATGTTCGGCGAAACCAGCTCACTATCGTTTCCCATCCTATCATATAAATCAAGTGCTGTTGCTGAAATAAAGAAACTTAATATAGAAAATGAATACGGTATTAAAAATTTGCTCACTCTCATTCACCTCGCTTTTTTCTTTACATATATTATTCATTATTTCCTATCATTTTTACATAAAAAAATAACCCTCTATGATAAAACATAGAGGGTAGCATTTCTATATAAAAATCTATACCTTATCCTGAAGTGAATCCCGAAAATAGGACAAATATCAAAACACCTAAACCATCTGCTATCTGCTCCCTACATTCTTTAGGGTAGATAGTTTATATGTTTTATTAGAAAGTAGTGCCTTCTTTTTTATAATATTCTTTTGAAATCTCTTCATAAAATGCGGCTGATGTCGCGTAGAAATAAGGTGCTAACCATAAGAAACCGATTCCTACAGTAAGAATACTTAAAATGAACCAACCTAAGAAACTTAAGCATAGTAAAAAGTAATCCATTTTATGTCCATTCATCATATGACGACTCTCAGTAATCGCTTGATTCGCTGTATATTCTGGATGATCATTCAAAATAAAATATGTCATAGAATAAGAAAATGATTTAATAATACCTGGAATAATAAGAAGTAATGTCCATAGAGTCAAGTATACATACATTAGTAAATATGTTAAAAACGACTTCATCAACTTACTTCCATCGCTAAACCATCTAAATATATGACCAATGCGAGCATCAGTCCCACGAATTGCATTTAAAACAAGATAATAGGCACCTATTGTTAATGGACCAATAACAAGCATTACTATAATACTTACTGTAAGTGAATCACTTGCTTCTTCCCAACCCCAAAATATCGAGAAAATACCTGTTGTTAGCATTTCAACAGCTCCAATAAGGATTCCAATTAATAAGGTTGCCCCTACCGCTAGTCCCCATCTTCCTTTTAATGCATCAAGTGCTTCTCTTTTCAACTGACTTATCATATATAACCTCCTAATACTATTTCCATTTTATTATACCATTTATATCAAAAATCCCACATATTTTCCTAAAACAGAAGCATATTACCTTTTTTCATACGTATTGATACATGTGTGCTGTAGTTGTACTAATATATGGATTAAACGACTCTTTTCCCTATAACAAAAAAGCCTGCCTTTCATAATAGGCAAGCTTTCTCAAGTTACATCTCATTTATTTTCTTCTTATACCAATCCTGCATTCTCTCCGCATCTTCTACTCTCGTATGCTCTATTTTATAACTAGATGATGCACTCGAAAACTTATACGTACATAAATCCGCACGGCGCTGGAAATATGATTGTGTCTTCTCCATTGATTGGACGTGTCTTCTTCTAATAAGTCCTGTATATTTTCCGACGCTACGATAGACAAGTGTAATTTGTTCTCCGTTAACACTGTAGCCATTTGTTTTAAATGTTGCGTATCCAAGTGTAAAGATAAGGATTGCGAGCGGTAGTAATGCCCACATGATGTAATACTTTTCAAAGTATACGCTTATTCCAGTAAGCGGGATTGCGAGCATAGCGAAAAAGATAAAACTATCAATGAGATAGCGGCGCAATGCTGCTTTTGGTAACGAAGTAATATTTGCATTCAGTTCGTATGGTAATTGTAAATGCGCGAGTAATTGTTGCACTCGATCTTTTCGAATGATAGGATGCAGTGTAACTTTTTCTTCTTTCCCTTCACTTTGAATGACTTCTACTTGCACAGCACAATAACCGAACGGTTGGCGTAAAATGCCTTCTTTTATCGTAATCCCTTGAATGCGGTGCAATTTTAGTACGAGTTCTTTTCTCTCCAGTAACCCTTGCGAAATACGGACTTCATCATTTTTTCGATTCACTGTGAAGTTACCGTGTTTTAACGCGTAGCCAATTGTAGATATCATCCAAGAAACGACAAGTAAAATAGCTACCATGTAAATCCAGCCATATATATCGTGGTCCATTACATATGACGTCACACTATTTTTTATCCATTTCGGAATATACTCATCTACTTGGTGATAAACGAAAAAGATTAAAGAGAACAATACTCCAAATTGACCAGATGTAACAGACGCTATTAAAATCTCTTTCCACGTTAACTTGTACTCTGTCGTTTGTTTTTCCTCTGTAACAATTGCTTTTTCTACTGTATTTTCTGCTGCTTCGTCTAACGTTTTTTCTGCTTTCACTTCTGGAGTTGGCTCATTTAGCAAAGTAATAAGCTCCGTCGCCTCTTCTACCGTAATTCCAGCTAAGCTAACTTCTGCTTCATCGCCCCCGCCAGCTGTTTCAATCTGAATTTTTTTCAAACCGAGCATTTGGTATAGTACGTTAGAACTTGTATTAATTGTTTGAACACGTTCTTTATTTAAGTAGCTCTCCTTTTTCACAAAGAGACCTTGTTTCACATGTAATACGTTATTTTCGACCCAGTATACTTTGTAATACCAGCCTACGATAGCTGAAATAATTGTGATCAACGCAAAACCAATAGGAACTAAATACCAAAATGGAAACTTTCCCCTTAAGCTAAAAAGAAAAATAATGAGTGGTATAAAATCTGTTATTTTTAATTCTAATAACATCGTGATTGGATGCTGCCTCTTATACATCCTCATCACTCACTTTCGCTAATTCTGCGATTTTCGTTTTCAACATTTCAGCTTCATACATCGTTAAACCTGGGATGCTATGAGAAGTTGCCGCTGTTGAAATGTGTAATTCTGCTAATCCGTATTTTCTCATAATTGGCCCTTGTTCAATCGTAACGTGCTGCACACGAATCATCGGTACTAATACGCGCTTTACGACGAAAAGACCATGCTGAATTTCAAGTTCTTCTTCATTTAGTTGGTAGCTGTAATAACGTTGACGTAGTTTCGGAAACGTAAAGTAATCAAACGGTGTATATACAATTGTTAATCCGATGAGCACATAGAAAATCCAAGCCCACCAATTAAACTTAATCATAAAGAAAAGATATGCCAAAATGACTATAATACTGATTCCTAGCTCAATTAAAGAACGCGCTTTCCACACCTTGACCATGTCAGGGTGAATTTCATTTTTCAATGGATCCATGTAACCACTCCAAATCTAGTAATCTAATATATAAATACTCTCAATCTATATTTTACGTAACTTTACAGAAAATTGAAATTCAATCTTCTTTCTTCTCAGGAATAAAATATCCGAACCAAAGTAGCCAAATGAAACCGATTAACTTCATCCAATTTCCATCCGCTTGAAAAGCTTCAATCATACCTGGTATTTTATAAACCCCAATAAATCCAAGAAAACCGAGCCACCAGTTTTTTTGCATTTTCATCTTTACTCCTCCTTCATGACGTTTTTCACATTTCGAATCCAAATTTCTTTATACTTTAACTGGAATCCCATGAGCATATAGTTGCTCATATTATCAATCACGAGTGCTAGCGTATGAGCATTTTCTTCCGTTTCATGTTGTGACACTACGTCAAGTTCTACGCCTTTCTTCAATAAATCGTGGAAACCATTTAAGAAATCTTCTTGTATTTCAAATAAGCGTTTCTGATACTTTTCATTTCGCGATGCAGTTACGATAAATTCATTGATAACGCGTAATATCCCTTCTTGCCCTTCATATTCAGAGAGCATATGTAAACCATCAGCAATTAACTTTTCTGCAAAGTTTTCTTTCGTATATTGCTCTTTATCGAAATAACTCACGAAATGATATCCAGAGAAAATTTCTTCAAATAAAAAATCGATTAACGCTTCTTTAGAAGAAAAATGATAATAAATAGCCGGTTTTGAAATACCTACCTCTTTCGCAATCATGGAAAGACTCATCTTCTCAATGCCGTGTTCTGCCATAATTTTAAATGAAGCCTCTACAATGTTTTGCGATGTTTGTAAATTCTTCGTCATACTGTACCTCACTTATTTTTACTTACCGGTCGGTAAGTAAATTATAAAACAAAACGAAATGATTTTCAATTTAGTTAGCACTACAGAAGGTGTTTATCAGAAAATACAGAAAGTTATAAAGTAAAAGCAACATATAACAATAAGGAGGATATCATATGGGACTTGGTGGTAATGGCGGCGGTGAAGCAGGACAAGCTGGTAAGAGCGGATTTTCATTAATCATTGTACTTTTTATCGTATTGATTATAGTTGGAGTTAGCTATATCGGACTTGGCTTCTAAGAAAAGGCGTCCTACGTTACACATGTAGGACGCCTTCTTTTTAATCCCTATTCAGCAATCGCATACGATAACAATTCATCGTCACTTCTCCGAGTCTTTGCAGTAGTTGATAGTTCGCATATGCGCCTACCGGGGCACCGATTATTGGTACGAGCTGCAGCATTTTGGCTAAATCGATATAGTCTCGGTACTCTGTTTGGAACTTTTCCCAGTCCATATGATTTTCTTCTTCTGTATCCCACGTTTCGATTGCTTTCCATATTTCTTTTCGGTGATCGTCACTTGAAAAGGCAAGCTGAAAAACATGAAGGATAAAAAGGCGCTCTTCTTTGTTGCTCGTATCAAATCCGTACAATGTCGCTGCATCGAATAAAAATTTAATTTTAATGCCGAGTAAAAGCGGAAAGTCAGCAAGACCGAGGAGAATACCGCCAGCCCCCGTCCCTGCCCCTTCTGCCGCTGCTATTTTTTTATACTCATCCATTTTTTTACGAACTTCATCGTCACGTCTTTGCAGTGACCATGTCGTCTCTTTTAGCTTCGGCTTTATAAAGTTTGACCCGGCGCTGATCGTTTGCACCATCATACGAATCGTCTCTGTTAATACCTTTTGTACTTTCGCCGGAATGAGCTGTTGCACTTTCGTCTGCACTTTTTTGGAGAACCGTGTCATCATAGAAGAATCTTTCATGAATGTAGCTTTCCACTGCTCCAATTCTTTTATAACCTTCTCTTCGTATGTAATCATAGGTTCATTCCTTTCAATTTAAACGCTCAATGCGCTTCGCCCCGTATTGGTAAACGAAACCGATACTAAATAATATGCTTACGATAAGTAAAATTCCTGTCATCATGAAATCTTTCGTTGCTAGTGCAAATATAACTGTAAAGATTACGCTCCCTATGATTAGAATCGCGTTTAATAAAGTAAGAAAGTCTTTCTTCTTCTCTTCTCCCCCTACCGGATACAAATCAAGCCAAATCTTCATGCGGTGATGTTTCCATAAAGTTAATAGCTGATAGCCGATTAAATATAGGAAGATAAAACTTACGATAAATCGCCCGTATAAAAATGGAATGAAGTAAAGAATAACTCCTCCAAGAGCAAGCAAACGCACATATAATCCAAAATAGTTACCTGATCTTAAAAACGTTCTCGTATATAAGTATAAATATGTACGCTTTTCACCAATCATCGAAAGAATGAAATCGAGCCATTTTCTGCGTGCTACTCTTTCTTTTAATGCTGGTACATCAACGAACATGTTCGCGATGCGGTATAGCAGCATCATCTTCTTACCTTCTTCAGAAATTAAATACTCCCAGTTTAGTGGCTTTCCCTTTACCATTTGATGCATGATAGCAAGGTATAACACCATGAGAAGGACGATTCCACCAATGAAAAGAACTGAAGTACGTTCTACAAGGAAATATACAAATAAACCGTTTAGGATAAAACGAATGAACCAATCCGCTCTTTGTATATTTTGATCTGTTAAAAATGACTTTTCCCACGCTACAAATAAATTCCACGCTTTTACAATGACAAATGCAAGTACGATCCATATGTAGCCAGCTCCTGTTTGCTTCATTTGTTGGAAGTATAACGGAGCAAGCGCAGCTGCTACGATTGCGATTATGTATAACTGAATCATAAATGTAAAAAGAAATGCCTTTGTGAAGTAAGGTTTTAACTTTTCTTCAACTGGCAGTAAGTAAACGAGATCCGCTTCTTTTAATAATGTTTGAATGGATCCAGCCGTTAACACGAGTCCAATTAATACTGCCATTACGAGCGCCGCCGGAAACGAAGGTGTTAACGTTTGTAACCATTGCTGGTAATAATACGCTCCCGCACCAATGATGAACACGAAAATAAATTTCAAATGATCATTAAATACGTATTTACTATATGTACGAACTTCTTTTAGAAAGTGACGAAATCGTTCTTTCCATAACGCTGTGCTATTCATAATCTTCTTCCTTTGTTAGCGCGATGTAAATATCATCTAACGTTGCACCTGGCATATTAAACTGTGATTGCAGTTCAGATAGCGTTCCCTTCGCTCTTACTTCACCTTGATGCAAAATAATGAACGAATCACAATAACGCTCTGCCGTCGCTAAAATATGTGTGCTCATTAAAATACCGGCACCACTCTTTTTCATTTGGTCCATCATTTGAAGAAGGGATTGAATCGCTAACGGATCTAATCCAACGAAAGGTTCATCTACTATGTAAAGAGATGGCTCCACTAAAAATGCGCTCATAATCATTACTTTTTGTTTCATTCCTTTTGAGAAATGAGATGGAAACCATTTTAAACGATTTTTCATACGAAACTCTTGTAGTAGTTGTCCTACACGTTCTTCATATTGTTTTTCATCAACCCCATACGCCATAGCTGTTAATTTCAAATGCTCTTCTAACGTTAATTCATCATATAATACCGGCGTTTCCGGAATGAATGAAAAGCTAGAACGGTACGCTGTCATATCATCACGAATTGTTTTCCCATTAATTGTGACAGTTCCTTTTTTCGGTTCCATTAAACCGATAATATGTTTAATCGTCGTACTTTTACCAGCTCCATTTAAACCGATTAAGCCGACAAGTTCGCCTTTATTAACAGAGAACGAAACGTCTTTTAATACAGGTCGTTTCGTATATCCTCCTGTAACATTTTCTACACGCAATAACTCGCTCATACGACACCACTTTCTTCATTAGTATTCATTCTATATTCATCTTACCAAAAATTATGCTGTACTACATAGTATCCATGTACTCAAAAAAAATTTTTAAATTTATTAGCATATATTTTTCCGAAAGCGGACATCATAATTATTGAAGAAGGAACACATTGAAAAAGCAACCACCTATTGATGAGTACAACAACATAGTGAAGTCATCATGAAATGGGGTGTCCAAGTTGGACAATGAAATTTACACATAACCAGATCATTTGTTTCATTTTCGAAACGGGGTGTCTCTGAAAGAGCATATACTGTTTTAAAAAATAAACAATTTCATTTTAAAAAAGATTGCAATTCATTTCACTTGAAAATGGGGTG
Source organism: Bacillus sp. RCC_6_1 (assembly GCF_041360755.1). Lineage (NCBI taxonomy): Bacteria > Bacillati > Bacillota > Bacilli > Caryophanales > Bacillaceae > Bacillus > Bacillus sp. RCC_6_1. The sequence goes on from NZ_JBFUPV010000008.1 coordinate 187,128, forward strand.
TCTACGGCAGAAACTTTAGCCGATTTACCGTGCATTTCTTAAATAAATGAGGTGTCTGCGAAACGTAAATTACGATAATGCTTTTTCAATCCCTCTTCAGAAAACAGGAAGCTGAGTCAGCTTCCTGTTTTTCGTGTTTGTTCTCTTATGTAATTATGGTAAAATACGGCTAAGGATATTTGAAAGGATGAGATCAATGAATCATACAGCAGACAATTGTATTTTTTGTAAAATCATTGACGGGCAGATCCCTTGCTCAAAAGTATACGAAGATGAACATGTGCTTGCATTTTTAGATATTAGTCAAGTAACAAAAGGACATACTCTTGTTATTCCGAAAGTTCACAAACAAGACATTTTTGCGTTAACGCCAGAAATCGCATCACACATTTTTTCTGTCGTTCCAAAAATCGCAAATGCGATTAAAGCAGAGTTTAATCCAGTTGGCTTTAACCTACTTAACAATAACGGTGAAAAAGCTGGACAAACTGTGTTCCACTTCCACCTTCATTTAATTCCACGCTACGGTGAAAAAGATGGTTTCGGTGCTGTTTGGAAATCACATCAAAATGAATACACTATGGAAAATTTACAAAACATCGCAAGTACAATTGCAAATAGTGTGAAATAATGACACTATAAGAAGGCGTAATACATAACAAGCCACTTCCCTGAAGTCATCAAATTCCGCATGGCTTGTTTCTTTACTTAAAATGCTCAGGGATGATTGTTTGTGCATAGCACATATAAGAAAGATATGCATATTTTTCCCATCATGAATACGAACAAAAAATAAGGAGGTCTCCTTTTATGTCAAAAGCTAAATCCTTTATTACAGGTGTTATTTGCGGCGGAGCAGTTGCTGGACTAGCTGTTCTTTTCTCAACTCCTTCTTCTGGTAAAGACATGCGCGGCAAGTTAAAAGAAAAAGGAAATGATATTAAAAAGACTTTAGCTGATATTACAGCTGATACGAAATTATTAAAGCGTCAAATTGTTGAAACTGCTTCAGAAGGTAAAGAAGTGTTTCAAGAATTAAAAGATGACATGCAAGACACGCTTTCTAACTGGAAGCAAGATATTTCTCAAAACAAGCGCCATATTGAGAAAGAAATTTTGGACATCCAAAAGTCAATTGAGAAACTACAAGAAGCTGTTCCAGAAAAAGCGTAAACAAATTCCTGCTTAGTTTTTTGCATATAACAAATATTTTTTATATAAATTGACCTTGACACGGCATATCGTATAGATATGCCGTGTTTTTATGCATTTACAATATATGTTATCACTTAACATGTAAGGACAACGTATGTATTCACGACTCATAAAACGCTTCCATAGTTATGCATGATTTGTATAGAATGTCATTTTTCCGAAAAATTTTCACAATTCTCACAAAAAGACTTTATTAATTTTTATTTTACTGGCATAATAGATAGTAATGAAAAAAGAATGTTAAAGTGGGTGAGTAAATGAAAAGTGGAGAAAAAGATTACTCGGTAAAAGAAGCGATGATTTTCAGCCAACGCATTGCTCAATTATCGAAAGCGTTATGGAAATGTGTAGAGAAAGATTGGCAGCAGTGGATTAAACCTTACGATTTAAATATTAATGAACATCATATTTTAACAATCGCTTATCATTTAAAAGGGGCTTCTATTTCTGAGATTGCTAAGTTTGGAGTTATGCACGTATCAACAGCGTTTAACTTCTCGAAAAAGCTGGAAGAACGCGGCTATCTTGTATTCTCAAAAAAGGAAGATGATAAACGAAATACGTACATTGAAATTACAGACAAAGGGGAAGAATTACTACTTCGCTTAATGGAAGAGTATGATCCTGAAAATAATTCAGTGTTTAATGGGGCTCTTGCACTTCGTAATTTTTATGGGAAGTTCCCAGAAAATATCGAACTGATTGCAATCCTGCGTAACATTTACGGACAAGACTTTATCGATATTTTTGAGAAATCATTAGAAGATATTGAAGAGAACTTTACAGAATCCGATCAAAAGTTAGTTAAGAAATAATCTATTTATTTTTTCGCAATCATGCTTAAGAATTCATTCATAAGCGGCTTAAATAAACCTTGTTTTGCTAGCGCTTCCGCAGTTTCGTGTACTTCGAGCTGATGTGGAAGCGCTTTTTCAAATTGATCTAACAGCGCATCGAACAAAAGAAGCCCTTCTGCTTTCTCCACTACATATTGCTCGTTCAGTTTTTCACAAAGATTTAGTATACGTTCAATATCTTTTTTACGAGCTTTTTTCTTTATGATCAAAGAATAAAATGGACACTTCTCTTCATCAATCATTTTAAATAGTAGGTCTACATAGTATTCAGCTTGTTCTAATCTTCTAACAACGTCCATTTTCTCCCTCACTTTCTAACACAAAGTCTTCTATTTCTGAATTTTGTAACACGAACAAAATATCGTGTGATACAATATATGTATATGTATTTTAGCCAAAAGGAGGTCTCGCCTCATGACACTTATAACAGTTGTTTTTGTCGCATTCGCACTTCTTGTTATATTTTACACGAATTTCATGACACATACACTGTGTGAACGAAAACAAATAGCTGCGAGCCGCCAGCCCGGTGTCTTTCGGGTTATTAATGTATGTATAACAATTTTATTAATTTCTAGTTATATAGAAATTATATTTCATGGAAAGTGAGGAAGGAAAGCCCCTTCCTCACTTTTTTCCTCTATAAGCAAATTATACCTACAATAACCAATAAAATAAACAGTACAAGTAATAAAATAAGTTGAGAATTCATCCCCATCCCCTCCTCTATTCTGTATATGCGGCATACGCCCAATATGGCACACTTTCAAAATCTGACACGTGCTGGTTAATTTTTCTTTATCAATATGAAAACGGTTCGAAATATGATATATTAAATTTTGTACATATTGCTTATACTATAGAACAAAACATTCATCAAAACTTTATCCTCAGCCACGGTAAGCCCTGTTAAGCGCGCTTTACCAATATAAAAAAGCAAAAGTATCAGTGAGACTTAATCGGGCTCTTATGAATCAAAATTCATTGGTGTAGGATAAATTAAAAATACATAATAGTAGGAGTGTTTATCGAATGAAGAAAGCTATGCTTGCCTTAGCCGCAACAAGTGTAATCGCATTATCAGCATGTGGAACATCATCATCAGACAAAATTGTTACATCTAAAGCTGGTGACATTACAAAAGAAGAATTCTACGATCAAATGAAGACACAAGCTGGTAAACAAGTACTAAACAACATGGTTATGGAAAAAGTACTTATTAAAAACTACAAAGTTGAAGACAAAGATGTAGACAAAAAGTTCGATGAAATGAAAAAACAATACGGTGATCAATTCGATACACTAATGAAACAACAAGGTATTAAAGAAGAAACTATTAAAAATAGTGTGCGTGCTCAATTAGCTCAAGAAAAAGCGGTTGAACAATCGATTACTGATAAAGATGTAAAAGCAAAATTCGAGGATTATAAAAAAGAAATTAAAGCAAGTCATATCCTTGTAAAAGATGAAGAAACTGCTAAAAAGGTGAAAGATGAACTTGCTCAAGGTAAATCTTTCGAAGAATTAGCAAAACAATACTCTGAAGATACAGGCTCAAAAGAAAAAGGTGGCGACTTAGGATTCTTCGGACCAGGGAAAATGGTAAAAGAATTTGAAGAAGCAGCTCAAAAGTTGAAAAAAGGTGAAGTAAGCGAACCTGTAAAAACACAATTCGGTTACCATATCATCAAAGTAACTGATAATCACGCAGATGCAAATTTCGATAAAGCAAAAGCTGATATTAAAAAATCACTAGTTCAAGAAAAAACACAAGATGCTCAATTTATGAACGATCTTATGATGAAAGAAATCAAAAAAGCTGACGTAAAAGTTGACGATAAAGATTTAAAAGATCTTTTCGAAGAGAAAAAAGCTGACGCTAAGAAAGACGAAAAGAAATAATGAAGTAAAAAAAGCTTGGGCTTCGGCCCGAGCTTTTTTTATCTCCTCTTCTCCCAGTAGTTAATCTAGATTCGGTAAATGAAATTATATCGGCGATTTTTCAAATATATCGACCGCAACTCCAATTATATCGGCGATTTTCAAAATATATCAGCGCAACTCCAATTATATCAGCGATTTTCGAAATATATCGACTTACCGACAAAAAACGACAACAAGCGTGACTCCCTCTTCAAACACAAAAAAACCTTGATCCACGCCACGTAGAACCAAGGTTTATCTTATTATCATTGATTAAATGAAAAAACTATGTTAAATTAGAACAGAAACACGTTTTACAAAACAAAAGGGACGTATTTATCCGTATCTTAATTTTACACCAAAACACATCTTCAGTCAACCTCTATTTTTCACTTTTAAAGGAGTGCTTACCGTATGAACAAAAAACTTGATCTAGAGCAAAAAAGATTGGATACCGTAATTGAAACAATTACGGAGCAAATTGATAAACTGGAAAACGAAACTGGCAGACGCCGAGCAGAAGTAATCAATATTCGTAAACACTTTTGGGATGATGTGAAAGTGAATACTGATACTTTCGATGATTATCTTGAAACAGTTATCAACTTAAGACAACAAGCTCAGTCACTAGCTGTCACACAAATTACCCATAAGCACACCTTTAATCGACTTGCCGCATTAAGACGCATGCATAAAGCACCTTATTTCGGACGAATTGATTTCAAAGAAGAAGGAGAATCTGCCGCGGATCAAATTTATATCGGCGTCGCTACACTTACTGATGCAAGCGGAGAAAACTTCCTTATATATGACTGGCGCGCACCTATTTCGAGTGTGTACTACGATTATCCACCAGGACCGGCTGAATACAGTACACCAGGCGGCGTAATCCACGGTAATGTGGAGAAAAAATTACAATACATTATTCAAAATGGCGAGATTGATTCTATGTTCGATACGAGCCTTACAATTGGTGATGAAATCTTGCAACAAGCGCTTGGAAAAGGCACGAACAAACATATGCAAAGCATCGTTGCTACGATTCAGCGCGAGCAAAATGAAATTATTCGTCACGATGAAGGCCGACTCCTTATCGTGCAAGGAGCTGCTGGTAGTGGTAAAACGTCAGCTGCCCTGCAACGAATCGCCTACTTACTATATAAATATCGCGAATGGTTAAAAGCAGATCAAATTATTCTCTTCTCCCCTAACTCTATGTTCAACAGCTACGTTTCTAACGTACTACCTGAACTCGGCGAAGAAAATATGCAGCAAGTGACTTTCCAAGAATATTTAAACCATAGACTAAGTAAGTCATTTGACGTTGAAGATCCTTATGAACAATTAGAATATATGTTAACTGAAACGAATAATCCTACCTATAAAACGAGAAATGCGAGCATTCGATTTAAGGCATCTACTCAATTTTTCGAGATGATTAGAGCGTACAGACAATCTCTTGAATCTTCAGACATGCTATTTAGAGGAATGAAATTTAGAGGAAAACTGATTGTTTCTGCGAAGGAAATTACAGAACAATTTTACAATACCGACTCCTCCCTCCGCTTCCATAGTCGAATTGAGAAGTTAACGGATTGGCTAAATAAGCAAATAGATGCACTTGAAAAAGCAGAACTGAAAAAGCCTTGGGTAGAAGAAGAAATTGAATTACTTAGTAAAGATGAATACCAAAAAGCTTATAAATATTTACAGAAAAAAGGCGAGTTTGACGACAACTCCTTTCATGATTTTGAGAAAGAAACGAAAGTACTTGGACGTATGATTGTCCGTAAAAAATTGAAGCCACTGCGTAAAGGCGTTCAAACATTACGCTTTATCAATTTCACAGGCATATATAAACAACTTTTCACAGATGCATCATGGGTTACTGAGAAAAAACCGAAAGAGTGGGATGACATTTGCTCCTTAACAGTAAACATGCTTGATGAAGGAAAACTATATTACGAGGATGCGACTCCATTCTTACTTTTAAAAGAATTAATTGAAGGCTTCCAAACGAACAGATCGATTAAACACGTACTCGTAGACGAAGCGCAAGATTATTCTCCGTTTCAGTTCGAGTTTTTAAAACGTCTCTTCCCTGCTGCAAGAATGACTGTACTCGGAGACTTTAACCAAGCGATATTTGCTCATGCGAGTGAAGCAGTGAATTTCAACACACTTACTAGCTTATACGGACCAGACGAAACGAACGGCATCAACTTAACTCGTAGCTATCGCTCAACAAAACCAATTATTGAATTTACACGCACTCTCGTCCCGGAGGGCAAGAACATTCACGCCTTTGAACGTGACGGCGAGAAACCTACAGTGACGAAAGTATCGAATGACAGCCAGCTGCACGAGCATATTACTGCCAAAGTTGCTGCACTACAAAAAGAGCAGCACAATACGATTGCAATTATATGTAAATCTGCAGCTGAAAGCGCCGCTGCCTACGAAGCACTTCGTCATATCGACAATATTAAACTTGTGAAAAGTAACTCAGCCGAGTATGAGCAAGGCATCGTCGTGATCCCTGCTTATTTAGCGAAGGGTATTGAATTTGACGCTGTTATTATTTACGATGCTTCTAAAGCTGTGTACAGTGATGAGAGCGTACGTAGATTGTTCTACACTGCTTGTACGCGGGCGATGCATGAGTTGCAACTTTATAGCGTTGGCGAGGTTAGTCCTTTTGTGCTTGGGGCTGATTCGGAGAGTTTTGAGCTTATAATGAAAACACCTTGATAATCATCAAGGTGTTTTTCTCATTCTAAAAGGAATATCTTTACGTCGATATACACTTAGCACGATTCCCATTATAAATGCGTGAAATAGAGTTGGTATCAAGCCGTAACTAATAAAGGGTAATGATATAGAGACACGTGGTAATATCCCAAGAATCATGCCAACGTTATAAACGAAATGGAATACAAAAAGAGTTACTCCACCAACGAGGAGTAATTTACCATAACCATCATTTATTTTATAAGCTATATTCATTATTCTTACTGCAAAAAGAGACAAAATCAAGACAAGAACTAGCGCAAGCACATATCCATAATAGTAAGTCAGACTTGCAAATACAAAATCAGTATGAGTAGCAGGGATAGACTTTATATTTCCATATGTACCAAACCAACCTGCCGATGCCATTGCCTCTTTTAAACGTAAATACCATTGATCATGCTCTGGGTTTAAAAACCCTAAAATTCTAGCTATCCGGTATTCTTTTACAGCAGACCAGGAAAATAGATCTCTAATAATAAGAAGAAAAATTGGTAACATTGTAATGAGCCATGCTGTTTTCTTTCCTATCTTACTCCACCAAAGCATAACGAATACCATCGTCATATAGATGAAAATTGGCACCATAATCGATGTCGTTAAAAATAGATATAAAGAAAATAAATACAACATGAAAAGATGTATAAACTTTAATCTACTGTTATTAAAAAAAGAAGCCCAGGCTAGAAAAAAGAATGGTATCGTCATTAAACAGTCAATTTTGATGGGACCAATTTTCATTAACGCTTCCCCATTTATAGAAATAGTCGGAAAACATTTTATAGCTAACAAGATAAGTATTCCAATTGTATAAAACAGCCATCCAAACCTCTCTAGCTTCCGGTAATCAAGCAACATCATCCCAATGGCTGTTGCAATCCCAAGAATTACAAAAATTACTTTGTTCATTAGTAAATCATCCGTATGCCCAAAAGCGATTATTGGTAAAAAACCTAATCCCATAGCAGCTACTAATAAAATAAGTAAAAACCAATCCACCTTTGGCTTATGAAGTTTATTAAGTTCTTGCCCTAGTTTAATCGGACTTCCCATTTGTTCCACCGCTTTATTTTCAGCGACTTCCTCGCTCAAACCTTTTTCTATCCATGTGTTCTTCGCCTGTTTTAGGTGAAAATCTAGTTCCGTTGCTACAAAATCTTTCGCTTCTTTTGATTTAATATAATTCGTAACTTCGCTTACAAAACGCTCCCCTTTTTTATTCAATTTCTCCTCACTCCTGTACTAAGCCTTTTAATATAAATTGTACCTTCGTAGCATTTTTTTCTGCCTTTCGCAGCATCTTTCTTCCTTTATCGTTTAATTGATAATATTTCGCTCCTGCATGATCCCAGCTAGATTGGATCAAACGGTTCTGTTCCAGACGATGTAATACGGTATATAAAAACCCTTCATTTCCTTCGAATTTCCGAATCCCTCTCCCTCGTAGTAGCTGTGACAATTCGTACCCTGTTTTTTCATTACTGAGGAGTTGTAAAATCGCTAAAGAGATGTCCTCTTCCTTCTCGTTTGAAGCATTGATTTTTTCGCGCACCTGCTTTCGATGTTGATCAGAAAAACTCAAATGTTTAAACGTTGTATTCTCCATTGATTTTCGCAGGCCTTTTAATTGATCTTCCATTTGATTATTCCTCCAATCCTTTCTTCAAAAGCTCCTTCGCTTTTTTCAGTCTCGTTTTTATCGTATTTTCCTTTACGTCTATTACTATAGCAATCTCTTTAATTGATAACTCTTCATAATAAAATAGATAAATGACTTCTCGATATTTTATCGGTAAATTCATTACTGCAGAAGCCAGTTCACGGTCCTCCGCATTTTGAATGACAGTTTGTTCGACACTACCATTTTGAACCCCCATATAAGCAGCTTCATCCTCTGTCACGATCACCTTGTTGTTATACCAACTTTTTATATAGTCCTTACATTGATTAATCGCAATTCTCCATAACCACGTTTTCACATTCGATTTCCCTTTATATGTATGAAGAAATTTATAACATTTCACAAATATATCTTGCGTTACATCCTCCGCAACCTCTTTATTATTCACATATGAATACACAAGCTGCAGGACTTCTTGTCCATACTTGTTCATTATTTCGTCGATAAGTTCCTCCTTATCTTCTATTTCAAACGCTTCTATCGTTAATTCATCCACATCATTTCCTCCTTCCCATATATTAGACGACGCACTGCATGGAAAAGTTTTATAAATACATAAAAAAATACGGATGGTAATGTCCATACCGTTTTTTTATGAATATTTATTTACTTCTTGTCCCCTGACACTAATGTTCTGCTTAAAAACAGGAATTTTCATCCATATATCTTGTTCCCTATTTTAAAACATAATACAATGAATACGTAACTTAATAAGCTATAACTAGTAGGTGTGGCAATCATCTCTTCCATTTTGAAAAAAGGGGGGAGGTGATAATATAATCGCGATGTTTATAATTAAATTAGTGTATGGTATCCTAACCGGAGCTGGCGTTGTCATCGGTAGAAGATACGTCGGTCCGTGGCTAATTTCTGTATACAAAAAAGCGAGAACCACCCTGCTTCGTGGAAAAGGTAAGGGCGGTTCTCGGCTAAAACGTTAATGTAATTGTCTTATAACCGCACCTACTACCACCACAATAGCAAGTTAGGTTACACAAGGCAGAAGTTTCTCAGGCTTCTGTCTTTTTTATTTTATGCAAAATTCACACTACATACTCTATCATTATTGTAACACATTTTATTTATTTTTAGTCAAGAGAAAAACTACCTAAAGGGCTCCCCTTCAGGTAGTTCTCTATTTTACGCTAACGCAGCTAGACTTTTTCAAGTTCAGCTGTGCCGCTCTCATCATTTATAGCACCAATAAAGACGGATTATGTACCCGCTTCATAACAGTATGAGTAAACAAGGAACAACACCTATTACGAATATAAAAAATCCTCTCACTATATAGCACCTATGTTTTCAGCAATACTCTATTACCATCAAACTAAATTTGTATAATTTAAACTACAGAATAGCAAGCTAATTTTCAAATATCTTCTTGCGCATTATCCTAAATTTATTATCTATTTGTATCATGCTTATAAATAAAAGATATCCTACCGACGCACCGAGCATATTTATAGCAATCCGCCACACATCAAAAACATCAGACAAAGTTAGTAAATGTAATATCTCCCAAACAAGAAAGGTCATAACATACCACTTACGAGCTTTCTTATAGTTAGTCACTTTATTAATCAGCACTGGAACGAAAAATCCAAATGGAACTACTAATATTATATGTTGTAAAACACTTAACCAATAAGTTGAGTTTCCCCAAGGACCTGGATGTGCAATAAAATCTTTAACTTGCCAAAGTGTTATTCCAAAAAGTTGTAATAACGTTTCTAAATCAGATATATGTAAAAATTGCTGCCAAAATTCAATGGGATGATAGACAGTCCCACCTGTCAAACTGCGAACAGAGTCAAATGTAGAAGTTGAAATAAACGTTCCTAAAAAGACAATAAAACAAATGATTATATAAGGAATACATAAAATTTTTGATAATACCTTTAATGGTCTAGGAACTTCGTATACCGATTTATTAATCTCTACGCCAATAACTTTTGATTCTCCAAAACTTTGAATCGCTTTATAAATCGCTTCTTTTTCATTCATACCTTGTTCCATATATTCTTCTTTCAAGCTGTTCAAGTGATCATACATTTCTAGAAATAACTCATCCTGTTCAATATCACTAAGTTCTGAATAGGCTAAAATAGACTTAATATACTCATCAAATTCACTCATAAATAACTCCTTTCTGACAAGCTTGAATTAATGCTGTTACACTCTCCCAAGAATTCACTTTCTTCTGCAATTCTTTTTTCCCTTTATCTGTAATAGTATAGAATTTCCTTTTCATCCTATTCTCAGATTCATTCCAATAAGATTCAAGAAACTCCTTTTTCTCTAATCTCTTTAAAGCAGGATACAAAGTTCCCTGCCCCATACTATACAAATCTTCACTTGCATCCTTTAAACTTTGAGCTATTTCATATCCATATGTATCACGTTTTGCAATGATAGAAAGTAATAAAATATCTATACTTCCCTTCAAGATTTCTTTGTCCAACAATACCACCACCTTATATACATCGTATAACAACATATGTCGTTATGCAATATAGTTAGAAGAATATTCCATAAAAAAAGAACCACCTAAAGGCTCCCCTTCAGGTGGTTCTCTATTTTATGCTAACGCAGCTGCCTGTTCTTGTTGATCTACAGGAATAACAGCGTCTGTTAGTGCTTTTTCTAGTTCTGCTGTATATTTCATTTGTTCTTCTTTGCTCCAGCCTAGTTTCGCAGCCATGTAGTTGATTACTGCTTCTTTCCACTCATATACCCAGTGGATGTTGAAGAATACAGCGCCTCTGCGGCGTACGAAGAAGTCAACTGGTTTTGCTGTCATTTCGTAATCCATTGCGTATACAAGCGGGATTAGAACGTCAAGCGGCATGTTGTATTCTTTCGCTTCGTCTTTATGTTTTTTCGCTAAGTCAAATAGTACGTCAACGTTAGAACCATAGAATTTCGCGAATTCTTCTGCTTGTGCTGTTGTTAAACCATATTTCGTACCTTCGCCAGCTTTTTTCGCAACGAATGCTGGGAATCCGTGTGAACCATCTACATGTCCACCAGAGATTGGCATATGTTTCGTGTCGCTCTTCGGATATGCGCTATGACCTTCTTTTTGTAGTAAGTTCGTTACGTAGTCTACTACCATTTCAGCCATTTTGCGGTATCCTGTTAATTTACCACCTGCGATTGTAATTAAACCAGATTCAGAAGTCCAAATTTCGTCTTTACGAGAAATTTCAGATGCACTCTTACCCTCTTCATAAATTAACGGACGTACACCAGCCCAGCTTGATTCAATGTCTTTCTCTGTAATTTTCACGCTTGGGAACATGTAGTTAATCGCATTAATGATGTATGTGCGATCTTCTGTTGTCATTTGTGGTACAGCTGCGTCTTTATCGTAGAACGTATCTGTTGTACCTACATAAGTTTTTCCGCCGCGAGGAATCGCGAACACCATACGTTTATCTGGTGTATCGAAGTAAATCGCTTGACCTAATGGGAAACGTTTTTGGTCAATTACTAAGTGAACACCTTTTGATAACTGAAGTACTTTTCCTTTTTTCGAGTTATCTTTTTCACGAAGTGTATCTACCCAAGGGCCAGCTGCGTTTACAATTTTCTTACCGTAAACTTCGTATACTTCTCCGTCTAGTAAATCGATTACACGTACACCGCATACTTTTCCATCTTTATATAAGAAACTGTCTACTTTTGCATAGTTAACAGCTTTTGCGCCGTGCTCAATTGCTTCTTTCATTACTTCAATTGTAAGACGCGCATCATCTGTACGATATTCTACGTAGTAACCGCCGCCTTTTAATCCTTCTTTTTTTACAAGAGGCTCTTTGTTTAATGTTTCTTCACGGTTAAACATCTTTCTGCGCTCACTTCGTTTTACACCTGCTAAGAAGTCGTATACACGAAGACCAATTGATGTACTAAATGATCCGAACGTACCACCTGTATGGAACGGAAGTAACATCCACTCTGGTGTTGTTACATGGGGACCGTTCTCATATACGATCGCACGCTCTTTACCCACCTCTGCTACCATTTTCACTTCAAGTTGTTTTAAATAACGTAGACCACCGTGTACAAGCTTCGTTGAACGACTTGATGTACCTGCTGCAAAGTCCTGCATTTCAAACACAATTGTTGATAACCCGCGTGTTGCTCCATCTAATGCAATACCAGAACCAGTAATACCTCCACCAATTACGATCACATCTAACTCTTGTTTATTTACTCCGTTTAATACGTCTTTACGTTGTTTACTTGAAAATTTCATGGTAATTCCTCCCTTTGATAACGAAAAAAGAGACCACAAACTCCGCTATAGATTTCGCCTCTATAGCGCGTTGTGGTCTCTCCAAATCTCCTACCGAATTATTAACTTGTCACCATTATAACACTGTTTATGATTATTTGAAAGCTTTTGTTGCTTCAATTGCTTTTTTCCATCCAGCATATAGCTCTTCGCTTGTTTTCGCTTCCATCGTTGGTTCAAAGCGTTTGTCCATATGCCACTGTTCTTTAATTTCATCTTGGTTTTTCCAATATCCAACCGCAAGACCAGCTAAGTATGCTGCACCTAGAGCCGTTGTTTCGTTGATCACTGGACGCTCTACAGGAACATCTAAAATATCACTTTGGAACTTCATTAAGAAGTTATTTTTAACTGCTCCGCCATCAACGCGTAATGTTTTCAGTTCAATACCTGAATCTGCTTCCATTGCGCATAATACATCTTTCGTTTGGTAAGCTAAAGATTCTAGCGTTGCACGAATGAAGTGCTCTTTCGTCGTACCGCGTGTTACACCAAACATAGCGCCGCGTACTTCACTATCCCAATAAGGTGTTCCTAGTCCAACGAATGCTGGTACAACGTATACACCATCAGTTGATTCAACGCGACTCGCATACACTTCACTCTCACTTGCATCTTTAAACATGCGCATTCCGTCACGTAACCACTGAATTGCAGAACCTGCTACGAAAATACTTCCTTCTAATGCGTAGTTTACTTTACCATCTATTCCCCATGCAATTGTTGTTAATAGACCATGCTCAGAAGCTACTGCTTTTTCACCTGTGTTCATTAACATGAAGCAACCAGTTCCGTAAGTATTTTTCGCCATACCTTCACCGAAACAAGCTTGTCCAAATAATGCTGCTTGTTGGTCACCAGCTACACCTGCAATCGGTACATTTTGACCGAAGAAGTGGTAATCAATTGTTTCTCCGTAAATTTCAGATGATGGACGTACTTCTGGAAGCATGCTCTTTGGTACTGTTAACATTTCTAGAAGCTCATCATCCCACTGTAAGTCGTGAATGTTAAACATTAACGTACGTGATGCGTTTGAGTAATCTGTTACGTGTGATTTACCACCAGATAGTTTCCATACAAGCCACGAATCAATTGTTCCGAATAATAGATCGCCGTTTTCTGCTTTTTCTCTTGCACCTTCAACATTATCTAAAATCCATTTTACTTTCGTACCAGAGAAGTATGCATCAATTAAAAGACCTGTTTTTTCGCGAACCATTTCGCTATAACCTTTTTCTTTTAACTCATCACAAATTTCAGCTGTTTGGCGAGATTGCCATACGATTGCGTTGTAAATTGGTTTACTAGTTGTTTTATCCCAGACAACCGTTGTTTCACGTTGGTTCGTAATACCGATACCAGCGATTTGTTCTGGTTTTACATCTGCTTCGCTTAAGCAAGTTGCGATAACTGCTAAAATAGATCCCCAAATTTCTTGTGCATTATGCTCTACCCAGCCCGGCTTTGGAAAATGTTGTGTAAACTCTTTTTGAGCTGAATGAACAATTTCACCTTTTTTATTGAAAAGAATTGCGCGTGAGCTTGTTGTTCCTTGGTCTAATGAAAGAATATATTTTTTCATATCGGTTTCCCCCTTATGCTACTTTTCTACTATTTGTATTGCTTCCACTTTTTTTACTTGTCATATAAGAGATTGCTAGTACAATCACAGTTGCGATAATCACATAAATAAGTGCTGAATTTTGTTTTCCTTCAAATACAACTTGATGGAATAAACCTGCAAGTGATCCACCTAAAATTGGACCAACTACTGGAATCCATGCATACTTCCAGTTTGAACCGCCTTTTCCTGCAATCGGAAGGAAGAAGTGTGCGATACGCGGACCTAAATCACGTGCTGGGTTAATTGCGTATCCTGTTGTCCCACCTAATGATAAACCAATACTTACAATTAAGAAACCTACGATAAATGGATTTAATCCATCTGCAAACTTATTTGCACCAATTGCTAATATACCAAATACTAAAACGAATGTTCCAATCATTTCACTTAAAAGGTTTGCAAATGTGTTCGGAATTGCTGGACCTGTTGCAAATACACCTAACTTTGTTCCTGGATCTTCTGTTTCTTTCCAGTGTGGTAAGTAATGTAAATATACGATAACTGCCCCGATAATTGCCCCAATCATTTGTGCTGCGATATAACCTGGTACATCACTCCATGGGAACGCTCCCTTAAATGCTAATCCTATTGTTAAAGCTGGATTCAAATGTGCCCCACTAATTGATCCAACCGCATATGCTGCAACCGCTACCGCTAAGCCCCAGCCCATTGTAATTACAATCCAACCAGAATCTTTCGCAAACGACTTCTTTAAACTTACACCAGCACAAACGCCGCCACCAAGTACGATTAACAACGCAGTCCCTATTAACTCTCCTAAAAATGCTGACATAGTATCCCTCCACAATCAATTTAAACGCTTCCAAATGTGATAGAGGTAAAATGAATGGCCATTCGTTTTTGTCAAAAGAAAAAGACCCACAGCTTGCACGCTTCTATATAAATTTATATAGAAACAATGAAATGTGGATCTCTACTTTTCTCCGTCACGTTTATTAACTTGTCTATAATGTTAACCGTAAATGAAAGCGGTGTCAACGAAAAAATTCACATTTTCGTCACTTTTTTTGGTAATGTTTCCATAGTTCGCGTTTTGATGTCGTAATTGCTGTCGCACCAGCGTTTAAAGCTCTTTCCACATCTTCTACAGTACGAATAAAACCACCCGCTAAAATCGGTACACCAGTACGCTCTTTCACTTCAGCGATAATATCCGTCATTGCTCCAGGAAGTACCTCAATATAATCCGGTTTCGTCTTATCTAAAAGATTGCAGCTCTTCTCCATCGCACTCGAATCGATTAAAAAGATGCGTTGTATTGCCACAACACCTTTTTGCTTCGCCTTCATAATAACGCTCGCCTTTGTTGAAAGTAACCCGTACGGTCTAAACTCCTGACATAAATATTCCGTCGCATGCCCATCACTCTGCAAACCATGAATTAAATCCACATGTAAAAATACCTTTTTACAATATTGCTTCGCAAGTGATATAACACTCTTTAATTGACCGACATGAATATCTAAAATAACGATATATTCATACGAACTATGTAATAGCTTTTCCAAATCTTTAATTTGCCTCACTGCCGGCAAAATCTTCTGTTCATGAAATTCCATTCTCTATATCCCCTTCTTTATGTCATCCTATCCTTTATAGTACACAATTTAAGTGAAAAGAACAGCTAGTGTAGGGGATTTCTTTCAAATCTTTCCTCTATCTATATATTTTCTTCAACTTATCCGATCCCATACCACCTATAATCATGAATGCAAGGGGCAAAAGATTCATTACATATGGCGCATCTGCTACAATTGTAATACTTGCTCCAGCAAACTTATTTAGCATCCATACAACGATTTTTGCAATAAACAAAAATACTCCTATCATAAATAGACTATCAAAAAACACCTTCCATTTTGGATACGCCAATTGCTTACTATCTTCAATTACTTTCTGCGTCAATTCTTCATCACTCCTTAGCAGTTCATCAATTGTAATACCGAACAGATCACTTAAATGAATAATAATTTCAATGCTCGGATAGTTCTTTCCCGTCTCCCATTTCGAAACAGATTGCCTGCTCACATGAAGTTTTTCAGCCAAATCATTTTGCGACCAATTTCTTTTTTCCCTTTCTTCTTTTAAACGCTCACTAAAAATCATACTGTGTTTATCACCTCTCTACGCCCATTATGTTCAAATAAATGATGAAGAGTAAAGCGAGTTATCGTTGCATTTCCTGCGCAACTTATGCGTTACAGCTTATAATGGCGCTCTTTTATATGTATCTTCCCTATACTATGCTCCAATAATAATTTCTCGAACAATAATACAAGGAACGGATACTAATAAAGTGAAACTTTAATCAACCCTCACCAATCGGGCTTTTACGGACAGCCCGCCCCCCACCTAACTTCTTTGCTTCCGCTGAATTTTGAGGTGGGGTCTTACTGCCCGGCAAATAGCGGGATAAAGACTAGATTAGGCATAAAAAATACGCCATCCCTTCTTATCAGTCTCCAGAAAGAATAACGCAAATTTTCATTTTTACTCATCATTTTTCGGACTATATGAAAACCCCGGATATTTCACAACAGGCCTCTTCTCCTTACGCAGGGAATCCATTACTTGCGGGCCAACATGTATATTACTCTCCACTATTTCTCTAGGAGTCAGTGCCATCCATTGATTTAACGATACATCTTCAAAACGATTACTTCTGAACATCTCTAAAAACCATAATGTTTCGGTACCTGTATTTTGAATATAATGCCCCGTCGCAAACGGTACATATCCGACATCGCCAGCTCTATAATCAAATGTACGAGCGGTACCATTTCCAAGAAACACAGTCATTCTCGCTTCCCCTGTCAAATAATATTGCCATTCATCATTATTCGGGTGCCAATGAAGTTCTCTCATTCCACCAGGCTCAACCTCAACGAGCGCTGCTGCGATTGTTTTGGAAATAGGGAAATTTGTAGAATCTACAATTCGAACGCTACCACCAGGCGTCTTAATCGGCTTTTGTTTTAACAATTCATGTTTAAATGTTAAAGGAACTTCTCCTTTCGGTGATTGAATTTCCTGACTTTCAAGCGAACCTGGCACCTCTCCTTGATAAATATAAACTTGATCTGAAGGGATAGAACGAAAAGCACTCTCAGGTACTCCGAAATTAGCCGACAACACTTCTTTTGGCGTATGCGCAAACCAATCAGAAATAGCTAAAGTAGATAAATCAGAAAAATGCCCATCATCGAAAACGAGTAGAAATTCACAATGTTCCAATCCTTGAATGGAATGCGGAATACCCGGCGGAAAATACCAAAGATCACCTGGTCCAACATCAGCAATAAAAT
Source organism: Bacillus sp. RCC_6_1 (assembly GCF_041360755.1). Lineage (NCBI taxonomy): Bacteria > Bacillati > Bacillota > Bacilli > Caryophanales > Bacillaceae > Bacillus > Bacillus sp. RCC_6_1. The sequence goes on from NZ_JBFUPV010000008.1 coordinate 204,850, forward strand.
TACGCCCATTTTGATCAACAGCCGTTATGCGCGCCCGTCCTAAAAGCATATACGCCCATTCCGCTTCTTTATGCCAATGTAGTTCTCGTACTCCACCGGCCGTTAAACTCATATTTACTCCCGCAATCGTCGTCGAAACCGGTAGTTCCCGAGCAGTAATCTCCCGAGACCACCCGCCTTGTTTCAAAATCATAGAAGTGTCCGAAAATGAAAACTTCAAGTTAGGAACTAACCCTGCATCGGTTATAGGCGGAACAAGCATATTCGGATTTTGAATATCCCGCATAACATTACGAGGTCCAGAATCAATCGCACCTGCTCCGTCGCTGCGGATTGGTTGTGGCACATTCCCTCCCGCTTCATTAACAGTACGTTTCTTCATGATTACACTCCTTTTTCATCCGATTAGTAAGTAAAAAGCCTCCATCATAGTGTATGAATTGGGCTTTAGATGGTTACAGTTACATCATCTGCCTATCATTATCGTTTTGTTCATTTCTCAACTTATACTAGTATGCTTAGCGCTTAGGAAGACAAAAAAATAAACTAGAACTAACAAAAAACCCTGTAAAATTTATTACAGAGTTTTTCACCAATTATTTATTGTTTTACATATCGAATACGAACATTATCGTCCATTTGATAAATTTGTAATGTGTTTCCATAACTAATTCCTAACTCTTCACTTACACCAACTGCACTTACAAATACCCCTTTAAATACTTTATTTTTAGTTGGTTTTACTACCGATACTCTTCGCTGCCTCTTCAAACAGTTTCGAACCTTCTTGTGCTTTACTTACTGATTGATGCATTTTACTTTCGTCTTCCTGATCTAATGCATCAAAGAGAAGTTGAAAACAATCCGCATATAGTTCCATCGACTGCTTTATCTTCGCCTGTTCTCCCTGTAACTCTGGAGGCGCTTGTAGATTCTTCAGCTTTGTAGCAGCTGCCTTTGCTCCACCTAAACTCAGTTGTACTTCACTTTTCTTTTGTTTGTATGATTTTACGTCTGAATCTGCTATTCCTTCAATTAATTTCATTGTATTTTCAATTTGAGTAGCACTATTTATGATATCTGCCTTGTACCTTTCAACATCTGAACCAGTTACCTTACCAGTTGAAGAACTAGAAGAAGTTGAATTATTTGAAGAAGAACTTGGTTGACTACTTGATGAACTACTGTTTGTACCTTCACCTTTCGCTACAGATAAGCTATCCTCTTTCTTGCCATCAGTTGACTTACTCTCTTTTTCAGAAGTCTTATTCTCTTTCTCTACCTTTTGCGTTTCTTCTTTCTTTGGTTCAGCTTTCTTACCATCAGTTTCAATTGTAATACAACCACTCAATAACATAACTGGTAACGCTAAACTTACTAATTTCTTTGCTTTCATGATTACTAATACCCCTTTATTTGTAAAATGTAGTGCAAACAAGTTAATATACTTAACTAATAAATTCCCCCCGAATAATTTATTAAAATCTACTATCCATAGATTCCCTGTATATTCATAATCTTTCCATATATAAGATTTTACAAAGAATTACATATTTGGTCAAAGGGATTTATGTAGTTTTTAAAAGGAAATTTACTAAACGAAAAGAAAATTTTAATCACAAAGAAAAGAAGCTAACAATAAATTGTTAACTTCTCAGCTTAAGGAAAAAATAGTATCTTTCCTTATCTTCTACTATCTAGATTGTGGATGAACCATATACCGCTCCCTCAAAAGAAAAAAGCTACCACCTAGGCAATAATTTCTACTAAGTGGTAACCTTTCAAAATTTCTATTAAAGCAATACAGAATCCTTATCACTATCCTGATTACGTTTCTCACGCTCTTCTTCTAAGCGCTTCATATATACTTCGCCTTCTTTTTCGATAAACTCATTATCCATATCTTGCTCTTTTTTCGAAGTATATAAAACCATGTAGCCACTTAGTACAATCCCAACAATTACAAGATACACCCACCATGGTAAAGTTTCCAAATCACTTCATTCCTTTCCTTAGACAAGCCTTATTAGTTTCACTTTATGAGGAAAGAATTGGATTTATGCTTAAAATTTTTATTGTGGATTCTTCGCGAAAAATGCTTGTACATATTCCATAAACTCAATTGGTTCCTGACGAAACGGTGCGTGGTATCCTTTTTCAATAATATGAAACGTACTATTCGCAAATAGCTCATGATACAGTTCACCATTTTTCCAAGAAACACTTTTATCATGTCGTCCCCATATAATTAAAGTCGGTACCTTAATTTTATCAGCTTCCATCGCAATGCGGCGCTCTCTCATTTTCGTAAGCTGATCATAATGCTCTTTATCATCACGACTATTTTTCACTTCATTTTTATTATACTTCGTAATCTCAGTTACAGTTTGTAAGTCCGTCGATAGCGGTGGTACTTCATAACTTTCTTTTTGCTGGAAAGACTCTATCCCTGTAGAATCCGCCAAGATGAGATGCGTCACTGCATCCGGATATAAATACGCTAAATTGAGAGACATCTCTCCGCCCATCGAATGACCAAGTACTGCGAATTGATCATACCCGAGCTTCTTCATTAACTTATAATATAAATTCACTTGCGCAGGAAACGAATACTGAAAATCAACCGGCTTAGAAGAACGCCCAAATCCTAAAATATCAACCGCAATAATCGTATGATCTCGCACTAGTTCCGGATAAATATCACTAAACCCATCAGAAGAACCACCAAACCCATGCAACATGAGTAACGGAGGTTTTCCCTCACCAATTTGCTTAAAATAAATCGTCTGCCCATCAATTTGCGCCATACTCTCTTTCGTATTCAGCTTCATCATAACAGTATCTTTCACTTCTTCAACCTTCGCAATCGGCTTATCAACGAAGTTACATACGATAAGCAAAACAAGCACAATACCGCTAATCAAATAAAACTTAAACCGTTTCAAAGTTCCCGTCTCCTTTCTTGAGTTGCTATTTAAAGTTTTTACATTTTTTGGTTATTTTATGTTCTCTTTTTAATTGTAACTAAAACAGTTACAATTATACTAAAAAAATATAACTCACTTCTATTACTAATGGTTATTCTGTAACTATTATAGTTACATATTTAAAGTAAGTCAATTCTTTTCTCTACATGGCCTGAAAATAGAAAAAGGGACTTCATGTTGAAGTCCCTTTCTTTGTTATTATAGTTGGCTTACTCCGCCGTCGCCTTTATTATCTGCTGGTGCTCCGCCTGTGTCACCAATGTTAACGTAGTCTGGTCTTGCTGGTGCTCCGCCACCATCTCCTTTATTAAGTGCAACTGAATTAAAATCATGAAATCCTAGAGATAAAGTAAATGCGAACCCTATTACCGTTAATACAATTTTTCTCATTATTTTAACGCTCCTTTTATCATTTGTTTTTTTCTTGCTTCTTTACTCATATGATAATATTCGCTAGATTTTTCATGATTGTTTTCATAATAAAATTTATCTGCTAAGCGTTCCGTATACTCTTGAATACAATCAAATAATTCTTCTTTTTCAAAATAAGAAATCGCATCTAAAATAACATTTTCAAACTCACCAGTAGTCGCATTCATTTTATTTAAAATCATGAATCGGTATTGATACTCTTGATTTTTTAACTGATTACAAATACGTAACCCTTTATTTATTAACGACTCTGCTTTTTCTAATTCATTTAGTTTTAGGTATTCGTCTGATTCCAAGTATAGTGCTCGAAAATGATTAGGAGATTTCTTTGTTACTTCTGATAAGTGACGGATAGCTAACTCAGATAAATTTTGATTCGCGTACAATAAACCTAAATTATTTCTAACCATTAATATATATTTTTCATGATTAACTTGTTGGAAAACATTCAATGCTGTATTAAATGTTTCTTCAGCGAACTCGAATTGTTGTAAATCAATATAACACAACCCTAACATATTCTCGCACAACGCAAGATTAATCTCATAACCTGGTTGTTTTAAAAAAAACTCTTTTGCTGTTTTTATTTGATCAATCGCTAACATTTGTTGATATGATTGGTTATAAAGATATCCATAACGATAATGAAACTCCGCATGTTCTATCGGATCGGCAATATATTTCAATAACTTCTCAGCTTGCTCATACTGTTCTTTCGCTTCATTATAATTTGAAATTAATGTGCAATGAAACCCTTTAAAAAAGTGATAGTAATAAGCTAGAACACCTTCTGCCGGGATTTCAAAAGATTCTACTTTATCAAAACTATCTTCTCTAACCCCAATCCAATCAACTAATGCACCATATCTAAAATTCAACAACGCATGATAAAGCAATACATCCTGATCCACGTCCAACCCACTAATCTTACTTTCAATCTCCTCTTTCATTTCCGTGGCCTTCTCTATATTTTGCTGCAACATTACACGATACCAATCATCTAAAGAATGTTTCATTTGCTCCCGCGTTACTACATCTGCTCCCATACACTCGCATCCCCTTTTCTCCAAAATTACAAAATTAGGATTTTTATACAATTATTAAAATTGTATATTACCACTCCTTTTCTATGCATTGAAAAATAATTATCAGAAAATTTAATATTTTAATTAATTATACCAAAGTTTTCCTTTTTAATAACTTGAGAAATAATTGTCAGAAAACTTACTAGGATAAATAAAAAAGCAAGTAGTTCCAGCACTCCGCTAAAACTACTTGCTCTCCTACTTACTATCTCTATTTTTACTCTTTAATAAATTCCTTCGTACTTCTCACTGTATCAATTGGACGAACTAATTTTTCAATTTCTTCACGTTTTGGCTCTAGGAATGGAGGTAAAGATAATTTTTCGCCAAGTGTTTCGTATGGCTCATCTCCCATAAATCCTGGGCCGTCTGTTGCAAATTCAAATAAGATTTGTGGTGCAACTCTTGCGTATAATGATTCGAAGAAGTGACGGTCTACATAGCCAGATGAAGGAAGTCCAACGCTACTGATTCTCTCAATCCATTCTTCTAATACAGCGCGATCTTCTACGCGGAATGCAGCATGGTGAACCGTACCAAAACCTTGTCGTGCTTCTGGAAGAACCGTATTATGTTCTACAATGACAGAAGCACCGTTTCCACCTTTATTCACTTCAAATAAATAGAATTCTCCTTCTTGCGCAACCTCTTTAAATAATAAAACTTTTTCTAACACTTCTTTGAAGAAACTAAAGTTTGCAATACGGATGAATACAGGCCCTAAACCAGTAATTGCATATTCTAATGGAACTGGTCCGTTTTGCCATGGTGTACCTGATTCAATCCCTTTATCAAGTTCATCTGAGATTAATTGATAGTGTTGGTCATCAAAGTCAACGAAAGAAAGAATTTTCTTACCAAATTGCTCTTTAATTCCTGTATGTTCTACTTCAAGACGGTCAAAACGTTTCACCCAATATGCTAACGCTGCATCAGTTGGCACTCGGAATGAAGTTTTTGAAATTTCATTCGTACCGTGTACTCCTTTTGGAATACCTGGGAAGTCAAAGAATGTCATATCTGTTCCTGCACTACCTTTATCATCTGCAAAGAATAAATGATACGTTTGAATGTCATCTTGGTTTACTGTTTTTTTAACTAAACGCATTCCTAAAACGTGAGTGAAAAACTCATAGTTTTTTTCTGCACTACTTGTAATCGCTGTAACGTGGTGAATTCCTTTTAATTGGTTCATTTTATATTCCTCCAATGGGTTTCATTTATTTGTTAAAGTTGTATATTTTCTTCTATTACTTCTCTTCAATCGGTGCTAAATTCGCTTCAATTTCTGCTCGCTGATCTTCTAAGAATGGTGGTAAATCAAGCTTTTCTCCTAGATGTTCCACATCTCCATCAACTGTAAATCCTGGTCCATCTGTCGCAATTTCAAATAGGATTCCGTTTGATTCGCGGAAATATAAGCTTTTAAAATAGAAACGATCAATGATTCCTGAAGACTGGAAGCCTCTTTGTTTCACCTGTTCTTCCCAATAGGCAAGCTCTGCATCGTTTTTCACACGAATTGCTAAGTGGTGAATGCTACCGCGGCCCGGCTTTTCAGTAGGACCATCTAAATATTTCACAACGATTTCTCCAAAAGCCTCTCCTTTAATGGACTGAAAAATTGCTTCCTCTTCGCTGCGGCTAACCTCTGTATAACCAAACATCTCTGTAAGTGTACTCGCCATTTTATCAAGTCTACGAACTGTCATTTCTACAGAACCCATTCCTTGAATTTGATGCTTTGCAGGAACTTCTGATTTCTCCCAATTTTCCCAGTGCTCTACTTTTTCTCCGTTTGAAACGAGTAGTACTAAGCGAAGACCTTCAGCATCCTCAAATTGTAAAGCAGGACGATTTGCATATGTTGTCATCTCACTATGTTTCACATTAAATTTCTCAAATCGTTCTTTCCAGTAATGTAAGCTTTCCTCTGAAGGAACGAGTAATCCAATTCGAGTAATCGCATTTGTACCGCGATATGTTCTTCCTACTAAAGGAATTTCAAAAAATGATAACTCTGTACCCGGACTTCCTGTTTTATCTCCGTAAAATAAATGGTACATTGACGGATCATCTTGGTTCACTGTCATTTTCACACGACGTAATCCAAGCACATTTTTATAAAAGTGATTATTTTCATTTGCATTTTTCGTAACCATTGAAATGTGATGATGCCCTTTAATTTTATACATTTTTAATTCCTCCGCTTCGTTTTACTAGTCAAGTGATGATAAAAAAATAATATGCTTTTTAGCTGTTCAATTTATTCTCATTATGTTTTTGTAAATTCATCTTAGTTTTTACTGCATAAGTTACTTTCGTTTTTAACTCGAAAACAACTGATTGTATGTTTTTCATATGGCTCAATTACTTTCGTTACTATCACTTTACAACTCAAGTGATTAAAAAGCAAGTATTTTATCTCGAATTCGAGATATTTTTTTATTGGATAACATTTTGAACCGGAGAATGATGAATTTCTATATGAAATAGCGTCATAAAAATGTAGATTTACAACGCTAAGTCCATTTCCTTTTCTTCATAAAGTGAAACTTTAATCAGCCCTCACCAATCGGACTTTAATGGGCAGCCCGACCCCCACCTAAATTCTTTGCTTTCGCTGAATTTTGAGTTAGGGGTCTTACTGCCCATTAAAGCGGGATAAATTGAAATTTAATGACTTAACATTATGCTTATCTTAGGAGCGAGGTATTTTATCGGTGAGTGTATACAAACCATGTAATGCTTGCTGTTAATAATGCTGACGAAATCAAAGCTGTAAGAACACTATATGTTTGCCACGTAAGTATTGTTGACCAATCGAAAGCGCAGCACAGTATACCCAGAGCAATCGTAGCGATCAGGAAAATAACTGTTACGGTTATTCTCTTTTTTGTCATTGGCTGTCGCTCATTCGTTCTCCTTCTGCGTAATCCTAAGAGAAATAGCAAAACGGCCAATAGGCAAAAAATAATTGTGATAGACGACAAAATGATATCCAAAAGCTGTGTACCGCTTATTTCATATGACTGAGTTAGATTGCCTTCTAATATATCTTTAACTTTTAGTACCATGTTTGTATTGGTATTTGTGCCGTTGCTCAGCAAGGAGACGGCTGTTCGTTCATTTGGCAGTATGACTACTTCGGTTCTGAAATTTGGATTGCCCCCAGTGTGTTCTATAATCGTTTGTTCGGCATTTACGGACCAACCTGCCGCATAATACATACCGTTGACAGCCGAAACAGACATATCACCCCTATGTGATTTTTCGATAACCGTGTGAAATATTTCGGGTATGTCCTGCACGATACCCATCTGTATGCCCAGCCAACGAGCCATATCTTTTGTATTAGAAATGATGTAGCCTGCGGGTTTATTCCCAGCATAATCCGGAGCTTTAAATGGAGTTGTCATAAAAAAGGAAGAACGGTAGCCCTGTGCCAACTGTCCAGTAGCTTGAGCATCTTCTTTATAAACATACGTCTGGTGAAGACCTAGCGGCTGAAATACCTGTTCCTTCATAAAGTCTTCATAGCTTTGTCGCGACACAATCTCAATAACCAAACCCAATACGTCATAATTAACGGTTCCATAGTTATACTGTTCACCGGGAGGGAACGCCAATTCAGCATCAACGAGCATTTCCACAGTCTTTTGCAACATATCCGGTGTATTGCCTTGTGGAATATTTTGAAGATGCCTAATATTTGTTAGACCACTGGTATGGTGAAGAAAGTTATTTAGTGTAAGACTTTGCATATCAACAGGTTTCCCTTGATACTTTAAGGTAAACCAAGGTAAATATTTTTGGACAGGGTCAGTCATTGAGAGCAGCCCTTGCTCTTCCAATAGCATAATACCCATACCGGTAAAAGCTTTACTGACCGAGGCTAACTCATAGAGTGTATTTTCACTTGCAGACAACCCCTTTTCACGGTCTGCATACCCTGAAGAAAAGTAGAACACTTCATCATCAGCAAGTATTGAGATTGACATTCCCGGCACACCTGATATACGACAGGCATCATCTAGCAACGCTTGTATTGCCGCAGATTGCGAATCTGACAACGCATAACTTTGTGTTGCGAATCCTGAGAATAATATAAATATCGTTAATACAAAAACAATAATCTTTTTCATAAACTCTCCCTTTTGGAAAATTATAAGAGAATAATATAAATAACCTCCTTTTACAACTACGAAACTAATTTTTAATGTATCTTTCTATTCACCTATATAATATCAAATAATTGCGAATAGTTACACTTGAACGAACAGATGGATGTAATTTGAAACAACTTTAAAGAGCCTTGCTACGTAGAATGTAGTAAGGCTCTTAGCTTTTTAATAATCAAAATTCAATAACTTTATTATCATTATACAACAGCCCCACTAAGCTTATTACCACTTAATGAGGCCATTTGATTCACATTATTAATTATGGAACGTCGGCTTATAGAACGAACGATTTTAATCTAGTTCCAGATAATAAACGATAAAAAGATTAAAACGTTTAAACAGCAAGCTTTA
>NZ_JBFUPV010000009.1:0-197911 GCF_041360755.1 Bacillus sp. RCC_6_1
ACCTCACCAACTAGCTAATGCGACGCGGGTCCATCCATAAGTGACAGCCGAAGCCGCCTTTCAATTTCGAACCATGCAGTTCAAAATATTATCCGGTATTAGCCCCGGTTTCCCGGAGTTATCCCAGTCTTATGGGCAGGTTACCCACGTGTTACTCACCCGTCCGCCGCTAACTTCATAAGAGCAAGCTCTTAATCCATTCGCTCGACTTGCATGTATTAGGCACGCCGCCAGCGTTCATCCTGAGCCAGGATCAAACTCTCCAATAAAGTTAGTTTGTCTAGCATCTAAAATAAAAATTGACGTTTCACGTTGTTTGTTTCGTTCAGTTTTCAAAGAACTACTTGGTCGCTCATTTGCGACTTCCTTATGTTAACATCTTCGTTAGTTAATGTCAACTAAGTTTTTTTATTTCTTTTTTGTCGTTTTCTGCGTTTCCGCATCAGCGACGGTTATTAATATATCATGCAGTATATACATGGTCAATACTTTTTATAAAAAAATTTCACATCCCGTTAAAAACTTAAAAACCGCTGTAAAAATCATTATAGCGCCCATTCATTCTTCATGGCTCCCCTCCTATTCATTTCATATCTTATCCCTTTATCAATTTACGTGAGAGTGAAAATTCTAAATTGTATGTTATATTATTAGTATAGGAGCGTGGTGAGAATGAGCATTAAGTATTCAAACAAAATCAATAAAATCCGGACCTTTGCATTAAGTTTAGTATTTATCGGCCTCTTCATTGCATACTTAGGTGTCTTTTTCCGCGAAAACATTATTATTATGACAACGTTTATGATGGTTGGCTTTTTAGCTGTTATCGCTAGCACTGTCGTTTACTTTTGGATTGGTATGTTATCTACTAAGACTATCCAAATTATTTGCCCAAGCTGTGATAAGCCAACAAAAATGCTCGGCCGTGTCGATGCATGTATGCACTGCAATCAACCTTTAACACTAGATCGAGATCTAGAAGGAAAAGAATTTGATGAAAAGTATAATAAGAAGAGTTATAAATCATAAGTATCAAGGGAAATACGAATTTGCAACACTACAAATGTTTCAACTCATTAAAAAGTTGATTTCTTAAAAAATCAACTTTTTAATTGTTTTATTAAATTTATTACACCTATTTTTTCGAAATAACAGTAAACATCCCTGTCATATTAGGCGAATAATCTTTAAAATCATATTTTTCGTAGAATGATGTTTTACCTTGCGACGCAAACAAACCAATGAATGCTTTATCTGGAGCATTCTGATTTAAGTATTCTACTAAAGTATTCATTATTTTCTTTCCAATACCATTCTTTTGATACTCTGGATGAACCACTATATCTTGAATATAGAAATAGATAGCCCCATCACCAACAATTCTCCCCATGCCGATGATTTGATTATTATCCTTGACTGTTATACAGTAAATCGAATTTTGAAGTGATATTTCCGCCACCTCAAAGTTTATATAGTTAGTCCATCCCACAGAATCACATAAATATTTATATTCTTCCAATGTTGGAATGTTATTTTTAATCTCATATTTCTTCAAAATGTCCCCTCCCAGAATTCATTTCCACCAATACAAAGTAAATTCGACAAACTTTTATCTAACCCTCCTTACTAACTTAGCACTGTAAATCCCGATTAACCTCACGCTAATCCTTATATAATAAAGAAAGAGGCTGACGTATAGCCGTCAGCCTCTTTCTTTATTATATATTACGCCTTATGACACTCTGGACAAACGCCATAAATTTCTAAGCGATGACTATTGATAACGAAGCCTGTCGTTTTCGCAGCTTCCTCTTCCAGCTTTTCCAAGCCTCCATAAGGAAAATCAACAATCTTACCACATTTTTCGCAAATCACATGATAATGTTGACTTGTAACATAATCAAATCTACTTGAAGCGTCTCCATAAGTTAATTCCTTTACAAGTCCAACCTCTTTAAACACACGTAAGTTATTATAGACAGTTGCAACACTCATATTTGGAAACTTACCTTCTAATGCTTTATAAATATCATCCGCTGTTGGGTGCGTCATTGATTCCACAAGGTACTCTAAAATAGCATGACGCTGTGGAGTAATGCGTACACCCGTATTTTTCAGCATTTCTAGCGCTTCTTTTAATTCTTCTTTGACCACCGTCATGCACCCCGATTCTATACGGATTATTATTTTATAATTCTTATAAAGAGTGTACTCCTTTTCTTATAAATCGTCAATATTTCTACTATAAGTATGTAGTTTATTTTTATATTCAGGACTTGTTTTTATGTATCTTTCCCTTTTTTCTTCATATATTCCACAGAAAAAAGTGCGACATAATCGCACTTGGAATACTATCATCTGAGGAGGTATGCCCTACACTTCCACTTTATGTAAGGCAGTAAAATATGTATAGACACTTGCCTTGTTTCTGCATATTTTATCCCCAATGTAGATTTATTTTATATAAGAAAGAACATCCTCAATATGTCCTTTCACTTTCACTTTACGCCACTCTTTTACAAGTTCACCGTCTTTATTAATAAGGAATGTAGAACGCTCGATTCCCATATACTCTTTCCCAAAGTTCTTTTTTAACTTCCAAACATCGTATAACTCTGCTACTTTATGATCTTCATCTACTAAAAGTGTAAATGGCAATTCATGTTTCTCAATGAATTTTAAATGTCTATTCGCTGAATCAGGACTTACTCCAAGAATAACCGTATCCTTCTCTTGAAATACTCCATACGCATCACGAAAATCACATGCTTCAGTTGTACATCCTGGCGTCATATCTTTGGGATAAAAATAGAGAACTACATTTTTACCGCGGAAATCAGCTAGGCGAACTTCTTCTCCATTACTTCCCTCTAATGTGAATTCTGGTGCCATTTCTCCTACTGTAATCATAGTTATCACTCCTACTCTTTTCCTTTACTATAACAAATGCTTCCTTATTTTTCATTGTCTATTACAGACCTCATCACAAAAGCAAAAGGGAGTGTATATCCAATTAGCGCTTCTGCGATTGCAATCCATCGCCCAATTCCAATCGGAGATATGTCACCATATCCAACAGACAATAAAGTAACTGCGCTAAAATATAAACAAACTTCGACGAGTTGAAAAGAATGAGCGTTCAAACTTTCTCCGTCCTCTTTCAAAACTGCGAAACCCATTTCCTCTAATACAACGTAACTTAATCCAAATGCGATTAGTACTGTTGTATAGATTAAAAATAATGTGGCCAAATTATAGAGCGAAAAAAAACGCGTTGAATCTGAATAGGAACTCCATAATAATTGGACACTTTTCAAAATAGCGATTGCTGCAATTAATAGAATAAATCCCCATAACATGTCCTCCACCTCATTTTATATGTATGAGGTGGAGAACTGATTTATCCCTTAGAAACGAACAAGCTTCTATAATTAATTACCCGCGCCACGATACCTTTTTACCCCTTGGTTCCAGAGGGTGATTGCAATCGTAAAACAGATAATACCAACAATTGGCGTCGCAAACGCATAACTATTCCATTCTGTTTTTCTTAAAAAGTATGCTGCTGGATATACTCCAACAAACGCAAACGGTAAAACGAACGTTAAAATGAAACGAATTACACGATTATAAATATTAACAGGATAGCGCCCGTAATTACCTATGTTATACATAAGAGGCATAATTGAGCTTTTCGCATCCGACCAAAAACCAAGGCTCGCCAACGTAACAAATATCCCTCCATATACAAGTGCTCCTCCTCCTACCATCAATATAAATAAGAAGAAATCATACCAGTAAAAAGATAATTGTAACTCCACAGCTGCATATCCCATTACAACAATCCCTGTAATAGCTCCAATTAAAGATTCAAGTTCCATTCTTTCTAATATAATTTGAAATAGGCTATGGATCGGTCGCGTTAATACACGATCCATCTCCCCTTTAATAATGTATCGATCATTAAAATCCCATATATTAAAGAAAGCTGAAAAGATGGCAAATGGTACTAAAAAGAAACCATAAATAAAGATTACCTCTTCTCGACTCCATCCCTTCAATGCTTGTGTATGCCCAAATACAACGAGAATAAATATTAAATTAACTGCTTGAAGCGATAAATCAGAAAGTAAACCAACGATAAAATCGCCTCGATACTCCAATTTCGTTTTTATATATTGACTTGCATATTGTAAAAATAAGTTTATATATAGCATCTCATCATCCCCCTTGTACAATTAGACGTTTTCTCGCCGTTCTCCACATGAGTACAATTGGAATAATAAGTACAATCGCCCAAATCACTTGAAATACTAAAGCCTCATACAACTTACTCCCCTGTATACCTTCAGAAAAAATCATACTTGGAATATAACTAATAGCCTGAAACGGTAAAAACATCATTGCTTTTTTGGCCCATAACGGATAAAAACTAATTGGTAATAATAGACCTGAAAATAAATCAATAACAACGCGTTTTGCATACATAATTCCACTATTATTAAATAGGAAAAACGTAAGCATTCCCGTCATTAAATTAATTTGTGTATTAATAATAAAGCTAAATATTAAAGATAAGAAGAAATATAACCAAGTTTGAAAATTCGTTGTAATTTGCAACGAAAATAATAACGTAACGATAACCATGCCTGGAATGGAAAAGAAGGCAAAACGGAATATTCCCTCGCCAAGACCTTGCATAACTTTCATTCCCAAATAGTTATACGGACGAATTAATTCTACAGCCACACGTCCTTCTTGAATCTCCATCGCAATTTCCCTATCTATATTATTAAAATAGAAGGCACGTGCCATCCACGCGATTGCGATATACGTGGTCATTTGCGAAATAGATAAACTTTCAATATTCTCTTTTCCGCTATAAATTGCTTGCCATAAAAAATAGTAAGCACCGATATTAATCGTATAAATTAAAATCCCGCTATAGTAATTTGTACGATACGCAAGCATCATTAAAAAGCGAATTCGAATCATTTCAATATACTTACCCATGCGTAATACCTTCTTCATAAATGTTACGAATAATTTCCTCTGTAGACACTTCGTTAATTTTTAAATCTTTAATTTGAAATGCTTGTACTACTTTAGAAATAAGCATTGAAATAATAACTTCTTCATTCGGAATTTTTGCAACCCATGCATTTTCCTCTTTCGCTTTCGACCAAACGACATGATTATCTGGCATAACCATTGATAAAGCCTGATAGGAAACTGGTGCAACAAACTGAAAGTGAATTTCCTTCTCTGCTCCCCACTGCGTACGAAGATTACTTAAAGAACCGTCATACATAATATTCCCTTCATCCAGCATGATAACGCGCTCACATAAAGCTTCAATATCAGTAATATCGTGTGTTGTTAATAAAATTGTTGTTTTATAACGTTCATTCATTTCTTTTAAAAATTCACGTATTTTCAATTTCACAAGTACATCTAACCCAATTGTTGGCTCATCTAAAAATAATAACGGTGGATTATGAATTAAGGCTGCCGCTAATTCACAACGCATTCTTTGACCAAGAGATAATTTTCGAACTGGTTTATCTAATAAAGGCCCTATATCTAACGTTTCAATTACGTGCTCCATATGCTCCTTATACTGAGCGTCTGATACACCGTACACTTTCTTTAATAAACGAAACGATTCTTGTACTGCAATATCCCACCAAAGTTGCGAACGCTGTCCAAAAACAACACCAATTGTTCTTACAAATTCTTCTCTTTGTTTATGTGGGTTCATTCCATTTACTGTGATTTGCCCTGATGTCGGAGTTAAAATCCCCGTAAGCATTTTAATTGTTGTTGATTTACCAGCACCGTTCTCACCGATATAACCAACCATTTCACCTTGCTTTACAGTAAAAGATACATCATTTACTGCTGGTACTATTTTATAATTACGATTTAATAAATCGCGAAATGCACCCTTTAAGCCCGGACGACTTGAATAGGCTGTAAACTCTTTACGTAACCCTTGTACCTCAATTACCGATTTCATAATCGGACCCCCCTCCTAAATGTCACAACGAATAGTTTACCCAACTGCCTTCGCTATCACAAACAATACGTCTTTTCGAAAAACATGTTAGAATAATACATAGATTTTTGTAAGGAGATGAATTGTAGTGAAATTCACAAAGTCAGAAGCATTACATAAAGAAGCTTTAGAGCATATCGTGGGCGGTGTTAATAGTCCTTCTCGTTCTTTTAAAGCAGTTGGCGGCGGCGCTCCTGTTGCTATGGAACGTGGGAAAGGCGCTTATTTCTGGGATGTAGACGGAAATAAATATATCGATTATTTAGCAGCATACGGTCCTATTATTACTGGACATGCTCATCCGCATATAACAAAAGCAATTACAACAGCTGCTGAAAATGGGGTACTTTATGGAACACCAACAGCGCTAGAGGTAAAATTCGCAAAAATGTTAAAAGAAGCAATGCCTGCATTAGATAAAGTCCGTTTCGTAAACTCTGGTACAGAAGCAGTGATGACAACGATTCGTGTTGCTCGTGCTTATACAGGTCGCACAAAAATCATGAAATTCGCTGGTTGTTACCACGGTCATTCTGATTTAGTACTTGTGGCAGCTGGATCTGGTCCTTCTACTTTAGGAACTCCTGACTCAGCTGGCGTACCACAAAGTATTGCACAAGAAGTTATTACTGTTCCATTTAATAATGTCGAAACTTTAAAAGAGGCTTTAGATAAATGGGGTCATGAAGTAGCAGCTATCCTTGTAGAACCGATCGTTGGAAACTTCGGTATTGTAGAGCCTAAACCAGGATTCCTTGAAAAAGTGAATGAACTTGTTCACGAAGCTGGCGCATTAGTAATTTATGATGAAGTTATTACTGCTTTCCGCTTTATGTACGGTGGTGCTCAAGACTTACTTGGTGTGACACCTGACTTAACAGCGCTTGGTAAAGTTATTGGCGGCGGCTTACCAATCGGTGCTTACGGTGGTAAGAAAGAAATTATGGAACAAGTTGCTCCGCTTGGACCTGCATACCAAGCTGGTACAATGGCAGGAAACCCTGCTTCTATGGCATCAGGTATCGCTTGTCTAGAAGTGCTTCAACAAGAAGGGCTTTATGAGAAATTAGATGAACTTGGTGCAATGCTTGAAAAAGGAATTTTAGAACAAGCAGCGAAACATAATATCGACATTACATTAAACCGTCTAAAAGGGGCTTTAACTGTATACTTCACAACAAATACAATTGAAGATTACGATGCCGCACAAGATACAGACGGTGAAATGTTCGGTAAATTCTTCAAGCTTATGCTTCAAGAAGGAATTAACTTAGCACCTTCTAAATACGAGGCATGGTTCTTAACTACAGAACATACAAAAGAAGATATTGAATATACAATCGAAGCTGTCGGCAGAGCATTTGCTGCCCTAGCAGACAATAAATAATCCCGTCATTAAAAGGAAAAAAGAAAGCTCACCTTTCTTTTTTCCTTTTTTCTATTTCATAAATTCCGTATTAATAGTATAATTATTCATAATTATCTGTTTTATACTCTTTTACAGCATTACTATCTCTGTGTACAAGGTGATTCGCACCTTAAATAGTAAGATTATTCTAACTTTTACAAGAGGGGGGATTGACGGATGCTCAATAAAAAAAATACATGGACACCGTCTTTATTTCGAGATTATAGAAATGCAGAACATGATGCGTGTGGAATCGTTTCCGTTATGGAGAAACGAAAAATTGCTACAAAAGAAAACATTGACCTTTGCATACAATCACTCGTCAAAATGAATCATAGAGCTGGTTTCATTAATGGTGAGGGCGATGGCATCGGCATTCACATTGATATACCAAAAACGCTTTGGAATGAAAAACTAAAAAGTAGCGGATATAATCCAACGATTGTGGATCATCCCCACTTTATCGTTGGACATTTTTTTCTAAATAAAAAAGAAGACATTACTGTCTTAAAAGATTATATTCGTACGCAATTAAACAACAAAAACTTTACTATCATTTTCGAAAGTGATGATGTAACAAACTCAGATGCACTCGGTCCACTTGGTAAACAAGAAGAACCTTTATTTTGGCAAGTTGCCCTTATCGCAGAAAACGAAATTACAAATATTGAGCAAACATTATTTTCTGTCACAATAAAAATAGAGGAAAACGAAGCAATTCATGTTGCTTCATTAAGTCGTGATCATGTTGTATATAAAGTTCTAGGTGCTGGTGATACGCTTGTTGCCTACTATAATGATTTACAACATCCGCTTATCGCTTCAACTATGACATTAGGACATAACCGCTACTCTACTAATACATTATCTAATTTTTTTCGTGTACAACCATTTAGCATTCTCGGACATAATGGTGAAATTAACACAATTGCGAAATTACGCGATCAAGCCGAAATGATTGATGTACCACTTACTGCAGGAGGCAGTGACTCTCAAGATTTAAACCGCACCTTAGAAACCCTACTTGTTCAATACAACTACAGCTTATTTGAAGCAATGGAAATTCTATTCCCACCAATTATTAATGAAATTAAACTTTATGAAACACCTTTACAAGATTTATATACGTATATACGTGAAGCATGGGGACATTTTGCCCAAGGACCAGCTGGCATCATTTCCCGTTTTAAAGATGAAGCTGTTTTCAGCGTTGATTCCCTTGGATTACGCCCAGTATGGAAAGTAGAGACAGAGAGCTCTTATATTTTCTCTTCTGAACCTGGAGTTGTATCACCAACTAAATATGTAGCAGAACCAAAACCACTCGCTCCTGGAGAAAAAGTCGGATTAAAATGGAATGAACAAGATGAACTTGTTCTTTATGAATATGACAGATATCAAATCCAAGTATATAACCGTTTTAAAAAGCGAATTGATACTACCAATTACCATTTAAATTTATCTATCCCTGAAACGAAAAAAATCCAAGGGCTATGTGATTCTGTTCAAGTTGAAACGAAACAATACGTCGCTTTCGGATGGGACCGAGAACATATTCAACTCCTTGAACAGATGGCAACAAAAGGCGTTGAGCCAATACGCTCACTTGGGCATGACTCCCCACTTGCCGCACTTGATACTGATAGACGAAATATCGCTGACTTCATTAAAGAAAGTGTAGCTGTTGTTACAAACCCTGCAATTGACCGTGACCGTGAAATTGAACACTTCTCTACACGTACTGTACTTGGAGAGCGTCCAAGTTTATTAAGTGGCGCAAAACGGCCATTTGTAGTTGAAATGCTTTCACCAATTATTTTAGAAGGCAGCGTGGCACAACCTATTGCAGAGGAATTACACACAATTACGTACGAACAACTCATAGAGCTATTTAAAACTCATAACTCTATCGCCACAATCTCTGCTACATTCAGCTCGTCAGAAACTCTACAATGTGCATTAAGCCGCATTAGTTCTGAAGCGATAGCTGCTGTTAACAATGGTGCTTCCCTACTAGTATTAGATGACGCAAAAGCCCATCTAAATGAAAGATTGTGGATTGATCCACATTTAGTTACTGCTAAAGTACATCAAGCATTAAGTGAAAATAAATTACGCCGCAATTGTTCTCTCGTTATACGTTCTGGTGCCCTTCGCTCCTTACATGACATTGTCACGCTATATGGATTAGGAGCAGATAGTATTAATCCATATTTATTATTCGCGACTGTAAATGATGGAACAAAAACACCAATTACGAATCTGTATAATGCACTTAATAAAGGATTAGAAAAAGTCATTTCAACAATTGGAATTCATGAGTTACGTGGTTACGGACGTCTCTATTCATCTATTGGGTTACATGAAGAAATCGCAAATATATTACAGATTACAAATTTCTTCGGTTCAAATGATTTAGCTTTTTCACTTGAATCACTTGCTGAAGATGCAAAAATGCGAGCGGATGATTATAACAATCCTAAAATTAGAATGCGAAAATCATTTCATATATTCCCGCGAATTTGGAAAGCAATCGGCGATGTTGCAAAAGGAAATTCTTATGATGATTACCGTGACAAGTTAAGTGAACTAGAAGAGAATAATCCCATCGCAATCAGACACCTTGTTCAAACGAAACAAACAAAACATGTCGTTCCAACTGAAGAAGTATCTATCGGCATTAAAAACCATTATTTTCCATTTATTATTAGTTCTATGTCATTTGGTTCTCAAAACGAAATTGCCTTTCGCGCATATGCAGAAGCGGCCGATCAGCTAAATATGATTAGCTTGAACGGTGAAGGCGGCGAAATTAAAGATATGATTGGAAAATATCCACATACACGTGGACAACAAGTGGCATCTGGGCGATTTGGAGTAAATGCCGAACTACTAAACTCATCGAACTTAATTGAAATCAAAATTGGTCAAGGCGCAAAGCCTGGGGAAGGTGGGCATTTACCTGGTTCAAAAGTAACAGCCAAAATCGCTGAAGCACGTAATGCGACAATTGGCTCAGATTTAATTTCACCTTCTAATAACCATGATATTTATTCAATTGAAGATTTAGCTCAAATGATTACGGAAATTAAAACAGCTAATCAACTTGCCAAAGTAGCCGTGAAAGTCCCTGTCGTTCCTAATATCGGAACAATTGCTGTCGGTATCGCCAAAGCTGGTGCTGATTTTATTAACATTAGCGGATTCGATGGCGGAACAGGTGCTGCACGTATTCACGCCTTGCAACATGTAGGTCTTCCTGTAGAAATTGGTGTTAAAGCCGCTCACAACGCTTTATTAGAAGCGAGCATGAGACATAAAGTAGAGATTTGGGCAGATGGTGGTATTCGAAGTGTAAATGATGCCTTGAAAATCATGCTTCTCGGAGCAAACCGTATTGGATTTGGCACACTATCAATGATTGCAATCGGCTGTACTACTTGCCGTGGGTGTCATCTAGATACTTGCCATGTCGGAATTGCGACACAAATCGAGTCTGAAGCACAAGCAAAGGAACATGGGTTACGCCGCTTCGTCCCACGCGAATTAGAAAGCGCAGTTACTGGCCTGCTAAATTTATTCACCTCTTTCGGTATAGAACTAAAACGATTAACAGGACAGCTTGGGTATACAAATTTACAAGCAATTGTTGGGCGTTCTGATTTATTAGAGCAAGTTCGAGGCGAAAATTTATTAAACTTACGTAATTTATTACAAATAATAGAACATCCATCTGTTACAACAACAGATGGCGTACCAGAAAAACAATTTAAGACAGTTCATTCTGCTGACTCAAAAGAATTAGTAGGCGTTGGTGTAGAGCAACGCGTTATGGGTGGTCTAGAATCATGTTATCGCGTTCGCAGTAAACTATATGAAGCTACTCAACTTGAACCACTTACATTAAAGTATACGAATGGTTCTATTCCCGGAAATGGGTTAGGCGCTTACAATAGTGAAAATTTATTTATACACGTAAATGGCGGTGCACAAGATGGCATTGGTAAAACTTCCTTTGGTGGTGGGATTTATATAACGAAATCAAAAGGAAAAGACGGAGTATATTATAACGGTTCTGTCGGAAAAGGATTTGGATATGGTGCACAAAAAGGGGCACTATACGTGCAAGGGAACGCTGATGCTCGCGCTGGCATTCGCCTTTCTGGTGCAGACATGATAATTGGAGGTAGAATAACAAAACCACTCCGTGAAAAAGAGCAAGGAAATATAGGGGCATACTCCAATATTAAAGGTTTTGCTTTTGAATATATGACAAATGGGCGAGCGCTTGTTTTAGGTGACCCTGGTCCATGGATTTGCGCTGGCATGACTGGCGGTGTTGTTTATTTGCGTCATGATTCAAACTTAGGCCTAACAGAACAGGCCTTAAAAAGAAGAATTGCAAAAGGGGCAAATGTTGCATTACAACCAATTAGTAAAAATGGTTTGAAAGATGTAACTGAATTATTGCTAGACTATATTCGTGTACTAAACGAACATGAGCAATATGAGGAAGTTGCTTTATTAACAGCATTATTAGATGATATACAGAACCAGTTTTTTGAGATTATCCCGAAAAAAGAACAGGCAGACCCATCTATCTCAACAGAGTAAAATGAGTAATTTTCATTATTAAGAAAAAATTGACGAAGTACGCTTCTCATAGTAATCTATAGTAACAATTTGAGACCTGCTGAAATTCAGCAGGTTTTTTTACTAAAAACTGATGTTTAAAAGGAATTAGGAAAAATTATAAAGTGAAACTTTAATTAGCCTACACCAATCGAGCGTTTACCGGCATCTAGCTTCTAATTTTTGAGGCAGGAATCTTACTACTCACAATTAGCGGGATAAAATGAACACTAATTTCTTTTAACGTCACTAAAATATCACTTGCTAACATATTGTAATGAATGTATAGTATCATGTTGTACATTCATTATGACAAGAGAAAGGATCTTATTAAGGGTATGAAACTTGGTGCTCGCATTTTAAAAACGGGTATTGCCATCACGTTAGCTTTATTTGCTTGTATTTTACTTCAATTACCGAGTCCGGTATTTGCGGGAATTTCAGCTATCTTTGCTGTTCAACCGTCTGTATACCGTTCTTATTTAACAGCACTTGAACAAATTCAAGCAAATGTAATTGGTGCGATATTTGCTATCGCATTTGCTACTGCTTTTGGACATAATCCTTTTATTATTGGATTAACATGTATATTAGTAATTGCTCTTACATTACAATTACGATTAGAAAACACAATATCAATTGCTTTAGTAACAGTTATCGCCATTATGGAGTATCAAGGCGAAGATTTCTTTAGTTTTGCCTTACTTCGATTTGCGACGATTATGATTGGTATTATTGCGGCTTCACTTGTAAATTTAGTATTTATGCCGCCAAAATATGAAACAAAACTTTATCATCGTATCGTTGATAATACAGAAGAAATTGTAAAATGGATTCGAATGAATAGCAGGCAGGCTTCTGATTTTACAACGCTAAAAACTGATATTGATCGTATGAAAGAAAAAATGATTAAACTAAATCATTACTATTTGCTGTATAAAGAAGAAAGAAGCTATACGAAAAAAGTAAAGTTCGCAAAAATTCGTAAGCTCGTTTTATTCAGACAAATGTTAGCGACAACAAGCCGTGCTTTAAGTACGTTAAAATCATTACACCGTACTGAAAATGAACTGCGCTATATGCCGGAAGAATTTCAGGAATCTATCCAAAATGAACTTGACTCATTAACGCATTATCATGAACAAGTTTTATTAAAATTTATTGGTAAAGCAAAAAAACAACAATCAGTTGAAATGCTTGATGAAGTTGAAACAGGTAAACAAGAATTAATTGATATCTTTATGGAATATCAAAATAAGGACGATGAAGAAGCATATAAAACATGGTTACATCTCTTCCCTCTTATTTCTTCCATCATTAACTATAGCGAAGAAGTAGAGCATTTAGATTTGCTTGTAGATAGCTTCTACACATATCATAAACCAGAAAAAGAACTCCAAATCGATGATAAAAAAGAAGACGAATAAAAAAACAGCTCCTTTTATGGTAAAGGAGCTGTTTCTGTTATATGTTGAAGTTGATATAAATTGTAATAAAATCCTCTTTTTCGCATTAACTCTTCATGAGAACCAGTCTCTTTAATCTCACCGTCTTCAATGTAAATAATCGTATCAACATGCGTAATCGTCGCTAATCGATGTGCGATTATAATCGTTGTCCGGTCAGCAGCTAACGTCTGAAGCGCCTCTTGAATATACCTTTCATTTTCTAAATCTAATGCTGAAGTTGCTTCATCTAATATAAGTACCGACGGATTCTTTAGAAACACTCGTGCAATTGCCACGCGTTGTCTTTGCCCGCCTGATAGCTTCACACCACGTTCTCCAACGACAGTATTATAACCATCTGGTAAGTCTATAATAAAATCATGAATTTGCGCAGCTTTGGCAGCTGCAATCACTTCTTTCTCTGTAGCTTTCGGATTTCCATATAAAATATTAGCTCCAATTGTATCGCTAAACAATAAATTATCCTGCAGTACAATTCCAATATGACTACGCAAATTTCTCATATTGTACTTTCTTACATCTATGCCATCTACATAAACCGCGCCTTCAGAAACATCATAGAAACGCGGGATCAAACTAGCAAGAGATGACTTTCCTCCCCCACTCGCTCCTACAAGCGCTACTTTCTCTCCAGGCTGCATAGTTAATGACAAGTTGTGTAATATCTCTTTTTCATCTGCATTATAACGAAAAGAAACATTGTCAAATACAATTTCTCCATTTAATTTTTTCGTTTGTACCGCATTTGGTACATTAACAATATCGTATTTTTCATCTAACAGTTCAAACACACGGTCCATCGATGCAAAAGATTGTGTTAATGTTGTAGATGAATTAACAAGGCGGCGAAGCGGACTATATAAACTATCCATATATCCAACAAAAGCTACCATCGTTCCTAGCGTTAACTGCCCTTGAATTACTTCATATGCTGCAAAACCAATCACAAGTAACGGACCTAAATCGGTTAACGTATTTACTGCCGAAAATGTTCTTGCCGTCCAACTTGTATGGGTTAATGCTTTCGTTAAAAATTCATTATTTCTTTTTTCAAACTGCTTCCCCTCATACTCTTCTAACGCAAAGCTACGTGTCACTTGCATTCCTTGAATACGTTCATGCAAATACCCTTGCATCGTCGCTAACGCTTGTGAACGCTCTTTCGTCAATTTCCGAAGACGTCCGAAAAAATATTTCACTGCAATTACATAAATAGGTAAAATCAATAACGCAACAAATGTTAATTTTATATTCATAGAAAACATAACAATGATAGCAATAGCAATTGTTGCAGTATCTAACCAGACGTTCATCAAACCAGTAATTACAAAATCCTTCGTTTGTTCTACATCATGGATGACACGCGAAATAATCTCCCCTGTTTTTGTATTGGAGTAATAACGTAAACTTAACTTTTGTAAGTGACCGAAAATATGCTTCCGCAAATCATACAGTATTGTATTTGCGATACGTTGGGCGAAATATTGACGATAATATTCAATCGGTGGTCTTAATACCGCAAAAATAAAAAAAGCAATTCCAATCGCTGTTATTAATTGAGATGTTTTATCTTGAAGTGAGCCCGCGCCTTGAATTACATCATCGATAATATACTTTAATAACCACGGCATAATAAGTGGGATACCGAACTTAACTAGTCCAATAATAATTGTAATAGCAATAAGCCATCGATATGGTTTAACAAATTGTAAATATCTTTTTATGCCTTGCACATAATCCCCCCTCTAATAGGACAAACCTGCCGGGAAGCCCCCTGCAGGTTTGTTTTAATTTCTGTACATTAAATATCGTTCATACCACATATCTACGAAGTCTGGTGCAAATGGACCTTTTCTTTGATGAATCCACTGTGTTAAATGTGCTACATTTCGTTTTAAAATTGTATCAATAACAGGTGGATACTGCATAATTTGACTATGTTTTTCATACTCATCTTCATCTAGAAGCGTATATGTCATATCTGGATATACTTTAATATCTAAATCATAATCAATATACTTTAATGCTTCAGGATCATACGCAAAAGGTGAGCTTAAATTACAATAATAATATACGCCATCTTCCCTAAGCATCCCAATCACATTAAACCAATAGTTGGCATGAAAATAACAAATTGCTGGTTCACGAGTAATCCATGTTCGGCCATCCGATTCTGTAACTACTGTACGATCATTCGCTCCGATTACAAGACTCTGTGTCCCTTTTAAAATTGTTGTTTCTTCCCACATTCTATGAATGGAGCCATTATGTTTATAACTATGTATTTGTACTTTTTCTCCTTCTTTGGGAAATCCCATATATGCTCCCTTCTTTCAACTGCAAATGCCCTTTGAACGGCATTCACTTTTTTTCTATTATAACTTTTTTGTCGAAATTTTAAAACTAAAGGGATAAGACTCTATTTTTCAAATTGAATATGCAGGAGGTTTATCGTTGAATACTATGCCCCAACTCTTCTTAAGAGATAGGGATTGTACTGCATTATTTATAAGCGAGGACATGTAATAGAAAAAGCCCTTCTCTATTTCCATACAAAGAAGGACTTTTCACCTGAAGATAACAATATATCTTACCCTAAATTTGAAATCATTTTTTCAGTTGCAAAAGATTGAATTACACTATTCGTTTGTTCTTCAAATTTCTCATGTAACATCTTCAACGCTACTTCTGTTCTATATATTTCCTGACGGATAAAATGCAGTTCTTTTTTATCGCACGTATCTTTTTCATTCATTTCGATTTGTTGATACTTCTCTAGATGTGCTTGTAACTTTAACAACTCATCCATCGTTTCTAATTGCTCCCCTATCAACTTATCAAAATCGTTCATTACTTACCCCCTTTTGGACTTATTCATCAGTTATTATTCCTAATTACATAATTCTAATTGTTAACTTCCTTCTCCTTTGACTACATTTGTTGACTTATTAGAAGTTATGTCGTTCGCTTTCTTTTCATTACAACGATCCACGCAAAAAGAAAACACTTCTCCCGAATTAGAGAAGTGTTTTTCTTTCATTACTGATTTGAGCTAGAAGATTGTGATTGTTTTGCAGCTGACTTAGCATTTTGTTTTTTCACAGAATGCACGTCTGTTTCAGTTGCAAATTCTGTACCATAACTAGCGTTTGCACTTTGTGCACCAGAAGCTTGTGCTTTCTTTGCTTCTGATTGTGCGTTTGCTTGTTTTACAGCTTGTACATCTGTTTCAGTTGAAAACTCTGTACCATAACTAGCATTTGTACTTTGAATGCTAGCACCAGAAGTTGCTTTGTTATAACCTTGTTGTTTTTTACTCATCTTTCTCACCTCCACAATCAATAATGTAACCAATTCACTTAGAAGCTATCCGTAATTTTCTTTTTTAAAATTTCCGCATATAACTTTTGTTACTCATTCAAACTATAGAAAATGGAGGTGTAAATATGTATATAGGACGCGATATGACTGAACTAACGATGATTTCAAAAAATGAATGGAAAGAAGATGAATTAGCTTATTTTCATCACTCACTACAACAGGTTCTGCCTTATTTAAATGTAGAAGGGCAAAGTATTTACAAAGAAATTGTAGTAGAAATCGAATCAAGAGGCGGCTTACAAGAAGGTGAAGCTAGTTGGACTCATGGGACAAAAATTTCTTACGATTAAAAAAGTGTTCCCTAGATTGGGAACACTTTTTTTGTTTATTGCATTGTAATTTTCTCCACACAATTTTCATAAATAGTACGGTGTGATTTTGAGAAAGGTAATTGCTCAAATACCTCTTTTGATACAAATTTTAATGTATCTGTATCAACAATATTACCGGTTATTTTTCCGTAAAATACAAATATATCCCAAGTACGATGTGTAAACGTATGTTGTACATTCATTGCGTATTCATCAATAGAAACCTCGAGCTCAAATTTTTCTTTCATATAATCTATAAGCTGTTCCTTCTGATTTCGAATACCTTCTCCAAGTTCCACATTCGGAAACTCCCACATGTTAGCTAACAAACCTGTACTTGGACGTTTATTAATAACGTAACGACCGTCTTCAGTTTGAAGTACACCTGCAACAATAGGTACCATTTTAGGAGCTTTCGCTTTACTTTTTACTGGTAATTCTTTTTGAACACCTTCAGCATATCCTCTGCAATGTTCACGTACAGGACAAAGTAAGCATGCTGGATTTTTCGGAATACAAATTAGTGCACCTAATTCCATCAATCCCTGATTAAAATAAGATGGGTTTTCTACTGAAATAATTTCACGCACAATCTCTTCAAAAACTTTTCGAGTCTTTGGTTTTGCAATATCATCCCATACTGATAAAATACGAGATAATACACGCATAACATTTCCATCAACTGCCGGCTCTGGTATACCATATGCGATACTTAAAATAGCACCTTTTGTATATGGTCCCACTCCTTTTAACTTTTCAATTTTCTTTACATCACTTGGTACAACTCCGCCGTATACTTCTTTTACCTCTTTTACTGCCGCATGTAAATTACGTGCTCTAGAATAATATCCTAAACCTTCCCATGCTTTTAATACTTCTTCATCATCTGCGTTCGCTAACGCTTCAAGTGTAGGAAACTTCCCCATAAAATTTGCGTAATATGGTTTTACAGCTTCTACTCTTGTTTGCTGTAACATAATTTCAGAAACCCAAACGCGGTATGGATCTTTATTCTTTCTCCATGGTAAGTCGCGCTGTTCTTCTTCAAACCAACCAATTAAATCATTTTGAAACTGCTCTATATTAAAATTGTTTAGTATTTCAAGTGTCAAACTTGATCCCCCTCATTTTTTTGCATATAAGTACTATTATAAAGATTTTAGGAAAAAATTTAAGTAAGATGATACAGGAAATAGAAGGCAAAGGACTTGAGGTATCGAATAAAAAGAGTTACATTAATAAAAAACGGAGGTGGATTTCTATGGACACAGCCACTCACCTTGTTATGGGTATCACTTTAGGTAGCTTAGCAACATTAGATCCAGCCATAGCACAAAGTGATATTGGCCCCCAAGCTGTTATGCTTGCTACAATTGCTGGTTCCAACATTCCTGACATTGACACAGTTTTAAAATTGCGTAATAACGCTAAATATATAAGAAATCATCGTGGAATTACTCATTCTATTCCTGCGGTAATTCTTTGGTCATTCCTTATAAGTGGCATCTCTTTCGCCTTCTTTTCAGACGCTCCATATCTTCATCTACTGCTTTGGTCATTTATTGCTGTCTTCCTTCACGTCTTTGTAGATATTTTCAATGCCTATGGTACACAAGCATTACGGCCTTTCACAAAAAAATGGGTCGCACTCGGCGTGATTAATACATTCGACACCGTAATTTTCTTTATCCATATACTTGCAATTGCTTGCATGCTCGTCGGTTCTCATAAGGGATATACAGCTTTAGCGGCATATATATTAATGATTGTTTACTATATCGGACGGATTATGATGCACAGAAATATAAGAAGCGTTGTACACAAACGTTTCAAAAATGTCGAAAAGATTATCATTTCTCCTTCTTACCGATTTTACCATTACCATTTAGCAATCGTTACGGCTGATTATTACTACGTTGCGAGATGGCACCGTGGTAACATCATGATATATGATAAGTTCGATCGGGTACCGTTCCCAGACAATAATATTATGCGAGCAGCTAAACAAGATGAAAACATCTCGGCCTTTCTATCTTTCTCTCCTGTATATCGCTGGGATATTTTTGATCATGACCATTATTATGAAGTACGATTCATTGATTTACGATATCGAAGTAAAGATTATTATCCATTTGTTGCAATCGTTCAGCTCGACCACAATTTAAATATTATTAGTTCCTATACAGGATGGATCTTTAGTGAAGAAAAGCTTCGAAAAAAACTGGAATTACTTCCACATTAAAAAAAGCGACTTAAGTCGCTTTTTTTAATGTTTCAAATGATCTTCTTGATTAATTAAATGACTATACTTCGGATTATTTGTACGCATTTCATGAAGGCGTACACCATGATTATTAATCCATGATCGTACCACTTGTTCCGTCATTTCATCGCCTTGATAACGACCTGATTTTGCATAAGTTGTTTGAAAATCTTCCCATAGTAACTCAACCCACGCACGAGCTTGTGCGTAAGAAAGCTTGTCATTCTTGTCTAATAATTCTTTCGTTAATGTTTCATAAATATCATTCATATTATAATCTCCTTTTACCTATTTATCCCTTCATTTCTAAAGGATAGTTTCTTCAATTTTGCACATTCTATAATTGATACTTCTTAAAGAGGTATCAACCGATAATGAGGAGGGCGTTCGTAATGGGTAAACAAGCCGAATTTTGGTCTGAGTCAAAAAACAACAGCAAAATCGACGGTCAACCGAAAGCGAAATCACGCTTCGCTTCGAAACGACCTAACGGCACAATTAACACGCACCCACAAGAACGTATGCGTGCTGCAAATCAGCAGGAAGAGTAATACAAATTAAATTAACTTCCTACACGAGGTGATAAAGATGAGCTACCGTGATCGCTTAGATAGTCGTTCTGAATTATTTAACCATACGTGGACTCGTCCAAAACATGCGAAAGCGCAAGTTAACGGACAGACGCAACAAACCCAGTCTCTCATTATATTGGCAAATGAATGTAAAAAACGCCAATTTTAGAATCTCCTATCTCCTTTAACGCCTACCAAAGATGAAAACCAGAGAGATATATGCTCTCTGGTTTTTATTTTTCTTGCAATAAGGAAATTGGTATGCCAATCTCTTCATTATCATTTTGCTTATATCCCCAAGCAAATACCCCATTGAAATACGTAATTTTAAATAATACACCAGGTTCTTCTACTAATTCATATGTTTCACCAATACGGAATTTGTTTATATCCGTCATATAAGCACGAGCCATTGCCATTTTTCTCATTAATACATCAAATTCATTGACAATCCCAAGCTGCTCAGCTTTTACTGCTTGCTCCTTCAAAGCGCCAATTTCTTCCCTTAGCTCATGCGGTGTCATTTCACTGTAGCGTTTTGGCATATTCATCTTATTCTCCTCATTCCTCTTCGCGTTTCATTTGCAAAAATATCTCGATTTCATCAATAGAGAATCCTTTTCGATATAACGCTTGTTTCATCTTGTTTTCAAATGTCCATCCATCATGCTTCTTATATTTCTCATAATATTTATTCCCATGATAGTGTAACGCTTCTTGTTGCTTTTCGTCATCTTTTTCGTCTTTCAATTCTTCCAAACAAATTTGAATTACTTCTCTATAATATCCTTTTCGAACAAGCATCTCATCTAACTTTAGTTTCATTTGTAAAAAAGAATGTTTTTGATAAGATTTTTTCTTCTTCTCTATGAGAAACAAGGCATTCTCAATTTGCTTTCCCTTCGGATATTCTTGTAAACTATGTGTAATAATTAAATCCTGAACACCTTTATTTAATAACTCTCTTTTAATAACAGTTGGACCTTTTCGATTCACATTACTTTGCGTTCGCGTATATAAAACAGCATACTCTTTATCATTAATATATCGGTCATGTAATAATTTCGAAACGACTTCAGAGATGATGGCCTGTCCCACTTCTTTTTTTCGTAAAAAATCTTCTATTTCTTGTTTTGTTCTCATTTGATAGGATAAATAGGAGATTGCTTGTAAATATGCTTTTTGCACTTCTTCATTGTACAAAATATTTCCTAACTCGATTTCATCAATTTCTAAGCCTTTTTGTAATCCATGTTTTATTAAGATTACTTGATCCACACTAAATCCGTACTCTTCGCCTTGACCTTTATCAATATAAATATTAAATCGTTCTTTCGATCGTTTTTGTACTTCTATTTTTGTAATGACAGCCATACTCTCACCTCTCTATTATTTTAACATAGTCGAGGAACATTTTTTCTTTTCAAGAATATATATAATGAGGAGGAAATACTTGTGAAAATCGCAATTTCTGGTGGTACAGGCTTTATCGGTAAATCCCTTTCTACTTTTTTTATTCAAAAAGGATATACTGTTTACATTCTCACACGAAAAAAAACTACTGAAACTTCCGATCCTAACCTTCAGTATGTTCAATGGACACCAGATTTACAAACCTTCCCCCTCTCTTCTATTGATGTAGTTATTAATCTAGCCGGAGAGTCTATTAATAGTAGATGGACAAAGCAACAAAAGAAAGCCATTTTAAACAGTAGAATTCAAACAACAAAAGGACTCATTAAACAATTGCAGGGACTCCATACAAAGCCACACACATTTATTAACGCAAGTGCTATTGGATACTATGGAACGTCTGAAATAGAGTCTTTTACAGAACAGCATGAGACTCCTGGAAATGACTTTTTAGCAAATACAGTATATTCATGGGAACAAGAAGCATCTAAAGCACGTTCTCTCGGAATACGAACAATCTACGCAAGATTTGGAGTTGTATTAGGTGCAAATGAAGGAGCTCTTCCAAAAATGCTACTTCCCTATCAATTCTATATCGGCGGCACCATTGGTTCTGGGAAGCAATGGTTATCATGGATTCATATAGACGATGTCGTTCGTATGATGGATTTCATTATACACAAAAAAGAAATTGATGGTCCTCTTAATATGACAGCACCAACACCTATAAGAATGAAGGAATTTGGAGAAACCATTGCAACTATAATGAAAAAGCCTCATTGGTTGCCTGTACCTTCTTTTATCATTCAAACTTTATTAGGTGAAATGAGCATACTTGTACTAGAAGGGCAACGTGTATTACCCATTAAAGCAATTGAACATGGATACCAATACACATTTCCAGAAATAGACCATGCATTACAAAATATACTTTCGCATACAATGTAGTACTTCTAAAACACAATTTTACATGGGCTCTTTCAAAACTTTCATTTTCTAGGATCCGAAGCATTACCATACAAATAACCTTTCAGTTACTTTCTCTTAACTTCCATTAGCATTATAAAGTAACAGAAATGAGGTACCTATGAAAATATTGCTCAAACAAGCCATTGTATACCCTATTACATCTCAAAAGTTTCAAGGAGATGTACTCGTTACAGGAGAGCGAATTACCGAGGTCAAACCTTTTATTCCACCTACTCAAGATATGACCGTTATAGATGCACGAGCACTCCATCTCTTACCTGGCTTTATTGATGTCCATACTCACCTTGGTCTCTATGATGAAGGTACTGGTTGGGCTGGAAATGATGCCAATGAAACATCTGAAGTTTCAACACCACATATTCGTTCTTTAGATGGAATCCATCCTTTAGATATTGCCTTTCAAGACGCTGTACAAAACGGAATTACAACCGTTCACGTTATGCCTGGCAGTCAAAATATTATCGGGGGTACTACTTGTGTAATAAAAACAGCTGGAACTTGTATTGATCATATGATTATTCAAGAACCTGCTGGTTTAAAGATTGCCTTTGGAGAAAATCCTAAAAAAGTCCATAGTAATGGAACAAAAGAATCCATTACACGTATGGGGATTATGGGGTTACTTCGGGAATCATTCTATGAAGCACAACACTACGGGCACGAAGCTGATTTTCGAATGCTTCCTATTTTAAAAGCATTACGTCGTGAAATACCCGTACGTATCCACGCTCACCGAGCAGATGATATTAGTTCTGCTCTACGCTTTGCAACAGAATTCAATCTCGATTTACGTATTGAACATTGCACAGAAGGACACTTTATTGTTGAAGAACTTTCAAAACACAATTTGAAGGTTTCAGTTGGTCCCACTCTGACACGCCGTTCTAAAATCGAACTAAAAAATAAAACATGGGATACTTACCATATATTATCAAAAAATGGTGTGGAAGTTTCTATCACAACAGATCATCCTTATACACCCATTCAATATTTAAATGTTTGCGCTGCTGTTGCAGTAAGAGAAGGGTTAGACGAGAAAACAGCACTAGAAGGAATCACCATATTCCCAGCACGAAATTTGCGTTTAGAGGATAGAATTGGAAGCATCGAAGTTGGAAAAGACGCCGATCTCGTGCTATGGACTCATCATCCTTTCCATTATTTAGCCAAGCCTGTACTAACTATGATTGATGGAAAAATAATTTACAAAAAAAATAAAAAAAACTAGTTTATTTTTTTGACTAGATAAAGTATTATACGATTATAAACTGAATGAAACCATAATCAATTTGTGTCGTGATTATCATTTTCAAATTGATGAATGGGGAAGGCAAATGGTGCGCCACCAGCGTTAGAACTGGTTCTAGTGGGTTCGATTCCCACCCCGAAATTTTTTAAAGATTGATATAAAAATTTCGAGGGTGGGGTGTTTTTTCGTCATGCTACCCTCGTGTGAGGAGGAGTTAGTATGTTGAAAAAACGCGACTTACACGACAGCCACGTTCTATACGAGTTAATGGTGGATCCAGCTGTCTTCCCTTTTGTGCGTCAAAAGGCTTATTCTTATGAAGAATATTTATTCTTAACGAAACAAACGATTGAAGCTGAAGAGCGTGGTGAATTAATTTCACGCACAATTTTAGATGAATGGGGTAACCCTATCGGAACAATTACTTTATTTGATGTGCAAGAAAAAGCTGGATTTCTCGGCACATGGCTTGGCAAACCATATCATGGAAAAGGCTATAACAAATTGGCAAAAGATTCATTTTTTAGTGAACTTTTCTATGAATTAGATATTGAAACAATTTTCATGCGTATTCGTAAAATAAATATTCGTTCTATTAAAGCTGCAGAAAAACTACAATATGTGAATCTAGCAAACGAAACAAGAAAAGCCGTATATGATGAAATTAACGCAAACGAAGAAGTGTATAACCTATATGAAATTCCAAAAGATCAATACACACTTGCTACAATGCGAGATACAACCTTCCAAGATGCTCATCAATTAAAAGAAGCGTAATCTAAATTTTCTGAAATGATAATCAATCGTTAACATTTTCCATATGCGTATATCCCCTCATGTCTTTGGAAACGATAAATAGTAACTTTAAGACACGAGGTGATTTGTAATGGATAAAAAGAAACGTGATAAAGCAAAAAACACATTATCTAGTACACAAGAAGTTCTCTATCAACGCGAATTTCAAAAAGCAGATCGTGCAGCAGGATATCGCTCGAAAAGCATTTAAAGTGAAAATGAATAATTAGAAGTTTCCCCCCTAATTATTCATTTTCATTACATAATTTTCTCGACTGATAGAAGTAAGCAAAAAAGCCCCTTATACATAAGGGACTTTTTTGCTGTGGACAACTTTATCCACAAAACCGATGAAATTGTTAGTAATTTTCAAAAACATTTAATATTTTTCTATATTAAAGCATATATCAGCTGTTTTAATTGTGGATATTTTTCTAAAAATTGTGGACAATGTGGATATAGTTGTTAATATTCCGACTTTACTGTTTAATGAAAGCGCAATCCTTTTGTGGATAACTCACTAAATTTTCTTTAAAAATAATAAAGAACCCTCTTTACATATACAAAGAGGGTTTCATATTAAGTAAAAGATTGTGCAAGAGCAGGTGATTTAATAGGTATATGACGCGGTTCTGCATGATTTTCTGCCAAAATTGCATCTACAATATGACCAGCTGGCTCTGGAAGATAGATGCTTTTCATTGCTTCTTTCATTTGAAGAAGCTTCACATCATCTTGTAATAATGCCTCTGTTTTTGCAAAAACCTCACTATCATCGCGAATGACAACTGCTGCTCCCTTTCTTTCAAAGTACATCGCATTTTCATTTTCTTGTCCTGGAACAGGCTTATATAAAATGACAGGTACTTGCAACGCTGCTGCTTCACTTAATGTTATTCCGCCTGGCTTCGTAATCATACAAGAAGTAACACGGAATAATTCATCAATATTTTCAACATACCCAAACACTTTTAATGCATCGGAATTTTGCTTCTGTAAACTTAATAAATCCTGTTT
Organism: Bacillus sp. RCC_6_1; assembly: GCF_041360755.1. Lineage (NCBI taxonomy): Bacteria > Bacillati > Bacillota > Bacilli > Caryophanales > Bacillaceae > Bacillus > Bacillus sp. RCC_6_1. The sequence continues at coordinate 25,559 of NZ_JBFUPV010000009.1, forward strand.
TAAAGCTTCATTTTTCCCACAAACGACAACTACTTGTAAATTAGGCACTGACATAAATGATTGGCATAGTTCTTTTACATTTCCTAATACCCCATGAGCACCTGCTACAATTAGTAAAATCTTTTTATTCTTACATAACTGATATTTATTATATATGATTTCTGGATTTACCTTTAACTCAAAACTACTCCGAATTGGAATTCCTGTTTCAACAATTTGTTCCGCAGGTACACCGATATCAACCATCAATTCTTTCACATGATCCGTTGCAACAAAATAACGATCTACTTCTCGATGAATCCATATTTTGTGCACGCAAAAATCCGTTAATACGTTATAGACAGGAATTGAAATACCTGTTTGTTTCTTCAATTCTGGTACAGCGATAATTGGAAATGTATTAATTACAATATCTGGTTTCTCCACCTGTAACAGTGTTTTCAAACGTTTTCTTCCAAAGTTCGCATACCAAGATGCTATTTTCTTATCATAAATTTTTTCTACCCCGTAATAAAACAAACGATATAATTCTTTTCCTATTGTATAACTTTTTAAATATAGATATTTTGTAATGTCAGTTATAAATGGATGTGATTCTCCAAACAAGTCGCATACAATAACATCTTCAATTCCTTTTTGGCGAAATGTTTGTTCTAATGTTTTTGCTACTTGCACATGACCATTACCGTAATGTGCAGTTAATATTAAAACCTTGGGGTTTTTTATCAAACAAATCCACTCCTAGCTTTTTGTTTCTCCATATTGCATATACGACAATAGGAAAAACATTTTCCTTAAAAATTACATAAACAGATTCTAATAATTCCCTTTCAGCTATGTACCTGTCGTGGATATGCAAAGCATATAAGATTGACCCCTTAATCCTATCTGTGCTCATATCTTTACATTATACTTTCCTATAAGAGCTTTCGCAATAACTTACAAATGTTCTCTATTCCATGATACTCACTCTTTTACTTCTTAATTCTTTTTACTATTTTGATTTCCCTTTACAATTATGTAAATTTCTCCATTTATTCCGTACAAAATTATGGATATTCTATTTTCAGTATACTCTTTTATCAATATATACTCTAGATTTTATTGTAAAGAAAGCAAAAAGCCTAATCCAATATTTGGATTAGACCGCTTGTAAAATATATTTAGCATGTTCTACATTTTTCTCAGTAGGTGGTTCTACATTTGCGAGTGGATACTTGTGTCCAAGCGCCTCCCATTTATATACACCAAGCTTATGATATGGTAACACTTCAACTTTTTGAACATTAGACAGACTTTGAATAAAGCTAGATAGTTTTTGTAGATCCTCTTCATTATCCGTAACACCAGGAACTAATACGTGTCGTACCCAAATCGGTTTATTCTTATCCGATAAATAACGAGCAAATTGTAAAATATGTTCATTTGGTTTCCCTGTTAATTTACGATGCTTTTTGGAATCGATATGTTTCAGATCCAATAAAACTAAATCTGTATAATCCATTAAAATATCTAGCTTATTTTGGAATTCTGGTTCCTCAGAATAACAACCACCAGAAGAGTCGATTGTTGTATGGATACCAGCCTCTTTACACTTTTTAAACAACTCAATTAAAAAGTCTAGCTGTAATAATGGCTCTCCACCGCTAACTGTTATACCGCCTCCGGAAGCTTCAATAAATGGAAGGTAACATGTCACATCCTGCATCACTTCTTCAACTGTTATTTCTTTACCTTTACCGATTTCCCACGTATCAGCATTATGACAATATTGACAACGTAATAAACACCCTTGTGTAAATATGACATAACGAATCCCTGGGCCATCAACAGTACCACAAGACTCTACAGAATGTATTCTTCCTTTTACCATGTTACTTCCTCCTTTATTGAAACAGCCTCCCTTCGCTATATATTAAGAGCGAAGGGACACTTTTTTCATTTACATGCTTTCATGCATTGTACGGTTAATTACATCAATTTGTTGTTCACGAGTTAATTTAATAAAGTTTACAGCGTAACCAGATACGCGAATTGTTAATTGTGGATATTTCTCAGGATGTTCCATTGCATCCATTAATGTTTCACGGTTAAATACGTTAATATTTAAGTGGTGGCCTTCTTTTACTGCATAGCCATCAAGCATTGATACTAAGTTACGTACTTGTACATCATCTTCTTTACCAAGTGCTTTCGGAATAATAGAGAATGTATTAGAAATACCATCTTGTGCATCTTCATATGGTAATTTAGCCACAGATAATAATGAAGCTAATGCACCTTTTGTATCACGTCCATGCATTGGGTTCGCACCTGGTGCAAATGGTTCTCCAGTACGGCGGCCATCTGGAGTATTACCAGTTTTCTTACCGTATACAACGTTAGATGTGATTGTTAAGATTGACATTGTATGAACAGAATTTCTGTATGTTTTATGTTTACGAAGTTTATTCATAAATGTTTTTACAAGATTTACAGCAATCTCATCTACACGATCATCATTGTTACCGTATTTAGGGAAATCTCCTTCAATCTCGAAGTCAACTGCAATACCATTTTCATCACGAATTGGTTTTACTTTTGCGTATTTAATTGCACTTAATGAATCTGCTACTACAGATAGACCAGCAATACCTGTTGCCATTGTACGAAGAACGTTTGTATCATGAAGTGCCATTTCAATACGTTCATAGCTATATTTATCATGCATGTAATGGATAACATTTAATGTATTTAAATATAGACCCGCCAACCATTCCATTGTCATATCAAACTTATGCATAACTTCTTCATAATTTAATACTTCAGAAGTAATTGGTGCGTACTCAGGACCAACTTGTGCTTTAGATTTTTCATCTTTACCACCGTTAATCGCATATAATAATGCTTTCGCTAAGTTTGCACGAGCTCCGAAGAACTGCATTTGTTTACCGATTCTCATTGCAGATACGCAACATGCAATACCGTAATCATCGCCGTATTCAGGGCGCATAATGTCATCATTTTCATATTGAATTGCTGATGTTTTAATAGACATTTTCGCACAGTAGTTTTTAAAGTTCTCTGGTAATTGTTTAGACCAAAGAACAGTTAAGTTTGGTTCTGGAGCTGGTCCTAAATTATCTAATGTATGCAAGAAACGGAATGAGTTCTTTGTTACTAATGGACGACCATCTAATGCCATACCACCGATAGATTCAGTTACCCAAGTTGGGTCACCAGAGAATAATTCATTATAATCAGGTGTTCTTGCGAATTTCACAAGACGTAATTTCATAATGAAGTGATCTACAATTTCTTGTACTTCTTCTTCTGTTAAAGTACCATTTGCTAAATCTCTTTCAATGTAAATATCTAAGAATGTAGAAGTACGCCCAAGACTCATTGCAGCCCCGTTTTGCTCTTTAATCGCTGCAAGGTATGCGAAGTATAACCATTGGAATGCTTCCTGCGTGTTTGTTGCTGGCTTAGAAATATCGAAGCCATGAGAAGCGGCCATTTCTTTTAACTCTTGAAGTGCACGCATTTGCTCAGATAACTCTTCGCGTAAACGCATTGTATCTTCGCTCATTACACCGCCAGTTAAATTTAAATCAGCTTTTTTCGCTTCAATTAAATGATCAATACCATATAACGCTACTCGGCGATAGTCACCGATAATACGTCCACGTCCGTATGCATCTGGAAGACCCGTAATAACACCTGATTTACGTGCATTTCTCATTTCTGGTGTGTATGCATCAAATACACCTTGGTTATGAGTTTTTCTCCAATCTCTAAAAATACGACTAAGTTCTTTATCCATTTCGTATCCATAAGATTCACAAGCTTGTTCTGCCATACGAATACCACCATATGGTTGTAAAGAACGTTTAAATGGTTTATCAGTTTGGAAACCGACTACTTTTTCAATATCTTTATTTAAGTATCCAGGGGCATGTGATGTAATAGAAGAAACAATTTTTGTATCCATATCAAGAACGCCACCGTTTTCACGTTCTTTCGTTGTTAAATCCATTACTTGATCCCAAAGTTGTTTCGTTGCTTCAGTTGCTTCTGCTAAGAAAGATTCGTCTCCTTCGAAAACGTTTACATTATTTAAAATGAAATCGCGAACATCAATCTCTGCTTTCCATTTTTCACCTTTAAAGTTTTCCCATGCGTTTTTAACATTTTCTAATACTTGAGTCATCCTAATCTCCTCCATTTTTGATTAGTACAGGACTAAGATTTTTTATATAACAGCTTACACACTTAGAATACTACTTTTTTACGAAAGTGAACGAAATAGTTGTGACATGTTTGTGAAACATTGAGCAAACTACTATATATATAGTGTTAACTTCATTTAAAAGTCTTTAAAATTAACCCTTTCCTTAATTGTATTTTTTTGGTATCCTTATATACGAGTCCTATTTTGTAATATAAGAACAATACCCATTGTAGAGCTGTAATACTCTTATCTCCTAATCTGTTATAGTTTTTATAACAGAACAAAAAAGTGTACACATGTTGTACACTTTTTTGTTACTTCTATAAAACATCTCTTTTTCTATTGCCATCATAGAATCCGCCACGATTGTCTGTTAATGAAATTATTTGCTCTAGTCCCTCTATATGATCACCTATAATTCGAAGTACAGCTGGAGGGTGACCTATTTTTGCGAAATGTTCACTGGGACGAATACGGTTCATCTTATCAACCTCAACACGATATACACATGCAATTTCAAATCCAGACAGAAGAGCCTTCACTTGTGCTACACAAGGTGACAATAAAGATTTATACCCAATTGCTTTCAAACACTTTTGGCTAAATGCATTAGGTACCGCAATAAGTGAGCCTACCCCTAAATCCTTTCTATCACAAGCTAAATTTAGTGCATACTTAAATGCAGTTACAAGATGAAGTGGTACTCTTAAATCTAAATAGTGATTTAAATCATTTAATGCGACGTCCTTTCCATCTGCTATAGCTTTTGCAAAAGGATATAGCTCACTCGCTGGAATAATAAAATCGCCGTCTATAAATAACACAATTTCTCCTTTGGCAAAATAAGTTCCAAGTGAGCGCCCTACATCATTTCCGAGTGCTTCTTTATATACAATTGTCGTTGCCCCTTTGTCTTTTGCAATTTTTTTCGTTTTATCTGACGAACCATTTACGACAACGATAATTTCGAAGGGTTCAATTTTGCGAAGCTCTTCTATAACGTTTCCAATTGTTTTCTCTTCATCTTGTACGGGAATAACAACAGATAGTTGCTTTCCTTTATACAAATTAGATGTGACGCCCCATCCTTGATAAAACTCTTCAAAACTTAAAGTATGATAGACACTATCCCTTTTCCTATTTCCATCATAATATCCTCCGCGCTCATCACTGCTTAATATCCGTGCCGCTACTGCTTCTATATGATCACCTATCATTCTTTTTTCAGATTGGGAAAGATTTGTTCCATATGCAGCATGCTGGAATGGACGAAATTTATTTGGCGTAATAACGTCAATGGCGCAATGACGACTAATTCTCCATTTACTTTGAAGTAGGCGTAAATGAGCCACAATAGGATTAACAAAACATTCATATCCGATGCTTTGAACGACTTCTTTCGTCAGCGCATGAGGTACATCTAATAAAGAATTAATTTTTAATTCTTCACGCTCTAACATTGCATTTAATATTTGGCGCCATACTGTAATAGAAGTAGGTTTTTGCCTTTTTAAAAATAATGCATCCAAATTATTTAAAACTACATCTGCCTGATCGTATAAAATCGGATTAAGGAATAATTTTAATTTTGAAGTTTGAATAGCAAAATCACCATCTATAAATAGTAATACATCACCTATCGCATGTTTTGCGCCGACTGCACGTCCAACATCGTTCCCTAGTAGCTCTGTATGTTTGATTACTTTACACCCTAAACGATCTGCAACATCTTCTGTTCCATCATTACAACCGTTTGCTACTACAATAATTTCTACTGGATTTAATGGTCTTACCGATTGAATAACGTCTGAAATCGTATCGACCTCATTACATGCAGGAATAATAACAGATAATGACTTAGCCATTGTTTTGTTCACGAAACCACTTAATTGTTTCCTTCAATCCGTTTTCCCACGTTACTTTCGCCTGAAATTGAACAAGCTTTTTTAATTTTGTTACATCTGGTCTTCTATTTGGAATTTCTTCAAAACCATGAGGATATACTTCTTCAAAAGGCACTTGTACAATCTTCGAAGAAGAATTCGTTAATTTTTTAATTACTTCTGCTACTTCTTTTATACTCTGTTCATTCTCAGAACCTATATTAATAATCTCACCATTTACCTTCTCATCCATTGCCCGAATTGTTGCTTCTACCGCATCACTCACATACGTAAAACAACGTGTCTGCTTTCCATCTCCATATACGAGAATGTCTTCTCCTTGCAAAGCCGCACTAATAAATCGCGGGATTACCCCTGCATACGGACCATCTTTCGCTCTTGGACCATAAATATTAAAATATCGAACAATCGTTACCGGTAAACCTTCTAATGCGTATCCTAAACATAATGTCTCTTCCAACGTTTTACAAACTGCATAACTCCAACGAATTTTAGAAGTTGCCCCGTATAATCGATCTCCCTCTTCAGAGAAAGGCGGCTTGGCCTTACCATATACTTCTGAAGTAGAAGCAAAAACTACTTTCTTCTTTCCTTTTAACGCTGCTTGTAAAATATTTCTCGTCCCATCAAAATTCGTTTCTATGAGCTCTATACTTTTTTCCATTGTTGTTTTCACACCTAAAATTGCTGCTAAATGAAACACGACATCATGCTGATCTACTAATTCATAAATAGAATTTTTATCTAAAACACTTATTGGAATAACACGGATTTTTTTCATTAACTCTTTATGGTACTTATTTTTACCTTTATAAAAGTTATCCACAACAGTGACCTCATAACCTCTTCTCATCAACTCTTCAGCTAAATGCGACCCGATAAATCCGGCCCCACCTGTAATTAAACATTTCTTACTCATTTACTCACCTTCTTTACAATCCCGCGTGTATCTATTACTCGGTCCATTCCTTTAAAAAGCTTCCAATCAATATTAGAATGATCCGTTAAAATTAAAATACAATCCGCTTTTTTAACTTTTTCTTCATCTAAAGAAACAGATTGATACACCTTATCTCCAATTTCCGCGAAAGAAATATAAGGATCATGATATTCTATCTCGTATCCTTGATTTCTTAATAATTGAATAATCGGTAACGCTGGTGATTCTCTCAAATCATTTACATCTTTTTTATACGCAATCCCTACAATTAACACCGTTGCAGGTGATTGCACCACACTTTTTACTTTCCGGACCATTTTCTCTGGCATTTCTTCATTAATTATATGTGCTGCCTCAATTAATTGACTAATTGCCCCATTCTTTTTTATTCTCCATTGAAAATATAAAGGGTCTACTGGAATACAGTGTCCCCCTATCCCTGGCCCTGGCCAATATGGAGTAAACCCAAATGGTTTTGTAGATGCCGCTTCAATGGCCTCATAAAAATCAATGCCTAAACTTTCACATAGTGTGTTTAGTTCATTTACTAAAGAAATGTTAACTAAGCGCTGAATATTTTCAAATAGCTTGCACATCTCTGCTACTTTCGGAGAGCTAACAGGTACAACTTCGTCAAAAATGGTACTATATAAATCCTGTACCTTTTGTCTACACTTTTCTGTTTGTCCACTAATAACTTTTGGAATAGCTTGAACTGAATATTGACTATTTGCTGGATCAATTCTCTCAGGGGAATATCCGATATAGAAATCTTCCCCTACCTTGTTACTATTTTGAGAAATAATAGGTATGATGACTTCTTCAAGTGTGCCTGGATATGTGGAGCTTTCAAAAATGAAGGTTTGTCCTTTTTGAAGGTTTTGTTGTATATAATGCGAAGCTGAAATGAGGGCACTTAAGTCTGGTTCTCTTTGTTCATTAATTGGAGTCGGGACAGTGACAATAACATAATCACTACTTTGAAAATCAGCAATGCCTTGATCCGGTGTGTTTACTGTTAATTTTTTTTTCGTCAATAAACTTTGTAACTCTTTAGAAGAAACATCTGGAATATAACTTTCTCCTTTTATAATTGAGTCTATTTTTCTAATATCTTTATCTAATCCAAGTACTGTATGCCCTCTTTCTGCAAAATGTACCGCTAAAGGAAGGCCAACATACCCTAACCCAATAATAGCTACTTTACTACTATTCATTTGTATTCTCTTCTTCCCTTCTCAATTGTTGAATGATATCTCTATCTCTATCTCCATCAGTAAAGCCACCACGTTCGTCCGTACGTTGTAATAAATACGTAACCGCCTCAAGTTGATCACCGAAAATACGATCAAACGCTGAAATACGCCCATTTACAAATTCGTGTTGCTCTGGACGTACTCGATTTGTTTTTATAACATCTACTAACTCTACTGTTGTAATAGAGAATCCTTCTAAAATAGCTTTCACTTGTGCTAATGGCGGAATGATAAGGGAGTCATATCCTATTTTCTCTATTACCTTCTTATGCATGGCATGTGGTACAGCAGTTAGTGAGTTATTCCATAAATCTGGTCTTTTCGCTACCAAATTCAAAAAGTATTTTCCCATACTAATTGGATCTGCTGGATGAAACATATCTAATAAGCATTGTAAATCATTTAACACCACGTCATTTCCATCTTCAACAGCATGTAAAAATGGAGTGAGTTTTTTTGCTGGAATAACAAAATCACCATCAACGAATAAACAAATATCTGCCGTAGCATGCATAGCCCCTATTGCTCGTGCTACATTATGTCCAAGCGCCTTCGTAAATTCAACTACAATAACATTCTCTAACTTTGCCTGTTTAACAGTCTCAACATCTGCTCCATTTGCGACAACTATAATTTCATCTACACCTGCTTCTTTCACTTCTTGTATAACAGACCTTATAATTATTTTTTCTTCTGATACCGGGATAATGGCACTATATTTCGCTTTTTTCTTTTGTAATAAAACTGGTTTATACTTTCCTACAAACGCTCTATCTCTATTGTCCTCTGAAAAACCACCGCGATTACCGTATGTTTCGATTACGTATTGTAAAGCACGCAAATGATCACCCATAATACGACTAGTCGCTTTCGGATAAGGAGAGCCAGGTGATGTGCCCGTATGGACAGGACGAACTTTATTTGTGTAAATGACATCAACTGAAGCCATATCAGAAATATCTACTCCTCTAGACATCGCCATCGCTTGAAATAATGCTGGATCTGCTAAATTCCACCACCCCAGTTTTTCAATCACTTTACGACTTATCGAATGTGGTATTGCAATTAAAGATCCTACAACAAACTCCTTCTTGTTCAAATAACGATTTAACATATATTTTCCAACCGTCGTATAATGCGGTCTCATCTTCAAATAAACGGACCATGTTAAATTATTTAAAACAATCTCATGTCCTTGCTGTATTCCTTTAATAAAATTGTATAATTCTTCACTTTTCATGACGATATCACCATCTAAAAATAAAACAATTTCACCTTTTGCTTCTCTAGCACCAATTGCCCGTCCCACATCATTACCAAGGGAATATCTATAATAAATCACACGGCAATTATGCTGTAGCGCTATTTCTTTCGTACCATCTGTCGATCCATTATCTACTATGATAATTTCATATGGTTCGAGCTTTCTTACTTCTACTAAAACTTTTGATAAAGTACTTGCTTCATTATGCACTGGAATAACAACTGACACTCTCATACTTGTATCACTCTTACCCTTCCAAGCGAACATAAGCAATAATAGGAATACGCACAACTACATCTTCTGGTGGTCCATAAGAAGGAGAAGTACGAACAATTACTGCCCCATCCGTCACAGATAAAAGAACGCCTGCAATGATTTCTACAGCTGTCACAACTTGCACTAGTTCCCCAACATGGTTACGTAATTCATCAGTAAATAACATATATAACGCTCCTTTCTTACGCTTCTTTAATTGATATAATACTTGTAAATGGTAATAAAACTTCTGTTCCTATTCCTTCTTGCAATGTTAAGAAGTCATCACCAACTGCTACAATAACGCCTGTTAACTGTCCCACTGTCACAGTAATTTCTACGTTTTTACCTAAATACTGCTCTGCAATTTCTTTAAAAGGTGATGTAGTACATTCTTTTAAAATGTTACAAATAATAGATTGAAATCTACTTGATTCAATAACTTCTTCAGTAGCTTGCTTAGAGTTTCTTTGAATAAATCTCGCGAAGTTTTGTGAAAATAAAAGTCTTTCCACAGCAGGTAATAACTTATTATCTAAAAAATAATCTAATTGCCTATTAAACAATCTCGATAATTTATTCCAATATTTTCTGAACAGACACATACACTTCTCCTCCTATTATTTTTAGATTATAAAATTTCACATCCATACATCTTAATGTATACAAAATAGATATTTTTGTGATAGGTAAGACATACATTTTCTAAAAGAAATATTTGGTTCAAGGCATAAAAAAAACTATCCAAAAGGATAGTTTCTTACACTTCAATATTCCGCAATATCGAATAAATATCGTTATTCACTTTACCAAATGATTTAATGTTATTTTGAATGTTAGATAATAAAACAACATATACACTACCATTTTTACTAAATCCGTTTAAGCAATTCCATCCTGGCATTACACCGTGATTCGAATAGCTTCCTGGGTCTACGTACCATCCAAACCCGTAATCCTTTTTTCCACCCGTAAACATTTGATCGTAACTCTCTTTTGAAATTAATTTACCAGAGAATAGTGCTTCGTTAAATAAATATAAATCATGCGCACTTGTGTATATATCACCACAACCATATAGTTGTGACATGCTCGGAATATTAGGTGTTGTCATATTATTATTTACTATTTTATAACCCGTTGATGGGAATCTTGTTTGTTCTAACGCTGTGCCAAAACCAGAATGTTTCATACCCGCAATAGCAAAAATATGTTGCTTAATATATTCTTCGAGCGACTGTCCACTTACCTTCTCGGCAATGTATGCAAGTATAGAGTAGTTCGAGTCAGAATACTTCCATTTCTCTCCTGGACCACCAATACGCTTTTGATTTCCTATCCGCTTTATCAGTTCTTCATGAGAAATATCTTCTTTTCCCTGCTCATATTCGGGAATCCCTGATGTATGTGTTAATAGATGTTTTAGCTGAATACTATTACCTTGAGGAAAATTTGGAATATACTTTGCAACAGTATCTTCTACTTGTAATTTATTTTGATCTTTCAACTGCATAATAGTAGTTGCTACAAATGCCTTTGAAATAGAACCAATATAAAAAGTCGTCTCTGAATTATTCGGTACTTTCTGTTCTTTATTTGCCATACCGTACCCTTTATTCAAAAGAACTTTTCCATTCTTTACAATAACAGCTGTCCCGCTAAATCCTGCGTTTTGTAAATACTGGTCTAATTGAGCGTTTTCATTAATTTCTTGAGGTGGTCCCTCGGGAAGCTTCTCCACAGCTTGCGCTTGCTTCACTTGTTCTTCCTGCTCTTTTTGTTTTTGCTTCTGTACTTCTTGTTTCTTTTTTTCTTCTTTCTTTTTTAGCTCTTCTTGTTTCTTCATTTCTGCTGCCGCTTTTAAAGTTTCTTCTTTCTTATTATGCGCAACAATTTTTGTATACATAAAATATACAAGTGATAATAGTAAGACGAGAATGATTGTTCTTTTTATGTATACAATCGGCCGACGTACTTTCCCATTCGCATTATTTTTTTCCTGATCCATAATTGCTTTTTTCCCCTTACTCACCAATAATTTAATTCCTCTATTAAAGATTTATTTTAGTAGATTATGGATAATCCATTCTATATCATCCCTACTTTATCACGCACTGCACATATTACCAACCTATATGTACAAAAAAGAAAAAGAAAATTTACAAAAGTAAGATTCCCGTTAAATTATTAACAAAAAAAAGAGGATATCCTCTAAAAAATTGATTTTATCAATCTTTTTGGACATCCTCTTATCTCATTATTTATACGTGTTTTTTCATATCATCGGCAACAGATTCAACATTTGTACCTACGATAACTTGTACACTTGTATTACTTAATTTCATAACACCTTTTGCACCAGCACGTTTTAATGCTGCTTCATTTACTTGACCAGCATCTTTTACTTGTAAGCGTAGACGTGTTGCACAGTTATCAATAACTGTTAAGTTTTCTTTTCCGCCTAAAGCTGCTACGTAAGTTTCACCGATTGAACCTGCAACTGGTGCCTCACCATCTTCAACTAACTCATCGTCATCTTCACGACCAGGAGTTTTTAAATCGAACTTCTTAATTAAGAAGTAGAATACTATGAAATAAATTGCTGCGTAAATTAAACCGATACCTGCTAGTAAGACTGGTTTTGTTGCAATACCGAAGTTTAAAGCGTAATCGATTGCACCGGCACTAAATGAGAAACCATCATGAATGCCAAGCGATGTTGTAATGAATAAAGAAAGACCTGTTAATACAGCATGAATACCATATAATACTGGTGATAAGAACATGAATGAGAATTCAATAGGCTCTGTAATACCAGTTAAGAATGAAGTTAATGCTAGACCAGCTAACATACCAGTAACTGCTTTACGCTTTTCTGGTTTAGCAGCTGCAATCATTGCGAAACATGCTGCTGGTAAACCGAACATCATAACTGGGAAGAAACCAGTCATAAACATACCTGCTGTTTTGTCACCTGCAAGGAAACGAGCAATATCACCATTAACAACATTACCTGCTGCATTTGTAAAGTCCCCAAATACAAACCAGAAGTATGTGTTCATTACGTGGTGTAAACCAATTGGGATTAATAAACGGTTTAATAAACCAAATAATCCTGAACCAATTGCACCTAAATTAACAATTCCATGAGCTAATGCATCAATACCATTTTGAATTGTTGGCCAAATTTGTGCAAATAGAATTCCTAATATCAGCATCACGACTGATGTAACAATTGGAACGAAACGTTTTCCAGCAAAGAAACCTAACCATTCTGGAAGTTTAATCTTATGGAATTTATTATAAAGAAGTCCTGCTATAACACCAACAATAATACCACCTAAGACTTTCATATCTACTTTAGTCGATAATTCAGCAGCCTTAGATACTTGTGTCATTGTATCCGCAAGCTTAGATGGATCTACATTTGCGCTATTACCTATTAAATCTTGGACTTTACTTAATTTACCTTGTAATTCAGCAGTTGAATACCCTTTGCTAAGTGCATCAATACTATTTTTCATAACAAGATAACCAATTGCACCTGCAAGACCTGCTGCACCACTACCATCCACTGAAAGACCGATTGCAATACCAATTGCAAAAATAAGTGCTAAGTTATCAAAAACTGCTGCGCCGGCCTGTGCCATAACAGGAATATCAAATACATCTGGTTGCCCTAAACGAAGCAATAATCCTGCTGCTGGTAGTACTGCGATCGGAAGCATTAAAGCTTTACCAATACGTTGTAAAAACTGCAACATTTTAATTCCCCCTAATTAAATTTATGAAATCGTTATCATTATAAGTACGCTTTAGAAAACGCTTTCTATTACATAACCATAATAACATATAGTTGTATAGATGTGTAGTTTTTATTTCTGAACTTTTTATGGATAAATCTCCTATTTCCAAACTGTTATATAAAAGGAAAATTCTCCTTTTTAAAATACAGAATACTCGAAACGAAAGACCTATTATAGCACATTGAACTTTCGTTTTATCATTCCACTTTTTCATGTTATTATTTATTTCCGAGCATATCGGGAAAAGTAAACTTAGTTAATTCAAAATAGGAGCGTTGGTACTATGCAGTGCATTGAAACAAACAACTTACAACAGTTGTTAGAACAAGTAAAACCATATACGAAAAAAGGAAAACTTGCTACTTATATCCCCGAACTAGGAAATGCAAATCCAGACGATTTAGGGATTGCCATTTTCCATAAAGAAACAGAATATATCCATGCAGGCAACTCACAAACACTATTTACTCTTCAAAGTATTTCCAAAGTAATTACACTTGCCCTTGCCCTTTTAGACCGTGGTGAAGAATATGTATTTTCTAAAGTTGGAATGGAACCAACGGGTGACCCATTTAATTCTATTATTAAGTTAGAAACGACAAGTCCGTCCAAACCCCTTAATCCAATGATAAATGCAGGAGCTTTAGCTATTACAAGCATGTTAGCAGGAAAAGATAACGAGGAAAAAATGGAACGTATTCTTCATTTTGTACGTGAAATAACAGATAATCCTACTATTAATTATTCCTCTAAAGTTGCCGATTCAGAACTAGAGACAGCTTACCTAAACCGTTCACTTTGTTATTATATGAAACAAAACGGAATTATCGATTGTGATATTGAAGAACTTATGGATTTATATACTCGTCAATGCGCAGTTGAAGTAAACTGCATCGATTTAGCGCGTATCGGCTTAATTTTTGCAATGGATGGATATGATCCATATAAGAAAAAACAAATTATCCCTAAGCATATTACAAAAATTTGCAAAACATTTATGGTCACATGTGGTATGTATAACGAATCTGGTGAATTTGCAATTCGTGTTGGTATTCCTGCAAAAAGTGGTGTAGCCGGTGGTATTTTTGGCTGCGTAAAAGGAGACATGGGAATCGGTATTTTCGGACCAGCTTTAGATGCAAACGGAAATAGTATTGCCGGTTTTAAAATCCTTGAACTTCTTTCTGCTCAAGAAGGTTGGAGCATTTTTTAATCGCGAGTTATCCTGCTATACTAGCAGGATTTTTTATTTCGCCAAAACCTCACTTTTGTCAGTTATCAATCCTCTTACAAAAACAGTGCTGAAAGTTTCTCTATATCATGCATATTTGTTCCCCCCTCCTGAATAATATAGTACAACCTAGCGCTATATGTGGAGGTGTGAAAGATGAAACTAATATTTCAAATGGGAAAACAACCTGTTCTTGAAAAAACAATCCTTCTTTTTATACTGAGTATTGTAGAAAGCTTGAAGTTAAAAGTTGTTTCACTCGACGAAGCTCACCGATACATATTCAATTTAGAAGTACTTGAATTATTAATGGATCGGAACATCGATGATCAAGTACTTGAACTTATTCATTTCGGGATGGGACTTGAAGACATTTATCATGTGCTTCCTGAAGAACTTGAGCATACGATTGAGGAATTAAAGTGGCTTTGCATTCAAGTATTAAGTGAGTACAGTATGCATGAAGAATCCGAACAATTAATTGAAGATATACGGTAAAAAAGCACCTATGTAGGTGCTTTTAATGTTTTTTTAAACTATTTTTATACGCCTCAATATTTACTGGTAGCTCTTCCTCTTCCAAAGTATGTTCATTTACATCTTTATGAATGAACGCACCTTTAGGTGGTTGATGATCATGCCCTTTTTTCTTATGATCAAATGCTTTCCCGCGTCCCATACAAATCCCCCTTTCTTAAAAGAAATCCGTATTAGTATGGAGAAAAGTACGTCGATATATGCAATCTCTTGCTGTATTTCCAAGGAAATACTCGAACCTTGTTTTCTACTCTCCTTACAACAACTGATCGATCCCAATAAGAATTAATAACACTCCTGCGATAACTGTCGCCCATTTCCCTAAGTATTCTGCTAAAAATCGTTTTCCTACATACGCAAAACCACTAATACAAATAAAACTAAACACCCCAGAAATAGTCGCTGTAAGCCAAAGATTTAAATTTGTTACCCCTGCATCAAATCCACCTGCAATATTATTAATAGACAACGCAACTCCTAAAACAATTGCTTCTGAGAAACTAATTGTTTTAGAACCATCAAAATCTGCTTTTTCCGGATCACGTAAAATTCCCATAAGTACATTATCATCTTTAGAACCTGCAGTATTTTTTTGGCCCAAGAAAGGCTGACATAAAATAAACACACCGATTATCCCTAAAACGATTGCTCCAATCAGATTTGCTGTAAACTCTGAAATAAATAACGCAATCCAGTTTCCAAAAAATCCAGCTAGTAAAGTAAATAAAAATCCAAAGAATGCGATGATAAAATTGTTAAACCACGAAATACGAATTTTACGAATGCCATATGCAATTCCAACACCTGCATTATCTAAATTAGAAGCGATCCCGATTAAAAAAATTGAAAATAAGCCTACCGTACTCATAAATAGTCACCCCTTTTTCTCACTTTTCAATGCATATTATGAAAATGTTGAGCAACTGTGCCTGTCTGTTTCATATACTTGTAATAAATGCTCAATATTTTTTCAACACTAAAAAAGGAGTGCCTACACTATGGCTAATGAAAACCCGAATGATCGGCTTGGCAAATTAATAAAAAAACTTTTAAAAGAACGCGCCTTATCTATGCGCCAACTAGGAATACTTACAAATATTGATCCTGCAACAGTCTCAAGAATTATTAATGGTAAGCAACCGCCAAAACAAAAACATCTACAAAAATTTGCAGAATGTCTTCAAGTTCCACCCCAATTGTTATTTGATGAAATGTACCCTGATTCTCCTCACATTAATAAAGAAAAAACAGATATGTACACATCTCTTGATACCATTCAGCAAACGCTGCAATCCTCTAACTTATTCGATTTCGATTACACTACAACTCGCGTAAAACAAGAACTCGAAAATTACGAACGCTATGCCCAGACAACAGAAGGCGAAAAACGTATTCATAACAGTTTCGCAAGCAAATTAGAGCAAATTGATAGTGCTGGTCCTTTTATTGAACAATTAACAGATATGTATCAACAATTTTGCAATAAAACCATTTCAAAAGAAGAACGTGCAGTTCTTGGGAGCGCATTACTTTATTTCATTTTATCGACAGATATTATTCCCGACTATCTCTTTCCAATTGGCTATTTAGATGATGCGATCGCCGTTGAATTAGCAAAAGAGAAATTACTTGAAATAAAACGAAAGACATAGCAAAATAAAGAACTATTTCAGTTGTTTATATTCAACTCTGAAATAGTTCAATAAAAAATCGTACAAGTATACATACTCGTACGATTTTACTATGCAAATCTATTTTTTCGTGTGGCACCATTCATATATAAATGCTGTTATTACTTTTGTAAATTCAATTAACTGTTCAACTTCAACTTTCTCATTTACAGAATGTGCTTCTTCTAATGTACCTGGTCCATATATAATCGCTGGAATGTGAAACTCACTAAACCAACCGCCATCAGTTACCGTTGCAGACATATCTAAAATTGCATTTTTTGATAAAATAGACTCGTGTACTGAGCTAAGTTTTTTTACAGCTGCATGTTCCCTATCTACTTCTAATGAAGGGAAAATTTCACCACGATCTACAATCATTGATTCTCCACCCCACTTAAATTGTGGCGGATTTTCACTTAACCATGGATCGGCAGCTGCTACCTTTCCAATATATTCTTCAATTTCTTTTATTATTTGTTCATGTGTTTCGTTCGGATAGAAGTGCACTGTTATCCATAACTGGCACTCATCCGCAATAAACGCCGCATGCCTTCCCCCCTCAATAACAGCTGGATTAATTGTTGTTGTTCCAGATGGATAGCCTTCATATGTTTTCATGACTGCCCAGTGGCGCTCTAATTCTTGTAAACTTTGCACAATTTTCATCATTTTTTCAATCGCACTCGCTCCGAATAAACGTCCCCCTGCATGGATCATTTGCCTACGTGTTGCATCATGAAACGTTTGCGGGCTTTTCACAGTAATCCATCCAGTAATTACGCCGCCCTGTCCTTGCATATGTAAATCACTCGTATCCACTACGACTGCAAAATCAGCATCATAACCTCGCCTGCAGCATTGAAGCGTGCCAGCTTCTCCAACTTCTTCCCCAATTACGGATTGAAAGATTACATCTCCAGGTAATTCAATGCCAGCTTCTTGTAAAAGCTGAATAGCAAATAGTGCCCCAGCCAATCCCCCTTTCATATCTGCTGCGCCACGTCCAACTAACCAGCCATCTTTTATAAATGGATCAAATGGATCTGTTTCCCACGCCTCATCTGCTGACACTTCAGCTACATCCATATGCCCATTAATAATAAGACTTTTATATGAGTCACTTTTTATTCCTTTTTTTACCCCAACAACGTTCGGATCATTCGGATATACATCCCATTTATTAATACTAAAATTTCGTTTTCTTAAAAACTCTGCAACAAATTCTTGCGCTTCATTTGTATTTCTCGCTGGCGGTGCTGGTGTTTCAAAACGAATTAAGGTTTTTGTAAGCTCTAGTAACTCATCTTTTCGTAAATCAATCTGTTCTAATAGCTGTGAAACTTCTTGATTCATCGCTAATTCCCCTTTGCATACATAGTATGTTTCCAGCTTTATTTTCACAAAAAAAGAGACTGTTTACAATTTTACAGTCTCCAAATTACTCAATATTATAAACTTTCTACTTTTGTTGTATTGATCTTTTCAATATGCTCTACTTTACGTACCTTATTTCTTGTCGCACGGTAAAACAGTAAACAAACAATCATAAATGGAATTCCACAATATAACGCCATTCTTTGCTCTGGGATAAAAGCCATAGCAACTATAACTGTTATATTTAATGCTAATGCCAGAAGTGGTACGAATGGATATAGCGGTGTTTTAAATTTCAAGTCCTTCACATCTCCGCCCTGCTTAACATATGCCCTTCTAGCTAATAAGTTAGATAAAGCAATAGATGCCCAAACTAATATCGCCCCAAATCCGGCAATAGAAAGTAGCCATAAATAAACTGTATCTTCCGCATAAATACCTGATAGTAATGAAAGACAGCCTACAATCGTGCTTACAATCAATGCATAAATAGGAACACCATTTTTAGATAACTTACCAAAAATCGGACTAATCATTCCTTGATTAGACATAGACCATAGCATACGAGAAGTTGCATATAATCCTGAATTCGCAACGGATAGTACCGCTGTAATAATAACGAAGTTTATAATATCAGCTGCATAAGGAATACCAATTTTATCAAATACAACTACGAATGGACTTTCTATCACTCCTGCTTGCTGCCATGGGAATAATCCTGCAAGAATGAAAATAGATAATACAAAGAACACGAGTATACGCCAAACTGTATTATTAATTGCCTTTGGGATTGTTTTTTCTGGATTTTCACTCTCACCTGCTGCAATACCGACTAGTTCTGTTCCTTGGAAAGAAAAATTAACTGCAATCATCGTAATTAAAATGGCTGATAATCCATTCGGAAACAGTCCCCCGTAATCAGTAAAGCTAGAGAACATCGGTGCTGGTTCATTTCCTTTCATATCTAGAAAACCAAACATTGCCGCCCCGCCTAAAATAATAAATGCAATGATTGTAATTACTTTAATACTTGCAAACCAAAATTCAACTTCTGCAAAACTTCTTGAAGATAATGCATTGATAGCAAAGAGAAGCACCGCAAACACTACACACCAAATCCATGACGGTACATCAGGAAACCAACGTTTCATCAAAATACTAACTGCAATCAGTTCAATACCTATCGTAGCAGACCAGTTTAACCACGACATCCATCCGACTACATAACCCGCTGCAGGGGAAATGTGCTTCGTTGCATACGTTTGATAAGATCCTGCGTCGGGCATCGCAACAGCTAACTCTCCAAGACAGAGCATCGTTAAATACATAACAAACCCTCCAACAAGATACGCTACAATTGCTCCCCCAGGCCCAGCTTCATGAATTGTATACCCAGATCCTAAAAAAAGACCGGTACCAATAACTCCTCCAAGTGCAATCATAAATATGTGCCTGCTTTTCAATTCACGTTTTAAACCTTGGTTTTGATCCATCATATAAATCCCCCCTTTTCCCTTTGGAAACCCATTTCATGTAAGCGTTTTTAAAATCATTCATAATAAAAATGATTATTGAAAAGAGCGAAATACATAGCACTTATTAATCACTACCTGTTATTAAAAGATCATCCCTCACTGTTATTAATAACTTTTTATCAGCAATGGCTTGTCCTTCTACTACTTCTAATGATTCGATATACCCACTGATTCCTACCTTAATTTCTACTTTCTGTTTATCTATTGTTTCAATTAACGCTAATTTCTCCCACTCGTATACGTATGAACTTTCCGCAACAAATAGCTTCTCTACTTTTCCATAACAAGGACTATACACACCTTCTATAACTGTCTTCACTTTATAAATTCCTCCCTCTTATTAATTGACACCAAAACGTTGTATATCCTGTAAAAATTCATATTCTCCCCTCTAGAGATTTCGAATATTATTTATGCAAAATACGTACCAAGTCTCTGATTCATATATTAAATGAGAGTTTCACACAAAAAAGTGTGCACAACCGCAAAATTTTTCTATCATTTGAAAAGTTTTAAGAGAAAAATAGCAAAAAAATTTTGCGATTTTATAAGAATTTTAATAAAATTATAAAAAGTAAGTCTTCATAGGGTGAAATGAGGAGAAGATAATCTATGCGTACAGAAGAAATTAATTTAAAACAGATCGTTGAAATGAATATGCTATATGAAACTTTACTCAATGAACTCGATATCGGGATTCATATTATTAATGAGGAAAGTAAAACGATTGTCTATAACCGCAAAATGATGGAAATTGAATCAATGGATCGCTTAGATGTATTATATAAAAGTCCTTTAGAAATATTTGCATTTGAAGAAAATAAAAATAGTACTCTTATAGAGGCATTAAAATTTGGAAAAACAAAGAAAAATATAAAACAAACGTATTTTAACAATAAAGGACAAGAAATTACAACGATTAACGATACTTTCCCTATAATAGAAAATGGAAAAATTAAAGGCGCTATTGAAATATCAAAAGAAATTAGTAACTTAAAACAAACGATAAAAATAAGTCCTTCTCGAAAACAAAGCACTAAATTTACCTTTGATCACATAATTGGTGATTCTGAAGCCATTCAATCAATCATTACAGAAGGAAAAAGAGTAATTCGTACATCTTCCTCCATACTTCTCGTAGGGGAAACAGGCACTGGTAAAGAACTATTTGCACAAAGCATCCATAATGAAAGTCAGCGTTCAACCAAACCCTTTATTTCACAAAACTGTGCCGCTATACCTGATACCTTAATGGAAAGCCTACTATTTGGCACAAATCGAGGTGCCTTTACAGGAGCAATAGATAAATCAGGCTTATTCGAAGAAGCGAACGGAGGAACTTTGTTATTAGATGAAATCAACTCATTAAGTCCAGCACTTCAAGCGAAGTTACTGCGAGCTATACAAGAAAAAACAATACGAAGAATCGGAGGCACACACGAAAAAGAAATTGACGTTCGTATTATAGCAACTATTAATGAAGATCCTCTTGAAGCTATTACACACAATCGATTACGAGAAGACTTATATTATCGATTAAGCGTCGTTACTTTATGTCTTCCGCCTTTACGTGAACGAAAAGAAGATATTCCGGCTCTTGTTCAGCACTTTATCGAAAAATACAATATTCAATTCGGACTTAGTGTAACAGATGTAGATGTGCATGTAAGAGAGTTTTTATATGCATATGATTGGCCTGGAAACGTAAGAGAATTGGAACATATCATTGAAGGTTCAATGAATTTAGTTGAAGATGAAAACATCAT
Organism: Bacillus sp. RCC_6_1; assembly: GCF_041360755.1. Classification (NCBI taxonomy): domain Bacteria; kingdom Bacillati; phylum Bacillota; class Bacilli; order Caryophanales; family Bacillaceae; genus Bacillus; species Bacillus sp. RCC_6_1. The sequence continues at coordinate 47,313 of NZ_JBFUPV010000009.1, forward strand.
TACAGCGTTTCATCTTCCCACTCGCTTTCGCGAACGAATAAAAAAAGAATTCAATATGCAACCTTTCTTAACTAATAACGATACTGATACGCCTAAAACGTTAAAGCACACAATAGAAGAAATGGAAAAAAACTACATCAATCAAATTCTAAAAGAGTATCACGGGAATATCTCACAAGCTGCAAAATTTTTAGGATTAAGTAGACAAAACTTACAATATCGAATTAAAAAACTGCATTTACACATATGAAATGAAACTTGGATGAGTGGATTGCTAGCCCTAATCAATTCGACTTTTATTGCTTGTTAATGCAGCATAAATCTGCTTTAACATACAAATAAACACTTGGTAAAATATGCTACAATAAACATATAACATACTAGAAAGGAGCGATATATATGAGTAATGATAACAAATTAAAGTTATTACAATACTTAGCCTTCTTCCCTACCATTGTATGTATGATGTTACTAATTGATATAAACGCCTATCCTTATGCAAAGCTATTAGCAACAATTAGTGGCTCCTTTGCAGCTATTATGCTTGCTGCTTTTTGGAATTTGAAGCTACGTATAAAAAACGAGAAATCTTCGTAATACTAAAAAAATCGAGCTACTTAGCCCGATTTTTTTATTTGCCATTAAAACTCAACATTCTCTAAATACAACCCACTTGCCTCAGCAAGACAATTAATTTGATTGCGCTGCTTTTCCTCTAAAATGTTTGGAATTGCTTCAGCGTCTAATTGTCCTAATCCAACTTCAATTAATGCCCCGACAATTTTTCTTACCATATTATGAAGGAAGCCGTTACCACTTACTCTAATTTGTACAAACCCTGCCTCTTCCATCACATCAAGTGTATATACTTCTCGAACCATAGATTTTTTCTTTGATTTCGCATTTGAAAAAGCAGTAAAGTCATGTGAACCAACTAAATGTTTCGCAGCTGCTTTCATGCTTTTCACATTTAATTTTTTATTCACATGCATGCTGTATTTACGCATAAATGGATTTGTATGCTCTTCATTCCAAATTTTATACAGATATGTTTTTGCTTTAGAATTGTAACGAGCATGGAAACGATCATGTACTTCTTCCACATTCGTAATGCTAATATCATTAGGTAAATATTGATTTAAATATTTTTTCACTTTATGTTCCACTAACTTCTCATCACTTTGAAAGTTAGCAACTTGATTCAAAGCATGTACACCAGCGTCTGTTCTACTACAACCGATAATTTCAATTTCTTTTCCGACCATTTCAGATATGACACTTTCGATTTTTCCTTGAATTGTATTATCGTTATTACCGAGACGTTGCCATCCTTTAAAACGTGCGCCATCGTACTGAATTGTTAATTTATAATTATGCATAATATTCTCCTTCATAGAAAATATTCCCTCATACCATGAGGGAATATTAATAAACTTTACTTTCTAACAAGCTTCACTACATTTTCTACGTGAGCTGTATGCGGGAACATATCAACTGGTTGCACATACTCCACTTCATAGCTCTTCATTAATGCTTGTACATCACGTGCTAATGAAGAAGGATTACAAGACACGTACACAACTTGTTTCGGCTTCACTTTTAAAATTGTTTCCAGTAATTTATCATCGCAACCTGTACGTGGTGGGTCGACAACAATTACATCTGGACGCCATCCTTCTTTTACCCATTTCGGTAACCATTGTTCAGCTTTACCTGCTTCATATTTCGTATTTGTAAATCCGTGACGCTTTGCATTTTTTCTTGCATCTGCAATCGCTTCTGGAATTACATCCATACCACGTACTTCCGCTGCATCATTTGCAAGCCAAAGACCGATTGTACCAACGCCACAATACGCATCTACAATTTTCTCATCGCCTGTTAACGCAGCGGCTTTTTTTGCTTCATTATATAAAACAACGGTTTGCTCTGGATTCAACTGGAAGAACGCACGTGCTGATAATTCAAATGATAAATCACCAAGTGTTTCTTGAATTACTTCTTTTCCAGCTAATTTAAATGTTTTGTCGCCAAAAATAACAGATGTTTTACGCCAGTTTACATTTTGCATAATTGATTTAACCGCTGGCATCTGTTTTTGTACTTCTGCAATAAATTGTTCTTTATTTGGTAATTCTTCTTTTGTTGTAATAAGTGTAACTTGTACTTCACCTGTTTGAACTGCAGTACGTGTTACAATTGTGCGTACTAAACCTTTTTGTTTTTTCTCATTGTAAATAGAAACATTTAATTTTTCTAAAATACGTCTTACAACTTTTGTCGCTTCATTCGTTGCTTTATGTTGAATCATACAGTGAGCGATATCAATTAACTGATGTGAGTTTTGTTTATATAGCCCTGTAATAACCTTTTCGTCTTTACGCCCCACTTGTAATTGACTCTTATTACGATAATGCCATGGATTTTCCATGCCAAGCGTTGGACGAATTTTCTCTTCCATACTATTTTTCATGTACTTCTCAAATGCTTGTACAACGATATCACGCTTTTGATTCAATTGTTCTTTATAATCTAAATGTTGCAGCTGACAACCGCCACACTCCTCATATACTGGACACGGTGCTTTCACACGATGCGGTGAAGCTTTACGAACTTTTTTCACTTTCGCTTCAGCGAAGCCACGCTGAATTTTCGTTGTTTCTGCAACAACTTCTTCTCCTGGTAATGCCCCTGGAATGAAAACAACTTGTCTCTTAAAATAACCAACGCCTTCTCCGTTAATCCCAAGACGTTTAATTGTCACAGGAAACGTTTGACCAACTTCCAACTTACTCTCATGTTGCTTTTGTATCATTATTACACCTCTACTCTATACTTTTCCATAAATATAACGCTGCATAACTGCAGTATGGTTCACACTCTTGTTTCAATTTTTCTAAAAATGCATCATCAGGTTTATCATCTAATTGAAATATACCTTGCACTGCACGCTGAATCCCAATGTCCGCTTTCGGGAACATATTTTTCCGTCCAAGCCCAAACATTAAAAAGTTTTGCACTGTCCATGCACCAATTCCCCTAATTGGCAACAATTGTGCTGAAATGTCTTCTTCCGTCCCATTTTCTATACTCGCTAAATTTAATGTACCACTGACAATACTTCGACCTAATCCTACTATATATTCAGCCTTTCGCTGACTAAACTTCTGCTCTCTCAATTCTTCTATTGAAATATTTGCTACTATTTCCGGAGTGGGGAAAAAGAATACACCGTTCTTCTCTGTTCCATACCGTTTCACAAATTGTTCTGTTAACACAGTAGCAAATTTCAAATTTATTTGTTGGTGAATGATACAGCGAAGCAGACAAGCAAAATAATCAAATTCTAAAATAATTGGAGTATGAGCATATGTTTCAAATAGTGGACGTAATGATGTGTTTAAAAAATGATTTTGTATATCTTGAAACGGTTCATTCCAATGAAAAATGGCTCTCATTCGTTTCATGACTTTCTCTGGATCTCCTGTCTGACTAGAAATCCAAAACTGTGGATTTTGAACAGTACCAATCCCTTGTAAGCGAACAACAACCTGTTCCTCGTCTATACAAAGCGGGATATAAATAACTTTCTCATCTAATTGAATGACGTTAAGAGGATCAAAAGATAAACGTTTTAATACTTCTTCAAAATGATACGGATACTCTAACGTAACATGCTCGCTCCACATACGTTTCCCCATCCTTTTTACACATCATTATAGCATGAGAAAACCGTAAGCATACATGCTTACGGTTGATTGCCTTTTACTAAGTCATCTAGACTTTTAAAATGATACCCTTTCTCGCGCAAATCATCAATGATTTTTGCAAGTGCTTCTGCATTATCTTTTGATATTGCATGAAGTAATAAAATAGATCCTGGATGAATCATCGTCATAACATTATTATGCGCATATTGCCATCCTCTTTGCTGATCCACTTTCCAATCCAAAAATGCAAGTGACCAAAATACATTATAATAGCCCATTTCTTTCGTAAGAGCTAACGTTCTTTCACTAAATACACCGCGCGGAGGACGTACATATTTCACTTCTTTTTGCCCAGTTACTTTTTTAATTTCTTCCGTTACACTCGTTAATTCTTCACGAAGTTTCTCATCATTTACCGCTGTAAAATCAGGATGACTCCAAGAATGGTTTCCAATAATGTGTCCCTCATCCTTCATTCTTAACAATAAATCTTTTTGTGTTTTAATGTAATGTCCCGTTACAAAGAAAGTTGCTGGTACTTTTTTCTCTTTTAATACATCTAATATTTTCCCTGTGTATCCATTCTCATATCCATTATCAAATGTTAAATAAATATCTTTTTTCTTCGTATCTCCTAAATAAAACCCGCCATTTTTTTGTAGTAAATCTGTATATAACTTTCCTGCATCTGGTACTGTTTCATTTTTAGGACGCGGGATTCCCCAGTTATGTGGAGTATTTGTATAAGCCAGTGCTGAAACTGGAACAAGTGCCATCATAATTGAAAAAATGAGACCGATATATAACCATTTATATTTCATAAATAGTCTCCTTTCCATATATAATCGTACTTGTAGTTTCTGTTGCAACGCATTCTTTCATGCTGAACATGTTTTTCTATATATACCAAAAAAATGCATCTCGAATCATTCGAGATGCATTTTTTATTTACTTAAATACTGGCTCTTTAAAGCTAGCTAATTTTTCAAGTGATGTTTTATCAACATCTGCATGTAAGCTATTACCATGAGAGTCCATCGTTACAACTGCTTTAAACCCGTCGATACGTAAATGCCACATTGCTTCTGGAATACCAAATTGTAAGAAATCAACATCTTTCACTTCTTTAATACATTCAGCATAATATTGCGCTGCACCACCGATTGCGTTTAAATATACACCGCCATGTTCTTCTAAAGCCGCTAATGTTTTCGCACCCATACCGCCTTTTCCAATGACAGCGCGAATACCGAATTTCTTCATAATATCGCCTTGGTACGGTTCTTCACGAATACTTGTCGTTGGACCTGCCGCTTTAATTTGCCAATTGTCATTGTCATCTTTCACAACAACTGGACCACAGTGGTAAATAATTTGTCCATTTAAATCTACTGGACAATCATTATCCATTAAATGCTTATGGATTGCGTCACGACCTGTATACATCATGCCATTAATTGTTACAACATCACCAACGCGAAGTTCACGAATTTGCTCTTCTGTAATTGGTGCTTCTAATACAATCTCACGTTGCTCTGTTTTTTCTTGTACTTCATGCTGAAGTGTATCTTCCCCTTCTTGATATAGCCAATCCATAATGTCTCCTGTTTCAGGATGAATTTTCACACCAAGGCGACGATATGCCCAGCAATTATACGCAACAGATACATAGAAACTAGCTGGCAAACGATTATAGACGCCAATTTTACAACCAAGTAAAGTTGTTTCTCCGCCAAATCCCATCGTACCAATGCCAAGCTTGTTCGCATTTTCTAATACGTACTCTTCAAGATGTTGTAACTCTGGTACTGGATTGACATCATCTAATGTACGGAATAATTGATTTTTTGCTAATTCATAACCTGATGTGCGGTCTCCCCCGATACCAACACCAATTACACCAGCGCTACATCCTTGCCCTTGTGCTTGATATACTGCATGAAGAAGGCATTTACGAATCCCTTCTAAATCACGGCCAGCTCGTCCAAGTCCTTCTAGTTCACACGGTAAGCTATATTGAATATTTTTATTCTCACAGCCACCACCTTTTAGGATTAAACGTGCATCAATATAATCTTTTTCCCATTGTTCAAACTTAATCACCGGCGTACCTGGTCCTAAATTATTTCCACTATTATCTCCAAAAAGAGAATCAACAGAATTGGGACGAAGTTTACCATCTTTTGTCGCCCGCTCAAGCGCATTATAGATAGCTTCCTTCAACTTTAATTGATTCACACCAACTGGTGTATAAATTTTAAACGTTGGCATCCCTGTATCTTGGCAAATCGGCGAGATGTTATCATCAGCCATTTTAATATTATTTGTAATTGTGCCAAGTGCCATCGCAGAACGAGTCCCTGCATTTTCTCGCTCTTTCGCTTGTTGAATCGCACGACGAACATCTTTCGGTAAGTTCGTTGACGTTTCAACAATTAGTTGATACATGCTTTCTTGAAGCTTTTCCATTGTTACTTCCCCCTCAATTGTGAACGCTACCAAAACGTTATGAGCTGAAAATTCAATTGTTATGCTCTTTAGCTATTTATTTCACGCTATTAGAGCATAAATGAAATTTTTCACAACTTGATTATACCTCTTTTTCTATCGTCCTTCTATTACCCGAACAGAAAAAGGCTACCAAATTGGAATTGGTAGCCTTTTTAATATATTATTCGTCTTTTTTAAATTGCTCACATTTTAATTCTAATTCATCTAACATTGCAAGAAGACGATCTACATCTTCTAATTCTACTTCTTCGGGTTCAATTGTATCAATTACTTCAATGAACATATTTAAACGTTCTTTTAAATATACTAATTGTGTATCTTTATCTTGAATTGCTTTTCCCATGAAGGCACTCTCCTTTTAATTCGAGTTGCTTTTATTATACCGCAAAAACGATTGCTATGGGCATGAAATTTCATCAATTTTGTCACAGTCATCCACTATAATGTAAGCCCTCTCTCTTTTCATGCTAAAAAGTTTCACTTTATAAAAAGCACATATTCTTCTATTATAGAGAATGGACAAATTGTTATTTCAATAGTCAAAGGAGTATTTCATATGACGATATCACAAAAAATGAAGCCGATTACTCCTTCTTACGATCCATGGGAAGCGTATATGGACCTTGAAGAGTACGGCAAACTACTATTAACAAATGTTGAATTTACAACGACGACGTTATGCAATATGCGCTGTGAGCATTGCGCTGTTGGTTACACGTTACAGCCGAAAGACCCAAATCCGCTTCCGATGGATCTTTTATTAAAACGATTAGATGAGATTCCTCATTTACGTTCTTTAAGTATTACTGGCGGAGAACCTATGCTTTCAAAAAAATCCGTCGACAACTATGTAACACCACTCTTAAAATATGCCCATGAACGAGGCGTTCGCACTCAAATCAACTCTAACTTAACTATAGATTTAGCACGTTACGAACAGATTATTCCTTATTTAGACGTATTGCATATCTCTCATAACTGGGGAACAATTGATGACTTCGTTGAAGGCGGATTTGCAATGATGGAGCGTAAGCCTACTTACGAACAACGTGCAAAATTATTCGAAAGAATGATTACAAATAGTAAGGCTCTATCAGATGCAGGTGTACTTGTATCTGCCGAAACAATGTTAAACAAAAGAACTCTACCACATATTGAACATATTCACCGCCAAATCGTCGAAGAGATGGGCTGTAAACGTCATGAAGTTCATCCAATGTATCCAAGTGACTTCGCGAGTAATCTAGAGATTTTAACAAAAGCTGAAATTCGTGATGCGATTGAGCATTTACTAGAAATTCGCGATGAAAATGTATGGATGTTATTTGGAACTTTACCTTTCTATGCTTGTAGCGATGACGAGCGAGACATTGCCACATTTAAAAAGTTACAAGAGAGCAAAAATGTAACTGTTCGTAACGATCCAGATGGTCGTTCACGCTTAAATGTAAATATTTTTGATGGCAATATTATCGTTACTGATTTTGGTGATGTTCCACTTCTAGGAAACATACAAACAAACACATTACAAGAAGCGTATGAAAAATGGAGCGCTTCAAAAACTGCAAAATCATTAAGCTGTCACTGTCCTGCAGTAAAATGTCTTGGACCAAATGTTCTTGTAAAAAACAGCTACTATCCGACAGAAGATTTCTTATCAAAAACAGCAAACATTACATTATAAAAAAACGTCAGCTTATAAGCTGACGTTTTTTCATGTTATTGCGAGTGGGAAGAAGAAATGAATTTAAAATACAAATGATCATGAATTGGAATAGCAGCTCCAATTCCTTGAGAAGTAATATTTTTCACAACAAGTCTTTTTTGATTTCCCTTTAATACAAGATACACTTCTCCAAATGTTACTTTTCCTTTTTCATTTACTGCTGGTGTATAAGCGTATAAATATCCGAGTTGACTCGGACTAATATTATACACACGCTCATGTCCAGTACCATAACCAATGGTCGTTTTAAACGAAAGGGGTAATTGTACTTTTTCAAGTGCTTTGAGAAGCATCATTTTTTTCACATCTGCAGCATCTTTCATATCTGCTGTTAAATCGCCTTCAACCGTCTTTTGTGTTTCTTGCTTATAGCGAAGTGGATATAAACGGTCTCCTCCGCGATTATCATACACATTTCGATTCACTTGTTTATATTCCCAATTAATCGATGTGTCTACTGATTCATAATGTAAAGCCCATTGACCCAAATAAATTTTTGCCCGATACCCTACTGCAAGCGGCGCATTTGAAATTGTCGTTTCATTAAACATCCGAATTAAGTCTGGATTTTCAATTTTAATATTAGCCGTTTTCAATAGCTCTTGAGCAAATTTACTTGGTTGTAAACGTGGCAAATCTTGCGCATCATTTGGAAATGTATTGTCTTTTGAAATATTTAAAACAGATGAAGGCATTTTTGTTCCTACTGTTGTCTTTGCAAAACTCATGTTAGGAAATAATAAAATAAACGAGACCATAGTTGAAAGACATATGCTGTATACTCGTTTCACCTGTCTGGCTCCTTCCTATGTAGGTATATATACTACTTCGTTTATTGTTTTCTCTGAGCGCAATTGTTATGCCTATTTTTCATAATAAATAAAAACCAATTCCCATAATGACATACGCCGCTAGTAAAGTGCCACCTTCAAACCAGTTTGTATCTCCATCATTGGAAATCGCAATCGTTAAGAAAACGGCTGTAATCATAGACACAAGTTCTGGTATAGTAAATACTAAAGGCATCCTTTGCGCGAAGAACATAGATAGCAATACTAATACAGGAGCAACAAACATGGCGATTTGTAATGTAGAGCCTATTGCAATTTCGACTGCAATATTTACTTTATTTTTATAAGCCATAATAATTGCAGACGCATGTTCCGCTGCATTCCCAACAATTGCAACGATAATAACCCCTATAAATAACTCTGACCAACCAAATGACTTTGCAACAGTTTCAAAAGTATGTACGAGTGCCTCTGACACATAAGCTACTGCCAGTGTTGCTATCGCTAAAATAAGGAGCGCCTTCCCTTTTGACCACTCTGGCTCTTCTTCATGCGCTACTTCGTCACTTTTATGTTGATATACACCACGGTGCGTAACTAACTTAAATAGTAATGCAGCAAGGTACATGATAATCATAATAATAGAAACACCTATACTTAATTGATACGTCTTGCCAGCGTCCATCTTCATTGAAAAGATCTCTGGAATAACAAAGGCCACAACAACAGCAAATATTAATAAAGCTGAATTATGCCTTGCATCATATACATTAAAACTTTGTCTTTTGTATTTAAGACCTCCAACAAAGAAAGATAACCCTCCTACCAATAATAAATTTCCAAGTACAGAACCGGTTAAAGAAGCTAACACCACTTCAATTAACCCTGCTTGAAGTGCAAAAATTGAAATGATAAGTTCAACAGCATTACCGAAAGTAGCATTTAATAATCCGCCTATTCTAGGACCAGAAACAATTGCTAGACTCTCTGTTGCTCTCCCCATAAAACCAGCTAATGCGATAATCGTAATACAATACACAGCGAACATAATTGTTTCTGGCCAATGAAGTGTTTTTCCAAGTACAGATAGTGGTACACCTATAAGCGCTACTATAAGAAATATTTTATTAAACATGCTTTTCATCCTTCCATCGTATGTATTTCTCCTCAATATTATTATTATTCTTCTCCTAACTTGTCCGATTTCATCACAATTACGTTTAAAAAATCGGATTGAAGAAAACAGTATGAAAGATATTTAAATTATCTTGTTTAAACAGACAGAATTATAAATTGTGAAAAGGGGTTAAAATTATGCACTTAAAAGAAAAAATCGCAACTATTATTCAAGGTCAACGTACTGGTGTATTATCTACAGTACGAAATGAGAAACCTCATAGCGCCTTTATGATGTTTTTCCATGAAGATTTTGTACTATATGTTGCAACAGATCGACAATCAAAAAAGATAACAGATATTGAACAAAATCCTAATGTCCATGTACTACTCGGACGAGAAGGAAAAAAATTAGATGAAGATTATATTGAAGTTGAAGGGTTAGCTTCAATCGAGGAAGACTCAACATTAAAAAACAAGTTTTGGAATAATAGCTTAAAACGTTGGTTACTCGGTCCTGAAGACCCTAATTACGTATTGATCAAAATCAATCCCGACACAATTTATTACATTGATGGTGCGGGTACGACGGAGCCTGAGTTTTTACGACTATAAAATAAAACAAGCCCCCCCTTAGGTGGGCTTGTTTTGTCGAAAAGTTCTTTTAAAAAAAATAATAAAATAGGTGGAACTTTCCAAAGATTCTGTTATATAATAGCAGTAACTTAAATAAACTGTATTAAAACAGATTGAGGGGAGAAATAAAATTGATGAAGAGAGAAGAACGCAAAAATATGATTGAGTTTATTGAAAAGAAAAAAGGGATTGAGCGTGACGAATTATTGTTTATGACAGACGATGAAGTAGAACATATTTATAATGTAACGTACTTTTTATATGAGGAAATTGCAGAGTAGTATAATAATCCCCACCTTATTAAAAATATAAGGTGGGGATTATTTCGTTATTTAGCCCACTATTTACAGGCAGTAAAACTCCCACCTTAAAATTCAGGTGGAGCAAGAAGTTAAGTTGAAGTCGCGCTTTCTATAAAGCTCAATTGCTTCAACTTTATACATGAGAATCATTTTCATGTATAATACTGTAAGATTGGAGGAATTTTACTATGAGTTCGTGGCTCTTATTTGCACTATTATCAGCAATTGCTGCTGCCCTTGTATCTATTTTTGGAAAGTTTGGTTTAGACGGCATCGATGCAAACGTTGCAACAACAATTCGATCTATTATTATGGCATTATTTATGATAGGCGTTATTATCATACAAGGTAAATTTCAAAATATCGGCGACGTACTGCTAAATAAAAAAGCACTGCTATTTATCACATTAAGTGGGATTGCAGGTGCTTCGTCATGGCTATTTTATTTTCTTGCCCTCAAAACAGGAAAGGTTTCACAAGTAGCTCCTGTCGATAAATTAAGCGTCGTATTTTCTATCATTCTCGCTATGATTATCCTCGGTGAAAAGTTAAACTTTATGACCGGTGTTGGTGTAGTCTTTATTACAGCTGGTGTATTATTTATTGCTTTCAGCTAAAAAAACCGCTATTAGCGGTTTTTCTTTTTCTTTATGTACAACCATACAACACATGTAACAACTGCTGAAATTAATAAAATCCATATTCCATAATGATGTAAACTATACTCAACGAAGCGCCACTTCTCGCCTAACTTCCAGCCAAGCCCAATAAAAACACTTATCCAAATGAGCGCACCACCGTAAGCGTACAAACAAAAACGCCAAAGTGTCAAATTTGATACCCCAGCAAAATATGCCGTTAAATGACGTACTCCCGGTATAAAATAACCAATCATTAAAAGAAATGGCCCATATTTTTCAAATAAAATATGTGTTTTTTCAATGTGATGTTCTTTAATTCTAATTTTCGGCCCATATTTCTTTAAAACAGGGAGCCCAAGTTTTAAACCTAATATGTAGCTTAACGTGATCCCTAACATCGCACCAGCCATCCCACTTAAAAAAGCAGCAGTTCCTGACATAACTCCTTTTGAAACATTATAACCAACAAAGGTCAATAAAAACTCGTCTGGTATCGGTAATCCGACAATACCACCAGCCAAAGCTATAACAATTCCAAAATAGCCATAATGCGCGATTAACTCGCCAATATGTTGTTCCATTCGGAAGACACATCCTATGCACGATCGTTATTCCACATTGTACCCTTTCTATCTTTAAGGCAAACATGGTATACATATTCACTATACATTGTTTTTATAATGAACTCTACTTCTATTCTTTCCTTTAACAGAGATAAAGTGAAACTTTAATCAGTGGGAGTTTTGTTCATCCTCTACTAATTATTAACCTATGCCAATCTTGCTTCTACAGACATCCCGACTCCCACATAACTTACTTACATTCAACAATTTTGAGATTAGATTCTTACTGCCCGCAAATAACCCGATAAAAAATAAAAATTCATATGCGTGTTTTTTTGTTACAATAAAGGAAAGTTACTTTTCGCAACGGTTTAACTCTCAAGAAAAATGATATATCTAGCAAAAACATAGTTTGGTCTATATAATGCAACTTCTACCTATTAAAAGAACATACACCCTTTTACATACGACATCATTTTTCTAAATTATACAGGGGGGAACGAACATGACCATTGAAAATCAATTTATTCAAAAAGTTTACTATAAAACATTTTTAACAGAAGAAACTTCTACTCCTGCATCGGAAGTACTCGGTGAAGCATATATAAATGAATCTAAAAATGAATTCTCCAACATTTCTAATATTCGATTTGCTCAAGGTGAATTTTATTATCAAAATAAAGATTTTGAAGCAGCTATATTTAAATGGGAAAAAGTAAATAATGCTCTTGCACTTTGGGCGACAAAAAATATTGCAGATGCTTATTTTGAACTAGGATTCTTACCAAAGGCAGAAGAAATTTATCAATCTATTCAAACGGAAGATACAACTCTTACGATGGAGGTTTCCTTACAACTTCTTTCTCTTTATATCGAACAAAATCGTTTAGGACTCGCTTTTAAGACGATTAGTGAAGCTGTTGCATTCCAACCGGATTATCCAAATATTACTGCAATTGCACGTTCTTTCTATGAAAAACAAGAAGATTGGAACAACGCTATCGAACTAGCTGTTCAAGAAGGTATTCGAACACAATCTTTACACTGGTTTGATACGTTAATAAATTACATAAACAAAGGATTTACAAAAAATATTAAGCCTGAATATTTCTATGAGTCTTTAAAAGCTCTATATGCTGTTGATCAAGCTCAATTTAAAGAGCTTGTTATTGCTCTTTGGAATAGCTATCAACATGAATCCTTATACCTTCCTTGGATTCAAAGTATTAATCATTTATTCTTGCATATTGAAACAGACAATAATGACGATTGGAATGAAATTTCTACTCGCTATCAAGAAACATACTTTGCATTAATTACCGGAAATCATTTTATGCATGAATTAAACGGACTTGTACCAAATTTATTAACAAATTGGTTTAGTTTAACGAAAGCAAAAGATTCTCTAGTTGTCTCTGCAGCAGTGTTAGCATGGAATGAAGTCTCACCTACAACTTTAGAATCATTACTCGTAAAAAGTGCTGGATCCTTACTTTCTAATACATCAGCTGAAGCAGATGTAAATATGGAAACAGTTTCTCATTTATTCGAAACAATCGCTGTATGGGCTGAGAAAAATGATGTAGATTTAAGTCATCAATTTACGCTACTAGTCCATGAACTATGTGATTTAAATGTCACACCACTACTAATAGCTGGAACTAGTGACCATGATAAAACATCATTTGTTAATTCAATATTGGGAGAGAACATCTTAACTGAAACTTTAACAACTCCTATTCTATTTAAAGACGCTAGTCAAACTGAAATAACAGAATTTACCGAGTTAGATATACGAAATATCCCTAACCTTGATGAATTCCATCAAATAACGGCTACATCTGCTCAGTCAGAACTTGAGAAAAAATGTATAGAAATTAAGCTACCAAGTAGGTTTTTAAGAAAAAATAAGTTTACATTTCTTCTTACACCATCCATTCAAGAGCAATTGGATAAAAACAATGCATACTTTGAATACTTACAAGCAGCAGATAGTCTTGTTTACGTATTAAATTCTTCTTCACCATTGCATAGTAAAGAAATTGATACATTAATTTATTTACGTGAACAAGTACCAAACTTACAAATTCACTTCGTATTACACACAAATAATACGACTACTAATGAAAAACTAATTAGTAAACTTAAAGTACATTTTCCAGATGCACAATTCTTCCCATACTCTCCTTCGCAAGAGAGTAGCCAGCAACTTGGAGATGTAACAGAATCTATTCTCTCTAATCTTGCAAAACGCGATATAGAAAAAGAACGTATAGAAAAGCTAATATGGTTTACACAAAAGACAATTGCTTATCTCATAAATGAACGTGTGGAATTAGAAAATACATTAGTAAAATCCGTACGCTGGAATAAACACATCTCAGTGAAACTTACTGGATTTATTAATAACCTTACTGCTCTTGAAAAAGATAAAATTCGCTCTATTACCGAATCCTATCTTTTAACGAAAGAAGAAATTACACGAGATATACATTCTCAAATTCCTGAATTATTACAGAGTTGCTCTGATCTTGTTCAAGAAGATAGTGATTTCAAACTAGTTCATGAAGAATTAAATGCTGCAATGAATGAACGTGTTCAAAAGCATGTACAACAGGTACTTCTTCCTAAATTTACTGGGTCTATTCAAGAATGGATTGAAACAGCACATAATGAATTTATTCAAGCTCAAGCTTATTTAGATGAAATGAGTGAAACGTTTAATAAATTATATAAAGAAGAACGTATGAAACTTCCTTGCGATTTCAAATTATTAGATGATTGGAATCGAGATGTTGCACGAATGACAAATCGAATTACAGTAACGAACATCAATATTTTATTACGCTTTACACCGACACAGTTTTTCTTAAAAAGTGCCGGAAAATTATTTGGTAATATGCAAAAAAACCAATCTATGCTCGCCAACAAATATAAACAATATATTGAAACAGAAGACTATACAGAAATTGCTCACACAATTTCCAAACAATTCTTCCTTCAATTTGAAGTATTTGAAGGTGCATTAGAACGTGATATCATGATGTTCTTCAAAGATCCACTTAATATATTGAAACAAAATGTAGATGCAGCTCAACTTGAGATACAGGAAGACGAGCAAACATTAGCGACGCTAAGAAGCAATCCAGAAACATATCATGATCCTTTGGCGTTATTTAAACTACAATTACTACAACATAAATTTGTTTTAAGTACTACAAAGAAACATGAAGATATCTTTGTATCAAACGAATCTCCTACTGTTTAACAAAAAAACCAAGCAAACTAAAATTTGCTTGGTTTTTTTTACTTTATTATTTTCATATGTTCAAACGGATAATAAATGCCTGCTAACTTTCCTAACACATCTTCTCTATCAATAAAACCTAAACCATTTCTACTATCTTTACTTATTAAGCGATTATCTCCCATAACAAAAATCTTATTTTTAGGAACTGTAATCGGTCCAAAGTCCTCTGTTAAATTCATAAGTTTTTTTTCTGCTTGTTTTTTATTACTATCCAAATACTCTTCATCTTTCACTTCAGAATTTACATATAATTGATCATTTCTCATCTCAATTATATCTCCAGGCAATCCAATCACTCTTTTGACATAAAAATTATCTGTTTTCACAACAATAATATCTTCTCTCCCATAGCTTTCAAATTGTTTTGCTAACTTATTAACAATCACCTTATCTCCATCTTGCAACGTTGGCCTCATAGATGCTCCTTTTACAGTCGTCGGAAAAAACACAAAAAATTTCGCCAAAAACACCAATAAACATGCAATTGCAATAGTTCCAAAGAATTCACGCCAACGTTTTTTCTTTTGCATCATTTCACCAACTCATCATCTTTTTACTTTTATTATAAATAATACGACTGATGATTTTCTACAAAATTCTGAATTATAAAATTAAAATATTAGAAATTTTAAAATAAAAATACTGATCAAATTAACAAGCAAAAAAGATACTCTCAAAATAGTCTATCCACTATTTTGAGAGTATCTTTTTATAATCCCACATATATAATACACATTTGAGCAGCTACATATGTAAACCAAATCCAAAGTGGCTCATACTTCAATTTACGCCCTCCGATATCTGTCACGCCAATAATGAAATCAGAAATTACAAACAGTAAGCCACCAAACGCTGGTATCCACCATATCCCTGTATTTTCATAATATAAGGCGAATGCAAAGCAAGCCATTCCTCCAACCCACAATCCGTAAATTAGAGCTCCTATCGTAAACAACTTATCCTGTTTATCATTTCGGATAAAGAAGAACCATCCTACAATTAGAAAGAGCCCATATACGAGTAAGCCAATCCAAAAACCATTCCATGAAATTCCTGTTTGCAAAAATGCTTTTACATAAAAACAATGAGCAACAGCGAAAGTAACCATCCCTCCAATTAATCGATGACCAATTGGAATCAGCCCAGCCATAAACAAATCTCCCACAGTTGATAAAGTCATACCAAGTGCAACCCACGTACTATACTCTACAGATGGATCTTGTAACCATATGCAAATTGCACTACCTGTTAAAGAAAAACTAAGAATAAGACGAATTGCTAAAGGTAACGGCATATTATCTTTCGTTCTTTTTGTCTGCCCCATTGCATAAATTGCACCAATAAAAAAAAGAAATATTTGCCCAATTAACACCACGTAAAGTAGATTCATAATATTTTCTCCTCAATAAATGCTTTTTGTATCTTTTTTCGTTACACTTAGTCTATTATCCTTTTTCTATAAAAAAAGAAGAACAGTACTGTTCTTCCATTGTAATCGCTTTTCTGCTCTCTATGCTACTTGTTTTTCTTGCTCCATTTTTTGCTTAGCTGGTGTCCTATTTACCACAATGATTCCCGCGGCTACACATGCTAAACCGAGTAGCACAAATGAATGAATTGCTTCACCTAAAATCATGCTCGATAATAACACACCAAATACGGGTATAAAGAACATATACATAGATACTTTTCCAACCTTGTTATACTTCATAATTGTATTCCAAATGCAAAAACCAGCTGCAGATAAGAAAGATAAATAAATTAGCATAAGTAGTGCATGTAGACTAAATGTAAATGGCATGACTCCAACTTGTAAAGCCCCTATACATAATAATCCTGTAGAACCAAAAATCATTTGGTATGCTGTCATATAACCAATATCTAATGTTTTACTACCTTCTTTTGCTAATATGTTTCCATATGAATACAGCATTGCTGCACTAAGAAGTAATAAGCTTCCGATCCCAAAATGAAATGATAAGCTACCATCACTCGGCACATTTACTAAAATGACGCCACAAAAACCAATAGATACCCCAATTAGTTTTCTCATATTGAGAGCATCATCTTTATATAAAAAATGGGCGAGTAAAATTTGAAAGAATGATGATGTTCCTGAAATGATAGCTCCTTCAATTCCTGAACTATAACTCATTCCAATGTAAAAACAGATATATTGAAGAAACGTTTGGAATAAACCAATTTGTATTAACTGTTTCCCTGTTCCTTTTTTGAAGCTCATATCTTTTCCTAACACTTTAAAGAATAATAAGAGCATGACTCCAGATAAAAAGAAACGATAACCGGCAAATAATATTTGCTCTCCAACTTCTTGTGGTTGAATTCCAAGTTCAACATAACTTAATTTAATAAAAGGAAATGCGCTTCCCCATAAAAAAGTTGCTACTATTGCAGCAATAAATACGCCAATCGGATGGGTAAAAATTTTCTCTGTCTTCACTTGTTGTCTTCCTTTCCGATCTTTTTATGAACAATATTCATATATACCAGAGGAGTTGCGAAAACACAAGTTTTCCGTTTATACTTGAAACAAAACCGTACCATCTCATAAAAACATATGATATACTATAGAATAATTACAACATAAGAACTATTAAAAACAGATTCAACAGAAATGCTGCTATCCATTATGGATGGCAGCTTTCGTCGTTTTATAGGGGTTTCGATTTTGATTATTTTTCTCAATAAGAATGCGGAAGGAGCGGGTAGTAATGAACTCAGAAGTAAAAACGTTACAGTCAAAAGAAACAATTTCTCATCCCTCTTTATGGGACACATTAAAAAAACATTATGAACTTGTATTTGCAGTAGCATCTGGTATTTTTATTTTAGTTGGCTGGTTATTCACAAAGAACGATGTAATGAATGTAGGTATTACTTGCTATATCCTTGCTTATATAGTTGGTGGATATGCAAAAGCGAAAGAAGGCATTGAAGATACGATTGAAGAAAAAGAGCTAAATGTTGAAATGCTAATGCTCTTTGCAGCTATTGGTGCTGCAATTATTGGCTACTGGGCAGAAGGGGCTATCTTAATCTTTATCTTTGCGCTCAGCGGTGCTATGGAATCTTATACATTAAGTAAGAGCCAAAAAGAAATTTCCGCTCTTCTTGACTTACAACCCGAAGAAGCATTACGCATTTCCAACGGAACGGAGGAACGTGTTCCTGTTGGAGAGTTACAAATTAACGACATTATTTTAATTAAACCAGGTGAACGTGTTCCCGCTGACGGTACGATTCATAACGGTGAAACAAATATTGATGAAGCAGCAATCACGGGAGAACCTATTCCAAATGAGAAAAGACATGGCGATGAAGTATTTGCAGGTACTGTAAATTTACGTGGTGCTATCGAAGTTAAAATTACGAAGCCAAGCGATCAAACATTATTCCAAAAAATTATCCGTCTCGTCCAAAGTGCACAAAGTGAAAAATCACCATCACAACTATTCATCGAAAAGTTTGAAGGAACATACGTAAAAGGTGTACTACTCGTTGTTGCGCTTATGATGTTCGTTCCTCATTTCTTACTTGACTGGAGCTGGAATGAAACGTTTTATCGCGCTATGATCTTACTTGTAGTCGCATCTCCTTGTGCACTCGTTGCTGCCATTACACCAGCAACGTTATCTGCAATTTCTAACGGAGCAAGAAATGGAATTCTCTTTAAAGGTGGCATACATTTAGAACGCCTCGCTTCAGTAAAAGCAATCGCCTTTGATAAAACAGGAACATTAACAGAAGGAAAACCTACCGTAACAGATGTATATGTTCGAGAAAATATGACAGAAAAAGAAGTACTTTCTATTACAGCATCCATTGAAAGTCACTCTACACATCCTTTGGCTGCATCTATTGTTAAATATGCACAACATGCGTACGACATTACATTAAAAAAACCTGAAAAGGTTGAAGATGTAACTGGTTTTGGGCTAAAAGGAATATTCGAAAACAACGCTTATAAAATAGGTAAAGCTGATTTTATCGGTGAAGAAACAAAAACATTTCATAATGGTATTTCTGCCTCACTTGAAAAGGAAGGTAAAACTGTCGTTTATATTAGTGATGAGGGAGGCATTCTTGGACTTATCGCTTTAAAAGATACGCTTCGCCAAGAAACAATAGCTGCTATTCGTGAATTACAAAGCATTGGTGTCGAAGCAATTATGATTACTGGAGATAATGAAGAAACGGCAAAAGCAATTGCCTCTGAAAGTAATATAAAGGAATATTACGCATCATGTTTACCAGAAACAAAAGTTGAAACGATTAAAAAGTTAAAAGAAAAATACGGTACAGTAGCAATGGTCGGAGACGGTATAAATGATGCACCTGCACTAGCTACTGCTAGCATTGGTGTCGCAATGGGAGAAGGAACAGATGTAGCTTTAGAAACTGCGGATGTTGTACTGATGAAGAACGAACTATCTCGTCTTTCCCAAGCAATTCGTTTATCAAAACGAATGAACCGTATTGTGAAGCAAAACGTAATCTTTTCGCTAGCCGTTATTGCCATGCTAATTTGTTCAAACTTCTTGCAATTTTTAGCTCTTCCATTCGGTGTTATTGGCCATGAAGGAAGTACGATTCTTGTCATTTTGAATGGCTTACGATTATTAAAAGGCAGCAAATAAAACGGGTCCCTCATAGAGGACCCGTTTTTTTTAATGATAGCTATTATGACCGTTCGCACTGCTACTCGTTTTATGCTTTGGATGCGAACTGCTCTTTTGTTTATTATTACTTTTATTATTATGGTTCTTTTTATTATTACTCATGAAATATCCCCCCTGTTCCTTTTTATTATGGAACAAGAGCTCATTATTCATTACGGGAATTATTGTCACCGGTTCTATAATGGTGGAGTAAACCATTAATTTCACCGCCAAGTAAAATTACCCATCCAGTTAAGTAAAACCATAACATTAAAATAATGATACCACCGAGACCACCATATGTATTGGCGTAATTCGCAAACTTATCTACATAATAAGCAAATGAGTACGATACTACAATCCATCCTACAGTAGCAAATAACGCCCCTGAAATAACTTCTCTTCTTTTTAACTTTCGATCTGGGGCAAATGTATATAAGAAACTAAACAAAGCAAATAGCACGAAGAAACTCGCTACTAATCGTGTAATGCTCCACACGAAAGAAAAACTATCTGATAAACCGAGTGCTTTAAACACTGCTGCTCCAATAACTTGTCCGAATACCGGAACAATTAACGCAAAGACAATCATAAAAATAATAGCTAATGTAAACACAATTGATAACGCTCTTGTTGTAATAAAAGAACGTGTTTCCTTCACGTCATAAGCGCGGTTAAAAGCATTCATAACCGCATTAACACCATTTGAGGCAAACCATAACATGGATAATAAACCAAATGATAATAAACCACCATTTTGCTGGTTTACAACTTTATCTACATTTACCTCAATTAAGTTCATTGCATCATCTGGTACATAAACCTCTAATAAACTAAGCACATCCTCTGTTTGAATGGGAATAAATCCAAGAAGCGTAATTAAGAAAACGAGCCCAGGAAAAATTGCAAGCAAGAAGAAATAAGCGAGCTGTGCTGCCAAGCCCGCTACATCATCGCGCATCGTCCGGTCATATAAATCTTTACCAAACGAATAAGTACGATTTCTTCTCACCTTTTCTAAAATTTTTCTCATATATGTTTAAACGCTTTTCTTCTCTTCTTTATCTTGCTTTAACTCAATGTACGCTTCAGTTTTTTTTTCCACTGCATTTGAGTCTTTCATAAATAATTCACGCGCTTCTTTCATACCACCATCTTCAGCAACTACTGGCTCTTCTTCTGCTTTCAGCTCATCTACCTTTGGAGATACAGCTTGAATTTCAATCGTTTCTGGCTTTTCTTCTGGCTCAACTTTTTTCTTACTAAAAATTTCTTTCGTTTCTTTTAACGTCTCTACAACAGATGGCGTTAATTTTTTAATTTCTGCTACTTTCGCTTTTACCACATTGAAATCAGCAAGTTCGCGTCCTTTATCTGTAACAGTTTGCACTTTTTCTTTGATCTTTGCATTTTCACCAATTTCAATCATCTTTGTTTTTGCTTTTTCTGCTGTATTTTTTACTTTTTCACGGTTTTCTTTCTTTAACATGGATACAGCTACACCTGCCGCTACACCAATCGCAATGTTTCGAGCAATATTATTTTTCTTTGCCATATTCCTTCACCCTTTCATTTCTTATGTTAGAAAGTATTTCTTTCTAAGCTTCCTCATATTCCTTGTTCATTTCGAATGAAAGCTAATAGCTTTGCACACCCTTCTGTTACAAGGTCATATACTTCTTGGAAATTCCCTGTATAGTAAGGGTCAGGAACGTCTGTCCAGCCACCGTCTGGAACAAAGTCGGACAGCCTACCAATATAGCCTCCAGTTTTACCTAAACTTTTTAAATCTGCTATATTCTTGTTGTCCATGGCAATAATATAATCAAACTTTGTTAAGTCTTCTTTTTCTACTTGCCTTGCTTTAATTCCTTCAAAAGTGACTGCATTTTCTTTTAAAATTTTTTGTGTTCCTTTATGTGGCGGATGGCCAACATGCCAATCTCCAGTTCCTGCAGAATCAATGACAATTTTCTCTTCAAGTCCCTCTTTTACGACAAGATTTCGAAAAATCGCTTCTGCCATCGGAGAACGGCAAATGTTCCCAAGACAAACAAACAATACTTGAACCATACTTTTGTTTCTTCCCTTCTTGGTGCATTTCTTGGTGCATTTCTTTATATATACTTATAGTATAAACAACCAATTATTAAATATAAAGGAAATCCCTACTAATTTAATGGGATTGAAAAGATTCATTAACGAAAATGATAAAAAATGTTAAGATAGCCTTATGTTATTTTAAAGGGGGACACTTCGGTGGATTTATCCGTAAAGTCAGAAGAAAACGTTGAATATATGGTCGAAGCTATTAAAGAAAAATTACGTATGGTTAATGCTGGAGCGATGAGAGCTGCTAGTTTTAACGAAGAAATGTACGAAGATTTACGTGACATTTATAATCATGTTATGAAACGTGAAACATTCAGCATTAGTGAAATGCAAGCTATTACAGAAGAATTAGGTACATTAATTAAAAAGTAAAAAAGCCTCTCTTATATGAGGCTCTTTTTTATTTCCAACAAATTCATGACAACTCTTCTCTTTCCCTCAACCAACTGTAAAATATTGTACAATAGAAGTAGAACCTCACCTTAGATTTTTCTCCATACATACTACTCACAAATAATAGCAACACTACCATTGCTAACTGTTTTTACTGGAGGTGCTTACTTATGAGCAATTGGTACAGTAAGACGAAAGATCAAACATTAATTGACCTAGAAACAAACGAACAACACGGTTTAACAGATGAAATTGTAAGTGAACGTTTAAAGCAATACGGTTCTAATGAATTAGCTACAAAACAAAAACGCACTTTATGGCAGCGTATTTTCGCCCAAATTAATGACGTCCTCGTATATGTCCTTATTATTGCTGCCCTTATTTCTGCCTTTGTAGGTGAATGGGCGGATGCCAGTATTATCGCGCTTGTTGTAGTTTTAAATGCTGTTATCGGTGTTGTCCAAGAATCTAAAGCAGAACAAGCTTTAGAGGCACTAAAAAAGATGGCAACACCTAAAGCCATCGTCAAGAGACATGGTGAACTAAAAGAAATTCCATCTGAGCACGTCGTTCCAGGTGATATCGTTATGCTCGACGCCGGACGATATATCCCATGCGATTTACGCCTTATTGAAACCGCAAATTTAAAAGTTGAAGAATCTGCTCTAACTGGTGAATCTGTCCCTGTTGATAAAGATGCAATCTACCACCCTTCCATGCAAAGTGATGAACAAGTACCACTCGGCGATCAAAAAAACATGGCCTTTATGTCTACTCTTGTAACATACGGAAGAGGCGTCGGTGTTGCTGTTGAAACTGGAATGAACTCACAAATTGGTAAGATTGCTACCCTTTTACATGAAGCAGACGATGATATGACACCACTTCAAAAAAGCTTAGCACAAGTCGGAAAATATTTAGGCTTTGTCGCTGTAGCTATTTGTATCATTATGTTCCTCATCGGTTTTTTACAAGGCCGGGATACGTTAGAAATGTTTATGACTGCTATTAGTTTAGCCGTTGCAGCTATTCCAGAAGGCTTGCCAGCTATCGTTTCCATCGTTCTTGCAATTGGTGTGCAACGTATGATTAAACAAAACGTTATCATTCGCAAACTACCAGCTGTTGAAGCCCTCGGTTCTGTCACAATTATTTGTTCAGATAAAACAGGTACGTTAACGCAAAATAAAATGACCGTTACTCACTTTTATAGTGATAACACATACGATCGCTTAGAAAGTTTAAATGTAAATAATGATGCGCAACGTCTATTGTTAGAAAATATGGTGCTATGTAATGATGCGTCTTATAATAACGAATCACAAACGGGAGACCCGACTGAAATTGCACTTCTCGTTGCTGGAACCACTTTTAACATGCAAAAAGATTATTTAGAAAAAATACATGAACGTGTTAACGAAGTACCTTTCGATTCAGATCGTAAAATGATGTCAACCGTGCATACATACGATGAAAGCTACTATAGCATGACGAAAGGCGCTATCGATAAGCTCTTACCTCGATGTACCCATATTTTTAAAAACGGCAAAATCGAGATTTTAACTGATTCTGATAAAAATCAAATATTAGAAGCTGCCGGAGCAATGTCTCAAGAAGCTTTAAGAGTACTTTCATTCGCATTTAAACAATACAATTCAAACGATATGGATATAAATCATCTTGAAGAAAATCTTATCTTTATTGGTCTTGTCGGTATGATTGATCCACCACGAACTGAAGTGAAAGATTCAATTAAAGAATGTAAAAAAGCCGGTATTCGCACAGTTATGATTACCGGTGACCATAAAGATACCGCCTTTGCAATTGCCAAAGAACTTGGCATTGCTGAAGAAATATCGGAAATTATGATTGGAACTGAATTAGATAACATTTCTGATACAGAACTAGCTAGCAAAATTAATCATTTAAATGTATTCGCTAGAGTCTCTCCAGAGCATAAAGTGAAAATTGTAAAGGCATTACGCGCGAAAGGAAATATCGTTTCTATGACTGGTGATGGTGTCAATGATGCACCATCTTTAAAGCAAGCTGATGTTGGCGTAGCGATGGGCATTACAGGAACAGACGTTGCAAAAGGGGCAGCAGATGTCGTGTTAACAGATGATAATTTCTCATCTATTGTGAAAGCCGTTGAAGAAGGTAGAAATATTTATCGTAACATAAAAAAATCAATTCTCTTCCTACTCTCTTGTAACTTCGGAGAAATTATCACTTTATTTTTAGCCATTTTACTCGGCTGGGCAACACCACTACGACCTATTCACATTTTGTGGGTAAATTTAATTACAGATACCCTGCCTGCATTATCACTTGGGGTTGATCCTGAAGATCCTGATGTGATGAAGGAAAAACCACGACATGCGAAAGAAAGCTTATTTAGTGGTAGCGTTCCTTTCCTTATTTTCAATGGGATTGTCATTGGGCTTTTGACGCTAATAGCCTTTATCGCCGGAGCAAAGTTCTATACTGGAGATACACATTTATTCCCTCTTTTCCCAGAGCAAATTGATGAGGATGCTCTATTACACGCTCAAACGATGGCATTTGTCGTTCTTAGTTTTTCTCAGCTCGTTCATTCATTTAACTTGCGTTCAAGAACGAAATCAATTTTTTCCATTGGGATCTTTACAAATAAATATTTAGTCTTCTCCCTTCTTATCGGTGTTCTTATGCAAGTTTGTATCATTTCCATCCCGCCCCTTGCAAATATATTCGGTGTACATGCATTAACGATGCGAGATTGGGGATTTGTTCTCTTATTAAGTATCATTCCACTTATTGTGAATGAGATTATTAAATTAGTGAAGAGAAACTAAAAGGCAATGAGGAATAGTCCTCATTGCCTTTTCATTTACCCTACTATTTTCCGTGCAGTAAAACTCCCACCTCAAAATTCAGTTTGAGCAAAGAAGTTAGGTGGTAGATTAACTGCCCATAAATGTCCAATTGGTGAAGGCTAATAATCGGTGGGGATGAACAAAACCCCACTGATTAAAGTTTCACTTTATCCTTGTAATTCTTTTTTGATATTCTCTGTTAATGTAGCCATACGTTTGCGGCTTTCTTCACGCTCACGTTTGTTTTGTTCTTCAATTTGTTGTGTTTCTTGCATACCTCTTGAAATAATGTTCCAAGTTTCCTCAAGTGTTTCCATCTTAATACTAGAAGAACCTGATAATCTCGCTACTTCTACACTTTGCGTTGCGATATTCTGTGCATTTTTCTTAAGTAATTCATTTGTACGGCGATCCAGTTCAGCCATAGAATCTGCAACAAGCTTTTGACGCTTCGCATTTACCGCTTGAATGATACCATTTTTAAAGATAGGAATCGTTGTAATAAATGCTGTATTAATTTTACCAATTAATTTATTATTACCACGTTGAATCATACGAATTTGTGGTGCTGTAAGTAGCGCAACCATACGCGCTTTTTCTAAATCATCAATACGTTGCTCTAAAATTTCAACCGAGTTTTTAAGCGACTCTAATTCAATACCTGCTAATTGATCATTATTACGCACACGCTCTTCATACATCGGAACTAACTCTGTATTTAAACGCTCTAATAACATTTCTCCTGCTACTACGTACTTCTCTAAGTCTAAATAATATTTTAAGTTTTGCTCATACAAGCCATCTAACGTACCAATTGATTTTTTCATCTCATCTTGGTACTTCGTAATTTCCACATACACTTTATCAATTTCACGGCCCATCGTTTGATACTTGCTAAAGATTTGTTCAATCATTTTATCCGCTTTTTTGAACATACGTGAGAAGAAACCACTTTTCTCTTCCGCAAAGTCTTTGCTATCAAATCTGTCCATAATTTTACCAAGCTGTTTTAATAATTCACCAGAATCTTCTATCTTTGATAATGACATTGTATGTAAAATTTGATCAGCAAAACGTGAAATTTCCATAGAAGGTTCTTTTCCAAGTTCAATTAATTCTAATTGATCTTTAATATCTACCGCATTATAAATACGTTGTACATCCGCATCTTGTCTAAGTTGCAAGCGAACATCTTGTGCTGTTTGCTCATTTAATTCTGTTTTCGGATCTAGTACGACTGGGTTATTCATATGGTATTCTCCCTTTCCTTATAAAAATGGACGAAATAGTCCTTTTATTGTTTGTGATAAATTTTTATAGGCTGATGAACCATGAAACTCAAGATCGAAATTAACCTCTTCAAGCCAATGGGAATCAAATGCCCCCGCTTCAATATACGGTTCAATATCGTTTCTTCCCGTTGGATTGAAATGGAATACATCTACTCCAATTTGATTTAAAAATAGTAATAAAACAGCATCAGAACGAGTTAACTCTCCACTCTTCTCATTATTAAATATAACAATTTTCGGCACATCTTGTGAATAATCAAATTTCTCAAGCTGTTCTAAAATATTCGGTGGTATTTGAGAAAGTTGCGCGAAAACATATAGCGCTACATCTTGTTTTGTCTCTTTCGCAATTGGTTTGCACATTTCACTTTCACACGTATGGATAATCGCTTCTGCAATCCCATGTTGTAAACCTTCCGGTAAACGCTTATGCGGCCACCAATGGCTATTCATAATTAGATCCGGATGTAATTTCCCAGCTCGGTCTAATGCATCTCGATAATGATATTGGAAGTTTGCTTTTTGCTCTTTCGTAAATGGGAATGTATTAACTAGTATACTGTTATCAAATGATGTAACAGCCTTTAATCGTTGAAAATACTCTTTATCATTCTTTGAAACGCCTGATATTTTCGCAAATAAAGAAGGGATATAAATATGTTTATTTTCAACAAAGAATGTCGGGCGTACAAACGCCTTTTCTTTCGTAATTAAAAAGAGCTCATCATATGTTGTTTTTAGTGTACGAGCTACAGGCGTATAGGAACGGAATTGCCACGGCTTGTACAGCAGTGAATTATCGTGGTGAAGTACTTGCTCAATTTCTTTTGAAGCTTGATACGCTACTGTTGCCACACGCTCGCGGCGGCGATCTGGAAATGGTTCAAGAGAAATACGGCCTGGATGAGACACAATAAAGGTCCTTCCCTCTTCATCAACATTCTCAAATCCATCTTTTCCTTCTGGGTGATAATAAAGCACATCACAACCGAGCATAATAAGAAAGTATAAGAAATATATACGGCTTTCCTGTGCATCACCATACCAAACGATACGCGGCATCTGTTTCTTATAATTAATCGTAGAAAACCACTTCGCTACATAATTTTCGCTTAGTTTAATTATGTCGATTAAGAAACGACGGAAGCCTTCTGTCTTTAACGACTGATTATGTTGTTTCTCATATAATTTCAATAGTGAAATAAACGTCGTATGTATGTAATGCTGTAAATCAGGATTGTCTACTTTCGGTAAAAGTTGTTTCCCAGATAAGTGTGCAACTAACCTATTTACTGTCAGACCATTTGGTGCTTCTTGATGTAATCCGAACACTTCTTGAATATGACGAAGCTTTTCCGAATCAATCACTTTGTTTAAATTTTGTTCGTGTAAAACTTCGATTCCTTTCGCTTCACTATAATCAAACAGTTCATTAAAATATTCATCTACATCATTAGGAACGCCAAGGATTCGACATGCTATATAACTAAATTTCATCTCATTCTCTGTCAGTTCATATTGTGGACGTTTTTCTAAAAGCGTTTCAAATTGCTTTAAATCTGATTCATCTTTTAATGCATATGGTTGAAGTGTAAAACGTGAAAACACAACAGTTCACCTCCAAAAACAGTTACGTTTTTTCTAAGTCCTTCTTCTATTATAAACTATTTTTTGTTATAAAAAATGGGCGCTCGCAAAACGAGCAAACCCATTTCAATTATTTATTATCTTCTTTAGTAGCTGCAACTTCTTCTTTAGCTTGTCCAGAATTCTTCATGTAGTGAATTATAAATGTTGCTCCAAATGCTACAACTAAAATAATAAAGAATAGTGTATGACTAATCTCAATCTCGATTAAAGACAGTAACATTTTCGATGCAATAATTAAGATTAAAATGTATGCTGTCGTTTCAAGCTCTGGAATACGCTCTAATAATTTCAAGAATACACCGGCAATACCACGCATCATTAAAATACCTAGCATTCCGCCTAATAATAAAATCCAAACTTCATTAGATACACCAAATGCAGCAAGTACACTATCTACAGAGAATGCGATATCCATTAATTCGACCATGGCAACTGTTCCCCAGAAGACACCGAACATTCTGAAGAAAATACTGTTTTGGTTCATACCATGAGCTTCCTCTTCTTCACCTGCACCTTTACGCTTATCAATAAAGTATTTTACTGATAACCAAGCAAGGTAAAGTGCACCAAGAAGTTTTACCCACCATAATTTAATCAAGAACATTCCGATTCCAATTGCAATAAAGCGGAATATATAAGCTCCAATAAGTCCATAGAATAATGCTTTTTTACGTTTCTCTTCAGGAAGGTGTTTTACCATTACCGCTAACACAAGTGCGTTATCAGCAGATAACAACCCTTCAAGTACAACAAGTGTACCAATTAATCCCCAAGATACTGGATCTTGCAACACTTTAATCCACATGTCCAAGTCGAAAAACTGAGCATACGTATCAAGGATTCCTTGCAAAATACTCATCTTACCTTTATCCCCTATTCTTTGCTAGATTTATAGAAAGGTCAAAAAAAGGAAACGAATATCGTTTCCTTTCTATGCATCCAAGCCATACGCTCTTACAAGCGCACCTAAACCACCTTGGAATCCACTTCCTACTGCATTAAACTTCCACTGTCCATTATGACGGTATAATTCACAAAAGACAACTGCTGTTTCGATAGAGAAGTCTTCCCCTAAATCAAAACGAAGAACTTCTTCGTTCGTCTCTTCATTCGCTAAACGAACGAATGCGTTTCCTACTTGTCCAAAGTTTTGATTACGGCCTTCCGCATCATAAATTGTAACTGTAATAGCAATTTTATGAACGTCTGCTGGAACCTTTTTCAAATCTACAACAAGTTGCTCATCGTCGCCTTCGCCTTCACCTGTTCTGTTATCGCCAGTATGTAAAACTGATCCACAAGGAGACTTTAAATTATTATAGAAGATAAAATCAGTTTCCTTCGTACATTTCCCGTTCGCATCTAATAAAAAAGCAGATGCATCTAAATCGAAATCGTCTCCGCCATCATAAGATTTAATATCCCATCCAAGACCAATTACTGCTTTTGTTAAACCAGGACTCGTCTTACCTAAATCAATCTTCTGTCCTTTTTGTAACTGAATAGCCATTTATATTCACCTCTATATTTTTATCTTTAAAAATATACCCATCAGTAAACATGCATTTCACCAATGGATATATAAATTGAATCTATTACTCTACATCTAAACCAAAGTTATTGCATAGAGACGCTAACCCACCTTGGAATCCACTTCCGATTGCATTGAACTTCCAATCACCTGCATGGCGGTATAATTCACCTACTACTACCGCTGTTTCAATAGAGAAATCTTCTCCTAAATCGTAACGAATTAACTCTGCATTCTTTTCTTCATCGAGAATACGTACGAATGAGTTAGAAACTTGACCAAAGTTTTGGCTGCGGCCTTCTCCATCATAAATTGTAATTGTGAAACAAATACGTTCGATGTGAGCAGGAACATTTTTTAAATCGATTTTAATCGCTTCATCATCGCCTTCGCCTTCACCAGTTCGGTTATCTCCTAAATGCTCTACAGCACCATTCGCACCTTTGGGATTATTATAGAAAACGAAATCTTCTGCTCCTGAAACTTTACCGTTCGCACCTACTAAAAAGATACTAACATCTAAATCGAAATCAGCTTGTCCATCATAACGATTTGTATCCCAGCCAAGCCCTACAAGTACCTTTGATAAACCTGGATTTGTTTTTGTTAAATCTACCTTTTGTCCCTTTTTTAAAGAAATAGATGCCATTTAAAAATTCCTCCTTAGTTTATCCTATTGATAACGTGATACAATCTCACTTAAGTTTTTATCTTGCGTGCCTTCTCCAACTGCTGAAAACTTCCACTCATTTTCGTAGCGATACATTTCTCCTGCAATTAAAGTTGTTTTACTAGCATAGTTTTCTGATAAATTATAACGTGCTAATTCCTCACCTGTATGAGGATTTTGAATACGAATATAAGCGTTACGAATCATACCAAAGTCTTGACGTCTGTTTACACAGTCATAAATATTTACAACGAATACTAAACGGTTAATACGACTTGGGACTTTATGTAATTCTACAAAGATTGTTTCATCGTCACCTTCGCCTTCACCTGTTAAATTATCTCCTGAATGAATAATACTACCACAAGTAGAAAGTTTGTTTCCGAAGTAAACTAAATCATTTTTGTTTAAAAAACGATCTCCTTCTAACATAACAACAGATGCATCACAATCTATATTTGGTTTACTTCCAAATAATGAAGACAGAAATCCACCTGATTGCCCAATTGGATCCCAGCCTAAGCCAACCTGTAGTTTTGCTACTTTTGGTTGTCCTTTCGTTAAATCGATCTTTTGACCTTTTTCTAAAATAATAGGCATGAAGTTTCTCCCTTTCTACAAAGCATTTTCCATATCGGAAAATATTGTATTCTTCTCTTATATTGTAGCATTATTTACCTATTGATAAAAAGGATAAATTCTCAGTTATATGAAAACATTCATATAATTTACTTATGATGATGTAATAAGTGGTAAATAGCACCAATCATTCCTGCACAATTACCGTTTTGTGCAAGTTCAATCTCACAATTATTATAAATCTCTTGATTTAAGTATTTACTGACCTCTTCTTTTACTTCTTTTAAAAACTCATTTCCTCTATCGGTAATTCCTCCCCCAATAATAATTGTTTCTGGATTAAAAATATAAGCAAGATTACTAATTCCGATTGCCAAATGTTTAAAGAAAATCCCAACTGCTTGAGCAACTTCTCTATCTCCTTTATCATACAACTCAAAAATTGTTCTCCCATTCCACTCGCCTTTGCCTTTATATTTTCTTACAAGCCGAATTAATCCTGAAATCGAAGCAACCTCTTCAAATGTTTTTCCTTCTATTAGCATATTCCCCCATTCACCAGCACTAAATGAATGTCCTCGGTACAATTCTCCATCTATAAAAATTGCTCCCCCAACTCCTGTTCCAATGGTGAGCATAATAAAGTTCTCTTTCTCTCTTACACTACCATTCCACTTTTCTCCAAACGCTGCACAATTCACATCATTGTCAATCGATACTGGAACTTTTAATATCTCTTGCAATCTATCAATAATAGGAATAGTACTATATCCTGGAATATGATCCGCGCCTCCCGTCACAATTCCCTTATTAATATCAACAATTCCCGCAGTGCTAATACCAATTCCGGCAATAGTATGTTCATTCATTAATTTTTTTGATAAAAGAATGAGTTTTTGAATAATTTGTTCTCCGCCTAAGTGAATTTCTGTTGCAACTGTTTTACGCTTTAATACTCTCCCTGCTTCTGAAATAATGCCATACTTAATTTGCGTACCGCCAATATCAAACGCTATATACTCTTTCATCTACTGCCACTTCCTCTACCGTTATGAATGTAAATTCTCCACCTCTATTATTTGTAGGAAATCTACATTAACTCTTTTCTGCTTTGACAAATATACCACCTTTTTCTATATATAGTTTTTTTTGCATAAAACTCTTTTTCCTAAGAAATATTACAAAGGGATGTATTTTAGATGGAACATTCATTTCTTAGGAGGAAAACCATGACGAAAATCTTCATTTTAGCATCAACACTCTCTCTATCTTTTTTTAGCGGTTTAAATATCGGTAATGCTGCAACTGAAAACTTCCAACCATTAACAAACGCTATTGTACAAAATAGCGATCATTTTGCAGAAGGAAACTCAAAGGATAATAATAAACCTCCAGGAAATAACGGTTCTCAGGACGATAGTGGTTCCGGTGGCAGCGGCTCTGGTGAAAACGGTTCTGGTGGCGATGGCTCTGGCGGCAATGGTTCCGGCGGTAACGGTTCTGATGGCAGTGGCTCTGGCGGCAATGGTTCCGGCGATAACGGTTCTGGTGGCAACGGTTCTAGCGGCAGTGGTTCTGGTGGCGATGGCGGCAACGGTTCCGGCGGTAATGGTTCCGGTGGCAGTGGTTCTGGCGGTAACGGTTCTGGTGGCAATGACTCTGGTGGCAGTGGTTCTGGCGGTAACGGTTCTGGTGGCAACGGTTCTAGCGGCAGTGGTTCTGGCGGCTCTGGCGGCAACGGTTCCGGCGGTAATGGTTCCGGTGGCAGTGGTTCTGGTGGCAATGACTCTGGTGGCAGTGGTTCCGGCGATAACGGTTCTGGTGGCTCTGGCTCTGGTAGCAACGGCTCTGGTGGCAGCGGTTCTGGCGGTAACGGTTCTGGTGGCAGTGGCTCACACGGCGGTAATGGCTCTCAAGGTGGCAATCGTGTTAAAGGCGATAGCAATTCTCAGGAGGGCAACGGTTCTCAAGGGGGTAATGTAAAAGATAATACGAAAAAACAAGGTGATAAATTACCGAATACCGCAACGCATTACCCTATATCTATTTTAATGGGTCTTTCAACATTCCTAATTGGTATGTTACTGTTTATTCGTCGTAAAAACGTAAAATAAGAGCAACATACTTCCATCTAAAGAATACATGAAATACTTTATAAAACTAAAAAGGACTTTGGATTGCATTTTATTATGCAGCCCAAAGTCCTTTTTATCACCTATCAGAAAAAGTATTAATACGCTTTTCCCCAATACACCATTTGTTTAGCTTCTTTACCACAACAAATGCATTCTTCAGCTAAATGCTCTTGCTCAAAAGGCATACAACGTGAAGATACTCCAACTTCTTCTTTTAGTTTTTCTTCACAAGCTAATTCCCCGCACCACATTGCCTTAATAAAGCCTTGCTTTTCGTCAGCTATTTTTTTCATCTCTTCGAAATTTGTCGCAACATACGTATTCTCATCGCGAAATGCTTTTGCTTTATCAAATAAAGCAATATGAATTTCTTCAAGTAATGCTGGAATACGTTCTTCTAATTGATCCATTGGTACAAACTCTTTTTCCTTCGTGTCTCTTCTTACAAGTACAACTTGATTCTTTTCAATATCTTTAGGGCCAACTTCTAATCGAATTGGAATCCCCTTCATTTCATACTCATTAAATTTCCAGCCTGGTGTTTTATTACTAGCATCTATTTTTACTCGTGCAACCTTTTGAATATGTCCTTGTAACTCTGTTGCTTTTGCTAAAACTCCTTCTTTATGCTGAGCAATCGGTACAATAACAACTTGCACTGGAGCGACTTTTGGTGGCATTACCAGTCCATTATTATCACTATGAACCATTATTAGCCCGCCTATCATTCTTGTTGATACACCCCAAGATGTTTGGTGCACATATTGCCACTTACCGTTACGATCTAAAAACTTAATATCAAATGCTTCAGAGAAATTCGTTCCAAAGTTATGAGAGGTTCCTGTTTGAAGCGCTTTTCCATCATGCATTAAACTTTCAATTGTATAAGTTGCCTTTGCTCCAGCAAACTTCTCCTTTTCTGTTTTTTGCCCTTTAATAACTGGTATCGCTAAATAATCCTCACAAAAAGAAGCATATAAGTTTAAAATATTTAATGTTTCAGTCTGCGATTCTTCTGCCGTTTCATGGATTGTATGACCCTCTTGCCATAAAAATTCAGTCGTACGAAGGAATGGCCTAGTTGTCTTCTCCCAACGAACTACTGAACACCACTGATTATATAACTTTGGCAAATCATTATAGGATTGCACAATTTTTGAAAAGTGCTCACAGAACAAAGTTTCAGATGTAGGACGTACACAAAGTCTTTCCGCTAACTTTTCATCTCCACCATGCGTAACCCATGCTACTTCAGGAGCAAATCCTTCAACATGATCCTTCTCTTTTTGCAATAAACTCTCTGGGATAAACATTGGCATATATACATTTTCATGGCCAGTTCCTTTTAACTTCTCATCCATCACCTTCTGCATATTCTCCCATAAGGCATAACCATACGGACGTAAAATCATGCACCCTTTTACACTTGAATAATCAACAAGTTCGGCTTTTTTTACAATATCGGTATACCACTGCGCAAAGTCCTCTTCCATCTTCGTAATGGCTTGCACTTGTTCTTTTGCCATAGTCAGTCTTCCTCCTTCTAGAAAATACAAAAAAGCCCGCGTCCCTAAATAGGGACCGAGCTTTGCCGGCGTTACCACCCTGATTCATGCACAAAAATTGCGCATGCTCTCTTTTTGATAACGGGAAATTCCCGCTGCATATGCAGAACTCAAAGGCAGGTTCCATATTGCCTTTTTAAGAATCTTTCAGCCTGACGGATTCTCTCTCTGCTAAAAAGGTTGAACATGTACTAGTCCTTTTTCATCGTTATAACGAAATAAATTTGTTGATTATCATAATACAAATTCTTTTTTAAAACAATAGCTAATTTTCTTATTTTTATATATCCTTTTCATTTTTTGCAGTTTTATACGTAGCTTTTCCGCGTAATTTTCACAAGTTGATGTGCAATCATACCGATAAGTGTACCAAGTAGGACAAAGAAACCAATAAATCCATATCCCATTCCTTCCCACCCACCAATAACCATCATTGTAACGGGAAAGGACGCTAAGCAAAGAAGTATTAAACTAAGTGCAAATATAATATCAAACTGTTTGTCTGGAAACCGTTTCTTTAGTAAATATGAAATAGCAAATACAAGGATAATCGTGATTCCGCCAATGATGTAAAAAATACCAAATCCATCTAACCAATCCATAGTGTTCCCTCCCTCCATAGATTCCCTTATACTTAATTATATGTTTAATTTTTCTGAAAATAAATAATAAACTTTCACCTAAAAATATATATTTATTACTAGGTGTTAATAGTAATATATAATAATAGGTTTTATATAATCAGGAGGGAACTTTATGGATAAAGCATTAACAAACCACGTCATCATTTTATCATTCGACTGTTTATCAGCTTTAGATTTTCCTATACTACAAAAACTACCTCATTTCCAATCTCTAATAAAAAAGGGCACGGTTGTCGAAAAAGTAGAACCAATTTATCCTTCTGTAACATATCCAAGCCACTCAACAATCGTAACTGGTAATTACCCTAACAAGCACGGTGTTGTTAGCAATACGTTACTTCAACCAGGGCGTGAATCACCTGATTGGCATTGGTACCGAAAATCAATAAAAGGAACAACATTGTATGATGAAGCGCGCAAAGCAAATTTAACGACAGCTGCCCTTCTATGGCCTGTTACTGGAAGAGCGAACATCGATTACAATTTACCAGAAATTTTCCCCAATAGACCTTGGCAAAATCAAGTGTTAGTTTCCTTATTTAGCGGTAGCCCACTATACCAATTAGATTTAAATCGTCGTTTCGGCCATATAAGAAATGGTTTATCACAACCAGAGCTGGATGATTTCGTCCTCGCCTCTGCTGTGCATACAATCCAGACGAAAAAGCCTAATGTCATGTTCGTACATTTCACCGATCTAGACACACAAAGACACTATCACGGCTTTGAATCTAACGAAACAACAGCTGCTATCCAGAGACACGACAAACGTCTAGGGAAAATTATTCAAGCACTAAAAGAAAGTAACCTATACGAAGAAAGTACAATTATTGCCCTTGGTGATCATAGCGCTTTAAGTGAAAACAAATCCATCCAATTAAATGTGCTATTCCATCAAAGAGGACTTATATCTCTTAATAAAAAAGGAAAATTAGTAGACTGGAAAGCCTATTGCCAAAGTTGCGACGGCTCTGCCTATGTATATGTAAAGGACAAAAATGATATGGATACAATCCGGGAGGTACAACTACTCCTTGAAGAACTACTTCAAAATAAACAAAACGGAATTGAATTTATACTTCATGATGAAGCTGCCAAAGACTGCGGTGCAGACGGTAATTGTTTATTCATGTTAGAAGCACGAGAAGGGTATTATTTCACTGAAAACTATACAGGAGATTTTATAAAAGAAATTACTGAAAAAGATGTTACGCCTAGTAAAAAATATACATTTGGTACGCATGGATACTCTCCAACAAAACCTAACTATGAAACAATTTTTATCGCTGCTGGGAAAGGAATAAAAAGTGGCTTTACCGTCCCGTATATGAGACTTATTGATGAAGGTCCAACTATCGCTAGACTACTCGGTTTACACTTAGGTGAAACAGACGGAGCAATTGTAGAGGATTTACTCCAATTGTAAAGAACTGTGTATATATGTAAAAGTTATGTAAAATTCATCACTGTTTCTCTTTTTATAATTTTTATTTTTGTACACTGTTAGTAAAACAAATTTAAGGGGGAACATTATATGAAAAAAATGTCCAGACAAGAAAAAAGCTGGATATTATACGATTGGGCGAACTCTGTATACTCGCTCGTCATTACAACTGCATTATTTCCAATTTACTTTAAAGCAGCTGCAAAAGAAGCTGGACTATCTGGGGCAACTTCAACAGCATATTGGGGATATGCAAACTCATTCGCAACACTTTTAATTTCTATACTTGCTCCTATTCTTGGCACAGTTGCTGATTATAAAGGATTTAAAAAACGTTTTTTCACATTCTTCTTTGGACTCGGTATCGTATTTACAAGTATGTTAGCAGTCGTTCCAACCTCTCAGTGGTACTTATTGCTAGGGTGCTATATGCTCGCCTTAATCGGCTTTGCTGGAGCAAACATTTTCTATGATGCATTTTTAGTAGACGTCACTTCTGAAGATAGAATGGACCGAATTTCTACAAGAGGATTTGCATTAGGTTATATCGGGAGTACAATTCCTTTTATCGGTTGTATCGCTCTTATTATTCTTTCTCAAAAAGGAACTATTCCCTTATCGGTCGGCATTGCTAGTCAAATTTCCTTTGCAATAACAGCTCTTTGGTGGGGGTTATTTACAATTCCAATGCTAAAAAACGTAGAGCAAACACACTATATTGAGCGTCATCCAAGACCTATTAGAATGAGCTTCAAACGTCTTGCTGATACTTTTAAAAATATTAAAGAATATAAAACTGTATTTATGTTTCTAATCGCTTACTTTTTCTATATTGACGGAGTCGATACAATTATTACTATGTCTACCGCTTACGGAACCGATCTCGGTATTAGTGCAACGAATCTATTAATCATATTATTTGTAACACAAATTGTCGCTTGTCCATTTGCTTTACTATACGGAAAATTATCTGAAACATTTACTGGCAAAAAAATGCTATATGTCGGTATCATTATTTATATCATTATTTGCACATATGCTTATTTTTTAAAAACGACACTTGATTTTTGGATTTTAGCAATGTTAGTTGCTACATCTCAAGGTGGTATTCAAGCACTAAGTCGTTCATACTTTGCAAAACTAGTACCAAAAGAATCTGCTAATGAATTCTTCGGATTTTATAATATATTTGGGAAGTTTGCCGCAATTATGGGTCCGGTATTAGTCGGTGTTACAACGCAATTAACAGGAAAAACAAACGCTGGTGTTCTTAGTATTATTGTTCTATTTATTATCGGAGGATTCTTACTAACTAGAGTTCCAGAAAATAATACATCCGTTACACCACCTAGTCCAAAGACTAAAACGCTATAAGAAAAGATCCTCTTCTCATAAGAAGAGGATCTTTTTTATTTTTAAAGGTGCGCCTTATAATGAACGACTCTACTGCTTGTACAAAAATAATTTATCAACAGTTGTTCCTAATACTTCAGCTAAACGGAACGCTAACGCTAAGCTTGGATCATATTTATTATTCTCAATTGCATTTATCGTTTGTCTAGAAACCTTACATTTATCAGCTAATGCGCCTTGTGAAATATTATTTTCAGTGCGTAATTCATAGATTTGATTTTTCACACCATTGCTCCTAACCTGTAAAATCGTTTTTACAACATCAGTATATAATTGGCTCATATAGTTGTCAAAAGTTCCTCAAAGAAAAAAGGAGCAATATTGCTCCCTTACAATAGTTATTTTGAAGCTAATGAATTTGTTAGTGCCTCTTTGTTAGCGATATCTTCTTTCTTTATTTGCATACGTACAACTGGCCCTATCGCTAATAAAATAAGTGCCATCGCTATACAAAACACAGTAACTAGTGAAGTTAGTTCCTTTAATCCTCCAGCTAATGAAGTTCCAATTAGCATTGCCCCCATAAACAGTGGTAAAATCGTTCCATTTACTCTTCCAACCATATTTTCTGGTACAAGTTGAATCATAAGCGTACCGACAACAATATTAACACAAGCTAAACAAATACCTGTTCCAAATCTCATGAAACTAGTAATCCAAAATGATGTAGATAGCCCTTCTACTAAAAATGAAAGGGCTAATATACCCATACCGAATACAAACATCTTTTTCGGATTCACTTTTGAAGCGAAAACTGCAGCAACAATACCACCGAGTAACATACCTATTCCGTCAGCTGCCGCTAAATATTGAACAGCTTCTTTTTCCATACCTAAACGTTC
Organism: Bacillus sp. RCC_6_1; assembly: GCF_041360755.1. Classification (NCBI taxonomy): domain Bacteria; kingdom Bacillati; phylum Bacillota; class Bacilli; order Caryophanales; family Bacillaceae; genus Bacillus; species Bacillus sp. RCC_6_1. Next base: position 86,426 of record NZ_JBFUPV010000009.1, read on the forward strand.
AATTACAAGGAATACTTCTAATGGATTCGTTAATCCAACAGCTAAACCCATAATTGTAAAAGTGATCGTAATCATACGTAAATTTTTCGTATGAAGAACATACTTCCAACCTTCTTTTATATCATTTTTTAATGAGTCTCTCGCCACCTGCTCTTTTTCAACCCATTTTGGTAAGAATGAAAGGGCGATAGCAGATAACAAAAATAAAATGATTAAGCTATATAGTGATGTAAATAAACCAAGTTGTGTATACACAAGCGATCCCACCACTGGTCCAAAAATCAGAAATAATGACTGTAATGTTTGGTTAAATGCAATCGCATTTGCTACCTCTCCTTCTTTTACATAGCGCTTAAATATACGCGAAGATGAGGGCTGAGAAAACTGACCTACAATCGCGGAAATGAGTGTTGCAAAAAATATAGCCTGCCAATAATCCAGCTTTAACAACAAGACAATTCCTATAATAGACAGTACACTTAATACATCTCCAGCGACCATTGTTCTTTTCGGATTCCAGCGATCAGCTAGCGCACCACCGATAAACGAGAAAATAAAAATAGGTGCATATTCCATAACTGATAACAACGAAACAGAAACTGGATCATTATTCGTTCGCTCCATTATAAAATACAAAAGAGCCATATTTCTGATCCAAATTGCAAATTGTTGTAAAATATCAGACGCCATAACGAGCATAAATGCTCGGTTTTTAAATAAAGCGTTCATTTTCATTCCCCTTTCATAAACCGACCGTTCGGTCTAATTTATTTTGTAAGAAAAGCAACTGACCTATTATTCAGCTGCCATTCCTTTTAACAATACATCTATTGCCTTTTTATAAATACGTTTCAGCTCTTTATAATCTAATTCGTAGTAAAGCACTCCAAGTCCTGATAATAATCCGTTTACAATATACATAAGATCACGAGTATTATCTTCACGGAACTCTCCAGACTGTATACCTACTTCAATTAATTTCTCAAACATAACATATGATTCTCTAGTTAAAGCTAACAGTTCATCCAGAATCTCTTTACTTACAACTTGGCTCATAGAGAATTCCTCTATTGCATTTGAAATTGGTTGCTGTATGTCCTCTACATGATATTCCGCGAGACCATATAGTTTTTCAGTACTAGTGCTATACAACTTCTCTTTTTCATTCCATTTTTCAATCCAATCATACGTATGCTGTTTCACTACAAATAAAAATAATTCTTCTTTACTTTTAAAGTGATAATAAATACTTCCTTTACTTCGCTCTGTAATTTCACAAATCTCTTCCATAGATGTAGCTGCGTAGCCCTTCTGTGAAAATAGACTTTCTGCTTTATATGCAATTTCTTTCTTTATCTCTTCTGCGCTTCTTCTCATATTCACACCTCTTTAAACCGACCGTTCAGTCTAATAATAACAAATCAAAAACCTCTATCGCAAGAGGCTATATTCCTTATTTAAGAAAACGTACTTTCAAACCAAGTTCGAATCATATGTATGGTTCCAAATTTAAATGCTAATTTAACAAGAAATACGCCTCCTGCAGCTAATAAAAATAACACTACTTTCCCCTTATTTTTCACTTTCGGTTCCCTTTTCATTTCCATTCCCCTTAGTATGTTAAAAATATTAAACAAACGTTTGTTTAACTGTGTTTATGCATATGTAAGCCGACTAATCAAACGTTTGTTTAAAAAGAAATACGCCTATATAAGGCGCATTTTTATCAATCACCACCGCCACCACAGCTTCCTCCGCTATCTCCCCCAAAAGATCCTCCACAATCATGTGAGCCGCCATCATGCGAGCTATCATTATCAGATCCAGCAAAGAAAAATAATGGTGATGAGCTGTTAGATGAATTATGAATGTTATTTTGTTTTGTAAGATTTACCTTCTTTTTGTTCGATCGAACTGCTGTTACGATTGTTCCAACTACAACAAATAATAGTATGACAATAATAAATTCCATTTAAAAGCCTCCCTTATTCCTCGAATAATTGAATGGTTCTCTCTAAATTTTCAAGTGAAATGAAGCGTGATTCACGAAGAATTTCTTTTCCATTATGAAATAATAAAATTGTTGGCCCTGTAAATACTCCATATCGCCCCGCAATCTCCTGCATGTCTTGTAGTAATATCTCTATTTTCTCTACGTAATCATAATTCTCTAATACGCAATTTACTTTTCTTAGCATAACATCACAAACACCACAATTTTCCGTTTTAATAAACAGAAGTACCAATTGTTGTTCTTCAATATAGGTCGCTAATTCTTCTATCGTTTTAAATGTAGTCATCTTATCCCTCTTAGCGTAATTTACGAAATACTTTGTCTTGATACATACGAAAAGCTGAACTATCTTTAATCTTTCTCTTTTCCATTACCTGCTGAAAACGAAGCGTTTTTGCTGTTAACTCTTCTCGTAATCTCTTTCTCTCTTCTTCATCATAACAGCAAGCAATTAGATCCTCTATTTTTAATATATCTTTTTGTAGTTCCATTTCTGGTGGAATCATTCCCGCATTTTTTAAAATTTTATAACTCATTCTAAGTTCTGGAGGTACCATTGAAAGATCTTCTAATTGTAGTGGTTTTCCTTTTCCCGGAAGATAATCAAGATCACCATTCCGTATTGCTTGTCGAATTTTTTCTTCAGCAATGTTCAAAAACACATCCACACCATTCCCTCCTTTACATATTTTTACTATTATTTTACATGATATTTCCTTATCTTTCTACGTCTTTAATAATTGGCTCCATACAATTTTTTCTCAAATTTATTTATAATAAGCTTTTTCCTCCCATACCAATCTTTCGTTTTCATATATAGTTTGTATTCAAGCCTTTTTGTATTGAGAAAGTCTTTTTTAACTTAATAAAGCGTTTACACTAAATCTTACATTTGTTACGATTTAATCACCCCCAGCTCCCTTGTATAGACTTCGTGATGTCTGATCATTTTATCTAGACGTTTCACACGTCTAGATTCATTTTGATTTATTGGCGTATGCCTTTAAATATATCTTTTATTTTGAAAGGAGAAATGGCTATGAGGTCTCAAAAATTCACACTGCTATTACTATCCCTACTACTTTTCTTACCTCTTTTTCTCACAAATTTTATTACTCCAAATCTCGCATTAGCAGATTCACCAAAGCAAAGTCAAAAAATTGTTGGGTACTTTCCTTCGTGGGGCGTTTACGGACGTAATTATCAAGTTGCTGACATTGATGCATCAAAACTTACTCACCTTAACTATGCTTTCGCGGATATTTGTTGGAATGGAAAACATGGAAACCCTTCTACTCATCCTGATAATCCAAATAAACAAACGTGGAACTGTAAAGAATCTGGTGTACCATTGCAAAATAAAGAGGTTCCTAATGGTACTCTTGTACTCGGTGAACCATGGGCTGATGTTACCAAATCGTATCCTGGCTCAGGGACAACTTGGGAAGATTGCGATAAATATGCCCGTTGCGGAAATTTCGGGGAACTAAAACGATTAAAAGCTAAATATCCTCACTTAAAAACAATTATTTCCGTTGGTGGCTGGACTTGGTCTAACCGCTTTTCTGATATGGCCGCTGATGAAAAAACAAGAAAAGTATTTGCTGAATCTACAGTAGCTTTTCTTCGCGCATATGGGTTTGATGGCGTAGATTTAGACTGGGAATATCCGGGCGTTGAAACGATTCCTGGTGGTAGTTATCGTCCTGAAGATAAACAAAATTTCACTCTCCTTCTTCAAGACGTCCGAAATGCTTTGAATAAAGCAGGTGCTGAAGATGGCAAACAATATTTACTAACAATCGCTTCAGGTGCAAGTCAACGCTACGCTGATCATACAGAACTAAAGAAAATTTCTCAAATACTCGATTGGATTAATATTATGACATATGATTTCCACGGCGGATGGGAAGCTACTTCTAATCATAATGCAGCTCTATATAAGGATCCAAATGACCCAGCAGCAAATACGAATTTTTACGTAGATGGTGCTATAAATGTTTATACAAATGAAGGTGTTCCAGTCGATAAACTAGTATTAGGCGTACCCTTTTACGGACGTGGCTGGAAAAGTTGTGGCAAAGAAAATAACGGACAATATCAACCTTGCAAACCAGGTAGTGATGGGAAACTTGCTTCTAAAGGTACTTGGGATGATTACTCTACCGGTGACACAGGTGTGTATGATTACGGTGATTTAGCAGCCAATTACGTTAATAAAAATGGTTTTGTACGCTACTGGAATGACACAGCTAAAGTACCTTACTTATATAATGCAACTACAGGCACATTTATTAGCTACGATGACAATGAATCTATGAAATACAAAACAGACTATATAAAGACGAAAGGTTTAAGTGGAGCAATGTTTTGGGAACTAAGCGGAGATTGCCGTACAAGTCCAAAATATAGTTGCAGTGGTCCAAAATTACTTGATACGCTAGTAAAAGAATTACTTGGTGGACCTATTAGTCAAAAAGATACTGAGCCACCAACGAATGTTAAAAACATTGTAGTTACGAATAAAAATTCAAACTCAGTTCAATTAAACTGGACTGTATCTACTGATAACGTAGGAGTTACGGAATATGAAATTACTGCTGGAGAAGAGAAATGGAGTACAACAACAAATAGCATTACAATTAAAAACTTAAAACCTAATACGGAATACAAATTTTCGGTAATTGCCAAAGATGCTGCTGGAAATAAATCACAACCTACCGCTCTTACTGTCAAAACGGATGAAGCTAATACGACACCTCCTGATGGAAATGGTACTGCTACATTTTCAGTCACTTCGAATTGGGGCAGCGGTTATAACTTCTCGATTATAATCAAAAATAATGGAACGACTCCTATTAAAAATTGGAAATTAGAATTTGATTATAGCGGCAATTTAACACAAGTTTGGGATTCTAAAATTAGTAGTAAAACAAATAATCATTATGTAATTACGAACGCAGGATGGAATGGTGAAATTCCTCCTGGTGGATCTATTACAATTGGCGGTGCAGGAACAGGTAATCCTGCCGAACTTTTAAATGCCGTCATTAGCGAAAACTAGACGTAATATCCATTAATTACTTCAATAAAGTTTGAATTTAGGTTTGAGCAATACCTCCTAAATTCAAACTTTTAATTTTATGAAAAATCAAAAATATCACAATAACCTATTATAATTATATTTAATTTCTAATATGAAGTTTATATGAAGTTCATTTGAATTTTACATGAATTTCCTTTAATTTCTATTGTCTTCCTATAATATCCATATTATCCTTTACATAAAGGAATTATTTTTATTCCATTTTGAACTATCTATATATATAAAGAAAGATAGTCACCTGTTAGGGAAAGGCTTTCGTATTATAAATATAACAAAAGAAAAAGCACGCTTATAAGCGCACCATAAGAGTGCTTCTTCATACAATTCTCATGTAAGAGTTCTCGAAAATCATGTTAATCACAAAGAAAAGGCATTAGCTCATAAAAGCTAATGCCTTTTCTTTATTCATATTGTTGAGTATTCCATTCTTCTATATTTCATAATTTTGTTATCTACGATTCATAGAAAGAAGGTTCATGTGAGACAATTAAAACCGTTCCTTTGTATTGTTGTAACGCTTCCTGTAAAGCCATCTTAGTTTCTACATCCAAATGATTAGTCCGTTCGTCTAAAATTAAAACATCAGCTTTTTCTATTTTTTCATATAAGGAGCTAACACACTTAAAATCTCTTCTTTATCCTTTTTTAATTCGAGTGATGTTAACATATCCATCGTTCTCGGCCTAGGTAATTTCACTTGTACCTCGCCAACTATTGACGCTGGTCTTTGAGATAAAATAAATACGCGATCTGAAAGCAAGATTGCCTCATCTAAGTCATGTGTAACCATAACGATTGTTTGCTTCTCTTGATGCCAAGAGTTTAAAAGCCAGCTATGTACTTCCATTTTTGTAAATGCATCTAATTTACCAAAAGGCTCATCAAGCAGCATAATTGGCTTTTCACATAAATATGTGCGCAGAAAACTAATTCTTTGACGCATACCACCAGACAATTCATCTGGATAATGGTTTGCATATTCATCTAGTTCGAACTGCTTTAATGCTTCCATTCCTTCTGTCAGCCTTTGTTTTTTCGGCTTTCCTTCAATTTCTAACGGAAGAACGATATTTTGCAAAGCTGATCGCCACGGTAGTAATAAATCTTGTTGTGGCATATAACTAACAACATCTTGCTCTTGTACTTGCTTATCGTTATACGTTACGTTCCCGCTTGTTGGTTTTTCAACATTTGCAATCATGTTTAATAATGTGCTTTTCCCGCAACCACTCGGTCCTACAAAGGAAACAAACTCTCCCTCTTGTATAGAGGCACTAATATTCTCTAATACATTCTTTCCGTCGAAAGATTTCACTATATTTTTTATTTGTAATCCGCTCATTTTTCACTTGGAAGGAATTCATTTGTAAAAGCATCTTTTACATCGATTTTCTTTTTAATAACTTTGTTGTCATATAAGAAATTCATGTAATTCGTCCAAATTTCTTCCTTCTGTACTCCCCATGCTTTAGCATCATCTTGATACTTCGTACTTAACCATTTTTGGCTTTCTTGAACTAAATCTTTATTCACATCTGGAACAGCTTTAATTAAAATATCAGCAGCCTCTTTCGGTTCCTTAATTGCAAAATTATAACCTTCTGTCGTTGCACTCATAAACTTTTTCACAAAGTCTTTATCTTGCTTCGTATGTTTTTCACTCGTAATAATAACAGGACTATAGAAATCAAGCGCTGGATCTAAGTCCTTCACCATAATCGTATTTAACTCTTTTCCTTGACGCTTCGCTTCAATACCATCCCAACCGTAATAAATCCATTCGAAATCTGCATCACGGCCAATTGATTTAAAGAAATCTGTTTGTCCTAAGATGATTTTTTCAACTTTATTAAAATCAGCTTGATGTTTATCCATAATCGTCTTTAATGTCGCTTCTTCTGCTGGTCCTCCCCAGCCGCCGTAACGTTTACCTTCAAAATCTTTCGGTGACGTCATATTGTCTTTCTTAAGCGATGCAAACGCTGAAGTGTTATGCTGAATAATCGCTCCTACAGATACAACAGGAATTCCTTCTACACGAGCTAACGTTACATTTTCTTGTGCACTTATTGCGAAGTCTGCTTTTCCTGATGCTATCATTTGCTCTGCTGTTACATTGTCACCTGGTTGAATAATTTCTACATCTAATCCTTGCTTTTTGTAATAATCTTTCGTTTTCGCTACATACAAGCCAGTATGATTCGTATTTGGAAACCAATCTAATACTACTTTTACTTTTTGATCTTTACTTGCACTTTCTTCTTTCTTCGCCGGATTACATCCAGCCACACCTACCGCTACTAAGGCAGCTAACATAACTTTCAAACCTTTTTTCATTTTCTGCCGTCCTTTCTATATATCCATGGTGCTGTTATTCTTGCCATAAACTCTACGATAAAATACAGGCATAATGTCACCATAACGATGATTGCTGCAACACCAAATACTCGGGCAGTCAAAAAGGATTTTGTAGCCCTCGTAAGCATAACGCCTAATCCTTCACTTGCACCGAGCCATTCTCCGATAATTGCCCCCATTACGCTATATGTAACTGCAATTTTTAAACCTGAGAAAAAGTATGGGAGCACTGCTGGAAATTTTACCTTCTGGTAAACTTGCCATTTCGTCGCCTTCATTGTTTGTAACAGTTTCAGCATATTTTTATCTACTGTTTGAAAACCTTCTAAAATACTAAGCGCAATTGGGAAGAAACAAACGAGTATTACGACCATTACTTTCGGCAACATCCCATATCCAAACCAAATAATAAATAGCGGTGCAAGTACAACAATTGGAATTGTTTGCGAAATAACGAGCAATGGATTTATTAAAATACGAAATAACGGTATAACATCCATAATAATTGCGATGCTCGTCCCCAATAAAATTGCAAAGAATAGTCCAATTATAACTTCCTGCAGTGTTTGCATCGTATTTGGTAATAGTAAATCTTTCATCCCAATTAATTCTTGAACAATGGCAGAAGGCTTTGGTAAAATCCACGGTTCGATTTTAAATAATGAAACAGATCCTTCCCATATCGCAATGAGAAGGATAAGCCAAATAGTTGTAATAAGTTTAGATTGCTTCTGGTTTTGCATATTCATCACGGTACTTCCAAACCTTTTCATCTATCGTTACACCAGTGCTTGGACGATAATGGATTTTAATAGAAGTAATCACTTCTTCTGCTCCAGCATCGACGCAAGCTTGTTGCGCACGTTTAACGACATCAAGAAGTACATCTAATTCTCCTTCCAAAGTTGTTTCCATTGCCCCTACTTCATAACGAACTCCCGATTGTTGCACAACTTCAATTGCTTTATCGACAACAGAATATACATCTTTCGTTTTCGCTTGTGGTACTACTGAAAATGACATTGTAACTTGTTGTGACATAATAAAATCCCCCTTATAAAATTAAATTTCAAAAATAAGAAAAGGCTTTCCTACTGCGTAGGAAAGCCTTGTATGCAAGTTATTACAGAATAACATATGCTACATCACTTTAAGTAACTCCCTACGCTGGCATTATCCAGATCAGGTTGAGGGTCGATGTTTACTTACATCCTCTCAGCCAATTGGCTCCCCGGTCCTTAATTCGTTTTCATTGTAGCATGATTTATTTTATTGAACAAACAAAAGCATGCATAATCATTTCATTATTTTTGGAAAATAACCAACTTTTTCACCATGAGCTAATAACTGCTGTATAAATTCTTTATTAATTGCTGGTACTATCAATTCTTTTTTCTTAATCCATTCATTCGTTCTACGTGTACCCATTACAATTTCAGATTGCTGTGCTCCATCTCCTGCAACTTGAGAAGCAATTAACTCTGCTATTACTTCATTTCCCTTCGCTAATGCAAGTCCGGTATTTACATATTCTGAAAGTGGAACCATTTCAAGATTGTATCCACACTCTCCAATTAGCTGTATAAATTGTTCAAACTCAATTTGATGTGGATGACAAATATGTAACGTCTCTCCTACAATTTGCGCATCTTGTAAATACGATACAATTGATTTACTAGCAAAATCAATTGGTGTGAAATCAACTTTCCACTTCACATTTGGTGCTTTCCCAATTAATAGCATTGTTTTAATAAGACGATAAAATGCGTTTCCTTCAATATTTTGTTGGAACGAACCTGTTTCTGAATGACATGCTAAATTACCTGCACGATAAATATTTCCGCGCAAACCATTTTTCATTGCTTCACGAACAATGTTTTCCGCTTGTAGTTTACTATTTGAATATACATTCTCTAAGTCTACACTGTAATTAAAATCACCAGTTTTCATGTATGTATCCCATTGATCTACCGCTAATTCTAACGGGATACCAATTGTAGAAATAAAATGGAATGTAGCACCTTTCTCCGCTAATGCTAGCATACGGCTAGTTCCTTGGACATTTATATTTTCAAATTGTTTTACATCTCCAAAATGCCTTACATCTGCACCGCAATGAATTATCGTATCCATCTTAGAACTGATGAACATAAATTCTTCTTCGCTCATCCCAAGATACTCTTCTCCCAGATCACCAGCTACGGCCTGTATACGCTGTAACCATTCTTCACATATATCATTAAAGTAGCCTGTTAATGTATCTATAATTCTTTGCTGCACATCTTTGGTTGGTCTTACTAAACAATAAATAGTAGCAGATGTATCTCTCAACAATTCATATAATATGTGTGATCCTAAATAACCAGTAGCTCCTGTTAAAAAGACATTTGAAATCTGGGTTTCTTCCAAAACGTTTGCATACGTGATAGTATCTGGCTCGTGAATCACTTTATATTCACGAAATACTTCTTCTTTCTCTACTTTTACTTCTCGCTCAATTCGAGCTAATCCATATATCGTTCTTTCTTTAAAGAAATCTTGAATTGTTAAATGTGAGAAATCTTCTTTTAACAATGTTAAGACTCGTAATACTTTTAATGAATGTCCACCAATTGTAAAGAAATCATCATGCACTCCAACTTTTGAAATTCCTAATACTTCCGCCCAGGCGTTCGCTATTTGTTTTTCTGCTTTATTAGAAGGTGCAACATATTCTTGTAGCCGAACCGGTTCATACTTTTCTTCTAACTGAGCTAACTTCTTAACATCAATCTTTTTATTAGGTGTAAGTGGTAATTCATTAATATAAATTAGTTTAGATGGCACCATATAATCTGGTAATTGCTCTTGTAACTGATAAACTAATTCTGGTATTTCTTTTTTATTTAAAGTTGTATAGAACGCGATTAAATATTGGCTACCTTCCTTACTCTTCTTAGCAAAAACAGCATTTTCTTTTATATTATGATTTTGAGAAATTTTACTTTGGATTTCTCCTAGTTCAATACGATGTCCTCTAATTTTTACTTGATCATCTTTCCGATGTAAAAACTCTATATTTCCATCCTCTAGCAACTTAACGATATCACCTGTTTTATATATATTAACTATAGGATTAAAAGGGTTCGGAATAAAAGCTTCAATTGTTTTATTAGGCTTATTAAAATACCCTTTTGCTAATCCCACTGAATCTATATATAATTCACCAGGTACACCAATTGGACAAAGATTCATATTCTCATCCAAAATCATAACTTGATAATTAGCACATGGTTTACCAATGGGAATACTCGCAACATCCTCATTTAACTGACTAGGTATTTTATAGGTTGTCGTCACTACAGTACATTCTGTCGGTCCGTATACATTATAAATTTCAACATTTGTACCTATTCTTTCTCTCCACAATTTAATAACCTCTACAGGTAACATTTCACCACCAATCGCAATTCTTTTTAGGGAAGCTAGCTTATATATATCTTCTTCTGCTAAATAAGTTGCTACTTGTCGAACAAAAATTGTTGCTAATGCCAAGATTGAAGTTGCTTTCACTTTATAGATTGCATTTGCAAATGCCTCTACAGACAATCGCTCTTCCTCTAATAGTACATACAAGTTTCCTCCGCAGAATAAAGAAGCAAATGACTCCCATACAGAAGCATCGAAACTAAAGGAAGGAAATTGAGCAAATACATCCTCTTCTGTCAATTCATATTGCTTTTTCATCCAAGTGTACAGATTAACAACGCCTCTATGTGCTAACATCGTTCCCTTTGGATTCCCTGTTGAACCCGATGTATAAATCATATAAGCTACATCATCACAATGAATAGACAACTTTACATCTATATCTTCATAAGTTTCACTATCATACAATGAAACTGTTTGAACCCCATCACATGTTATAGGCGTCTCTTTCATCAATATAACTTTCGCTTGGCTATCTTGAATAATGTACTGTATTCTACTTTCCGGATAATCTGGATCAATCGGAACATACGCTGCACCAGCTTTTAATATAGCTACCATACTTACTACTGTGTCTATGCTACGTTTCATAAATATTCCAACATAGTCTCCTAATTGGACGCCGTTTTTAATTAACATATGAGCTATTTGATTACTTTTTTTATTTAGCTCCTCATAAGTTAAAGTACCTTCCCTTGAAGATAAAGCTATACGATTTGGAAATTGAGTAACAGTATTATAGAACATATCGACGATACTTTTCTCAGGATATACTGCTGTCGTATCATTCACTTGACTATAAAGTGCCATCTCGGCCTCTGTAATAATATTAAAATGTTTTATATACTTATTAGTATTTTGTGATATATCAACTAAAACACCTTGTATTTGTTGTGCATAACGAGTAATCGTTGTCTCTTTCCAATTAACACTATTAAATATTATTTCTACACTTTGCATATTTTTACTAAATACAAATTGTAATGTATTCGTGTCTTTTAGCTCATAATATGTTTCACCAATAATAATAGGTGACATTTCATATAATGTATTACCGTTTTGAAACTCTTCTATTTCTTCCTCATTCATTTCTTTAATTTGCTCCAGTTGCTCTTCAATTTGTAAATTTAAACTTTCATAGGAGAGAAAATTAGAAACTTCAATAGTAATTGGAAATAAATTTCCTCTTACATGATAAAGCACGACAATATGTTTTTCTTTAGAAATATGATATAACCACGTTGCAGTCGCTCCTATTAAATCTACAATGTGAGTCAAATTTGAAAACAGTTCCGTTTTCCTTTTTATCCTAAGTTCTGTTCCTTGCACATCTTTAGGTATTTTAATACTTCCTTCTACTTTTCCTAAAAATTCTTTTACCATCTCATTATAAGAAATTGCTAATTTCATATTTATGTAAATTCCTCTCTTAAATATAATAAAGGTGTGAAAATTCACACCTTTTTCATCCCTTATTAAAGGGCAGATTCGTTCAATTCATAATCAGTAGCGGAGATACCCCCTTGATTAGAATTGAACTTTCTCCTTATTCGCTTTTAAACTCACCAATAAGCTCTTGTAATTCCTGAGAAAGCCAACTTAAAGAAGTCGCTAATTCTGCAATATCTTGTACTGATATTTCTTGCTCTTTCATGCTTTCTTCAACATTACTACTGCTGTTGGCATAAGTATTTGCAATATGTGATAATTCATTTACGACTTGAACAATATTCTGGCTATTTTGTAAAATGTCACTCGAATTACCGGAAACAGCTTTTACTTGATCTGTAACAGATTGCGCTGATTTTGAGATTTTTTCAAAGAAATCTCCACTACTTTGAACAAGCGAAATTCCAGTTTCTACTTCTTTTGAACCTTTTTGCATGGAAACTACAGCATCTTCTGTCTCAGCTTGTGTTTCACCAATTAATTTCGCTATATCTTTTGCAGACGCTTCCGTTTGTTCTGCTAATTTTCGTACTTCATCAGCAACAACTGCAAACCCTCTTCCAGCTGCTCCAGCACGTGAAGCCTCAATAGAAGCATTTAAAGCTAATAAATTTGTTTGATTTGAAATACCTGTAATTACAGTTACGATATCACTAATTTCTTTTGACCTTGTTTCTAACGAATAAATGATGGAAGATAAATCTTGTACTGCATTTTGGATTAAACTCATTTGATTAATAATTTGTCCAATCACTTCATTACCTTCAATTGAATGTTGTTCCATACCTTCAGAAGCAACCGCAACTTGTTTTGCAGCCCCAGTTATTTCTTCTACCTTATCTTCCATTCCATGTACAATTCCTAAACATTGTTGTACTGAAGTTTTTTGAGACTGTGCCCCTACTCTTAAACCTTCAATAGAACTTGCAATCTCTTGAACTGCCATGCTGTTTTCCTCTGTACTCGCCGACAATTCTTGTGAAGAAGAAGAAACTTGCTCAGCAGTTTGCCTTACTTTATCTATAATCCCTTTAAATTTTTCAATCGTGTTATTGAAATAAACATTAATAATTCCAATATCATCTGGTCTTTCTTTTAATTTAACACTTAAGTCACCTTCACCAATTTTACGTAACCCTTCTCGTAAATCTTTTAATGGAGCTAACGAGTGACGCACGATAAAGAATTGAGTAATAGTCGCAATTGCTAATGAAATAATGATAAAGAGTAAACCCTGTATCATAAACTTCTCTTTTGTAATAGGAACAATGGAAGCATCTAAGTCAGCCGCAATAATTGCAACAATATTGTTTTCTCCATCCGTAATTGGTTCTAATATTGTCACCCACGAACCTATTTCATCTTCATATACTTCTGTCATTTGTGCCTTTTTCGTATCAATCACTTTATCGTATGCCTTCATCCAATGAGCGGGTTGTTCATAATAATCTCCCGTCTTTATAGGGAATGCATTTGTTAACTCTGTAGTCAAACCAACGAGTTGTAATTCTCGCTTTTCATTCGGCTTTGCTCCTGTAACATACGTTTGTCCAACACTTTTCAATTCTTTTGAAACTTCATCTAATTTCTCTGTTAACTTTTCTTTTTTCACTTTTTCGGCTGTAGGATCTTTCGCCATGTCTCTAACTAACTCTAAATCCAATTTTTTTAATACTATTTCTCCTGTTTCAATAGACTGCCTTTCAAATAAAGACATCATACTATTTTGAAACATGTTGAAACTTAACGCACCCATACTTCCAACAAGCGTCAAAATAACTAGTACGGTTAATAAGACGTTCTTTTGAAGGAACGATAACTTATGCCAATATTTTTTCATTAATATCCACCTTCCTTAATCAACATAAACAAAAAAACAAAATATATGAATATTTTGTTTGAAAATGTTTCTCAATATGTTCGAGAATAAAAAAAAGCCAATGTAAAAGCATTGGCAAAGACCAACCCTATCCGTCCGGTAACTGGCTAGCGTAGCCTTTCGACCTTAGCTCCTGTAGTTTTGCGTCCTCATGTTTCCATCAGTTTGCCTTTCTCGCTGAACGAGTTGAACGATATGGGAGTTCTATGAGAATTAATTTATTCTCTTTCAAAGATTACAACATATAAATCAAAATGTCTACTTATTTAGAGATATAAATACAAATTTTTAACGCATTGCTTTTTCAAAATAATTTCAAAAAGTACGTGAATGTTACTTTTTTTATGTTATATAATAAAAAATGTATAAATAACAAGGATTTCTTCGGGTATTTATTTAATTTTCATTCAAATTAAACTATTCGAATATATCTTAACTAATGAATTTCGGAGGTAGTTTATCATGTTTTGGCTACAATTTCTTACCTTGTTACTCTGTATTTTTATTGGTGCACGCCTAGGCGGAGTTGGTTTAGGAGTAATGGGTGGAGTTGGTATGGCAATACTCGTTTTTGTCTTCCACTTACAACCAACGGCGCCTCCTATCGATGTAATGCTTATGATTTTGGCAGTAATTACAGCTGCTGGTGCTTTGCAAGCCGCTGGAGGAATGGACTACCTTGTTCATCTAGCTGAAAAGGCATTACGAAAAAATCCAAAGCGTATTACTTTTTTTGCTCCAATTGTTACTTATTTATTCACACTATGTGCAGGTACTGGTCACGTTGCTTATTCTGTACTTCCTGTTATTGCAGAAGTCTCTCGCGAATCCGGAATTAGACCAGAACGACCAATGTCAATTGCCGTAATTGCTTCCCAACAAGCAATTACAGCTAGTCCTATATCAGCTGCAACAGTTGCACTTTTAGCAATGTTAGCTGACTATAAAATCACCTTATTAGATATTTTAAAAGTAAGTATCCCTTCTACTTTCATCGCTTGTATGATAGCTGCATTTGTTGCTAGTAAGATGGGAAAAGAATTAAATGAAGACCCTGAATACTTAAAACGATTAAAAGAAGGATTAATTCCTAAGCTTGAAGAGAAAAAAGAATTTGTAGGTGTAAAGGGCGCAAAATTATCAGTTATCCTTTTCCTTGTAGGAACCTTCCTTGTTGTACTTCTTGGTTCATTTGAAGCACTTCGTCCAGGATGGATAGTTGATGGGAAGTTAGCCCGTCTTTCCATGCCGAACACAATTGAGATGGTTATGTTAACTATCGCGGCTCTTATTATTATTTTCTGTAAACCAAATGTAGAAAGCATTGTATCTGGTAACGTCTTTAAAGCAGGAGCAACAGCAGTTGTTGCTATTTTCGGTATCGCTTGGATGGGAGATACTTTCTTTAATGGAAACTTAAATATGATTCAAGGATCGATTCAGCATTTAGTAACAAGTGCACCTTGGCTATTTGCTATCGCACTATTCATTCTATCTATTTTACTGTACAGCCAAGCAGCAACAGTTCGTGCCTTAATGCCACTTGGACTATCTCTTGGTATTCCACCAGCGCTACTGATTGCGATGTTCCCTGCAGTAAATGGATATTTTTTCATTCCAAACTATGGAACAATCGTTGCTGCCATTAACTTTGACCGTACTGGTACAACAGGTATCGGTAAATACGTATTAAATCATAGTTTTATGATTCCGGGCCTAATTGCAACATTTACTTCTATCGGAATTGGAATGCTCTTAATTTCAATTATGTTTTAAAGAAAAAGCACAAACCTTTATTTAAAAAGGTTTGTGCTTTTTTAATCAAATATTTGTTTAAATTTTGGGCAGTCTATTTCTTCATGTAGCACTTAAAATACTACACTTCCTTCCCTACAAACTTCTCTTTACTTCTTCAACTAATTTTCTCGTACTTTCATACGCAGATTCCGCTAAACTAATTGCTGAAATAACTGAAACACCGTCCGCACCCGCTTCTATAACTGCCGCTGTATTTTCAATTGTAATCCCACCAATACCAACGATTGGCACTGTAATTCCTTGTTCTCTAAAATAAGCTAACCCTTTCGTTCCTTGAACCGCTTTCGTATCTTTTTTCGTACTCGTTGGGAAAATAGGTCCAACGCCTAAATAATCTGCTCCATTTTCGATTGCAAAGCGTGCTTCTTCAATTGTATGAGCAGATACGCCGATAATTTTATCTCCCATTTTTTCACGAACAGATGTAATTCCTTCATCATCTTGTCCAACATGAACACCATCTGCATCTAATTCAATGGCTAATTCTACATCATCATTTACAATGAAAGGAACACTATATTCCTTACAAAGCGTCTGCAATTCTTTTGCAAAGCGCACTCTATCTTCTCCGATTAAAGAACCTTCCCCCTTCTCGCGAAACTGAAAAAGTGTCACTCCACCATCTAACGCTTCTTTCAATGCAGCTAAAGGATCCCTCGTGCAGTTATTACTTCCCATAATAAAATACACTTGCAATAGCTTAGACATTTTATCTATTTCAATGCGTGCCATTTCTTTCACTCCCTCTTACTCTAACTCCACAATCTTCCCATACTTCTCAATATCACCTGAAGTTGTATTCGCTAATTGATTTAAAAATTCAATTTGGAAACTACCAGGCCCTTTTTCTACCGCCTTAGCAGCTGCCAGTTCCGAAGCTACACCATAAAACGTTAATGCGGCTACTGCTGCTTTTACATAATCTTTTTCCACTGCTACAAATGCTCCTATTACAGAAGTTAGTAAACAACCTGTTCCCGTAACTTTCGTTAAAATAGGGTGACCATTTCGAATAACAATAGTTCTCTCTCCATCTGTAACAACATCTTCTTTTCCAGTAATGACCGCAACTGTATTTAGTTCATCTGCTGCCTGCCTTGCAATACTTACAACATTGCCATTTCCAGTACCAGCGTCTACCCCTTTAATTTCCCATTTCTCATTAATAACATTTGCTATTTCAGCCGCATTTCCGCGGATAATTGCTAAATCTATTTCGGCTGGAATATGTCTCGCAACTTCTGTTCGATACGAAGTTGCTCCTGCACCAACTGGGTCAAATAGTACTGGCACATTGTTCGCATTTGCTGATTTACCCGCGAGTAACATCGCTTCTACTTCTTCAGGACGAAGTGTCCCCATATTTAATACTAACGCTCCAGCAATGCTAGCCATTTCTGCTACTTCTTCTTTTGCATACGCCATTACAGGCGATGCTCCAAGTGCCAACAAACCGTTAGCAGTAAAATTTGTTACAACAACATTTGTAATATTATGAACGAGCGGATTAGATTCTCTCACCAAATCCACTACTTTACTAATTTCTTTCATATTCATCCTTTTCATCTCCTAACTATAATGATGGGAGATACACAAAAAGACACTTTGCGCGTACGCAAAGTGCCTGAACATGTGCTTTTACACTCTCCCTACGCTGGCATTATCCAACAGGTTCAAATGGTCAATGACGGACTAGTCATACTCTCAGTTTGCATCCACAAACTCCCATGTGCTTATTATTCATCTACTTCAAAGTCTACTCTTATTCTACTAAAATAACAAGTTCTTTACTTTTCTATTTAATATAGAAGCAACCTATATAACAATAAACATAATCAAGTGAAACTTTAATCAGTGAGTGTTTTGTTCATCCCACTAAAAACCGATCAAATATGGAGCGAAACTGAATCTCAAGAAGATGTATGCTATATTTAACTTATGGAAATTTGAAAGGATGTTTTTAATATGTCAAAAAGCGTTGTAATCGCTGAAAAACCTTCCGTTGCACGAGATATTGCTCGTGTACTGAAGTGTGATAAAAAAGGAAACGGCTATCTTGAGGGTAGTAAATATATTGTAACTTGGGCTTTAGGTCATCTCGTTACATTAGCAGATCCAGAAAGTTATGATGTGAAATATAAAAAGTGGAATTTAGAAGATTTACCGATGCTACCTGAGCGTTTGAAATTAACGGTTATTAAACAAACTGGTAAACAATTTAATGCTGTAAAAAGTCAGCTACTTCGAAAAGATGTAAATGAAATTATTGTAGCAACAGACGCTGGACGTGAAGGGGAATTAGTCGCACGCTGGATTATCGATAAAGTTAAGCTAAATAAACCAATCAAACGTTTATGGATTTCTTCTGTAACCGATAAAGCAATTAAAGATGGTTTTGCAAATTTAAAACCAGGTAAGGCATATGACAATTTATATGCTTCAGCAGTTGCACGTTCAGAAGCTGACTGGTATATCGGTCTTAATGCAACTCGTGCTTTAACGACTCGCTTTAATGCCCAGTTAAATTGCGGCCGTGTACAAACCCCTACTGTTGCTATGATTGCTAGTCGTGAGGATGAAATAAAGAACTTCAAAGCTCAAACTTACTACGGCATCGAAGCTCAAACAATGGAGAAGCTCAAACTTACTTGGCAAGATGCAAATGGCAATAGCCGTAGTTTTAATAAAGAAAAAATCGATGGTATTGTAAAAAGTTTAGATAAACAAAATGCTGCTGTTGTGGAAATTGATAAGAAACAGAAGAAGTCATTCTCTCCTGGTCTTTACGATTTAACTGAATTACAACGTGATGCAAATAAAAAGTTCGGTTACTCTGCTAAAGAAACATTAAATATTATGCAAAAATTGTATGAACAGCATAAAGTACTAACGTACCCTCGTACAGATTCACGCTACATTTCATCTGATATCGTTGGAACACTTCCAGAACGTCTAAAAGCATGTGGTGTTGGAGAATACCGTCCCTTCGCACATAAAGTATTACAAAAGCCTATCAAACCTAACAAATCATTTGTTGATGATAGTAAAGTAAGCGATCATCATGCGATTATTCCAACAGAAGGATACGTTAACTTCGCAGCATTCACAGATAAAGAACGCAAAATTTATGATTTAGTTGTAAAACGTTTCTTAGCTGTTTTATTCCCAGCATTCGAATACGAACAACTAACGTTACGCACAAAGGTCGGCAATGAAACATTCATTGCACGCGGAAAAACGATTTTACATGCTGGTTGGAAGGAAGTATACGAAAATCGATTTGAAGACGATGATGTAACTGATGACGTAAAAGAGCAGATTCTACCTCACATTGAAAAGGGCGATACATTAACTGTAAAGTTACTTATGCAAACATCAGGTCAAACGAAAGCACCTGCACGCTTTAATGAAGCAACTTTACTTTCAGCAATGGAGAATCCTACAAAATATATGGATACGCAAAATAAACAACTTGCTGATACGTTAAAATCGACTGGTGGATTAGGTACTGTAGCGACACGTGCAGATATTATCGACAAACTTTTCAATTCTTTCTTAATTGAAAAACGTGGTAAAGATATTCACATTACATCAAAAGGTCGTCAATTACTTGATTTAGTACCAGAAGAATTAAAATCACCTACACTAACTGGTGAGTGGGAACAAAAACTTGAAGCAATTGCAAAAGGAAAATTAAAGAAAGAAGTATTCATTTCGGAAATGAAGAACTATACGAAAGAAATTGTTGCTGAAATTAAATCGAGTGATAAGAAATATAAACATGACAACATTTCAACGAAGTCTTGTCCAGATTGCGGTAAACCAATGCTAGAAGTAAATGGAAAAAAGGGGAAAATGCTCGTATGCCAAGACCGTGAATGTGGTCATCGTAAAAATGTATCTCGTACAACAAATGCTCGCTGTCCGCAATGTAAAAAGAAACTAGAATTACGTGGTGAGGGTGCAGGCCAAATTTTCGCATGTAAATGTGGCTATCGCGAGAAATTATCAACATTCCAAGAGCGACGTAAAAAAGAATCTGGAAACAAAGCCGATAAACGCGACGTTCAAAAATATATGAAACAACAGAAAAAAGAAGAAGAACCATTAAATAACCCATTCGCGGAAGCATTAAAAAAATTAAAATTTGATTAAACAAAAAGGTTCCTACCTCTATCGGTAGGAACCTTTTATTTTAGTGAATGATTTTACTTCCTTTTGCATTCTCAACAAATTTTTCACTTGATTTGTTAATTGGTGTTTTCAGTAATAACGCAGCAACAATCATAACTACTACGAAAGCACTTAACACAAGTAAATCTCGCGTTACGATATCCCAAAGCATTCCACCAACTGTTTCACGAATTGCGCTAATTGCGTATGTGAATGGTAAGAACGGATAAATCGCTTGGAAGAACGCTGGTGTCATTTGGATTGGGAATGTTCCGCCCGATCCTGCTACTTGTAGTACAAGTAAAATAATCGCCATCGATTTCCCAACGTTTCCGAAAATAGAAACGAGTGAGTATACGATACAAACGAAGACTCCACCAATAAATAAACTAAATAACACAAACCAGAACTTATCGACTACGTACGTACCGAGTAAGAATATATCTCCCATCGATACGATAAACGCTTGTGAAAGACCTATCGTTAAGAATGTTAATAAACGTCCGAAGTAAATTTCATGGCTCTTATAATTCGCGCCCTCTTCGTGTACTTCTACCGTTAATAATGAAACCATTAATAATGCGCCTACCCATAATGCAAGCACTGTATAGAATGGTGACATCGCTGAACCGTAGTTCGGCATCGCAAATAATTTATTTTCTTTTAAATTTACTGGATTCGCAAAGTAATCACTTTGCTTTTCAACATCATTTTTCAATAAGCGTATAATGTCTTTTAAATCCTCTTCAGATTCAAAATCACGAATTTTATCTGCTAATTCTTTAATCTTTTTCTCAGTAGCTGGCATTTCAGCTTTAATGTCTGCTAATTTCTTTTTACCATCTACTAAACCTTTTGATGAATCTTCTAGTAATTTTTTAACATCTGGAAGCTTTTTGTCTGCCTCTTTTAAAATTTGAGATGTATTTTTAGACATCTCTTTTGTGCGAGCAATTGCTGCATTGAAATTTGGAGTGATTTCTGAGTCATATTTAGCTAAAATGTCACCAATTTGGCCCGAAACACTTTTAGACACTTGATTAATACTTTCAATAACATCAGCTGCTGGTTTTTGACCTTTATTAATAGCGTCAATTCCTTTATCAGTTAAATCCATTCCTTTTTGCAAACCATCTTTTGCTTTATTTAACTTAGAAATTGTACCATTAAGGTTTTTATCACTATTCACATCAGCTAACACTTTATTTGTACTTTCCAGAACTGGAATCATGTCATTAACTAAATTCCAACTTGCTTTGAACTGCCCATTCAAATCATTTAAGGCTACTTTTGTAGAATCTAATCCGTTAACACCTTTGTTACTTAAGTCTTCTCTTGCTTTTTCAAGCTCCGTTTTTAATCTACTGTAATCATTTACAGCTTTATCATATTTCTCTCTACCATTGTTTAATATCTCATTAGCCTTATTTATATCTTGATTTAAATTGCCTCTAAGCTGCTGTGCATTTTCTTGCGCATTTTCAGCCTTACTTTTCAGTTGCTCAGCTGTACTTACTGCTTTTTCAAAATCAGCTACAAACGTTGCATTATAATCCTTTTCAGCTTGATTTACTAAATTATTTACTGCATCTAATTTTTGATTTACAGCATCTCGCACATCTTGTTTAACTTCTTGTCCGGAACTAATTAAATCTCCTACATGCTTAACCCTATTGTTAGCATCCACCATAGAATTTTTAAGCACCGTTAAACTTTCCACTCTGTTTCCAAAGAACTGTTTACCGAATTCCGTGGAAGCTGATTCCTTGAAAGCTGTAAAGAAATCAATCAAATATGAAACACTATCGATACGCTCTTGGAGGAGCTTTGAAGCATCCTGCACATTTTTCTGTGCTATAGCTGGATCCACGCCTTTATTTTGAAGGCCATCCATAACACTCTTTACATATGCCGTTCCAACACGAGTAGAATTAAAAACAGTGTTTACAGTTTGATCAATATTTTTAGCAATATTTTTATACCCTTCACCATTCACTTGTGGTAATGCTGGAATCTCTGGTATTTGTGGAATAGTTATATTAGGTAAGACTGGTAATTTAGCTGGATCTGGCAATGTCAGATTAAAGTCAAATGCCGGATTTTTTAAGTAATCCGTAATTTTCGCTGCAGCATCCAATCCCTGCTGCATTACTGTTAAATTATTTTTAATAGTTCCCGGAGCGCGATTCAATGTTTCATCATTTCTCGCAAAGAATTTATCTAAATTCCCTAACGCTTCTTGCCCATCATTCATAACACTCTCTACAACCGGCAACTCTTTTTGCGCTACTTTCACAACATCTTCTGCTCGAGTTGCATCATCTAACGCCTTATCCATGAGTGTATTCATTTCTGGGAACTGCGCTTCTAGCTTAAAGACAAGATCTTTTACTTTTTCGATACTTGGTAAGTTTGTTTCTAAATCGATTCCAAGGTCATTGAAAATTTTAAAAATCTCACCGTTTGCTGTTTTAACAAAGTTTTTACTAATTTCTTCTGTAATACCTGATGCACCTTTTGCTGTAATCTTCGGTGCGATCGCGTTTACTTTTTCATTCACATAGTAATCCAGTTCTGGTTTTTTCGGATTTTCATCCAGAACAGTTGCGATTTTTTCAGAGAAGTCTTTTGGAATCGTAATACTTGCATAATAATCCCCACGCTCAACTCCGTAAATTGCTTGTTTTTCATCTACAAATTTCCAGCCAAGATTTTTGTTTTTCTTAAGGGAGTCTACAATCTCTTTCCCGATATTAATATCTTTCCCTCTTAAGTTAGAACCTGCATCTTGGTTAGAAACTGCAATAGGAACCTCTTTTGTATTTCCATACGGATCCCAAGAAGCTTTAATGTTAAACCATGCATATAATGATGGTAAAATCATTAATCCTAAAACAATAACAATTGCAGCCCAATGTTTGGCTACATTCCGTAAATCTGTCTTATAAATACGCCAAATTTGTTTCATAGAAGTTATCACCTAATTATATATTTTTCCTTCTTTAGAAAATGATACATGCATTTTGCAATTATATCACTTTCTACATCGTGTATTAACCAAAAACGTACTATTTTTTCCCATTAACTTTCACTTACTTCATTATATAACGAAGTGAGTCAAAGTATGAATACAAAATGACCAAATCGGTTTTACATTCAATAATAACAAATATATATGAAATGTCATAAAAAATACAAGTATTTTCTCTTGGAAATACTTGTATTCCTAAAAAAAATCCTCACAGCTTTTATTCTCTGTGAGGATTTCTTCTATTATATATCCAATTGAACCTCTACACCGAAATGATCTGAAATTACATTTCTGTTTGTACCATTAAAAATAACTTTTGAAGAATGAACTTTTTTACTTTGGTTACACAATATTAGATCGATTCGCAAATTATGTTTATTTTCATCCCAACCAGCAATCTCACCTTGGACAGTCGTTCCTTCATCCTTCTCTATTGCTAATTCATATGTGTCATACAACCCTTTTTGCATCATATACTCATAACCTTCGCCTTCCAACCGAGCATTGTTATTAAAATCCCCCATTAAGAAGGCGAGCTTATTGCTATCTACACGCTCCATCAAACGATCGACTTGACCTTCGAATAACTCTTCTTCATCATTCCACCAACCGAGATGGCAAGAGTAAAACGTTATATCCTTACCATTATAAGCAATTGTTGCACTTACAATTTTACGCGTTTTCCAATATGTTGTATCCTCGTTTTCTGAAATAAAGAACGTATCTTCTTTTATAATATTATGCTTCGTTATAATCGCTAATCCTTCTTCATACACGTCATAACCAATATGAGAGAAATCCCAAGTAATATTGTAATCTTTTACATGTAGCGCTTTTAACTCTTCTAATAGTAAAAGTCCAAAATTATCTTCTTTCTTGTTACCGCATACATTTTCAGCTTGTATGGACTGACTTACTTCTTGCAATGCGATGACATCGTACTCTTCTTCTTGAATTACTTTAGCAAGGTATTGTATCTTTTCTATTTGATTCTCTTCTTGCCAAGAATGACAGTTTAAAGTTAGCAATTTCATATTATTACGCACCTAACATATCTTGAATGTCTGACTTTAATACGTCAGCTTTCGGACCATATACCGCTTGTACACCTTTATCTTTTACAATAAGCCCTAAAGCACCATTTTGTTTCCACTGTGCTTCTGGTGCAACAACATCTAAATCTTTTACTGTTACACGTAAGCGTGTCATACAAGCATCTACGTCAGCAATATTTTCTTTTCCACCTAATAAATCGATAACTTTTGTTGCTAATGAACCGTCTTGTACATTTCCTGTTCCTTCTGATGCCTCATCTTCATTATCAATATAGTTACCTGCACGCCCTGGTGTTGGTAAATTGAATTTTTTAATTAAGAAATTGAATAGTGTAAAGTTAAGACCGAAGAACACTAATGAAACAATAACAAAGTTGATTAAGTCTCTTGTTAAACCTGCGTTAACCATCATTGGTGTACGAGTAATTAACTCAATAAATCCAAATGCATGAACACGTAAGTTAATTAAATCAGCTAGCGCGAATGCAAGTCCTGTTGTAATAGCATATACAACATATAATACTGGAGCAATAAACATGAACATGAATTCAATTGGTTCTGTTACACCTGTTAAGAATACTGCTAATGCTGCTGATAAAAACATTGGTTTATATTTTGCACGCTTTTCTTTATCCACGTTACGGAACATCGCAAATGCAATCCCCATTAACGCTGCTGTTGAGCCGATAACTTGTCCAGCTTTGAAACGAGCTGGTACAACGTTATTTAATAAATCGTTATATGCCTTCGTATCTCCATTTGCTAGTAAATTATTTAAATCTGTAATCCATGCAAGCCATAATGGATCTTGTCCTGCTACAACTTGTCCAACTTTTGAACCAGTTAACATCGTATATGTTCCGCCTAGCTCTGTATAGTTCATCGGAATCGTTAACATATGGTGTAAACCAAATGGTAATAATAAACGCTCTAACGTTCCATATACAAACGGTGCAACAACTGGTGCGCTATCTTTTGAAGCTGCAATCCAGCGACCAAATTCATTTAACCCACTTTGGATGAATGGCCATAGAAGTGATAATACAATCGCAGTAACTGTAGACCAAAGAATTACAACGAATGGTACAAATCGTTTTCCATTAAAGAATGCTAATGCCTGTGGCAGTTTATTATAGTTATAATATTTGTTATATAAAGTAGCTCCTAAGAAACCTGTGATGATCCCTACGAACACTCCCATGTTTAATGCAGGTGCACCAAGTACAGAAGTAAAGTAATCTTTTACAATTAAATCTCCCGCTATTACTGAAGAAACTTTCGCTTTTGAATCCGCTAACATTTCAGCGTTTACGCCAAATATAGCTCCTGTAATTCGGTTTGTTAAGACGAATGCTAATAGCGCTGCAAATGCACCACCCGCGCGATCTTTCGCCCAAGATCCCCCAATTGCTACTGCGAATAAGATGTGTAGATTTGTAATGATTGCCCAACCGATGTCTTCCATTACGCGAGCGATTGTATGAACTGCGTTAACATCCCCAGCAGACATACCAATTAACTTACCGATGGAAATCATTAAACCAGCTGCTGGCATTACAGCTACAACAACTAATAAAGCTTTCCCGAACTTTTGCCAAAAATCAAAAGACGTAATTTTCATCTGTTCTTCCTCCCCTTTATTTATAACAACATAATGATTTAAATTATAATTTCTGTTCCCTTTATGAAAACGATTCCTTATGTTACTTTATTTTTATCTTTACGCAACCGTTTTCATAAATCTATTTTAATAAAAGCGTTTTCACTTTGCAATAGAAATTTATTTTTTTTCATAAAAAAAGATGCTCAAAGAGCATCCTTTTTTATTATGAAATGCGATAAACCCTTGTTTCATAAGGTTTTAAAGCAATTGTTGTTACTTCTTCATGTTCCGCAACTTCATAGTTATTTAAAAGCAAACGTTTGCGTTCTAGTGCAAATGAACCCTCATTATACACAGCTTCCTCTTTTGAGATATTACTAATTACAATGACTTTTTCATCCTGTAACGTACGTGTATATGCATAAATTTGTGGATCGTCTTCTAAAAGTAAATCGTACGTACCATAGTTCAGTACATCGTGCTCTTTTTTCAGGGCAATCATTTTCTTATAGAAATTGAAAATAGACTTTTCTTCATTTTTTTGCTTTTCAACATTAATTTCTTTGTAATTTGGATTCATGCTAAACCAAGGTGTACTTGTTGTGAAACCAGCATTCATCTCATCATTCCACTGCATAGGTGTACGTGAATTATCGCGGCAAGAAGCCCATATAATCTCCATCATATCTTGATGTGGTACGCCCTCTGCAATTTTCTCGCGATATAAATTTTTAATTGCTACATCATCGTAATCTTCAATATTTGGTAACTGAACATTTGTCATACCAATTTCTTGGCCTTGATAAATAAACGGTGTACCGTGCATAAAGAAATACATCGCCCCTAGAGCTGTTGCACTTTCACGCCAATATTGTTTATCATCTCCCCATGTTGAAACGATACGTGGTTTATCGTGATTCTCAATATATAAAGCGTTCCATCCTTTATTTTCTAATCCTTTTTGCCATTTCGTTAATACTTTTTTCAATCCTACAATATCAAGGTCTTTCTTCTTCTCTGCATCCCATAAACTTAAATGTTCAAATTGGAATACCATATTGAACTTACCTTGCTCTTCTCCAACCCATAGCTCAGCATCTTCAATCTTAACGCCATTTGCTTCACCAACAGTCATAATATCGTACTTAGAGAATGTATTTTCTTTTAGCTCTTCTAATAAAGGTTGAATACCTTTCACATTCATATGTTTATCAAAAGATGGCACATATTTTAACTCTTTTGGATTTGGCATATCCTTAAGGCCTTCTTCTTTTTTAATATGACTGATCGCATCAACGCGGAAACCATCAATACCTTTATCAAGCCACCAATTGACCGTATCATATAGTACTTCGCGAACTTCTTTATTCTCCCAGTTCAAATCTGGTTGTTTACGTGAGAATAGATGTAAATAATATTGTTCTGTTTCTTCATCATATTCCCATGCCGAACCATTAAAAATACTTTCCCAGTTGTTTGGCTCCGCACCATCTTTACCATCATGCCAAATATACCAATCACGCTTCGGATTATCTTTAGATGAACGTGATTCAATAAACCATGGATGTTCATCACTCGTATGATTAATAACTAAATCAATAATTAGCTTCATATCACGCTTATGAACTTCATCTAGTAAAGCATCAAAGTCTGCCATTGTACCAAACTCATCCATAATATCTTGATAATCACTAATATCATAACCATTATCATCATTAGGCGATTTATACATTGGACAAATCCAAATTACATCTATACCTAAATCTTTTAAATAATCCAGTTTTGCAATAATACCTTGTAAATCTCCAATACCATCACCATTTGAATCCATAAAGCTTCGTGGATAAATTTGATAAGCAACCGCTTCTTTCCACCATGTCTTATTCATAGTCATTCTCTCCTTTTGCATCCCATCAGAATTTTATGCAAACGTTTTCGTAACACTATCATAACAAAATATGAACAGTTTGCAACTGTTTTCATTGAACTCTATGTAGATTCTTTATTCTTATGCTTTATTTATTTCTCACAAAGGTAAATCTCATTCTTCACCTCTTCTTGAAACTGGTAGCCCCTCTCTCTTTATAGAAGAAGTTCCTTATATAAAGGCTGTTGAATTTTTTAATGGCGGTAACATCCCTGAAAATTTCAAGCGCTCTGGTTCCTATGTCTATAAACCTATTCCCCTTAAAGGAATTCAAATCATGCAATACTTTCTTTCTCATGCACCAAATAAAGATGCTAGTATTTGGCATCAATCGCTCATAGGTGCTGTTGAAAATATTTCGCCGAATAAAACGGCTTATTTTCATCGTAAAGCAATTATTGCTCAAGAATACATTACCTCTTGGAAATGCGATGATGAAGAAAATCGAAATATACGCTGGGTTAAAGTTTTACGAGAAAGCTTAGATCCTTATACACTAGGTGACTATGTGAACTGGCCCGATATCGACATTAAAAATTGGCAAACTAGTTATTATGGCTCTAACTTTCGCAGATTACGTAAAGTAAAAACCATGTATGATCCTTGTGATGTTTTTCATTTCCAACAAAGTATTCCTCCTTTTCATACATGAAAAAAGGGATAACATAAAAAAATCATCCAATATACCGTTACCTCGCAGTATGTTGGATGATTCAAGTTGATTTTCTATATCGTTTCAAATTCTTGCTCCTACTCATAAACTTTTACTTACAGATTAATTGTATTTCGTATCATTTTCATGCAATGAATGTAATTTAATATTTGGTACTTTATCTTTTTCAATACCTCTATTATAAGAAACAGGAACTTGAAATTCGAATTGCTTTGTCTCATGTTTTTGTAAATAGACTGGTTTCGGTACTGGATAGCTTTTTGAATTCTCGTTTGCATTATCATATAAAACAACTTTTAATGCTTGTGAATGATTACGATAATTTTTTAAAGTAACAATGCACTTCGGTTGGATATTCTCTCCATTTTTCTCCATTCTACACTGGCTATCTTCTTTTTTATATTCTATTGCTTCTACCCCTGTTTTTCCTGCGTAGTACCATGTTTTATTCAATGTCTGGAGGATTGTATTTAAAATAAACGGCATCATTACAATCAAAATACTAATGCCTACTACTTTTATCTTATTCGTTTTTCTAAATGTACTAGACTCCTTTTTTCCTAGCCATTTTAAAAATAATATAAATGCAATTACATGTAGTATGAAAGAAACAATCAATATATTTGAGACTTTATAATCCATATAAACATACGTATGTATCGGAACCTTATAGACATTGAATAGTTTTTCCCCAATTAATTCATTATCATTTGGAATTTTTAATAATAACAAAACCCCTATACTGTAACAAATAGCTACTAATCGATCATACTCAATACGAATCATTCTTTCTCCCCTTCACTTTGTATTTTATTATCGATTTTAGCTATTATTACCATACTATACAATCTTTTTATAGAGGATAACGTAAAAAAGTTCCTTATAAATATATAAAGAACCTTATTAATATACACTATGAATTAAAAAATCAATATACAATTTTCACATAGAGATTTCTTCAAAATATGTTGGATCATGTATTGTAATTTTTTTATCTAAAATTGTAACAATGCTATCATTTTTTAATTGTTTTAATACGCTGCTAACTGTCTCTCGAGATGTTCCAGATATTTTGGATATTTCAATTGTTGTAAGTGGACATGAAATTACAATCTTTTCTCCACTCTGTTCTCCTAAATCCTGCATTAAATAATTTAAAGTTTGGATAACACGATCTTGTGCATTAGGAATTGTAATATTTTGCACTCGATTTTCGTTCAATTTTAATATAGATGATAATTGCTGAACAACGTACATCAATTGCGTTCTGCTGGACTTTACCATATCTTCAAAGATTACCGTTGGAATATAATATACCTCCACATCCGTCATTGCTTCTGCTGTATAGTTATATCCTCTGTCTGTAAACATACCACCATAAGGAAAAATAGAATATCGCTTCACATAGTCATCGTATAATAAGTTCCCATTTTGATTAACCCGCTCTAACTTTACAAAACCATCTAACATGAAGTAAATTCTTTCTCTTGAATCCCCTTCTAAAAATAAAAATTGACCTTTTTTATAAGTTCGCCAATAAACAAACTCTGTTAAGCCTTTCAATTTTTTTTCTGTTAAATGAGCAAATAATTCGAACTGCTTTAAGTCTTTCACTACGTTCCGTCTATTCATAAAATTCCCTCTCTCTTGCTGTATGTTGGAGCGAAAAAATCAAGAAAGCGTATTCAATTTGAATTTTATCATAATTAACTTACATATTCAGATTTCATCATGAAAACTTTATGAACAATGAGTACAAAAAATATTAATAAATAAAAAGAATGAAGTTACTAACTCCATTCTTTTTTACTACTAAGTAGCGTACATAAGAATTTAAACATACATGCATACATTCTGTTTTGAAATAATAGTACCAGCTTTTTCTTCTAGTGCTTCATATACTTTTTCTAAAGACGTAATAATTGTTTTTCTTTTTGGATTTGTATTAACAAAATTAATAGCAGCTTCAATTTTCGGAAGCATGCTTCCCGCAGCGAATTGTTGTTCTTCAATATATTCTTCTAATTGATTCACTGTGACATGCTCTAATTTTTTTTGATTCGGTTGATTATAATTTACATACACATGATCAACTGCAGTTAAAATAACGAGCGTATCGGCATCTACTAATTCTGCTAATTTCTGTGCAGCGAAATCTTTATCGATAACCGCTTCAGTTCCTTTTAGCCCTTCTTCGGAATCAATTACTGGAATTCCACCTCCACCAACAGCTATCACTATATTTCCATCTTCGACCAAAGAATTAATCACTTTATGTTCATGAATACTTACAGGCTTCGGTGATGGAACAACACGTCTCCATCCTCTACCAGCATCTTCTTTAAACACTGCTTTTGTTTCATCCATTAATCTTCTGGCCTCTTCTTCTGTATAAAAAGGACCGATTGGTTTAGTTGGATTTTTAAATGCCTCATCTTTTTTATCCACAACAACGCGTGTTATAACCGTTGCTACGTCTTTTTTTATATTCCGTTTTTTCAATGCCTTTTCAATCGCATTTTCCATCCAATATCCAATCATTCCTTGGCTCATTGCCCCACAAGTATCTAATGGCATTGCAGGTGTCTTTTCCGTTTCTGCAGCTTTTTGCTGTAATAAAATATTCCCCACTTGTGGGCCATTTCCATGCGCAATTACTATATCCACATCATTTTCCATTATTTTCACAAGTTGTTCTGCCGTTTTTTCCAACGCTTCTTGCTGCGCTCCCGCAGTAGCTTCTCCAGACTGTATCGCATTTCCCCCTAGTGCAACTACAATTTTTCTTCGTGCCATATTCCAGCCCTCCAGTTGATTTCGCTTTCACAGCGCTTTATAAAGTAATACTGCCTGTAATTAATCCATAAATCGCAAAGAATGCTAAAGCACCAATTGCTACGGATGATGCTAATTCCACTCGAGTAAATATTTGCTTCGAACTCTTTTGCTTTTGAACATTGTAAAAAATAAAAATACCTGGCGCATATAAAGTCATTGTTAATAATAAATACTCTAAACCAGCTGCATAAACTAGCCACACGCCATAAATACTTGCTATCAAGCCAATTATTATATTTTTATTTCGATCTGCTTCTTCAGACTTTAAGCTATGCTTCAGTTGATAAAACGCTGAAAAAGCATATGGGATTAAAATAGCTGAAGATGCTAAAGAGAATGCAAAGTTATACGCCTGATCAGAAACGACGAATGTTAACAAGAACATTTGTATTAAACCATTTGTTATCCATAATGAATTTACTGGAGCCTTATTTTTATTTTCTTTTGCGAACCATTTTGGAAATACTCCATCTTTAGCCGCTAAATATGGAATTTCAGAAGCGAGCAAAGTCCAACCTAACCAAGCACCTAATACAGAGATGACCAAACCTAAATTAATAAAGATAGCACCCCATTTTCCAACAACACTTTCAAATAAATAAGCCATAGCCGGATTTTTCAAACCTGCAATATCTGCTTGCTGCATAAGTCCAAGAGACAATAATGTGATTAAAATGTAAATGATGAGTGTACCAATTAAGCCAATAACGGTTGCTTTCCCTACATCACTTCTATTTTTTGCTCGACTGGATAAAACAACAGCCCCTTCTACCCCAATAAATACCCATAAAGTTACAAGCATTGTACTTTTAACTTGGCTGCCAACTGCTCCCCATGAAAAAGAACCAGCTTGCCCCCAAAATCCATCTAAGAACGTATCAATATGAAACGCGAAGATTCCTATGACAATAAATACAAATACAGGTACTAATTTTGCGATTGTAGTTACTAAATTCACAAGGGCTGCTGATTGAACTCCACGTAAAATTAACATGTGAACACACCATAATAATACGCTTGCACCAATAATGGATTCTACATTTTGACCGCCTTCAAAGATCGGGAAGAAATATCCTAATGAAGAAAACAATAATGTACCGTAAGCTACATTTCCAAGCCAAGCAGATAGCCAGTATCCCCACGCACTATTAAACCCCATAAAATTACCAAACCCTGCTTTTGCATAGCTAAAAATACCACCATCTAAATCTGGCCGTTTTACAGTTAGATTTTGAAAAGATAATCCAAGTGCAATCATCCCAATTCCTGTTATAACCCAGCCAATAATAATGGCTCCAGCACCAGCACCTTTTGCCATATCACTCGCTAAATTAAAGGCTCCACCGCCAATCATAGACCCAACTACAAGAGCCGTTAGTGTAAACAACCCTAATTTCTTATCTTCACCCATTCCACTCACCTCTCTTAAATTGCAATAACAATACAAAAGCAATAGTGAATGATCGTGTCTAAAGGAGGAGAAAGAAGAAAGGAAGACTCCCTTTCTTCTTTACTCCATATTTCCTAAAGTAGCTGCCATAACCGCTTTAATTGTATGCATTCTATTTTCAGCTTGATCAAATACTTTTGAATGTTTACTGCGGAATACTTCGTCAGTTACCTCCATTTCTTTCAACCCATATTTCTCATAAACTTCTTCGCCATACATCGTTTCAACATCATGAAATGCAGGTAAACAATGTAAGAAAATCACGTTTTCATTCCCTGTTGCTTTAATCATTTTCATATTTACTTGATAAGGTTTCAATAACTCGACACGTTCAGCAAATTTTTCTTCTTCCCCCATAGACACCCATACATCTGTATAAATTACATCCGCATTCGCAACAGCTTCTTCCACATTGCTTGTTATCATTACCTGTTCATTATATTTTTTTGCTAAATCAATTACTTCTTGTGCAGGCCATAAAGATTCCGGTGTACAAATACGTACATCCATTCCAACGATTGCTCCACCAACTAGTAAGCTATTAGCAACATTATTTCGTCCATCGCCAACGTAAACGAGCTTCACATTTTTCAATTTCCCTATATGTTCTCTAATTGTTAATAAATCTGCTAGTGTTTGTGTTGGATGCCACATATCTGTTAATCCATTCCAAACCGGCACACCAGAATTTTGTGCTAAAGATTCTACGGTTTCATGATTAAATCCACGAAACTCAATTCCGTCAAACATACGCCCTAACACTTTTGCTGTATCCTCTACAGATTCTTTTTTCCCAAGTTGAATATCACCTTTCCCTAAATATTCAGGATTTGCTCCTAAATCTGTACATGCTACTGTAAATGCACAACGTGTACGAGTAGAAGTTTTTTCAAATAAGAGCGCTACATTTTTACCTTCTAAATAATGATGCGGAATACCATTTTTCTTTTTCTCTTTTAATTCTGCTGCCAAATCTAGAAAATATAATAATTCTTCTTGTGTAAAATCTTTTTCTGCTAGAAAGCTTCTTCCTTTTAAATTTGGTCTAGTCATTAACATAATTCATCCCTACTTTCTCCGTTATTTATACTAAATATCTTTACGAACAATTGGCATACTCATGCAACGTGGACCCCCACGACCACGAGATAATTCCGAACTTAGCACCTCAATCACTTCTATACCGTGTTCCCGTAATAACGTATTAGATACATAGTTGCGATCATATGTAACAACTACACCTGGCGCGATTGCTAATGTGTTCGAGCCATCATTCCATTGTTCACGAGCAGAAGCAATTACATCTCCTCCTCCACATGGAATAAGAACTAATTCACTTAAGCCTAATACCTCTTTTAATGCTTCCATTAAAGAAGTACGATGTGTAATTTTAAGAGTTTCCTCATCTGATCCTTTTTCTAAAATATAAATATTCATATTCCCTTTTGGCCCTTGAATGGCTGGGTGAATTGTAAACTTGTCATAATCAACCATTGTAAATACTGTATCTAAATGCATAAATGCTCGACATTTTGGAATTTCTATTGCTAACACTTTCTTAATTTTATTTTGTCGGCTAAAGAGATTTTTAGCTAAACGTTCAATTGCTTTAGCTGAAGTACGAGCAGATACTCCAATCGCAATTGTTTCTTCATTTAAAATTAGCTCGTCGCCACCTTCAATTGGAAATTTATAATCACGATCTAACCAGATTGGTACATTATGTTTTGCAAATCTTGGATGATATTTAATGATGTACTCCATGAATAATGATTCACGTCTACGCGCTGGTTCTCTCATCTTATTTATCGTTAAGCCATCGCCCACGCTAGCTGCTGGATCACGAGTAAAATATAAATTAGGCATTGGATCTAAGTAAAACGGATAGTGATCTTCCATTAATTCATATAAATGTGTCTTCTTACTTGTTTCAATTTCGTTTTTCCGTACACCGCCCATAATTTTTTGAATTAATTCTTCATTTGAAAAGGAAAGTAAATATTCTTTTAAAGTTTGATGTGCAACATTTACGTCGGCCTGTCCTTCTTTTAAAATACGATCAACAAATTCTTCTCGAAGTTTTTTATCTACTAACGCCTCAGCGGCTAGTTTTTCTAAATAAAGAACTTCAACACCCCGATTGCGTAACGTTTGTGCAAAATAATCATGCTCTTTTTGAATAATTGGTAAGTATGGAATATCGTCAAATAATAATTGCTGCAAATAATCTGGCGTCAAGTTTTCCACTTCTTTACCCGGTCGTTTTAATAAAACCGTTTGTAATTCCCCAATTTCTGAAGTAACATGTATCGGATGTTTCATTTGTTGTACCTCCTTTTAAATATGTTTGATGTCTTACAAGTACATAATAAATGCTCTGCACTTTCATCTTTGTGAAAGTATCCACATTATCATTGTGAAATATTAAACAAGTTATTTTTTTAAAATCATACGAATATGTATTTTTATAACAAACTATCTCGCTTTCTCAATAAAAAATACATATATTACGCATATATGTTGAATATTTAACTTCCGTATTTAAACAAAAATCCTGTTTTTAATTTTATTAAAAACAGGATTTTTGCATCTAAATAATTAAATTTAATCTTTCTTCTATAATCTCCCTATCTGATTTCGACTGTGAAATTATAAGGCATGTATCATTTCCACATATACATCCTATTTTTTCTTTCCAATCTAACTCATCAAATAAAACACCAATAACATGTGCATTACCAGGTAATGTTTTAATAACCATTAATTGATCTACACAATCAATTTTCACAACAACTTCTCGTAATTTTTTCTTTAACTTTATATCAGTTTGTACATGCTCTTCTGAGAAAACTTTATATATCATTAATCCTTCTTGAGAAGGTACCTTCGTTAAGTTTAACTCACGAATATCGCGAGAAACCGTAGCTTGTGTTACTAATACATCTTTTTTTGCTAACAATTCTACTAATCTTTCTTGCTTATCTATTTCATACTCCTTTACAAATTGTTTAATTAACCGTTGTCTTTTTTCTTTTTTCATAAAAGACACCCCTTTTAATATTATAGCTCGCTATAATTTTCATCCGAAAGGGACAGAAAAGAATGTTGCGGAAACGTTCATAGTTTAACTGTAAATATTAAATCAAGCTAAATAAAAAAGAGAAGAACAGCATTCTGTTCTTCCTTTTACATTGAAAATCGTTCAATTGTTTGTTTCAAATCAGTTGCTTGTTTCTCTAAATCCTTTAATAATTGATCGATTACTATCATATTTTTAGACTGTTGTAGCGTCACACGCGCCACTTCTTGCGAACCAGCTGACGTTTCTTCAGCAATTGCTGCTACAGCTTTTGTTTGTGCTCCTGTTTGATGAATGTGGCTCACTTGTTCATTCATATAACTACTAATTTGCTGAGTTGCATCGGCTACTTCCATAACACTTGATGACATTTCTTTTAAAATTAATTCCGTAGCTTCCCCACGTTTCGCCTCTTCTTTAGCTATTTTCACTTGTTCTGTCATTTTCATTGCAACTTGTTGTACTTCATCTTGCATATTCCGTAATAACTGCGATATGTTTCTTGCAGAATGATCACTTTCATCAGCAAGTTTCCGTACTTCTTCCGCAACAACCGCAAAGCCTCTTCCATGCTCTCCTGCGCGAGCTGCCTCAATAGAAGCATTTAGTGCTAATAAATTCGTTTGGCTAGCAATCGCACTCACAACAGACACAATATGTTCTACTTGTTTCATTCGTTCTTCTAACTTCTGTACATTTTGCATTGAATCTTCATTTTCTTTTGCCAATGTTTGAATACCTTGAATTAAAGACGTAAAGACACGAGTACTATGCCCTAAAGCTTCAACCATTTCTGAAGACAATGTATCAGACTGCTTCGCTTTTTCTTCTACTTCACTTGCAATAGAAGTCGTTGTATCAACAGCAGAAACAATTGCTTGAATTGATGCCGCTGATTGCTCAGCGCCTGAAGAAATTTCTGCAAGTGTCTCAGATACACCTTGCGCTTGTCTCGTTGCTTCGCCTGTTTGTTTTCTAATCTGCTGTACTTGATTATTTGTATACGAAAATGTTGTATCAATATTTTTTACCATGCCCCTTAAGTTTCCTAACATCATATTAAATGCAACACTTAAAGATTTAATTTCATCATCTGTCTTCGGTAATGGAACATCTTCACGAATATCACCCTCAGCTGCTTTTCTTGCCGCTTCCTCTAACTTGCGAAGCGGTTTAATTAAAAATACGGCTGCTCCATATGCTAAAATTCCAGACCATACTACCCCTAATAACATAACGATAATATTATATACAGTTTGACTTACATAACTTTGAAAATAATCGTATATCACGTAAATAAAAAAGATACTTGTTGAATATGTAATGAAAGCTAAAACTGTAGTGAATAGCATAAGTTGTGTACGTAATCCAAAAGAAAATGTTTTCCTTTCTTTTTCCATCTTCCCTTTCCCCCTTTTTATAAGCAATATAAATACTACCTATATATTATTATCCATATTTTCATTATAGAAGGATATAGAGATTTTAAAAAAATTATTTCTTTGAATATCAAATTGCACGAAAAAAATAAAGGATTCTGACAATTTATGACTAATAACAGAAATAAGGGGCAACATTTGTAAAATATATTTTTAACTGGGGGTTTTGTATGATTCAAGTTCGAAATCTAGTAAAATCATTCGGTTCACTTGATGTGTTAAAAGGAATTGATTTAGAAGTAAAAGAAAAAGAAGTTGTTGTTTTAATTGGTGCCAGTGGTTCTGGTAAAAGTACATTACTTCGCTGTCTTAACTTTTTAGAAATGTACGATGAAGGCGAAATTCACTTACAAGGTGAGCGAATTGATCCAAAGCATTCAAATTTAAATAAAGTCCGTGAAAATGTCGGCATGGTTTTTCAGCACTTTAACCTCTTTCCTCATATGACCTCACTAGAAAACATCATAGAAGCACCTATTCACGTAAAAAAATTAGAGAAAGCAAATGCAAAGGATATTGGAACTCAACTTCTCCAAAAAGTCGGCCTTCAAGATAAAGCAGATGTAACTCCTCATCTTCTTTCAGGTGGTCAAAAACAGCGCATTGCCATTGCACGAGCTCTTGCAATGAGCCCTAAGATTATGCTATTTGATGAGCCTACCTCAGCTTTAGACCCTGAACTTGTTGGAGAAGTATTGCAAGTTATGAAAGAACTTGCTGAAGAAGGGATGACAATGGTTATTGTTACTCATGAAATGAATTTCGCAAGAGATGTAGCTGATCGCGTCATCTTTATGGATGATGGAAAGATTGTAGAAGATGCTCCGCCAGCACAATTCTTTTCAGCTCCATCACATGAACGGGCAAAACAATTTTTACGCAACGTTTTATAATGTAACTTTTGTTTCGAACGAAAAAGAATACATTCATACGGTGCACAACTAATCATCCAAATAAAATATTTCAATAACATACTAAAAAACCATCCGTATGATCAATATATAGGAGGGGTTTTATGAAAAGAAAACTATTAACCATTGTTGCTAGCATTACACTATGTACATCTTTCATACTAGGAGCTTGTAGCAAAGAAAGCTCTACTACTTCAACAAATGGTGAAAAAGAATTTCGCTATGCGATGAGTGGATTATACAAACCTTTTAACTATAAAGAAAATGACGGCAAACTTGTCGGTTTTGATGTAGAAATCGGTGAAGCTCTTGCTAAAAAGATGAACATGAAGGCTACGCCAGTTACAAACCCATGGGAAACGCTGATTCAAGGTCTTCAAGCGAAGAAATATGATGTAATACTGGGTAGTATGGCAATTACAGAGGAGCGCTTAAAAGCTGTTAGTTTCTCAAATCCGTACTATCGCTCTGGCGCCCAAATTTTTGTAGCTAAAAAGAATAACGCTATCTCTTCTCCAGAAGATTTAAAAGGTAAGAAAATTGGTGTTGTAAAAGCTAGTACCTTTAAAAATCTGGTTGCAAAATATACAGATCAAATCACTGAATATGACAGCGATATTACTGCTCTTATGGATTTAGAGCCTGGGCGTGTTGACGCAGTAATTACGGATCAAATGGTTGGTCTACGTATGATAAAAGAAGGAAAATCAAATATAAAAGAAGCCGGAAAACCATTAAATCTTGATGAAATGGGAATTGCTATTCGCAAAGATGATAAAGAAATGGTTGAGAAAGTAAATAAAGCGTTAGATGAAATCATTAAAGATGGTACGTATGAAAAGATCAGTAAAAAATGGTTCGGGCGTAATATTCTCGGTGAAGAGGAAAAAACGAAGTAAGTTAGCCATTCAAAAGATTCATAAACAGTGCCCCACTGATTAAATGTTCATTTTATGTGGGGCATTTCATTCTCTACTAAAATCTATACAATATGAGGTGAAACGCATGTTTGAAATTTTTATCTCTACCTATCCCACACTCTTAAAAGCTACTATTGTCACATTACAATTAACATTAACCTCCCTAGTACTCGGTTCATTAATTGGATTATTATTTGCTTTCTTTCGGATCTCGAATAACAAAGTTTTAAATAGCATTGCTCATATCTATATTGCTATTATTCGTGGTACACCTTTAATCGTTCAAATCGCAATTCTCTATTTTGGCATTACATCTGTCATTGTTTTCTCCCCTTTTTGGGCAGGAGCAATCGCT
Source organism: Bacillus sp. RCC_6_1 (assembly GCF_041360755.1). Lineage (NCBI taxonomy): Bacteria > Bacillati > Bacillota > Bacilli > Caryophanales > Bacillaceae > Bacillus > Bacillus sp. RCC_6_1. The sequence continues at coordinate 125,972 of NZ_JBFUPV010000009.1, forward strand.
TTAGCAATTCATAACGGTGCATATATTACGGAAATTTTCCGAGGATCCATTCAATCCGTCGACCGGGGACAATTGGAAGCCGCTCGCTCCTTAGGTATGCCTTACCCTTTAGCTATGCGCCGGATTATATTACCACAAGCATTTCGTCTGTCTCTTCCTCCTCTAGGAAACCAATTTATTATCGGATTAAAAGACTCTTCACTTGTCGCTTACGTAGGACTGTCCGAGTTATGGGGATCAGGTTTATCAATTGCAGCAGGTAACTTCCAACAATTAGATACTTACATAATCGTTGGTGTATACTATCTCGTACTTGTTCTTCTATTTACTTATTTTGTTAATCTCTTAGAAAAACGACTACAACGAAAAGAAACTAACTCCGTCCAATTCCATAAAAAGAACAAAAAGGAAGTTTCTTTATAAGAAAAAGCAAGCCTGAGATGGCTTGCTTTTTCATTGCAAAAATATATTAATTTTTACTGATTTACTTTTTTAATACTCTTTTCTTCCTCTATATGTTCCTCACGATATGAAATATTATGAGGATCTAGTCCATTTCCTAAAGAACCATAGAAATGCTCTCTATGCGGATCCACTAATTCACTTCCTTGATAATACACACGTGGTGTATTCCATAGCGCTGCCAAAGCTTTTGTCATCGGCATCTCATGATAGCGTTCCGGCCACATTTCTTTAATCTTCTCTTTTACTAACGGATAGTATTTAGAACTCATAGCAGGAAACAGATGATGTTCTGTATGATATGAGAAATTGAAATGTAAAACGTCTACCCAGCGCGGCACTGTTACTGACAAACAGTTTGCTAACGGATCATTTACTGGAACAATTGGATTTAAGCGGTGATTTGTTGCGATATATGCCATTACAATAAAGTTAGCAATTAACAACGGAATGACATATGCAAATAACCATTTTCCAGGTCCCATAATAAACAATAAACTAATCCAAACTGTCCAAGGCAAAAGAAGTTGAAGCCATACAGATTTTTGATTGGATGACTTGAACTCTTTTATAAAATGAAAGAACATTCGAGTCGAATGCAATGTAAATTGAATTGTTAGTGACAGAAAACTAAAGAATGAACGTACATGTAAAGGCATACGATATACCCAACTCAAAAACTTACTCTTCTTAAGTTTCTCAAGTGTCGGCCATGCATCCGGATCATTCTCTTCATGCTGTGTATGAACATGATGCGTTGCATTATGCCACTTTCTCCAAAGCTTTGGCCCTGTTGATAATGGCATAAATGCAATCGCGCCTAAGAAGTCACGAAGCCATGCCTTTCTTACAACAGTTCCATGTAAAATTTCATGCCCTAAAAATCCAAGTGAAGCAAAACATAATCCAAGAACAATCGCAATTCCTAGATTCGCCCACACATTCAATTCAAATACACCAATCGATATTAACCCCGCCAATGCCACAAGCAAATAAGCCAGTCCACCAAATAAACGAGTAGGCACTGGTTTAAATGCTTTTTTCGGCAAATGTGGTGATACACGTGCTGCATACCACCCAAACGTATGAAGCTCCTTCATCCTTTTGCTCCTTTCTTATGCCGCGCCTTGCGCAACTTACATATATCAATTCTTGCTTCCAGATTGATTTTACTAGATGATCCAAAAAGCATCTATTATAAGGAAAATATACTCACTCTATCGTCACTTATTTTTCGCTTTTATTATCAATGAAAAACATTTCTCTTTTTACTCTCTATCAACCTTTCCACATGATGAATCATAACAATAGAATTTCTATATTGTCAACACCTTTTATGACCTAGTAATAAAAGGTGGTTATATTTTTATAATCATACTTTATTTCACTAAAGAAAATGTATAGATTCCATAAGGATTTACCCACTATATATAGACATTTTCTTAAACGCCATAGACTCTATCTCATTCAATAACTCCCTATATAATCAACAAACAGAATCACTTGAATTTAGTTTTATATAAATCCTACCACTTCATAATGCCCCATCTAATTAATTATATTAAAATAATTTATAACCTCTTTTAATAAAAATAGACTACTTCTAAAACAACACACATGAATTTCATATATTATGGAAATATTAAAAGGAAAATTGTTCTAAAATCAGGAGGTTTCCGCAATGACAAGTGATACATTTCCACAACTGCCGCTATCTTATTGGATTGAATCTACTCAGTTTCCTACTTTCCCTCGTTTATCCGAAAATATAAAGACAAAAGTTGCTATTATCGGTGCTGGTATTACAGGTATTACTACTGCCTATTTACTTGCAAAAGAAGGCATCGATGTTGTTTTAATTGATTCTGGTCGTATTTTAAACGGAACGACTGGGCATACAACAGCGAAAGTAACAGCACAACATGATCTTATTTATGATGAATTAATAAACCATTTCGGTGTAGAAAAGGCCGGGCTTTACTATGAATCAAATAATCAGGCTCTACAATTCATAAATGAAACTGTTCAAACATATAAAATCGACTGTAATTTCTCAAATGAAGATTCATATTTATATACAACTACCGATAACGGATTAAGAAATTTATCGAAAGAATATGAAGCTTATCAAAAATTAAATATACCTTGTGACTATGTTCAATCTCTATCGATTCCTATTCCAGTACAATCTGCGCTTATAATGAAAAATCAAGCACAATTCCATCCCCTTCTTTATTTAAAAACACTTTTAGAAAAGTTTGTGGAGATGGGCGGGAAGCTCTACGAACAAACAACAGCTATGGATGTGGAAAAGGGAGATCATCCACAAATAATTACAAAAGAGGGCCATCATATCACTTGTGAATATGTCGTCTCTTGTTCACATTTTCCTTTTTATGATGCAAATAGCTTTTTCTTTACGCGAATGTACGCAGAACGCTCCTACGCTCTTGCAATAAAAGCAAAAATGGATTATCCAGGTGGCATGTATTTAAGTATTGATGATCCAAAGCGCTCCTTACGCTATATAACAAACAATGGAGAAAAATTAATTTTGATTGGCGGAGAGAGTCATAAAACAGGACAAGGAATAAATACGATGCTTCATTATGAAGCACTTTATTCTTTTGCTGAAGCAACTTTTGGAATAGACGAGGTTCCTTATAGATGGTCAGCACAAGATTTAATCACTCTAGATAAGCTTCCTTATATCGGACATATTAACGAAAGAAATCCAAATATCTTTGTTGCAACTGGATATCGCAAATGGGGCATGACAACTGGAACTGCTGCCGCTCACCTACTGAAGGACTCCATCCTAAAAGTCCACAGTCCCTATAAAGAACTGTATGCACCATCACGCTTCCATGCAAATCCAGATATAAAAACGTTCCTCTCCCAGAACATTGATGTTGCGAAACATTTAATTGAAGGAAAGATTGAAACCGCATTACGTAAGCCAGAAGATCTCGAAGTTGGTGAAGGATCTGTCGTACATGTTAACGGTAAACGAGCAGGTGCTTATAAGGACAAAGAAGGAAAATTACATATCGTCGATACAACTTGTACACATCTCGGCTGTGAAGTTGAATGGAATAATGGTGATTGTACTTGGGATTGTCCTTGCCATGGTTCTCGTTTTTCAATTGAGGGAGACGTTCTTGAAGGCCCAGCAGATCAACCGTTAAAACGCGTTGATAATGAGTAAACAAATAAAGAAGTTCAACAGAATTACGGTTGAACTTCTTTATTTGTTATAAAACCTGTTCAGATAAATTTCGACACAGGAAGGAAAATATTAACATTAAATAAAATAATATATTCATCTACAAATTAAAAGGGGTGAATATTATGCAACCTTCAGCTCCACCTCATCTAGAATCTACAGAAACTATCTTTTCAAGCTCTATTACAAAACTTGTTGTTTTTATTTGTTGGCTAGCCATTTTAGCTGATGGATATGATTTAGGTATTTACGGTGCCGTTCTACCAAAGCTCCTAGAAGACAAAAGCTGGGCGCTATCACCAGCGCACGCTGGTACAATTGCAAGCTATGCTTTATTTGGGATGTTTATTGGGGCTATTCTAGTTGGAACGATTACAGATCTAATTGGGCGTAAATGGACGCTTATATGCTGTTTAGCACTTTTTTCTATCACAATGGGTTTAGCGGCTATCGCTTCTTCTCCTGAGTTATTTGGATTATCTCGATTTATAGGAGGAATCGGATTAGGCGGTGTTATCCCAACGGCTTCAGCACTTACTGTTGAATATTCACCAAAAAAAAGGCAATCTTTTATTTATGCTCTTATGTTTACTGGCTATCCTTTAGGTATCGTATTAGGTGCTATTTTGTCTATGTTTATGTTAGAAGATTTCGGATGGAGAATTATGTTTGGTATCGGAATGATTCCACTACTCCTCATTCCTTTCATTATTCGCTATTTACCTGAGTCCATTCAATTTTTATTATCACGTAATCGCCAAGAAGAAGTGAACCAAATTCTTAATCGTTTTCAAATTGAATTTCATGTAAAAAATAAAACTCATCAAGCTCCATCTACTATACAAAAGAAAAATGGATTTTTTACTTTATTCTCAAAAGAATACATAAAAGCAACACTACTTTTTTGGATCACTTATATAATGGGAATGTTTTTAATATACGGTTTAAATACTTGGTTACCACAGATGATGCGCCAGGCGGGATATCCTCTTGGATCTAGTCTGTCTTTTCTACTTATGCTAAATATTACCGCAGCTGTTGGTGCGTTATTCGCTGGAGCAATTGCTGATCGTATAGGCGCAAAAATTGTTATTAGCATCTCTTATCTTATGGCAGCCATATGTATCGGACTATTAACAATTAAGCCATCTGTTACAATCATTTATCTTTTAATTGGCCTTGCTGGTATTGGATCGGTCGGTATTACTCAAATATTAAATGCATATGTAACACAATACTTCCCATCACATATCCGAGCTACCTCCTTAGGCTGGGGACTGGGACTTGGCCGAGTTGGTGCAATTGCTGGCCCTATTCTCATCGGTATTATTATGACAATGCAATATGACTTAGCATGGAATTTTTACTTATTCTCCTTTGCAGGTCTTATCGCAGCTATATCTGTTTTCTTCATTCCTACAAAATAAAAAGAGCACAAACTTACTTGTGCTCTTTTTCATATGCTCCAAACAGCATGTCTCGAAATAGTGTATTTAAAATTTCAATATCGATCCCTGATCCCTTTTCAATTCCTTTTACATATTGCCCATAGTAATGAATTTGTTCTTCTAAAAATTGATTTAGCACCTTAATTTTCAATCCAACATCTAATTCAGTACCTGCTTTTTTCTTTATTAACAACTTTTCAATCTCATCTAACACACTACGTTCTAATGGTAATTCTGTAATCAATCGATCAAATTCTACAGGTGGTAAAGTTGCTTTCTCTTCTAGCCACTTACAAGCTAAAATAGGACGTAATACATAAAAGTACTTTTTCAGCTTTACATTCTCACCTTGCAAAAATTCACGATAATTTTTCGACGCCATATGTAAATAATGATATATCGTTGCTTTTGGATCAAAATTCTTCTCACTCATCTGTTGAAGTAGTTCTGGAAAATTAGAGTTTTTCGAATAAAAAATTGGTGATCGAATCCACTCAAGTAAAGCTGGGTTCGACTTCGCGAATAGTTGCAACGCCTTTTTAATATCCCAACCACTTATATCTAAATCATCACTAATTGGATATTCAATTACATCACGTTTGTCATGAATTGATAAATACCATTCTACCGGATGTATATAAACAAACCTAACATCATAATCGCTATCTTTCGATGGAAATCCCCAAGCACGACTCCCTGATTCCACCGCAAATAAAATTTTTACATCATTCTCTTTTTCAATTCTTTCTAACTCCAACTCGATTTTCTCTCTCATTTCATAACATCTCCATTTTTTGATTATTTCCTTGGAAATTCGACAATACACTATTAATTTTACTACATACTAAAAAAACTGTCAGAAATTACTGACAGCCTAATAAAACTTCTATTGTTGCTTTTCGATTACAGTAGCAGCAATTCGTTCAAACTCTTTTTGAATCTCCTCTTTATATGCATCTACTATTGAAAAATCCATAGCAGCAATATAAATTCGTTCTAATTTATCACGAACCGATTTTGCTTTCGCTAAGAAAGACATTGCCTCATTCATTTTTGCTTTATACTGAATGGAAACATCACGAATTTCCTTCGCATATTTCTCATCCGTCCCTGGCGTAACAATAAGGGCATACATATCAATAATTTCATCACCTTCGCGACTTGGAAAATATTCATGCGGTGCGGTGCTATCAAAAATTGCAAAGCCTAATTCTCTTACGATAACCATATCAAGACTATTCGGGTCAAATCCGCAATGATATACTTCAACTTCAAATCCTTTTTCTTCAGCTGCCTCAGCTAACTTTTTGAGCATCGTTGATTTTCCAGAGCCTGGGCGGCCTTTTATAAAATAACGATGTGGTAACCCTTCTGTTAAATTAGGAACAAAGTCAACTGCTCCTTTCGGTGTTGCAGCTCCTAAAAAACGATGTTTGACAAGCGATTGTCTCCCGCTTTTATCTGCAAATAATTTCTGGATTAGCTGATCGGTTAGTTCATTTGCTTTATTAAAATCTATATTATCAATATATATCTTCTCCCACTCATCATGTATAACCAATGCCTCTTTAAAACGTGCGTAAGCAGACTGAAAAGCTTTGCTTGCTTCTGAAACAAATCTTTCAATTTCTAACTTCTGCTTTCTTAGTTTATCTGAGTCCCAAGCAATTCCTAAATTTATATACTCTTCAACAACTCCTGGCATTTTTGGCTCAATAACATGCGGTGATGTCCCATCAACAATTCCTACTTTTAATTGTGGGATAATTACACCATCAACCGATTTATTGTCAGAAGAACAATGTAAAAATTCAATATCATATCCTTTTCCAACCCATTCACGACCTATTGCCTTTATTAAAGAAGATTTTCCCGTTCCTGGACCACCCTTTAAGATAAATAATCTGTCTAATCCTTTTAAATTCTCTTCGTATAAATTGTGAAATCCCCTAGCTGTATTACCACCAGCATAATAATTCAATACATTTCCTGTCACTGCACTCACTCCTTCGCAGCATTCTATTTACATAAGCTACAATATGCGAGCGGCTTTATTTGGGTGAATACCTATTTTGTATTGCACACAAAAAGGAAATGAATTACAATTTAACTATCAGAAAATTAAGATTTTGAAAGTGAATACTTCTTTATCAAGAGAGGCAGAGGGACTGGCCCTTTGAAGCCCAGCAACCTCAGTTTATACGAACTGAATAGGTGCTAATTCCTGCAAAATGCATTGCATTTTGGAAGATAAAACTCAACTAGCATGTAAAGCTCATCTTTCTTGATACTGAAGGATGAGCTTTTTATTATTTGAAAAACATATATTGGAGGTATGTAAAATGAAAGTAATTGATTTATCACAAACATTTGAAAATAATATGTCTCAATTTCCTGGAACACCTAAAATACAACTAGAAGCTGTTACAAGTGTTGAAGAATCAGGCTATCAAGTTACAGATTTTCATTCTGTCGTTCATGTTGGCACGCATTGTGATGCTCCTGCGCATTTTATTTCAGGCGCAACGACCATCGATCAATTACCGCTGGATCAATTTGTAGGTGAAGCTGTTCTTATTGATGTAACTCATGTACAAGAACGAAAACTACCTAAAGAAGTACTGCACGATGCTGATATAAAAGAAGGAGATATTGTTATTTTCCATTCCAATCTATCTACTAAATGGAACACGGAGGCGTATGAGAAAGAAGCTTTTTATCTTTCTGAAGAATTAGCCGAGGAACTAGTACAATTAAAAGTAAAATCTGTCGGTTTAGATTTTATTTCTCCTGATGAGGTAACGACAGAAACATCACCAATTCATCACATACTACTTGGGAATAATATTTATTTAATCGAAAACTTAACAAACTTAGATGCCATTCACACGAAACGTTTCTTCTTCTCAGCAGCACCTTTAAAAATTAAAGATAGCGACGGTGCTTTTGCAAGAGCATTTGCTGTAATTTTTTAAACAAACTATACAAAAAAGCAAAGATCATCATTGACCTTTGCTTCTATTTTTTTTATTTAAATTAAGAAAGAATTGCTCAACATGAGGACGTAACCAAGCTAAATAATCCTTCTCTTTCTTCTTTGTACAAGCTATTTCTTCCCCATCTACCATTTCAACAAGTTCTAGTTCTAACAGTTGCTTCGTGAATGCTAACATATTCACTTCTTCGGATGGATACTCTTCTTTTAATTTCTCCTCAATTTCCCCCAATAAAAAACCGTCACGCATCATTGCCAATGCATCAATCCAAAGTGGCGGCATTTCATATTTTTCTCCTGTAATTGTGTCTTTTACAGTATAATTCTTTTGCTCTTTTCGAAATTGAATCGTGTGTAAACATACAGTCGAATTTAATGTTAATTCCATCATACCACCTCTTTCATAATATCTGCATAGAAAAAAGGATGCGCGTGCACCCCTTCTTATCTTTTCATAACACTACTGAACCGTTACATGAGCAATCAATCTCATGTCGATATTTTCCTCCATTATAAACGAAGTATTTTATAAAAAAAACCCTTCTTGAAACATTTTATAAAATGTTTATATTTACACAACAAGAACACTTTTCTGAAAAATCTTTTCTCAAATACATTAAACGGTCGGCAGAAAAATTTCTACTTTCGTTCCTACTCCTAGACTACTTTGGATCGTGATACTCCCTTGATGTTCCTTAATAATTTTATATGTAATCATTAATCCAAGTCCTGTACCATTCTCCTTTGTTGTGTAAAACGCCTTACCGATTTTTTCTAACTTCTCATTCTCTATACCACATCCTTGGTCTTCAACAGAAATACACAAATGTCCTTGCGTTTTTTGATATGCACAGATATGAATTTCTCCACCCTCTGGCATTGATTCTATTCCATTTTTAATGATATTTAATAGCACTTGTTTTAATTGCTTATCATCACCGTTTATAGCCGGTAAATTTCCATCTACTTGTAAATTACATTTAACTCTATATTGCGTTGCATAACTTTCCATTAGATGCACAACATATAGAAGGGTGTCTCGTATATTACACCTTTCATAATTTGTTGGCTTTGGTTTCCCTAACAACATCAATTCACTAACAAATCCATTAACCCTTTCAATTTCTTGTAGCATAATGTCGTAGCTCATCGTATCAGTTGGATTTCTTTCTTTTTGCATTTGCGTAAACCCTTTTAACGCTGTTAGTGGATTTCGAATTTCATGGGCAATTGTTGTAGACATAGTCCCAATCACAGCTAAATTTTCCGTCTCTTTCATATTGTTCATCATTTCAACCACTGTTCTTACATAAGATTGAAATCGTTTTAATAAAGAATGTGAAATAATGAAATAAAATACACATAAAACAAGTGGAATTATCACTTTTAAATCTTGTAATAGCAATGTGAAAAATACGTACTTTCCAATTACACTAAAGGAAACTAAATAAAAGTATTTTCTATTCACGAAAACTGGGGCAAATAAAATTAACAACATTTCTACCATACTACCATGTTCAAAAGGTCTATCCGTTCGCAAATAAATCATTAAATTATTAACAAGATTGATAAACATGTATCCAAATAAAAATAAATATTTTACAGAATATACATACCCTCTTTTTTGAAGATATATAGAAATAGGAAATAATGCTATTACAAATATAGGCACACCTATCCCAAGACTACCTTCTGGCCACCCTACCGCTGTTCCACTAATATTCATAGCAGGATATACAAAATAATATATAGCGTCATATAAAAAGAATATAATATAAAATAATAATATAAATACCTTTAAGGCTCTTCTTTCTTCATAAATCAAGCTCTTGTATTTGTTCATATAAAAACTCCCCTTGATCGATACAAAAAACTTTCATTGTTATCTCCTTAAAGTATAAGTATGAAATTGCTTTCAGGGCAATATTTAACCTTATAATACTAAAAGGAAGGAGATCTCTCCTTCCTTTTAGTAACAACTTATATCCACCTTACCCTATCATGTAACAATCCATCAGTAAAATTATTATGCCCTATTACAAAATCCTTCATATATAAATTTAAATACTCACCGTACTTACTTTCTGTATTTAATAACAACTCCTCGACGTAATAAGCACCTTGTTCAAATTGATCTAAAAGTAAACTAGACAAGCCCGCATAAATTCCGCACCCTACCTGAAAATACGTTGCATTCGTTTTATATTTACGAAAAACTTGGCTACTATTCATTACATTATACATATATGTCTCACTATTTTCATAAACGAGTAACACACCGACCAAGTCCTCTCCAGCAACCTCTTCTTCCGCTGGATTAAACACTTTACGATTCCAGTTCCATAAATCTTCTACTTGATCTAAGTTCTGTCTAATTATATTTGTTGTATACTCATTAATTCGGTAAAGAAAACCAACTTCCATATTGAAGTTTTTCCCTAAAATTAATACTTCCTCATGTGGCATTAAACAACCATAGAATTCTTTTTCTCCTAACTTCACTTTATACTCTGAAGCATATACATCTTCATAAAAGTAAAGAGGCCGATGATGACTCATATACATCGGATAACTCCAGATTGCTTCATCTAAAAATCGCTCTACTGCCCATGAAGCATAAAGTGTATGTGGCTTTATAAGTGCTGTATCATGCAAAAACGACGTGTCATGTTCTACAATATAACATGCTCTTGGCCTTTCATTTGGTCGTTCCTTCATAAGCTCAACAACCATCCATTGAACAACACCTGGATTCATACCTGAACCTATAATCGCTTTTGTATTTGTAAATTTCTCTTTCTCCTTCTCAAACCTTGTATATCTTTCCGTAAGCTGAAAGCCGATTAAGCTGTCGTCCTGATCTACTGCTTCATTTTCCAAGGCTGAATTAATATAACAAATTCCTAATTCATTACAGCAGCTTAATACTCTAACTGTATCTGCCCCTGAAACATCAATCACAACACTCGTACTTTTTTCTTTTAAATGTTGTTTAAATTCCACTACATTTTGAAGGTTTATCTCATATAAATATAATTGATCTTTCAAATTCGAAAACAACTCATCGTAATAATTCCTATCTTTTTGTTTTATATCCACCAAATGAAATTTAGCATTCTTTAATACTTCATAAATTGGATCTTTTTCATTTGCTATCGCTTGATTTAAAATTGCTAAAACTGCTTTTGCTGCTCCACCAGCACTACCAAGCAATGTAATTGATAACGAATTCGGAAACTGCTCCACAAACAAAACCCCTTTAATAAATTAGTTGAGCAGCTCCTCCTCAAAAAATAAATTGAATACATAAAAAGATAGCTCGTACACAATTTTTATAAGTTAGTGCAAAGTTACCTTTTAAAAAATCACACTATACTATGTTTATATTCAATTCATTTTTCCCCTCATCTTCAAATTAAACTAAAACAAATAGGCTCGACCTTTTCTTCTGCATATAAAAGAAAAAGTCAGCCCTTCCAACTAATCTACGGACAATGGACGGATTTTACATGTTGAATATTCACATACATTTTTGCATCACGTGCTTTTGATATCTCAATATGACCTTCATCAATTTTCGCCATTTTTCCAATTTTATTGGACTCCTCACCTAAATCAAACACCATAATTCTCCCAGTCATTTTAATAAGCTGTTCTTCAAATGTTCTAGCTAATGTAATATTTAACGGATTTACGGGGAGTTCATTTTTATTGAGGGCATACGGTACTTGGTTTTCTTTATACGGAATTAACCATTTTAAATGCTTTAAAGATATATATACCGTTTTATAAACCGGACTATAAAAAACAATATAGTCGTTCATCACACTTGTAACATAACCATGTATTGGAGCATTTCCTGCTACATAAACTTCTGTAAAAATCCCTTTAGAAGTACTTAATACTTTTCTCAAAGAAATTGAAGGGGATTCCCTCTTAATTACAGAATCAACATCTGGTTTTAGTATGTCTTCGTCATGTGCTCTTAAAAATTTATAGTATTGTACATGATATAAAGATATATATACATAGTCTTGTCCATTGTAAAGAACAATAATGTCATTTCCTACGTCTATTAATATACCTTTAAACCTTTTTTCACCGATTAATTTAACATATATATTTTCCCCAATACTTTTGTTTAACTCATTCATCTATATCCTCCTTCCTATGAATTTCAGCTTTACTATCTTCCATTTCAAAAAAATAATCAGGGCAATGTTCTGTCTTAATAGTAAGTAATTCCTTTTCATACTATCGAAATAAGAAATTGTTCTTCTCTTTCCCTCATAATGCCCCTCTTATTTATTAAACATTATTCATCTTCATTCTTTTTACATTTCACTACTTGACTCACACTCTTAATATGATAATTAATGATATAAATAACTTCATCACCGTTTACTAGCGTAATACATTCTTCATGCACTTCACTTAATAAGCCTTCTACACACTCTGGGCCGCCACGATTAATCTTTACCCACTTATACTTCAAGTCACGTAATACATCGACAAAAGTATCATCATCAGAGCAGAAACATGAAACATAGCCATCGCCACATTTACTTTCTTTCACTTTCTTAACTAGACTTTTCACATGTTTCAATTGGTAATATACTAATTCACCAAGAGGAAGTTGTAATGTAAGGTAATCTCTTCCTAACGATACAAGTACCCCCACTCGACTCTCTGGTCCACGAAGATTTACTTTTACAGTCTCACCGACTAAGCCTTTAATTTGTTCACAGCATAATATACTTTCCAAATTTATATCCTCCTTTCTTATTATCTTCCTCTTCTTGACTGTCTTTGTGCGCGAGCTCGACCTGAATTATTACTTTCACTTTCGCTTTCACTTTCGCTTTCTTCGCTCTCTCTACAAGGTACTGTTACACTCTTAATATGAGATACTGCAACTAATATAACTTCTTCTTTTACAATTAGTGTCACAAATTCACAAGAAACATCTTGTAAAATACCTTCAACTTTCTCTGGGCCACCACGATTAATTTTCACCCAGCAATATTTGAAGCTTTGAAGTAACTTTTCAAAGTCATCTTCACATTCACATTCCAACCATCTGCAATCATCTGCTTTACAATCTTTCGCATTTTTTGTAATACTTTTCAGATGACGAATCTGATAGTAATAGAGCTCTCCTTTTTCATTCTTTAATACAAAGTAATCCGAACATACAGCGACTATTGTCCCTTTTTGAGATTCTGGACCACCCCTGTTTACTCTCACAAAAGATCCAATTAAGTCTTTCAGAAAATCACAATGAAATAAACTCACGAGAAAACCCCTTCCATTAATTTATAAGCTTTTGCACTGATAGTATATGTATCTGTACAGGTTACGTTCTCTATGTTTGTCCTAGCTAGAAAAAAATATGCTTTTAACATGGTAGACTACTACCTATCAAAATTTGAAGAAAGGCTAAGAACTCCTTATGTTTTTGATATCTTCAAACAAAAAATCCCTTATGAATATACATTTCTGCATATCTTCATAAGGGATTTTCCATAGTTTAATCTTCGTCTTTAACATCCATATCTTCTGGAATTGGTTCGTTCAATATTTCTTCCACTAATTGCTTATATTTCTCCATTTGTTCTAAATGTGTATTAAATTGTTCTTTATTTACTAAATATTGCTCTCCATCGAATAGCGCACGAATTTTCTTTTGCTGAATTAACTCTTCAATATACGATTTTGGTAAATTCAAATACTCCGCAGTCTCTTCTACTGTTATATACAATGCGTTCATTCCTTTATTATTTTTTCATCTATACTGTATCTTACTTTACTTTATTTTTGTAAACAAATAAAAAAGATTTTGTAAATGCAGTTCAAAAAGCAGGTAGATGCATTCCATATATTGTATAGTATTATATAGTAAGAATTTTTTAAATATAGAATGGTATTACCCATTTACACAAAGGAGAGTTAACATATGGCTACTCGTCACATCATTACAATGTTAGAAAAAACACTACAAGTTGAAACAGAAAACACAATTTCTCATTTAAATGTATCTTTATCTGATCGTTTTCTTTCTCAAAGCACAGCAATACATGAAAACAATTGTTATCATACAATTGGTGAATGGTACAAAAATCATTTCTTATTCCAACAAGATGATTTCCTTTGGGCTAAATATGCCTTCTATGACGCATATTGTGAAGCCATCAAAAAACAAGGTCATCTTACAAAACGTGTTCGCCAAATATTAGAATCATTAGCTCGAATGCATGGAAAACAGTATATTGCTTCTATACTAAATATGCCATTTCCTAATGAACGCGCTAAAGGGACAGCGTAATTTAGCCATGTTCTGCGTAAGCAAAACATAGCTAAATTGTTTTCTAGGATGCTTTACCAATAAAATGTTCATATCATATGAACTGATGAAACCGGTGTCATTATAATGATAGAAAATATAGTAAACAGGAAAACCCCCACGTACATCTCTCATCCATTGGAATAGAGAAATACGTGGGGGTATACTTGTTCCTTATTATTTCATCATCTGCTTAATCAGTTCGCGATTTCTCTTCTTAAATACTTCATTATGAGAAGAAACCATTCCATACTCACTTGCATCTGGTTGGATAAATTGTTTTGCTTTATTCACAGCATTTCCAGCATCTTGGAATGCACCTGCAATTAAGTGTAGTTTCCCTTCGTGCTTTAAAATATCTCCAGCAGCATATAATCCATCTACTGAAGACTCACTATTTGCATTACCTGCAATATAATAATTATCTATAATTGCAACGTCTAACTCACTATTTTCTAATAATGTAATGTCGCGTTCATATCCATGATTAATAATAACTTCATCAATAGGAAAATGAGAAACCTCACCTGTTTCATGATTTGTTAATTCTACATATTCGATCACTTCATGATTATCACCAGCAATTAATTTTGTAATCGATGTATTAAAGAAACACTCCGCTGAGCTGTTCATAAGTTGTTTTACTTGTGCTTCATGACCAGATAATTCTTCTTTTCTATAGGTTACATACACTTTTTTCGCAATTGGTTCTAATTCATTTGCCCAATCAACAGCAGAATTGCCTCCACCGGAAATAATAACTGTTTTACCTTTAAAACGCTTTAAAGATTTAACTGTATAATTTAAATTTGATACTTCAAATCGCTCAGCACCCTCAATAGATAACTTTTGCGGTTTCAATATACCACTTCCTGTTGCGACGATAACTGTTTTTGAAAAGTGTTCTTCCCCAGTACTTGTTTTTAATGTAAAAGTACCATCTTGATTACGAATAATTGATTCCACTTTTGTATCTAATACAACTTCTGGCTTAAATGTTAACCCTTGCTGTACAAGTTGTTCAATTAACTTATCACCTGTAACTGGTAATAGTCCTCCTACATCCCAAATCATTTTTTCCGGATACACATGTATTTTTCCACCTAAATGTGGTTGAAATTCTATTATTTTCGTTTTCATTTCTCTGAGTCCACTATAAAAAGCTGAATAAAGCCCTGCAGGTCCTCCGCCTATCACGGTTACATCAAACAATTCTTCTCGATTCATTCGTGCTCACTCCTCAGCTACTAATCATTGATTATCATTCTCAATAAAATATAACCTGTTTCCGCAAAATTTACAATCAAAATTACTATTGACAATACACCTATATAAAATTATATTATTTAAAGAATCAATAGTGATAATCATTATCATTTTGTTAATAATTAGCAAATTTGAGATTACATCTTCTTTCATTAATATGGTTATTACTATATTATAAAATCTCATATTCAAGATTTTTAATAAATTATTTTGCATTACCACTACTATTTCAAAAAGATTACAGTTAAACAAATTATTGTATACACATATCATCTATGTTAAAGGAGAAAGACGATGAAAAAGTTATTTATTTCACTAACAGTCCTTTTCGTTCTTGTTATGAGCGCTTGTAGCAATAGCTCTACAGACAAAAAGGACGATGCAAAAGGTAGCAAATCAGAAACAATTACATACCAATCTGAAAATGGTAAAGTAGAAGTTCCTGCAAATCCAAAACGCGTTGTTGTATTATCATCATTCGCTGGTAACGTAATGTCATTAGGTGTAAATCTTGTTGGGGTAGATTCATGGTCTAAACAAAACCCACGTTTTGATAGCAAACTTAAAGATGTTGCTGAAGTATCAGATGAAAATGTTGAAAAAATCGCTGAACTAAATCCAGATTTAATCATCGGTTTATCAAATATTAAAAATGTCGATAAGTTAAAGAAAATCGCGCCTACTGTAACATACACTTACGGAAAAGTTGATTACTTAACACAGCATTTAGAAATCGGTAAGTTATTAAACAAAGAAAAAGAAGCAAAAACTTGGGTTGATGACTTCAAGAAACGTGCACAAGAAGCTGGTAAAGAAATTAAAGCAAAAATCGGTGAAGATGCTACAGTTTCTGTTGTAGAAAACTTCAACAAACAGCTTTATGTATACGGCGAGAACTGGGGCCGTGGAACAGAAATTCTGTACCAAGAAATGAAATTAAAAATGCCTGAAAAAGTAAAAGAAAAAGCATTAAAAGAAGGTTACTACGCATTATCTACTGAGGTATTACCTGAATTTGCTGGTGATTACTTAATTGTAAGTAAAAATAAAGATACTGATAACTCATTCCAAGAGACAGAATCATATAAAAACATCCCAGCAGTAAAAAATAATCGCGTATATGAAGCAAACATGATGGAATTCTATTTCAATGATCCACTTACATTAGATTTCCAACTAGACTTCTTCAAGAAGAGCTTTCTTGGTAAATAATACAAACATGAGGAATTCTTAATTTAAGAATTCCTCTTCCTTTATTCTATGAACAGAAAAGATGTGAAACGAATGACAAAAGATCATGACAATCCACGTTCTATAGCTTTTACATACAAACTAATTTTAAGCTTAATTGCATTCTTTCTTATTTTTATGGTTGCAATGGTATTAGGTGCTGCCGATACTTCGATAAAAGATGTATGGTCAGCACTCACTTCCTCCGCTAAAGGAGACAAAATATCTATTATTCGAGAAATACGTTTACCACGTGAAGTTGCTGCTATTTTTGTAGGAGCTGGATTAGCCGTTTCTGGAGCAATTATGCAAGGATTAACACGAAATCCACTTGCGGATCCTGGATTATTAGGGCTATCTGGTGGAGCAAATGCTGCGCTTGCACTGACACTTGCTTTCAACCCTTCCATCAGCTATCTTTACTTAACATTAGCTTGCTTTATCGGTGCTGCAATTGGCGCAATTATGGTATTTGGAATTGGTATGGTGAAAAAAGGCGGCCTTTCTCCTCTTCGAATTGTATTAGCGGGTGCTGCAGTTTCAGCATTTCTACTCGCAATTTCAGAAGGAATTGGCATTTACTTTAAAATTTCACAAGATGTATCACTTTGGACTGCTGGTGGCGTAATTGGAACAACTTGGAACCAATTAAAAATTATTATTCCAGTCATTTCAATTAGTATCTTTATCGCTATCTTACTAGCAAAAAAATTGACAGTTCTTAGTTTCAGTGAGGAAGTGGCTATTGGACTAGGTCAAAAAATTATTGTTATTAAAACTATTTTATTTATCATTATTATCTTACTTGCAGGTGCATCTGTAGCGCTTGTTGGAAATATGGCATTTATCGGCTTAATGGTACCTCACATGGTACGCCCAATTGTCGGTCCAGATTACCGATTTGTTATACCGATGTCAGCAATTGCTGGAGCTTCCTTTATGCTACTTGCAGATACAGTCGGACGTACTATTAACGCTCCATACGAAACACCAGTTGCAGCAATTGTCGCGATTGTAGGGTTACCATTCTTCCTATTCATTGTACGTAAAGGAGGAAAAACATTCTCATGATGCAATCTATTTTAAGAAAACAGCGTCTCATTATACTCACTTTACTTATAGTAATCATCACAACCATTGTAGTTGGAATGGGACTTGGTTCAGCATCTTTATCTTATGATCGACTACTCCCAACATTAATGGGGCAAGGGACTTTTAAAGAGGAGTTTGTTTTATACTCTTTAAGGCTACCTAGAATTGTCATTACATTATTAGCTGGTATGGCTCTCGCTTTATCAGGAGCTATTCTTCAAGGAATTACTCGAAATGATTTAGCTGAACCTGGTATTCTTGGTATTAACTCTGGGGCCGGTGTTGCTGTTGCTATTTTCTTTTTATACTTTCCAATAGATGTAGGTTCATTTCTCTACTTACTACCTGTAGTTGGATTTATCGGAGCATTTCTGACAGCTGTTCTAATTTACGTATTTTCATATAGTAAATCAACTGGACTTCAACCAATCCGATTAACATTAACCGGTATCGGTTTTGCATTTGCACTATCTGGAACGATGATTGTCCTTATTTCATCCGCGGATCGTATGAAAGTAGACTTTATTTCAAAATGGATTGCCGGAAATATTTGGGGAGATGACTGGATATTCGTTTTAGCAATGCTCCCATGGCTAATCGTATTAATTCCGTTTGTTTTCTATAAAGCAAATCGATTAAACATTTTAGCATTAAACGAACCAGTCGCAATCGGTGTTGGAATTGAAATTGAAAAAGAACGTAGGTACTTATTAGTTGCAGCTGTTGCACTTGCAGCTGCAGCTGTTTCCGTAACAGGAGGAATTAGCTTTATCGGACTAATGGCTCCTCATATTGCAAAATCTTTAGTAGGTCCAAGACATCAAATTTTCATGCCTATCGCCCTTTTAATCGGCGGATGGCTATTGTTATTAGCAGACACAATCGGACGTAATATCGTCGATCCTAACGGTATTCCAGCTGGTATTGTCGTTGCTTTAATTGGTGCTCCTTACTTTATGTATTTATTGCTTAAAAAGGCGTAAGAAACACCCTCAAGATTTTTTCTTGAGGGTGTTTTTATTTCATTCTACTGCTGCCCATACCCTTCAAACTTCTTCGCCAAATTCTCCATCTCATCTTCTGGCAATAGCTTTGGTTCCCCAATGCTTTTCGTTTGATAATAAATTTGCGCACAAAACTCAATCTCTTCTGCAACAGTAAATGCCATTTTTATATTATTTGCACCAGCAATTAAACCGTGATTTGCAAGTAGCACAGCACGACGATCAATCATGCCTTCAAAAGCAGCCTCTGCTAATTGCTTCGTACCAAATGTTTCATACGGCGCACAGCGGACATTCGGACCTGCAAAAGCAATTAAATATGACACAGCCGGAAGCTCCCATCCTAATGACGCAATCGTCTTCGCGTAAGGAGAATGTGTATGCACAAGCGCATTTATATCTTCACGCTTCCTATAGTAAATAAGGTGCATATCTAATTCACTTGATGGTTTTCTCTCTCCTTCTACTACTTCACCATCTAAGTTTAATATAACTACATCTTCAGGCTTTGTTTCATAATACTCTAAACCACTTGGGCTAATCGCAACAAGACCTTGTTCACGATTAAAGATACTAATATTACCACCCGTCCCCTTTGTTAAACCACTAGAAATCATTTTCTTTCCATACGCTACAATTTCTTCTCTTTCTTTTTGTAATAACATATACATCCCCCTAAGTATGAAGCTTATGATGACTGACTTTTATATTTATCTATTTATTGAAATAGCTTTTTTAAATTCTCCGTAAACGGTGCCTTTACAATCCCTTTTTCTGTAATAATCGCTGTTACATTTTCATGTGGAGTAACATCAAATGCTGGATTATATACTTTACTTTCTTTCGGAGCAGAATATTGTCCGAAGCGATTAATCACTTCAGAAGCATCTCTTTCCTCGATGGGAATTTCTTTTCCTGTCGGTGTTTTCAAGTCGATTGTCGGCGTTGGCGCTGCTACATAAAACGGAATGTTGTAGTATTTCGCTAAAATAGATACGCCTAATGTTCCAATTTTATTTGCTATATCACCGTTCGCTGCCACACGGTCGCATCCAACAATTACAGCGTCAATCTTCCCTTGTGACATGACCATAGCCGCCATATTATCCGTAATGACAGTAACATCAATTCCCGCTCGCTGTAGTTCTAATGCCGTTAACGTTGACCCTTGTAATCTTGGACGTGTTTCATCCGAAAAGATTTTTAAGTCCCATCCTTTTTCTTTTGCTAAGTACATTGGAGCCGTCGCAGTACCATACTTAGTCGTCGCTAACGCACCAGCATTACAATGTGTTAATACTCCCATTCCATCACGGAATAATGTTAATGCATGTTCTCCAATTTGACGGTTAATTTCTTCATCTTCTCTATGAATTTCTTTTGCCTCTTCTAGTAATCTATCTTTCAACTGTAAGATTGATAAATGAATATTATCTGCCGCTACACTTTCCATTCTTTCAAGTGCCCAAAATAAATTTACTGCAGTCGGTCTTGATGTCGCCAAGTATGTACATACCTTTCTTACTTCATCCATAAATCCTTCTTCCGTACTTTCAGCAAATTCCTTTACCCCTAAATACACTCCATAAGCTGCTGAAACACCAATCGCTGGTGCACCTCGTACTTTCATTACTTGAATGGCATCCCACACACTTTCAGCTGTTTTAAATGATTCATAGACAATTTCATTCGGTAATAACGTTTGATCTAACAAAACTAAAGCATCATCTTTCCACTGAATTGGTATTAATTGCTCTTCCATCATATTCTCCCCTTACTCCGCGTAGTGCATTGACTGTTCTTTTAACGTTTCTACAAAACTTGTACCTGTTCTATATTGATTCGCTCGTAAAATAAAACTCTTCGCTACTTTAAGACAAATTCGCTCCGCTCTAGCACGTGCTTCCTCATTCTCAATACAAGTAATATCTTTTACTTTCGCTAATCCAACAATACGGCGGATTAATTCAAGACCTGTCACTGCAGCTGTATCCTCTAATACAGATTGTAAATATACTTCGTTAAAGCCTTCTTCCTTCGCCATAATCTCGGTCACATGAATATCCCAAGCATCTAAAAACTTCTTCTTAAATAAATCAATTACCTCTACCATCGTAGTTTGTAACCAATCCATATACGTATCTTTCTCAGCTCCAGGTGGCATCGTTGCATCTGCATTCACCCAAGCAAACATTAAATTCGCCATTACATTCCCAACGTCATATCCCATAGGTCCATAAAAAGCAAACTCAGGATCAATAACCTTTGTAGAATCATCTCTTACAAAAACAGAACCAGTATGTAAATCACCATGAAGCAATGCCTGTGCATTCGTCATAAAAGAAAATTTACGTTTCGCTACTTCCATACGAAGCTCTTTATCACTATAAATATGCTCCCTAATCCATCCCTCATTTAAAGGAAATAACTCATTACGCTTATTATGATTTGTAAATGGTTCTGAATATACGAGGTCCTCTGTAATCTCACATAATTCAGGATTTATATAATTCTTCACAAGTTCCTTCTTCTCTTTATGATTCATTACAACATCAGATGTTAATAAAAGTGTATTTACCATAAAAGTAGTTAAGTCGTCAGCAAGCTGCGGAAATATTTGATGATTTATAAGTGCTGTACGTAATATTGTGTGATCCGATAAATCTTCCATTACGCAACAGTTCATCACACTATCAAATAAATACACCTTAGGAACAAGTCCAGGTGCTAACTCATCCTCTAACTGCAAAACATCTGATTCTATGCGAATACGATTCGTCGACAACTTAAACTCATCTGAAATGCGAGCTGTATCCCCAGCTTGCTTTACGATGACAGAGATGTTCTCTTTTTCATCCCAAACGCGGAACACATAATTTAAATTGCCATCACCTATTTCTTTACACTTTAGCCCCTTTGCATGTTCAAACTTAGATAATTTCTCTTTCACATATGCAATCACATCTTTAGCTTCCATTAAAAAATACTTTGTGAACTTAGACATGGTTTCCCCTCCACACCAATTGTAAGCGTTTTCTAAAAGCTATAAAAAATAATAGGTTGAATTTTTTCATCCTATAAATATGTATTCTTCTTTTTGAAAGGTATATCTAGGTTTTATTATATCTCGTTAGCACTTTGAGTCAATATTTCTAACTATCAGCGTAATATACTTCCTAATTATATATTTGAGATGACAAAAATTGTTCAAAAAGATTTCGATTCATTTTATTTTATTTATCGCACAATTCTTTGTAAAATAGAAATAAGCAGTTCCTTTTCAAATACATAACTTCTAAGAAATATTTCCTTCCTAAGAATTTACACTTACACCATATCTCTAACATACACACTACTCTTTCAAACAATCATTGAAAATTTATAAACTTAAAGTTACCTTTCCATTCCCTGTTAGCCTTAATTGAGAATAAATATTAATTAAATCGGTATAAAGTTGGTTTATTCTCTTGACAAAATAACCACTTCTATATGATAATTAATATCGAATTAGAATTATTATAGTTAATTAAAAAATATATTTTATGAGCACACTATTTTTTGATGCTCAAAACCAACATTTAGGAGGAATTTTAATATGTTATTAATCGGCACAGAAGTAAAACCGTTTAAAGCTAATGCTTACCATAATGGAGAATTTATCCAAGTTACTGACGAAAGTTTAAAAGGAAAATGGAGTGTAGTTTGTTTCTACCCAGCTGACTTCACATTCGTTTGCCCAACTGAACTTGAAGACTTACAAAACCAATACGCAACTCTAAAAGACTTAGGCGTTGAAGTATACTCTGTATCTACAGACACTCACTTCACTCACAAAGCATGGCATGATAGCTCAGAAACTATCGGCAAAATCGAGTACATCATGATTGGTGACCCAACTCGCACAATCACTACAAACTTCAACGTTTTAATGGAAGAAGAAGGTCTTGCTGCTCGTGGTACATTCATCATCGATCCAGACGGCGTTATCCAATCTATGGAAATCAATGCTGACGGTATCGGCCGTGACGCAAGCATTCTTGTTAACAAAATTAAAGCTGCTCAATACGTACGTAACAACCCAGGTGAAGTTTGCCCAGCTAAATGGCAAGAGGGTTCTGCAACACTTAAACCAAGCCTTGACCTTGTAGGCAAAATCTAAGGAGTTCGATCAAAATGATACTAGATGCAGATATAAAAACACAACTATCCCAATACCTTCAATTAATGGAGAACGATATTTTACTTAAGGTAAGCGCAGGAGACGATAACGTATCTAAAGATATGTTAGCTCTAGTAGACGAATTAGCTACTATGTCATCTAAGATTACAGTAGAAAAAGTTGAATTAGAGAGAACACCAAGCTTTAGCGTAAACCGCCCTGGTGAAGACACTGGTGTCGTATTCGCTGGTATTCCATTAGGACACGAATTTACATCATTAGTGTTAGCTTTACTACAAGTAAGTGGACGCGCTCCAAAAGTTGAACAAAAATTAATCGATCAAATTAAAAACATTCAAGGCGAATATCATTTTGAATCTTATATCAGCCTAAGTTGTCATAACTGTCCTGATGTTGTACAAGCTCTTAACGTAATGAGCGTTCTTAACCCTGGTATTACACATACTATGATTGATGGCGCTGCATTCAAAGAGGAAGTAGAAAGCAAAGACATCATGGCAGTACCAACTGTTTACCTAAACGGCGAATCTTTCGGAAGCGGTCGTATGACACTTGAAGAAATTTTAGCTAAAATGGGTAACGGTCCAGATGCATCAGAGCTTTCTGATAAAGATCCATACGATGTTCTTGTTGTTGGTGGCGGCCCTGCTGGTGCAAGTGCAGCAATTTACGCAGCACGTAAAGGCATCCGCACTGGTATCGTTGCTGAGCGCTTCGGTGGTCAAGTAATGGATACTATGGGCATTGAGAACTTCATCAGCGTAAAAAAGACTGAAGGTCCTAAGCTAGTAGCAAGCCTTGAAGAACACGTAAAAGAATACGACATCGATGTAATGAATCTACAACGTGCGAAACGTTTAGAGAAAAAAGAACTTATTGAAGTGGAACTTGAAAACGGCGCTATTCTGAAAAGTAAGAGCGTAATCGTTTCTACAGGTGCTCGCTGGCGTAATGTTGGCGTACCAGGTGAAGCTGAGTTCAAAAATAAAGGTGTAGCATATTGCCCACACTGTGACGGTCCATTATTCACTGGAAAAGACGTAGCAGTTATCGGCGGAGGTAACTCTGGTATTGAAGCAGCTATCGACTTAGCAGGTATCGTTAAGCACGTAACTGTTCTTGAATTCATGCCAGAATTAAAAGCTGATGCTGTATTACAAGAGCGTCTTAACAGCTTACCAAACGTAACTGTTCTGAAAAACGTTCAAACGAAAGAAATCACTGGTACTGATAAAGTAAACGGTATTTCTTACATCGATCGTGAAACTGAAGAAGTTCATCACGTTGAATTACAAGGTGTATTCGTACAAATCGGTCTTGTGCCAAACACAGACTGGTTAGGCGAAACAGTTGAACGCGTTCGCGGTGAAATCGTAACAGACAAGCACGGCGCTACAAACGTACCAGGAGTGTTTGCTGCAGGTGACTGTACAAATAATCCGTACAAACAAATCATCATCTCTATGGGTTCAGGTGCAAACGCAGCTTTAGGTGCATTTGATTACTTAATCCGTAACTAATAAAAAACAGGTGCCTTGGCACCTGTTTTTTTATTACCCTAATGTATAAACTAAAAACCTCTCATTCCCATTCTTCTCATAAGCACCTGGCAATCTAACTTCTTTCTTCAGCTCAAACGCAGTCTGATTTTCTAAGAAGAAAATATAGTCCTCAGAAGGATAATATAAAATAATATCCACTTCTCTCCCCGTATTTTCTACTGAAAGCAAAATGTTATTTACTACATTCATAAACACTTGCACAGAAAACGGATTAAAGAAATAAAACCTATTATCATGTGGATCAATCTTATATTCCTGCGCTAAACAACATTGGAATTGAATTTTCTCCTTACTGTTTCTTGCCTTTCGTGCATAACGATCTTGATTATCAATCGCTTCTTTATAAAACTCTTCATTCATT
This sequence comes from Bacillus sp. RCC_6_1, assembly GCF_041360755.1. NCBI lineage: Bacteria > Bacillati > Bacillota > Bacilli > Caryophanales > Bacillaceae > Bacillus > Bacillus sp. RCC_6_1. The sequence goes on from NZ_JBFUPV010000009.1 coordinate 151,141, forward strand.
TCAATTCCAACTGCTGAAGCCCCACATTTATGATGCATATAAAAGTTTAATCGCCCTTTTCCGCACCCAAAGTCTACAATTCGGTCACTACTTTTTATTTCATATTGATTCAGTAACTCATCTAATCCGCTATACGGCGTCGGTTCATAACGGTGATAATGCATAGATTTGTTAAACCCTTTTTGCTCACCGACTGTTTTTATATGTAAAACTGCATCGTAATATTGTTCGTTCATTCGTTTTCTCCTATTAAAAAATGGTACTTATTATTATACACCATGTACTGGAGGCTCATTTTTCATCAAATTAATAGGTACGTGAAATTATATTAACGATTTTCTTAATATATCTATCGTAACTTCAAATATATCAACGATTTTCTCAATATATCTATCATAACTTCAAATATATCAACGATTTTCTCAATATATCGATTTACCGACAATTCACGACAAAAAAACAGGAGCTCTTTAGCCCCTGTCTTCTAACACTTTCAATACAGTTTGTTTCAATATTTCTACCCCATCCATAATACAACTATGATCAAACCTCATATACGGATGGTGTAATCCAGGTTGTAGGTCTGCTCCTAGTCCAAGCATGACAGCTTTTAAATGTGGTCTTTTCACTGTATAGTAATGGAAATCATCGCTTCCTGTCGTATAGAGAGGCCCTGTGCATCTCTCTTCCCCATACACTTCGAGAATACCTTTACGCATAAAGCGCTCTGCTTCTTCGGAAACCTCTGCTCCTGGTGCAAGATCCATCCATTCGTATGAAGTTTTCGACCCCATCGATGCAGCTGATTCTATTACATGCTCAATCTTTTTCTTTAATTCTTCTAATAGTATATTACTCTCAGCTCTTACATCTAAACTGAAATGACCATTTCCTGGAATGATATTTAAATTATCACCACCTGCTTGGCATCTCGTCATTTTTACTGAATAAGAACTTTGCGGTGGCAGCCAAATATTTTTCAAACCGATATTAATCATGGAAATGACATCAATTGCATTCACACCTTGGTGTGGTCTTGCCCCGTGTGCATCCTCCCCATGAATCATACCCTCTAAAAACCCTGCTGCTCCATGGCGAATAGATGGGGCTGCTTGTTTCAAAGATAGTTCTTCAATTGGTCTTAGATGGATGCCAAATAAGAAATCAGCATCATCTACAGCACCTTTCTCCACCATCTTCAAAGCACCATTCCCCTTCTCTTCTGCCGGCTGAAAAATAAATCTAACCATACCACTTTTCCATCTCATATTTTTCAATTGTAAAATAAGTCCCATTACAATGGTCATATGAGCATCATGGCCACATGAATGGTTCGCTTTAAATTCTCCATTTACTTCTTGCCAAAGTGCATCCATATCAGCACGAATCGCAATAACTGGATTCCCGCCTCCAATCTCAGCAATTACACCTGGACAATCATCAAATGTTCTATATGAAATTCCTTCTTCTTTTAAAAAGTCAGTAATATACGCTGTCGTTTCATATTCTTTCCAACTTACTTCAGGGTTTTCGTGTAAATGCTGAAAAATCTCCGTTAAGCGCTCTTGTAGTTCTAATGTTTTCAACGTTCCAGTCTCCTTCCCACATTACAAACGATTCGGGTTAATTATACTTATGAAAAACAGATGTTTTTATGAACATATTGAATTTTAAGAAAAAAGTCAATTGTTTATTTTTAAATACTTAAAAACCTTACTCTGCACTTATATTACAAACTAAACAAACAACTAGAACATTCCTTATTTTCTGTTTTTTATGTTGACGCTTACATAAACTTTTAGTTATCATAACCTAATAAACGTCTATTTTACGACAATTCTAAAAATACAAACAAACATACGTAACAAGGAGGAACTTTATGAAAAAAGAAATACCTTTTGGAATAGCGATTATCCCTATTATCATTACCGTTGCAGTTATGATGGTTACAATTGTTGTATTAAAACAAACCCCTCACGTTCCACTTATTATCGGTACAACCGTTGCTTCTATTGTCGCTTGGCGTTACGGTTACAAATGGAATGATCTTGAAGAAGCAATGTATAAAGGGATTCGTCTTGCATTACCTGCTATCGTCATTATTATTCTTGTTGGCTTAACAATTGGTGCTTGGATTGGCGGTGGAATCGTCGCAACGATGATTTATTACGGTTTAAAACTTTTAACTCCATCACTATTTTTAGTTTCCATTACCGTCATTTGTTCTATCGTTGCATTAGCAATTGGTAGCTCTTGGTCTACAATGGGGACAATTGGTGTTGCTGGAATGGGAATTGGCCTAAGTATGGGAATCCCAGCTCCAATGGTTGCTGGTGCCATTATTTCAGGCTCTTATTTTGGCGATAAAATGTCACCGCTTTCAGATACAACTAACCTAGCCGCAGGATTAACAAATACAGATTTATTCGCACACATTCGTCATATGTTATTTACTACAGTTCCAGGTTTAATTATTACTCTTATCGTTTACGCGCTCTTAGGAAGAAGCTTCGGCGCTAACAATATTGATGCGAAGAGCATCGATCAAACGTTACAAGTATTGCAACAAAACTTTGTTATCTCACCTTTCCTACTCATTATACCCGTAGTCGTTATGGTATTGGTCGCAAAAAAAGTTCCTGCTATACCAGCGATTCTCGTCGGTATTATTTTAGGATTTTTATCACAAGTCTTTATTCAAGGTGGTTCTGTCTCAGCATCTGTCGGTGCACTCCAAGCTGGATTTGTTATAGACACTGGAAACAAGCTAGTAGACGAACTATTTAACCGCGGTGGCTTAGATTCGATGATGAATACAGTCTCTATGACAATTGTCGCTATGACTTTCGGAGGAGTATTAGAACATACAGGTATTCTTCGCTCAATTGTAAATCAAATTTTAAAGTTAGCGAAATCAGCAAAAGGGCTTATCGCTTCTACTATCGCATCTTGTTTTGCAACAAACCTTACTTGCTCTGAACAATATATTTCAATTGTTGTCCCTTCAAGAATGTACGCAAATGCATACACAGAAAAAGGACTACATTCAAAAAACTTATCCAGAGCATTAGAAGATGGCGGAACATTAACTTCTGTCTTCGTTCCTTGGAATACGTGCGGTGTATTTATTCTCGCTACACTTGGCGTAGGTGCATTTGAATATGCCCCTTATGCTATTTTGAATTTCATCGTACCTATTATCTCAATCATTTATGGTATAACAGGCTTCACAATTGTAAAACTATCAGACATTGAAAAAGCAGAACTACTAAAGAAACAAAAAGCTCAACTAGAAGCTTAAAAATAGCGGTAAATTCAGTTCATATAGTGCGCGAGGTCGCCCTTGTTGATAGGGCATTTCCTCGCCGCAAATATGAGCATACCCGTAATCAACTAATTTCTTTAACAACCTTTCTGTCGATCTTCGAGTCACTTGTAAGTACTCAGAAAGATCAGCTGCTGTAAACTTCAATGACGGATGCGATTGACTAAATTGAATGATTTTTGACAAGTTGGCCGGACTAAGCTTCGTTTCCTTCGCTATTTTCATTAGTTCCGGATTATCATTTTTCAAACTTTGTACTCTCTGTTCTTTCGGGAACGGACCAAACAAATCTTTATCACTTGTTAGTATATAAAAACAACGATCTATTGGATTATTCTTTGCAAAACTTTGAGCAATTTTTGCATTTTGCTCCGCCTCTTTCACGGTTTTCCCATAACCAAATCCAATAGCTATCGTTCCTTCTACGCTCGCAAACAAGTTATCTATCGCATTTGTTTTAATAATCGATTCGATATCACCACGAGTTGTATACAGAATGCATGTCATTTCATCCACTTGTTTAAATGAACCACGTAGTTCTTTTGAAATGACATCTAGTTTTTCAAGCAAATTCGTCCGTAATTCTAGGGAAGAAATAATACAAGTACCAACAGTAGCTGAATAGCTTTTTGCTAACTCAGCTTTTATTTTTGCATCTTTTAGCCCATGTATAATGGACTGTGTTGGATCAATCATACGCTCTGAAGGAACACCTATTTTTTGAAGCTCATCGTAAACAGCGTGAATACTAGTTAAAGCTAAATGAGCCTCTCCAGATTGATATTTAGCTACATGAAAATCGATAACTCTATTTATTTCATCTTTACTCCACAGCATATTTTCATAATCCAACACTTGCGGGCTTTCTTTTATACCAATATCATGGAACACATTTGTAATAAACGAGCGGTCTACTAAATCGATGGAAATGTTATGTGGTTGAATACTTTGATGATACATGATAGAAAGAATTGAAGATGCGACAGTTGTCTCGTCTTGCTGTAAGTATGTACTTGGAATTCGTAATTGTTCTCTTATTTCTTTTGCCATATAATAAGGTAAAGCACCTGAGAAAAAGATGACATCACAAGGCTTTAGACACTTTAATAATTCAGAAGATTCCGCCGGATGAAGGTAAATATATGGATCAATTTCTATTCCTTCTAATTTTTGAGCAATAGGAAAAAGGTTCTCCATAAACTCCTTTGAACCGACAACTGCAATTTTTATCATCATTTTCTCTAACTCCTTATCATTAATTAACGACTATTTAACGTCAACTATATCAAATGTACAAAACTATTGTAAACAGGAAGGGGTTTCTATTCAATGAAAATTACAGCTATTCATCTTTACGCAATTCGTTTACCGCTTCGCAATCCGTTTGTTATTAGTTATGGCTCTTATTCTGATATGCCCTCTATTATCGTCAAAATGGAAACAGATGAAGGTATTATCGGTTACGGTGAAGGCGTTGCTGATGATCACGTCACAGGTGAATCATGGGAAAGTACTTTCCATACTTTAAAACATACGCTAACCCCTGCTCTAATCGGGAAAAATCCAATGAATATCGAAAAAATACACGACATGATGGACAATACAATTTACGGTGTTCCAACAGCGAAAGCCGCAATTGATATTGCTTGTTTTGATATAATGGGCAAAAAACTAAATCAACCTGTATATCAATTAATTGGCGGGCGCTACCATGAAGAATTCCCTATCACTCACGTTTTAAGTATTGCCAATCCAGAAGACATGGCTGAAGAAGCTGCTTCTATGATTCAAAAAGGTTACCAATCTTTCAAAATGAAAGTTGGTACGAATGTAAAAGAAGATGTGAAACGTATTGAAGCTGTACGTGAACGTGTAGGAAATGACATCGCGATTCGCGTTGATGTAAACCAAGGCTGGAAAAATAGCGCGAACACATTAACAGCACTGCGTTCATTAGGACATTTAAACATTGACTGGATTGAACAACCTGTTATCGCGGACGATATTGATGCCATGGCTCATATTCGTTCTAAAACAAACCTCCCGCTTATGATTGATGAAGGATTAAAAAGTTCTCGTGAAATGCGCCAAATTATTAAATTAGAAGCTGCTGATAAAGTAAATATAAAACTAATGAAATGCGGCGGCATATATCCAGCTGTAAAGCTCGCTCATCAAGCAGAAATGGCAGGCATTGAATGCCAAGTGGGATCAATGGTCGAATCATCTGTTGCCTCTTCCGCAGGATTCCATGTCGCTTTCTCAAAGAAAATCATTACGAGCGTAGAGCTAACAGGGCCATTAAAATTCACAAAAGACATCGGAAACTTACATTACGACGTACCATTCATTCGCTTAAACGAAAAGCCTGGACTCGGCATTGAAATAAACGAAGATGCACTACAAGAACTCACCGTCTTTCAGGACATTGTACGCTAAAGGAGGACTAACGCATGACAGTTCTATACAAAGGAACATTAAAACAAAATAACAATCCATTTCACGTTACATTACTATCACTAGAGCACATCGAACAAATTTTATCACTACAAAACATCGTAGTTGAAGCACTAGAAGATAAAAGTCGTTTACAACCACTCTCACAAGAAGAATTTCAATACATTCTAAAAGGAAACGGCATGATGATCGGTGCTTTTATCGAAAACAAACTCATCGCATTTCGCGCTCTACTCGTCCCTCCTATCGACGATGAACATTTAGGGCTTGATATTGGTCTATCAGAAAGTGAACTGCACCGCGTCATCTATCAAGAAATCTCAAACGTTCATCCGAACTGCCGAGGAAATGGGATGCAAAAAATATTAGCGAAAGTCATTATGGAAGAATTGCAAAAAGAAGACAGCAAATATGATTACGTATGCTGCACCGTTGCTCCTTTTAACATTCCGAGTTTGAAGGATAAGTTTGCGCAAGGGATGGAGATTGCTGCGCTGAAGGAAAAGTATGGTGGTAGTCTGCGGTATGTTTTTGTGAAGGAATTGCGTGAAGACAAGAAAAGAGATTGGACGGATGTTCAAAGTATTCTAATGAGTGATGCTAGTGGACAGCAGGCTTTGCTTTCGGAGGGGTATCGTGGGTATGAGATGGGGAAAGTTGATGAAGATTTTGTTGTGAAGTTTGGGCGATAATCTATATACTCGAAAAGAGGAGATGTCTGCTGTGACATCTCCTTTTACTTTCTCTTCATTGAACATATCGATTGCAACTCCAAATATATCGGCGGTTTTCGAAATATATCGGCGCAACTCCAAATATATCAGCGATTTTCGAAATATATCGGCGCAACTTCAAATATATCAGCGATTTTCGAAATATATCGACTTACCGACAAAGATTGACAATAATTGCAACCTATACAAAGCGCAACATTAAACCGTCATCTTCCAACTAGATAAAGCTAACCAGTTCTCCATTTCCTTATAATCGGGCATGATTTTCCCGACAAGACGCCAAAACGATCGATCATGATTTAAATGAACCATATGACACATTTCATGAACAACTACATAGTCAATTACTCGCTGTGGTGCCATTGCTAGCTTCCAATTGAATGTTAGTTGTAAATTCGAATCGCAAGTACCCCAAGTACGACTACTATCTGTAATACGAATAGAACGTGGTTTTGTTTTGAAATTACTTTGATGCGCTTTAATACTCTTCTCTACTAAAGATTTACACTGCTTATAGTAAAATCGTTTTAAAGCTTGTTGTATTTTCTCATCCTTAAGCTCTTTCACATAAATATGTAACTTATCCCCTTTAAATACTGCGTTGTCTTGCTCAATGCTTGCATCTTGGGAAATCTGTATCGGATACGTATTCCCTAAATACAAAAAGCCTTCTCCTTGATCATAATCCTTTTCCTGTGGTCCATGCGCTCGCTCCTGCATTTCTTTACGTGTTGTCTGAATCCAACCCCACTTCTCTTCTAGCAACTGGACTAAGTATTCAACAGGTGTCCCTTTCGGAGCCTGTATTTCTACATTTCCATACGAATCTACAAAAAGACGCACGGACTTTTTCTTCTTATAAGTTATATGAAAATTAATTGTCTCACCTAAATATGTATGTACCATTTCATCACCTAGCATAGTATTTTTACAAATAAAAAAGAGTAGGATACGAACGTCCTACTCTACCTATTATATCATTTACTGCTTTAACGAACTCATTATCCTCTATACTTTACACCTAATCCCTTAATGAAATTCCTTGCGTATCTATCGCCGCACTCTTTGTAATTTTTATGACCTTTTTTTCTTAATAGAGCGCCTAACTCTCCTTTTGTTACCGTAACGCCCACGCTATCTAATATATCAAGTACATCCTCACTCGTTAAAGATAGTGCGATTTTCATTTTCTTTAGAAGAAGGTTATTGGCACTCTCCTTGCTCTGTACAGGTGCAGGCTGCCCTGGTTTCGGATCTTGCTTTCCTCTTTTTAAAGTAATAAATCCATTTAAAAATGCCTCTAACATCATCATATCGCATGTTTTTACGTACTCATCTTCAGCTACCTCATCATTTTCAGCTTCGTGCTGAGGAGCTCTCTTTATTTTTGTAAGCATATCAACTACGTCTTCTTTCGTTACTTCCATCCCGCCAAGTTTAAAGATTTCTACCATATCTATATCTTTTATATCTAAAGCGTATCGTACTCTTTTTAATATATCGTTGTTGCTCATTGCCATTGGGTTTCCTCCTGAAATGTTGATTATTTATTCAGCGGTTAAAGTTTATGCTATAACCTGCTTTAAATTATCATGTTTAATCTAGCCTTTTAGTTATTGTCCACTAAATTAATACTTTAACATTTTAAAGATATGTTTTATAGTCTTACCCGAACTTTTCTCTATCATTGTATCTACAGAGCTCTTACATGTTTTTTATATGCCTATAAAAAGATTTCTCTCTTAACATTAACTAAAAGAAAAAAACAGTGTTTTGATTTCTCAAATACACTGTTCTTTTCCAGCTCTGCACTTATTTTCAACTCACTCATGTCATGCACTACATATGAAATGATTTAAGTGCTTAAAAGTTAAACCGTCTCACTATCCTGAGCCTCACCAACACTATCCTCAAACTTATCCAACAAAGCACGCACCTCATCCGTCGACTTCGTACTCATCAATTGATTTCTCAATTCCGCAGCTCCTGGGAAGCCCTTCACATAAATTTTGAAGAAGCGGTGAAGCCCTGTGATTGAGCGTGGCAGTACTTCTGCATATTGATCTTGTAAATCAAGTTGTAGTCTTAAAAGATCTAGATGTTCTTTACTGCTATGTTCTCTTGGCTCTTTTTCAAAAGCAAATGGGTTTTTGAAGATGCCTCGTCCAATCATTACGCCATCAATGCCGTATTTTTCAGCAAGTTCCAGCCCCATTTTACGATCAAGGATGTCTCCATTGATTGTTATTAACGTATTTGGTGCAATGCGGTCACGTAATTTTTTGATTTCCGGAATTAGTTCCCAATGCGCATCTACTTGGCTCATTTCTTCTCTTGTGCGTAAATGAATAGAAAGGTTTGCAATATCTTGTTTGAAAATGTGCGTTAACCAATCTTCCCACTCGCTTAACTCTTTAAAGCCAAGTCTTGTTTTTACGCTGACAGGTAGTCCGCCCGCTTTTGCTGCTTGAATAAGTTCTGCTGCAACGTCTGGACGTAGAATAAGGCCACTACCTTTCCCTCTTGATGCTACATTCGGTACTGGGCAACCCATATTAATATCGATGCCTTTAAATCCTAGTTCTGCCATACCGATACTCATTTGACGGAAGTATTCGGGATTGTCTCCCCAAATATGTGCTACCATCGGCTGTTCGTCTTCTGTAAAAATTAAACGGCCACGTACACTTTTCATACCTTCTGGATGACAATAGCTATCCGAGTTTGTAAACTCTGTGAAGAATACGTCTGGACGACCAGCTTCACTTACTACGTGACGGAAAACAACGTCTGTCACATCTTCCATTGGTGCAAGTACGAAAAATGGTCGTGGTAATTCACGCCAAAAATTATCTATCATTTCAAATTCAAATCCTCTCACTATGAATACAATTTCAAAATCTAAATTTATAATTTGTGAAAATCAGCAATATTTATTTTAACTAAAATCGCTTATGAATGGTATTTTTGTAAACCAAAAAGCAGATGGTATAGATTTCCCCTATATCAACTGCTTTCCTATTATACCAACTTAAGCCAAGCCACACACTCCACATGCGTCGTATGCGGGAACATATCAACAGGTTGTACTTCCTGTGTTTTATATCCGCCTTCTTCTAGTACTTTTAAATCACGTGCTAATGTTGCTGGGTTACACGATACGTATACGACGCGGTTTGGCTTCATGTCGATGATTGTATTTAGTAATGCTTCGTCACAGCCTTTACGCGGTGGGTCTACGACCATTGTGTCGGCGATTACGCCTTCTTTGTACCATTTTGGAATAACTACTTCAGCTTCTCCTACGCCAAATTCAGCGTTTGTCATGTTGTTTAGTGCTGCGTTTCGGTTTGCGTCTTCAATTGCTTCTGGGACGATTTCAACGCCGTACACTTTTTTCGCTTTTTGCGCTAGGAATAACGAGATTGATCCGATTCCACAATAGGCATCGATTACTGTTTCGTTACCATTTAATTTTGCGTATTCTAACGTTTTATCGTAAAGCACTTTCGTTTGCTCTGGGTTTACTTGATAGAATGAACGTGCTGAAATCGCAAATTTAATGTCACCGATAAAGTCATAAATATATTCTGATCCGTACAGTACTGTCGTTTTATCTCCGAAGATTACATTCGTACGCTTCGTATTTACGTTTTGAACGATTGATTTTACTTCTGGGAATTTCGCTGCAATTTCTTCAATGATTGCTTTTTTGTTCGGTAATTCTGCTGTACGTGTAATGAAGACAAGCATAATTTCCCCTGTTACTTGTCCGTAACGAGCCATTACGTGACGAAGTGTTCCTTTGTTACGCTCTTCGTTGTACGCAGTGATACCGTGCTTTTCACAAATACGTTTTACTTCTTGAATTAATGTATCGTTTTCTTCTGCCTGAATTAAGCATGATTCCATATTAATGATGTCATGCGTTCCTTGGCGATAGAAACCAGCTACAAGTCCGCCTTCACGTTCTCCGATTGGTACTTGTGCTTTATTGCGATATACCCACGGATTTTCCATGCCAAGTACAGGATGAACAGGAACATCACCTAGTCCTCCGATACGTTGCATAACGTCACGTACTTGTTTTTCTTTCGCTTGTAATTGTCCTTCATAAGTTAAGTGCTGAAGCTGACAACCGCCGCACTGATTATATACTGGACATTCAGCATCTTTACGATATGGACTTTCTGTATGAAGCTTCATTAAACGACCAAATGCGAAGTTTTTCTTCACTTTAATAATTTTAATTTGCGCTTCTTCACCTGGTAATCCGTTTTTAACGAAAATAGGATAGCCCTTTACTTTCGCAACACCGGCACCATCATGTGTTAAATCTTCAAATACTACATCTATAAACTCGTTTTTCTCAACTGGTGGCGTCATTTTAGTACTCATTTTCCGACCTCTCTTTTTCATAACACTGCGTTACATTTTATCATACTTATATGGTCTTTTTCTATTGGAAGAAAAAAAGCTATTGACGATAGTTCTCTGTTAATGTTACGCTACTACTAATTTAATACGGACGATGTTACCTCATATATACTTGATAATATGGATCGAGAGTTTCTACCCGGCAACCTTAAATTGCTGGACTATGGGGAAAACTAATGAATATTAGCCTATGCGCAAAAAAGGACTCATATTGATTAGCTTTCTCTCATAGATGAAAGTGAATCCATATGGGTCTTTTTTTATTTTTATTTTTCTAAAAGGTCAGACATCTTACGTATGACATAAAACCTCATTCCTTTATTTTTAGTAATATAACGAGCGTTTTATGTACAAACTTTATACGAACTTCTGAAAGGGGCAACTACATGCAATATGTAATGAGCATTATCGGTATTTTTGCCGTGTTAGGTTTATGTTTTGCTTTGTCAAACAACAAAAGTAAAATCAACTTCCGTGCAATTGCAATTATGATTGGTTTCCAAATTTTAATCGGTTGGTTTATGTTTGCTACAAAGATTGGTCAACAAATCATTATTTTCATTAGTAAGGTTTTCAACAAACTAATTAAACTTGGTACGACAGGTGTCGATTTTCTCTTTAATGGAATTCAAAGAGATTTTGTCTTTTTCTTAAACGTATTATTAATTATCGTATTTTTCTCAGCACTACTTTCAATCTTTAGTTATTTAGGTGTTTTACCATTCATCGTTCGCGTTGTCGGCGGTGCAATTTCAAAAATTACTGGTTTACCACGCGTTGAGTCATTCCATGCAGTAAACTCTGTATTCTTCGGTTCAAGTGAAGCGTTAATCGTTATTAAAAACGATTTACAGCATTTCAATAAAAACCGTATGTTTATCATTTGTTGTTCTGCGATGAGCTCCGTTTCTGCTTCTGTTACAGCATCATACGTAATGATGTTAGATGCAAAATACGTACTAGCAGCTCTTCCGCTAAATTTATTCTCAAGCTTAATCGTTTGTTCGTTATTAACACCAGTTGATACGAAGAAAGAAGATGAAGTGATTCAAAAATTTAATAGAACTCTATTCGGGGACAGCTTTATCGGTGCAATGATTAACGGTGCGCTTGATGGTTTAAAAGTAGCTGGTATCGTTGCCGCATTAATGATCGCCTTTATCGGTGTGATGGAAGTTGTAAACTACGTAATTAGTGCAGCTTCAGGCGCAATGGGACATGCCATTACTTTACAACAAATCTTCGGTTACGTACTTTCTCCATTCGCATTCTTAATGGGTATTCCAACTCAAGATATTATCCCAGCTGGTGGTATTATGGGTACGAAGATTGTTTTAAATGAGTTTGTAGCAATCCTTGATTTAAAAGACACAGCTACAACATTAGCTCCACGTACAGTTGGAATCGTTACAGTATTCTTAATTAGCTTCGCAAGTATTAGCCAAATTGGTGCAATCGTTGGTACAATCCGTGCCCTTTCTGAAAAACAAGGAAGCGTTGTTTCTAAATTTGGTTGGAAAATGCTATTTGCATCAACACTTGCTTCTATTTTATCTGCGACAATCGCTGGATTGTTTATTTAATAAAAAATCACCTTACTTTAACGAGTAAGGTGATTTTTTTGATTCTTTATGAAACCGAGTGAAATTCAACTGCTTCTTCTGTATTGATAATCCTATCTTTATATATACCCTTTATTGAAATGTAAATGATAGATTTGTTTATGTTTTTTAACTTTCCTAATGAAAAATGATAAAGCAATCCATTACTTTTTAAAGTCCACATCTTCCCACTACATGGACCAGTAGCTTTTTGTTCATCCGACGCCTTGATTTCACCTTCATATTCGCATTCTCCCAAAGGAGTTTTAATTGTATTCTTCTCTGTATCAATTCGAATATTTTTAATTAGATTCAAATTTTCATCAGAGAGAATTTGAATTTCATGATCTTTCTTTTTAAAAAAGAGTTTTCCGTCTTTGGTATTTATATATTCTGCATTATCCATTTTATCTATCATAAAATCATATTCTTCTTTTGTAATACCTAAGTTTTGATGATAAGGAAACGTTTTTTTCGGTATAATTTCTTCTTCGGCATACTTCAAATACCAATCTAAATTATTTGTAATACTATCGCTCATTTTATTTCCGATTTTCTCTAATTTCTCTTTTATCTCATAAGGAAATTCAAGTGTCATAATATCCGCCGTCACTTCCGCATTCATAAGATGCGATGGAATATACTCTTCCACGCTATTCGCTTTACTCACTTCACTTTGACAACCAACTATAAATAGCGATATGAAAAAGATATATATTATTTTTTTATATTTCATTTCTATTCTCCACTCCATACATTATTCTTACTTAGTTTTATAGCGGTTTTCATTATAGTATAAAATCTTTATATTTTAATAAAAATACATATCCTTATGCAAAATTGCATATTAATATGTATTCTTCTTACTTTAAAATTAGCTTAAATAACTTTCCAAATTATACAAATAACAAGTTTAAAATGTTATAATTTTCAAAAAAAAAAAAACCATTGGAGGATATTATGAAAGCTCACGCAATTTTCGATTTCTTACATTTACTAGTCTTAACGCTGAAAAGCTATTATGTATGGGGAATGCCTATCTATGTCTTCATTATTCCTCTTATCTTTGTAGTCGGTTATATTATTATTAATTCTAATAAGAAACAAAAAAATACATCTATTCAAAGTCACTAATCTATTACATTAATAACCTCCTAAAAATCATATTCCCCTCATTTTCTTCAAATGATATGATGAACAAGGGTATATCCCCACCACTCTTATAGCGGTGGGGATTTTAATGTAAATATGCAACATACTACACAATAGAAGGTGATTTTTATGAGAAAATACGCAGCAATTGCTTTATGTACGTCTGCCATTCTAGCAGGCTGTAATACTAACAATGTAAGTCCAGAACCTAAAAAAGAGAAAACGGCTCAAGGGATTAAGAAACAAGAAGAGACTGTGCAAGAACAAGGTAAAATCTCACATAATTCAGTTACACACGAATCTACAAACACAAGTATTCATATTACAGACATAAAAGATTCTTTAAATGAAGTACAATATAAAATTTGGCGCACAGCTGATGGCAAGGAAAGTGCTAAATCTTTTTCTTCTAAAGAAAAAGAGAAACAATTCACACTTCCTTTTGATATAAAGGAATTTGAAGGAAAACGCGGTGAGTTCCAAATTGAAGCAACAGGAATGAAAGAAGATGGGAAAACAATCCCGCTTACGAAATCTACTATTACTTTCGAACAAAAGGTTCCTGTTCTTATGTATCACGCAATTGATGATTATCATGGTCAAGGCATTAAAGATTTATTCGTATCACCAGCTAACTTTGAAGCACAAATGAAACATTTAAAGGACAATGGTTATACGCTTTTAACGTTTGAACGCTGGGGCGATATAAATACAGTAAATAAACCGATTTTCGTTACATTTGATGACGGTATGAAAAATAATATGAATGCATTTCGCATTTTACAAAAGCTAAAAGATGATACTTTTAAACCGGCAGCAACAGAATATATGATTGTTGATAACGTTGATGTAGAAGGAGCATTGTCTACTTCTGAAATAAAAGAAATGGTTGATTCCGGCATTTTCTCGGTGCAATCTCATACTGCAACACATGCAGACTTACCGAAAATTACAAACTATGAGGAAGAGTTAAAAGGTTCAAAAGAAAAGCTAGAAAAAATAACAGGTAAGCCTGTTATCGCGATTGCTTATCCATTCGGTCATGTAGATGATAAGGTTGTTGCAGAAACGAAGAAGTATTATCAATTTGCGACGACGACAAAGCCTGGGCAATTCATTACGAAGGGTGAACCTGATGAATTGTTAAAGATGAAGCGCGTTCGTATACACCATACAACGACTGTAGAGCAGTTTGCTTCTTCAATTAAGTAAATATAAGGGCTCAATACATTTTGAGCTCTCTTTTTACTTTATATTTATATATATTTTTAGAATTTTCTTGTATTATATATAGTAAGAAATCTTTCAAATTAAAGGAGATTATACATATGTCATTTGAACAAACGTTAGAGAAATATGCTGCTCTTGCAGTTAATGTTGGTGTTAATATTCAACCTGGACAAACTTTATCAATTAGTGCACCTCTTGAAGCTGTACAATTTGTACGCCTCGTTACAGAAAAAGCATATAAATCTGGTGCAAAACACGTATATGTAGATTGGAATGATGAGACGTTAACACGCTTAAAATTCGATCTAGCTCCTGAAGAAGCTTTCGCTGAATTTCCATCTTGGAAAGCACATGCTCGTGAAGAATTAGCAAAAGAAGGCGCTGCATTTATGTCTATCTATGCGGAAAACCCTGATTTATTAAAAGGTGTAGAACCATCGCGTATCGCAACAGCTCATAAAGTAGCTGGAGAAGCAATGAAAGTATACCGTGATTACGTACAAGCAGATAAAGTAAGCTGGTGTGTCATTTCTGTTCCTACGAAAGAATGGGCTGCGAAAGTATTCCCTGACGTAGCGCCAGAAGAACAAGAAGCAAAGTTATGGGATGCTATTTTCAAAGCTACTCGTGCTGATTTAGAAAATCCTGTAGAAGCATGGAAAGAACATGATGAAACATTACATACAAAAGTGGATTACCTAAACGAAAAGCATTATAAAGCTCTTCACTATACAGGTCCTGGAACAGATTTAACAATCGAACTTCCAGAAAAACATGTATGGGCTGGTGCTGGTAGCTTAAATGAAAAGAACGTACCATTTATGGCTAATATTCCAACTGAAGAAGTATTTACAATGCCACTTAAAACAGGTGTAAATGGCCAAGTTTCTAGTACAAAACCGTTAGTATTTGCAGGTAATATTATCGATAATTTCACGTTAACATTTGAAAACGGACGTATCGTAGACTATAAAGCTGAAGCTGGTGAAGAAGCTTTAAAACATTTAGTAGAAACAGATGAAGGTTCTCACTTCTTAGGGGAAGTAGCTTTAGTACCTCATGACTCACCAATTTCAAACACAAATGTTTTATTCTACAATACACTATTTGACGAAAATGCATCTTGCCACCTTGCGATTGGAAATGCTTACGCATTTAACTTAGTTGGCGGAAAAACAATGTCTAAAGAAGAACTTGCTGAAAACGGCGCAAACGCTAGTATTACACACAACGACTTCATGATTGGATCAGCTGAGCTTGATATTGACGGTATTACTGCTGATGGCAGACATGAACCTATCTTCCGTAAAGGTAACTGGGCGTTTTAAATTTATTACCATAAAGAAACACATTGGATAATCCAATGTGTTTCTTTATTTATTTGGTTTCAATTCAAATTTTATTGTTCTATTTTCACGCGTAAACTCTGGTCTATACGTAGCGATATACGTATTTTCTTTCGCTACGTCAAATAGCATGATATCTTGAATTTTTTCTTCTGGTGCTAACTTTTTACTAATAAAGCTATCAGGGTTATTATATTCTTTAAATCTTGTACCTTTCTTATCGGTAATCTCAAATTCATAAAATGCAAAAGGTATTTCCTTTTTACTATTATTTTCTACTTTGAAAATAATCCCCAAAATCTCCTCTTTCTTTTTATCCTCATCATAATCCGGATATCCTAATTTAACTGAATCGATAGTTACTTGCAAACCATCTACGTCTACTGTCTCCCCTATTTTATACACTTTATCTTGAACATCTTCTTGTTTACTTTCATTACTATCTTTAGTCTCAGTGCAAGCACTTAAACTAAAAGCTATGCCAAAAATTAAAACAATTTGACTCACCTTTTTTAACATACTCTTTCCCCCACATAAGACAATATTTCATATGTATCATAACAAAATACTTTACGCTTTCTTGTCATATTTTGTCGTATTAATTGCTAACTGCACAAATAGAAAAAAGCTATCTTCTACAAAAGATAGCTTTCATGATGCCGATGAAACCTTAAGCCCAATGACACCCAAAACAATAAAAAGAATACAAAATGCTTGAAATAAACTAATATGCTCTTTAAAAAAGTACACACTAATGATTGTAATAAGTAATGTTCCAACGCCAGACCAAATAGCATAAGCAATACTTAAATGAATCTTTTTCACAACGATGGCGAACACGCTGAAACAAATTCCATAAAACACGAAAATCAGTACACTTGGAACGAGCTTTGTTAAACCATTTGATAGTTTCATCGCAATTGTTCCAGCTACTTCAAAAATAATTGTAACAAGTAATAATAGCCAATATACCATACTAGAATCTCCTTCTCTGTTACCTTATAGAGATTCTAGTATACTACTTATAGTCCCAATGAAATATATTTAATTTCTAAATATTCCTCGATGCCGAAATGGCCTCCTTCACGGCCGATACCACTTTCTTTAAATCCACCGAATGGTGCTTGTGCAACTGATGGAAGACCGTCGTTTAGACCGATAATACCGTACTCTAACGCTTCACTAATTTGGAATGCTTGGCTAATGTCTTTCGTGAAAATATACGCAGCTAAACCGTATGGTGTATTATTTGCACGTTCGATTACTTCATCAACTGTTTTGAATTTCGCAACTGGTGCCACTGGCCCAAATGTTTCTTCATTCATACAAAGCATCGTATCATTTGCCAACCCAATTACAGTCGGTTGAATGAAATGTCCCTCTAACTCTGCGACCTTTTGACCACCATATAAAACTGTTCCACCTTTTTGAATAGCATCTTCAATATGTTCTTGTACTTTTGAAACTGCATTCTCATCAATAAGTGGCCCAACAGTCGTTCCGTCACCGAAACCGTCTCCTACTTTCAACTGCCCTACTGCCTTTTGGAACTTCTCTACAAATACTTCGTATACTTCTTCTTGAACGAATACTCGGTTTGTACATATACACGTTTGTCCTGCGTTACGGAATTTCGAACCAATCACCGCTTCTACTGCTTTATCTAAATCTGCATCATTCATTACGATAAACGGAGCGTGACCACCTAACTCAAGTGAAACTTTTTTCATCGTTTGCGCCGCACTAACCATTAACTCTTTCCCAATTTCCGTTGACCCTGTAAAGGACACTTTTCGAACGCGACTATCTTCCATCCATGTATCAGCAATTGCTTTTGCACTACCTGTTACGATATTGATTACGCCCTTTGGAATATCTGCTTCATGGGCTAATTCCGCTAATTTCAATGCAGTTAGCGGCGTTTGACTTGCCGGTTTCACAACGGCTGTACAGCCTGCTGCAAGCGCTGGGGCTACCTTTCTCGTAATCATAGCAGCTGGGAAGTTCCAAGGTGTAATAGCTGCCATAACGCCAACTGGTTGCTTCATAACTAAAATACGTTTATTCGGATGAGAAGCAGGAATCATTTCACCGTATACGCGTTTTCCTTCTTCTGCATACCATTCAACAAAGCTATTTGCATAATTCACTTCACCAAGTGCTTCTGCAAATGGCTTTCCTTGTTCTCTCGTCATGATTGCTGCAATCTCTTCTTTATTTTCATCAATAAGTGTGAACCATTTTTTCAACTTCACTGCACGGTCTGCTGCTGTTAACTTAGACCATGATTTAAAAGCTTCATGGGCCGCATCAACAGCTTGCTTTGCCTCTGTTACTCCGCCCTTTGGTACCGTCGCAAATATTTCCTTCGTTGCTGGATTATTTACTTCGATTTGTTCTTGCAATGTAATCCACTCACCATTTATATACATCGCCTTTTTCTCTACATTTACAAACGTCGCCTTTTTATCCAATGTTTTCTTCCTCCTCTATGAACTTCTTAATTTTCCTAGTAGCAGCAGATTGACTAATTTGCAAAAACTCAGCTACTTTATAACTTGATCCATACGTTTTATACGCTTTAAGAATAATATTTCTCTCTACCTCTTCCAGCATTTTATAAAGGCTTTGCCCCGATTGTTCAACTGCAGCCTCTTGCATAGAGAGTGGCAAATCCTCTACCGTTACAACATCATCGACAGTAATAACAATTCTCTCAATTACATTCTCTATTTCTCTATTGTTTCCTTCCCACGGATATCCAACAAACATTTGTAACGTACTCGGCGCTAGTTTCACATCACGTCCGTACTTTTTATTAAATTGCTGCAAGTAATGATAAATAAGCGGCAAAATATCTTCTGTTCTTTCCCTAAGCGGGGGAATTGCAATTGGAATGACATTCAAACGATAGTATAAATCTTTCCGAAATGTTCCTTGTTTCACCATCATACTTAAATCTCTATTTGTTGCCGCCACAATTCGGACATCCACTTTTTTTAATTCTCTTCCGCCTATAGGACGAAATGTTTTTTCTTGCAATACTTGCAAAAGCTTCGCTTGAATTTCAAGCGGCATTTCACCGATTTCATCTAAAAAAAGAGTTCCTTTATGCGCGGATTCTAATAGTCCCTTTTTCCCTTCACGATTCGCACCTGTAAAAGATCCACCTGAATATCCAAAAAGCTCTGATTCAATTAAATTAGTTGGCAATGCCGCACAATTAATTTCATAGAAACTTTCATTCTTACGGTGACTCACTTCATGTAAATGGCGTACTAATCGACTTTTCCCAACTCCAGTCTCGCCTAAAACGAGAACAGTACTATCCACTACAGATACTTTTTTGATTGTATCGACTATTTTTTGCATAGCTAGACTTTTAAAAATAAGTCCTTCATGCTCATATGTTTCTCTTAATTCTTTTTTATATGTTTTTAGCTGATTATCCATTTCCTCTACCTTTTGACGTAATTGATAGAGTTCAGTAAGGTCCCGAGAATAACTAATCACTCTTCTTAAATTTCCCTCATCATCAAAAACAGGCCTTGTACGAACGTGTAAATACTCTCCTGATTTTGTAGTTTGAACGAGTTCAATTGGCCTCTTTCTTTCAATCACTTCTAATGTCGCTGATGGATAAAAGATTCCATCCTTTTGTAGTTCTTTTACATGCTTACCAACTAACTCTTCGGCAGCTAGTTGGTAGTGCCTTTCACATGTACTATTTACACGCACAACGATCCCTTGCTCATCTGTAACAAAAATTTCGTCAAACGCATATTCAAATACATCTTTTAAATCCATTAACACTCGTTCCTTTTCTGCAACCATCCTAGCCACCCCTAACTTCAAATCCATCGATCCACTTCACTACCTTTATTATAAAGTGAATTTTCTGCATTTAATATAGAGTCAGCTAGAATGTTTGCTATTTATACTTCATTTTTTAAACGCGAGCGATGTTTGTTTGCTCATAACAAGCTTGCAATGATTCTTCAATTATTGTTAATCCTTCTTCAAGTTGCTCATCTGTAATAACTAAAGGCATTAACACACGGATAACATTTCCATATGTTCCTGCTGATAATAACAGTAACCCACGCTTATTTGCTTCTGCACATAGATTAGCCGTTAACGTTTTGTCAGGTGCTTTCGTCTTACAATCTTGAACGACCTCAAATGCACACATTGCACCTAACCCACGCACATCGCCGATGCAATGATATTTATTTTTCATCTCTTCGAATCGGTTCATTACGACTTTTCCTAATTCTATCGCTCTATCATTTAATTTCTCATTTTCTATTACATCGAGAACAGCTAATGCAGCCGCACATCCTAGTGGACTTCCTGCATACGTTCCACCAAGTTCACCTGGTGCAGACTCATTCATAATTTCTTTACGTCCAATGACACCACTTATCGGTACACCAGCACCTAACGATTTAGACACTGTAATTAAATCTGGAACGACATCATAGTGATCAATTGCAAAATATTTTCCTGTACGACTAAAGCCTGTTTGTATTTCATCCGCTACAAATAAGATGCCGTTCTCTGAACAAATGCGGCGTACTTCTTGAACAAATTTCTTACTTGGGACGATAAATCCACCTTCCCCTTGAACAGGTTCCATTACAACAGCTGCAATTGTTTCTGGTGCTACTTCCGATATGAAGAAGTTCTTAAACTCTTCAATAATAAAATCATCATACTGCTCTTCCGTTAATCCCTCTGGGCGACGGTATTCGTATGGAAATGGTGCTTTATATACTTCTGGAGCAAAGGGACCAAACCCAAATTTATATGGCTTCACTTTACTTGTCATCGTCATTGTCATTAATGTACGCCCGTGGAAACCTTTAGAAAATGCGATAATACCAGGTCTCTTCGTATATTTACGAGCGATCTTCACCGCGTTCTCAACTGCTTCTGCACCACTATTTAAAAAGAGGACTTGCTTATCGAAACTTCCTGGTGCCAATGCCGCAAGCTTTTCCGCTAATTCAATATATGGCTCATACATCATGACATTAAATCCAGTATGAATGTATTGATCGACTTGTTTATGGAGCGCTTCTTTAACCGCTGGATGACAATGCCCTACGTTAATTGTCCCGATTGCTCCTGCAAAATCAATGTACTGATTACCATCAACATCTGTTACAAGAGCACCATTTGCAGATTGTACAAACGTTGGGATGCCGTTACTTACTCCTTTTGGTACTATATTTTGACGGCGTTCTAATAAAGATGCCGCTTTCGGTCCTGGAATTTGTTCATTTACTTTAGCAAATTTTTTTGTGTTCATTGCGTACCCCATCCTTTTCTTTACATTGTTTTCTCTTTTTATTGCAAAATGTATGCCAACTTTCTTTTCTAGCATTTATCCTATATTCTTTGTATCCAGGCATAAAAAATAAGTCTATAAAGACTCATTAAGAGTCTTTATAGACTTATTTTCCTTACACATTAGACTTTTCTTTCTCCCAGAAAAACTCACCCGATTGAGAAATAAACTCTCCAACAGAATCTAACACTAAATCAGCAAGTGGTTCTAATGTTGGACGGTCTCCCGTACCAGATAGCACCCCAATTGCATAGCAATCGCCATTTTTGGCTAAATGTAAATCAGTTGGCGTATCTCCAACAACCGCAACCTCACATGATGCTAAATTAAATTTCTCACAAAACACTTCTATAATCTTTTTATCTGGTTTTTGCGCAGGGAATGTATCCGAGGCTATAATATAATCAAAAAAGTTCTCCAACTTATATTGTCTTAAAAATAATTCTGTTGGTGCGAAATCATCCGCCGTGACAACCCCTAATATAAATCCTTTATCTTTTAATGCCTGTAACACTTTCGGTAAATCTGCTGTCATTTTCATATGCGAACGATGCTCATACATAAGGGAAAATAACTTCTCACTTACCCAATGATGCATCTCTTCTTCTCTAGCAGACTCAATATAATTACAAAGCCCCTTCGCTACATCAAGGCTTGTTCCAGCAGCTATTGCACTCCTCGGATTAACAAATGCTCCCTCTACACCAATCTCTTCTAATAAGGTCTGCCGCATTGTACTTGGTAAATGATATAAACTTATACATTCAGCTACAAGTTCTTCAGCTACTTTTATCCATATTGAATGAAAATCCATTAATGTCCCATCTTTATCAAATAATATCGCCTTTACCTTCTCCATAGCACCCTACCTCTCATTTCTTATCTCTTCCAGTGTATCAATAAAGTATGGATGTAAAATAAAAGAATTGTAAAAATACCATAAAAATCAAACTAACTCCCAATTTACAATTCATTTTAACAAAGTAAAAAGGATGCCTTTACAGGGCATCCTCTTGATGTTCAGGAACAAATAGTTCTAAACAATGATATATATTTTCGAATTCCATCGGTGCATCTCCACCATACTCACCATCTAAATTAATCATTAGTTTATCTGGTGAATGTACTTTAATTCGGTTCGCTTGTGTATATAACACTTTTGGATTATTAATATGTTCACCACGTTGTGCTTGTGTTGCTGCTTTAATTAAATCAGCGATAGAACCTTTTTTCAGTACTAATAGGTCAAATAACCCATCGTTAATAGATGCATACGGTGCTACCTTTTCAAATCCACCTACTGAACGGGTATTCGTAATTAAAAACATCGTAATTTCTTCTTGTAGTAACTTTCCATCATACTCAATTTCAACATATGTCGGATGCAATGATGGTAACATCTCGATACCTTTTAGGTAATAAGCAAGTTGTCCTAATACTGTCTTTAACTTACTCGGTACTTCGTATGTTAATTCTGTAATACGACCGCCACCAGCGATGTTAATAAAATATGTATCGTTCGCTCTACCAAGGTCTAATGGCACTGTTTTTCCTTCGCAAATAATATCTGCTGCCTCTTCAATAGAACGAGGTACACCAATTGCACGTGCAAAGTCATTTGTCGTTCCAACTGGAATAATTCCAAATTTCGGACGGAATTCATGCCCAACTAAACCGTTTACTACTTCATTTAATGTACCGTCGCCACCAGCCGCAATAACAACATCAAACTTACGATCCGCAGCTTGCCTCGCCGCCACAGTAGCGTCTCCAGGACCCGTTGTCGCATGACAAGATGTCTCATAGCCAGCTTGTTCTAATTTTTGTAATACTTCTGGTAAGCTCTTCTTAAATAGCTCACGCCCCGAAGTAGGATTATAAATAATTCTTGCTCGCTTCATCATTTATTAGCACAGGAAATTTCTTTATGTATCGAAAAAGAACATACTGAACTTCTATTCAGTATTCCCATGCCTACCTCCTCTCATCTTGCTATCCTTCTTTTATCCCGCTCAAACAGGCAGTAAGAACCCGATTCGTGTAGTCCATCAAAAGTAAATATTCATTTCAATGGTTTTTTATTTGACTCCAAAATTTATCCCGCTATTTGCGGGCAGTAAATGCCCGATTGGTGAGGGCTAATAATCAATGGTGGATGAACCTCCTACTGATTAAAGTTTCACTTTATTTCTATCCATTCTTCCATAAAAATTTACATATAACGAATAATAACTATCTATTATTTCATGAGATGAAAAAAACCTCTATGTTTAGATTTATCATTATTCCCACCTTTTTGCAACTATCATACCATAGTTGCTATACAAACATTTTTCCACTTTTGACAGTTAATCAAACGTTTGTTTAAACGATTTTGTCTCATTTAAACAAACGTTTGATTAACCTAGAAAAACACCCATGTACGGGTGTTTTTCTGCTTAATCTTTAAAAGTCACTACTATTATCGCTTATTAATCTCTTCAAGTAAGATTTTGTTAACAAGCGGTGGATTTGCTTGTCCTTTTGTAGCTTTCATAATTTGACCAACTAAGAAGCCAATTGCACGGTCTTTACCGTTTTTAAAGTCTTCGATAGATTGCTCATTATTATCAAGAATTTCTGTTACAACTTTACGAAGTGTACCCTCGTCAGAAATTTGAACAAGACCTTTCGCTTTAACGATTTCTTCTGGGTCTCCACCTTTTTCAATTAATTCGTTAAATACTTTCTTCGCGATTTTAGAAGAAATTGTACCTTTTTCAATTAATTGAACCATTTTAGATAAACCAGCAGGCGTTAATGCAACGTCTTTTAATTCTTTTTGTTGTTTGTTTAAGTATGCAAGTACTTCACCCATTAACCAGTTCGATGTTAATTTCGCATCAGCACCGTCTGCAACAGTTGCTTCAAAGAAATCAGACATCTCTTTCGTTAATGTTAACACGTGTGCATCATAAGCTGGTAAGCCTAATTCTGCAACGTAGCGAGCTTTACGTGCATCTGGAAGTTCTGGAATAGAAGCTCGAACTGCTTCTTTCCACTCATCATCGATGTAAAGTTCAACTAAGTCTGGCTCCGGGAAGTAACGGTAATCGTCAGATCCTTCTTTCACACGCATTAAGATTGTTTTCTTTGTTGCTTCATCATAACGACGTGTTTCTTGTTGGATGATGCCACCAGATAACAGTTCTTTTTCTTGGCGCACTTGCTCATGCTCAAGACCTTTTTGTACGTAAGTGAATGAGTTTAAGTTTTTCAGTTCCGCTTTTGTACCGAACTTCTCTTGTCCAACTGGACGAAGAGAAATGTTCGCATCACAACGTAAGGAACCTTCTTCCATCTTACAATCAGATACACCAGTGTATTGAATGATTGATTTTAACTTCTCTAAGTATGCATATGCTTCTTCTGGCGTACGCATATCTGGCTCAGATACGATCTCGATTAAAGGCATACCTTGACGGTTGTAGTCTACTAATGAACCATCAGCTGTATGCGTTGATTTACCAGCATCTTCTTCTAAATGAAGACGTGTAATACCGATACGTTTCTTTTTACCGTCTACTTCGATTTCAATCCAACCATTTTCACCAATTGGCTTATCAAATTGAGAGATTTGGTAAGCTTTCGGGTTATCTGGATAGAAATAGTTTTTACGGTCAAACTTCGTTTCCGTTGCGATTTCACAGTTTAATGCCATTGCAGCTTTCATTGCAAAGTTAACTGCTTCTTTATTTAAAGTAGGAAGTACCCCTGGGTATCCTAAGTCAATTACACTTGTTTGTGTATTTGGCTCCGCTCCGAATTCTGTTGGACTCGCAGAGAAAATTTTCGAATTTGTTTTTAACTCAACGTGAACCTCTAAACCAATAATTGTTTCTAAATTCATCTATGCTCGCCTCCTTACAGACTTGCTTTTTTTGTATGATAGTCTGTTGCTTGCTCAAACGCATGTGCAACGCGGTAAATTGTCGCTTCATCGAAGTGTTTACCAATGATTTGTAGACCAAGTGGCATGTTGTTAGCACCGAATCCACATGGAACAGAAATCGCTGGAACACCCGCTAAGTTTACTGGGATTGTTAAAATGTCATTTGCATACATTGTCATTGGATCATCAACTTTTTCGCCCACTTTAAATGCCGGAGTTGGCGTTGTTGGTCCAATAATAACATCATAGTTAGCAAATACATTTTCAAAGTCGTTTTTAATTAATGTACGTACTTGTTGTGCTTTCTTGTAATATGCATCATAGTAACCAGAGCTAAGCGCAAATGTACCAAGCATAATACGACGTTTAACTTCATCACCGAAACCTTCACTACGTGTGTTTTTGTAAAGATCTAATAAGTTATTTACATTATCAGAACGAACACCGTAACGCACGCCATCAAAGCGTGAAAGGTTCGCAGATGCTTCAGAAGAAGATAGTAAGTAATACGTTGCTAGAGCGTATTTAGAGTGTGGAAGCGATACTTCCTCCCAAGTTGCGCCCATACCTTCTAATACTTTTAAAGCAGCTAGTACTGACTCACGAGCTTCTTCGCCAACACCTTCGCCTAAGTATTCTTTCGGTACAGCAATGCGTAAACCTTTAACATCGCCTGTTAAACCAGCTAAATAGTTTCCAACTTCAACGTTTGCAGAAGTTGCATCCATGCGGTCAATACCTGAAATAGCTTGTAATAAGTATGCATTGTCTTCTACTGTACGTGTAATCGGTCCGATTTGGTCAAGTGAAGATGCGAATGCTACTAATCCGTAACGAGATACGCGTCCATAAGTTGGTTTTAAACCTACAACACCGCAATATGCAGCTGGCTGACGGATAGAACCACCCGTATCAGAACCTAGAGAGAATAGTACTTCTCCTGCTGCTACAGCTGCTGCAGAACCACCACTAGATCCGCCCGGAACGTAATCTAAGTTCCATGGGTTTTTCGTAGCGTAGAATCCTGAGTTTTCATTTGAAGAACCCATTGCGAACTCGTCCATGTTTAATTTACCGATTGTAATTGTGTCAGCAGCTTTTAGCTTTTGCACAACTGTCGCATCATAAATTGGATCGAAGTTTGCTAACATTTTGCTCGCACAAGTTGTACGAAGACCGTTAGTTACAATGTTATCTTTTACACCAATTGGCATACCGAATAATAAACCATTATCTTCAGCGCCGATTTTTGCATCTAATTCTTTCGCTTTTGCGCGTGCATTTTCTTCATCTAATGTAAGAAAAGCTTTTACGTTATCTTCAACATCCGCAATACGTTTGTAAGATTCTTCTACTAAATCCGTAACGGAAATTTCTTTGTTGTTTAACTTCTTATGTAACTCTGATACTGAATGATCAAATAATGACATCGAAATTCCCCTCCTCTATTCTAATACTGCTGGAACACGGATTTGATTATCTTTGTGATCCGGTGCATTTTTTAATACTTCTTCGACTGGTAAACCTTTTTCTGGTACATCTTCACGCATAACATTTTTCATAGTTAATACATGAGTTGTTGGTTTTACATCTGTTGTATCTAATTCATTTAACTGTTCTGCAAATGTAACAATTGCATCTAGTTGTTTTTGAAATTTTTCTGCTTCTTGATCAGTAATTGCAAGACGTGCTAAATGTGCTACGTGCTTTACATTCTCAACGGAAATTCTTGACACGGCTAGGCCACCTCCATAATATATCGTTCAATCTACAATACTATTGATGATACCAAATTTTCAGTACTTCAAGCAAGTCAACACAGAGTACTTACGCCATTTTTACATAAAAAAAGAAAGGCAAATGCCTTTCTTTACAATTTACTCTTTATCTAACGGTTTATTTTTCGGAAATCTCTCGTTATCTTCTTCATTATCACGAATTGTTTTTTGTAATACAAAACAAGACATCGTTAAAAATAATGTTCCAATTAAATAGTATCCTTTTACACTAAGCGTTTCATCTAACGTATAAATCCCAATTAGCATACCTGAAATCGCACAAACAAATGAAGTCCATGCTAAAAACGTGAACGCTTGCGTATTACGTCTTCTCATCGTTCTCCCCCTCGTTAGCTGCATACCCATTATAGATAAGTATATTTACCATGATGGATTTTTATGTAAATTCTCGTTTTATATTTATAAATCTATCATAAAAGAATACTATTTTAAAGAAAGTTTTCTGCCTAATCTGAAAAAACAATTAAAATCATTGACAATTATTTCTATTCTACATAAAATAAAAATAAATATTACGAACCTCGAAATATACGGGAGTGGAATTAATTGTTGCAATATGAACATTTTTTAGACTTACTGCTAGATAACGCCAAGAAACTTTTCTATCCTGAAGAATGGGTAAGCCTAGATTTAACACTTTCTAAAACAGAAGTATTTTGTTTACTTTGGATGGAACGAAATACAGATATTACAATGACGAAAATTGCTGATCTTCTTGATATACCGATGAGTACAACAACGGGCGTTGTAAATCGCCTTGTAAAAAAGGGATATATTGAACGCTACCGTGATGAAAATGACCGACGTATTGTATTAATTCGGTTAACAGAAAACGGCGTAATACTCGTTCAAGAAGTAAAACAAAATGCGGCCCATTACTTTAGCTTAGTAACAGAAGCATTATCAGAAGAAGAAAAAGCATTCTTACTACAAATCTTCCAAAAAATCATGAATCACATCGCTACGTCACAGCAAAAAACAGAAGAAAAGATTTCTACACCTAAAATGAAAAACATTCCGATTGAATAAAACCCTATCTGGGTTTTTATTCAACCATTTACTTCGACACTCGTAATATTCGACATTCGAAACAAAGGGGATATGAATGATGAGAATTATCTTGTATACAGGTAAAGGCGGCGTAGGAAAAACTAGCATTTCAGCAGCAACAGCAATTCAAAGTGCGAAACAAGGATTAAAAACATTAGTAATGAGCACAGATCCTGCTCATAGTTTAGGAGATTCATTTGGTATAAAGCTATCTTCTGAACCACTAGAAATTCGTGAAAATTTGTGGGCACAAGAAATTAATACGATTTATGAAATGGAAAAAGGCTGGGGAAAATTACAGAAATATATTACACTACTCTTCACTTCTAAAGCAGCTGATGATATTACAACAGAAGAATTAACGATGTTTCCCGGTATGGAAGATTTAATTAGCCTACTTCGCGTACTCGATTATTATAAGCAAGACACATATGATGTTATCATTATTGATTGTGCCCCTACAGGAGAAACATTAGCAATGCTAAGCTTTCCAGACATGCTCGGCTGGTGGATGGAAAAATTATTTCCTATTAAAAGAAAAGTTTTAAAAGTCGTTCGTCCAGTAGCTCAACCACTCCTTGGTGTCCCTCTTCCAACCGACGATATTATGGACGAATTAACAAGTACACTTGAACAGCTCGGAGAAATGAGAGATATTTTATCAAATCGAGAAGTAACAAGTATCCGCATCGTTGTAAATCCTGAAAAAATGGTCATTAAAGAAGCCCAGCGCAGCTTTACTTATTTGAATTTATACGATTATAACGTAGATGCCATTATGATTAACCGCGTCATCCCTAACACTGTCACCGATCCTTATTTTCAGGCATGGAAAGATACACAGAAGAAATATAAAACATTAATTAAAGATAGTTTTCAACCCCTTCCTATTTACGAAGCTCCAATGTTTGAACAAGAAGTTGTTGGTTTGTCTATGTTAGAACGTGTAGGAGATTCTTTATTTAAAACTGATCATTCCCCTACAAAAGTAAAATTTAACGGGCGCACTCAATATGTAAAAAAGGATGGCGATGAGTATATTTTCGTTCTGTCCATTCCCTTCTCAAACAAAAGTGAACTTTCCTTAAATCAAAAAGGTGATGAACTTATTATTCGAGCGGGTTCTGTTAAACGGAACATCACGTTACCAAAAACATTAACACACCTTTCTATTCAAGGAGCAAAATTTGAAGAAGATGTACTAAATATTCGGTTTGGAGGTGTAGTACATGCATGAGGAATTACTACGAAGGGTAATTCGTACAAAAGTAAAAGTCGGGATGCATATATTAGAAGAGCTACCTAATCCAATCCAACAATCAGCTAAGCAAATATTAAATATTTTACAAGAGGAACTAGCTGCTTATCTGAAAGAACGAGAGCATCATGAAGTTAATTTAAAAAATATCATAATTGAATAACCATCTCTGTATAGAGGGCCTTTTTTTAGGCTTTCTATACTTTATTGGAGTGATGTAAATTGATGAAAAAACATTCCACTACTATATTCTGGATCATTCCCTTATTATTTTTCATTCATAACCTTGAAGAAGCTTTCCAAATGCCACAATACCTTGCTAATCAATTTTCAATCCGTCTTATAACTAGCCAACAATTTTTCATCGCCATTTCCGTATTAACAATCTTTGTATTACTTATCGTCTTTCTATATCAACTTAACTTCTTGTCTTCTATATGCTGGATTATTTTTATACAAGGGGCCATCTTCTTCAACTCTGTTCAACATATTATTTTGTTTTTCATTTATCGCTCTTATAACCCCGGCGTAATATCAGCATTTTTCATTACTCTCTTTTCTATTTTCTTTTTTTTATCAAAAAAACACTTAATTCATCCAAAGCAATTCGTAATTACACTCCTTTTCAGCTTATTTTCTTATCCCATTATAATTTGGATCACCTTACTGTTCGCTAGCTACTTTCATTCATAAAAAAAGACCAGGAAAATTCCTGGTCTATCACTCTACTTAACAAACATTGGATTCTATGTTATACAAAATTGGAAGGTACAGAATTAGGGTTTGTTTGTTAAGTTTATATGTTGAACGAACTAACAGCGGAGGGGTTCCTTCTGTTAGTCCATTAAACCCAATGATTATTTTACGATTTTTTCAAGCTCATCAAGTGAAAGATCTACTGAAATGGAACCATCATTTGTTTCTTTCTTAATTGCGTCTGTTACTTCTTTTGAATGATATAGTTCAATTACTTTTTTCAATGTTGGATCATCTTTATCTTTCTTACGAGCTGCAAAAATATTAATATATGGCTTTGCATTTTCATTCTTTGGATCTTCTAAGAAAATAGGATCCTTCGCTGGATCTAATCCAGCTTGACCAGCAACACCGTTATTAATAACTGATGCCGCTACATCTTTTAACACACGAGGTGTTTGCTGTGCGATAACCGGTGTAATTTTTAATTTCTTCGGATTTTCAGCAATACCACTTGGATCTCCAAATAGACCAAAGTCTTTTTTAAGCTTTAATAATCCAGCTGCATCAAGAAGTTTTAATGCCCGTGCTTGGTTCGTTGGATCGTTTGGAATTGCAATTTCTGAACCATCTGGGATTTCATTTGCTTTCTTATATTTTTCAGAGTATAAACCCATTGGCGCAATTTGCGTTGTACCAACAGCTGTAATATCTAACTTATGCTCTTTTTTAAATTGCTCTAAGAAAGCAATATGCTGGAATGAGTTTAATTCAATATCTCCATCAGCTAACGCTTTATTTGGCGTTGTGTAATCAGAGAACTCGACCAGTTTAATCTTAATCCCTTCTTTTTCAGCTTTTTTCTTCAAAATTTCCCAAGCGTCTCCATCCGTTCCAGTTACACCGACGCGAACTACTTTTTCTTTCGCTCCTGCACCCGTGTCTCCACTTGAGCAGCCGCTTAATGCTGAGACTCCTACAATCGCTGATAATGCAAATGCTAAAATTTTCTTCATTTTCTTTTCCTCTCTTCCTTTTTATGATCTGCGTAACAAGACTTTCGCAAAGTAGTTTCCTAAATTTTGAGCTATCTGTACGAGAATGATAAGTAACACGACCGTTACGAACATAACTGATGTATCAAAACGTTGATAACCATATGTCATTGCCAAGTCACCAAGACCGCCACCACCGACAAGCCCAGCAACTGCAGAGAATTCAATTAAACCAACTGTCATAAATGTGACACCTAAGATTAATGGTGCTAACGCTTCTGGTACAAGGATTTCAAAAACAATTCTAATTGGTGAGGCTCCCATTGCTTGCGCTGCTTCAATTACTCCTTTCGGAACGGAAACAAGGTTTGTTTCAACCATTCTAGCAATACCAATTGATGCGACTAACGTCATCGGGAAAATTGCCGCTGCTGTTCCAATCGTCGTTCCGATAACACTTCTTGTTAGTGGACTTAAGGCTACTAAAAAGATAATGAATGGTACCGGACGAATTGTATTAATTATGATGTTAAGAATAGAAAAGACCCATTTATTTTCTAAAAAGTTTCCTTTTCTCGTTACATACAAAAGTAAACCTAGAGGTATACCCAGAATTGTAGCGAATATAAGGGTTACAATTACCATTAAGAGGGTATCCCCCGTCGCATCTAGTATGCGCGGCCAAAATATACTCCAATCAACTCGCATGAGCTTCTACCTCCTTCAGCTGCACTTGCAGTCTTAGATGTTGTAATGCTTTTTGAATTTCCCTCTGCTCACCTTGCAACTCTACAAGAAGATTTCCAAATAGCACATTTTGAAGTTCAATAATATTTCCGTACAGTACATTTACATCGACGTTATAGTTTTTTGCGATATATGATAGTACCGGCTGTCCTGTCTCCTCACCAGTAAATGTTAGACGATAAATTTGACCACCATTTTGAATTTTCGCTAGAACACTTTCCGGTAAATGATCATTAATGACAGAACGTACAAAGTTTTGAGTCGTCTTTGTTTTTGGTTGCGTGAAAACATCAAACAGTTTTCCTTCTTCAATAACTTTCCCCTTCTCCATTACAGCTACACGGTGACAAATTTCTTTCACAACATGCATTTCATGTGTAATAAGAAGAATTGTTAAATTGTATTCTCGATTTACTTTCTTTAATAAGTTTAGAATTTCTGTCGTCGTTTCTGGATCTAAGGCTGATGTTGCCTCATCACATATAAGAATATCTGGCGATGTCGCAAGTGCTCTAGCAATGCCCACACGCTGCTTTTGCCCACCTGATAGCTGCTCTGGATAATAG
This sequence comes from Bacillus sp. RCC_6_1, assembly GCF_041360755.1. NCBI lineage: Bacteria > Bacillati > Bacillota > Bacilli > Caryophanales > Bacillaceae > Bacillus > Bacillus sp. RCC_6_1. The sequence continues at coordinate 183,818 of NZ_JBFUPV010000009.1, forward strand.
TTTGCTTTATCTTCTAACCCTACAAACTTCAGCAGTTCATTTACTCTTTCTTTTATCTCATTCTTTGGTACTTTCGCTAACTTTAATGGATAAGCAATATTTCCAAATACTGTTCTTGAATTAAATAAATTAAAACTTTGAAAAATCATTCCGATTCTTTGTCTTAGTTTACGCAATTCTTTCGTCGATAATGATGTAATATCTTTATCATCTATTGAAATCGTTCCTGCCGTCGGTCTCTCTAACATATTTACTAAGCGTAATAACGTACTCTTTCCAGCGCCACTAAAACCGATAATGCCAAAAATTTCGCCTTTCTCAACTGATAATGTTACATCCTCCACCGCATGAACAGATTGGCCAGCTGATTCATACACTTTACTTACATTGGTAAAAGAAATCATTTTTTTCCCTCCTATATGCTGTAAAAACTTGAAGCAGAGCTTTCGAGGTAAAATAAAAAGTGCCCTCCTTCTTATCAACCATAAAGATAAGAAGGAGAGCACTTATATGTACTCGTTCACATCTTCTCATCTTCCAAGCCTTTATATGGCTTGCTGGAGTTAGCACGGTATTAAAAAACCCGTTGCTGAGGTATCGTAGGGCCAGTCCCTCCACCTCTCTGGATAAGAATGTATCGATTTAATTGTCGTTTAATTAATTCTCATTATAGAACTCAGAATAATAAGAGTCAATACATTTTTTAGAAAAATATTAATTATTCCTTTATTAAAATTTTCAGATGAATATTCATCTGAAAAATAGTAACTTTCAAGGTTATTTAAAATTCTTCTTCCTCATATTTTTAAACAGGAGAATCCTCTCTACGAATTGAATAAATTTATTTGAATATGAAACTCGGAGGAAGATAAATATATGAAAACAGCTCTTTTACTCGTCGATATTCAAAACGATTATTTTCCAAATGGAAAGATGGAATTGCGTAATCCAGTAGAAGCAAGCGAATATGCTAATCAGTTATTACAACAATTTAGAACAAACAGCGAACCTATTTTTCATATCCAACACGTAGCTATAAAAGATGACGCTACTTTTTTCCTACCTAATACAGAAGGTGTACATATTCACGAAAGCGTACGTCCACTTAGAGAAGAAACAGTTATAGTCAAACATTATCCAAATAGCTTCCGAGAAACTAATCTTCTAGAGCAATTAAAACGTTTTAATATTGAACATGTCGTTGTATGCGGGATGATGACTCATATGTGTATCGATGCAACAGTAAGGGCTGCATTCGATTTTGGCTTTCAATGTACCGTTATACATGACGCTTGTGCTACAAAAGACCTTTCTTTTAAGAACGCTACTATACCAGCTGTTTATATTCACAATACAATTTTAGCTAGTTTAAATGGCGTATATGCAAATGTAATAAGCACGCAAGAATTTTTAGCTACATAAAAAAACACTCCTTTCAGTGAGCAAAACCGAAAGGAGTGTTCCTTGTCGAACCATAGATTTTCTTTCAAATTGTATTATACAGGAAATTCTCAAAATGAATACTAAAAAATATGACTAATAAGTCAACTTTTCTCATTATTTTATTTCTGTTTACATGTTTATCCCGCTATTAATAGGTTTTAGCTCATTCTCTTCGAACGACGGTAATATATGGGGGTTCAATTTTAAAAGGAGCTCTTCACATTCTGTGAAGAGCTCCTCTACTATTTCTTATAAAGTTTCAGAAGTAGTTTTTGCTTGCATGTGAAGTGCTAAGTAATCAGGTCCACCAGCTTTAGAGTCTGTACCAGACATGTTAAAGCCACCGAATGGTTGGTAACCTACGATTGCACCAGTACATCCACGGTTGAAGTATAAGTTACCAACGTGGAAGTCTTCGCGTGCTTTTTCAATATGGTCACGGTTGTTAGTAATAACAGCACCTGTTAAACCGTATTCCGTATTGTTTGCAATTGCAAGTGCATGATCGAAGTCTTTCGCTTTACAGAATGCTACTACTGGTCCGAAGATTTCTTCTTTCATTAAGCGAGCATCTTCTGCAACGTCAGCAACGATTGTTGGTTGGATGAACCAGCCTTTAGAATCGTCTCCTTCGCCACCTGCTAAGATTCTACCTTCTTCTTTACCAATTGCAACATAGCTCATTACTTTATCAAATGCAGCTTGGTCATTAACAGGACCCATGTTTGTACCTAATACTGCTGGGTTAGCAACTGTTAATTCTTTTGTTAATTCAACAGCACGATTTAATACGTGATCGTATACATCTTCATGGATTACTGCACGAGAACATGCAGAACATTTTTGTCCTGAGAATCCGAATGCTGATGCAACGATAGACTTAGCTGCTAATTCAAGATCTGCTTCTTTATCAACAACGATTGTGTCTTTACCGCCCATTTCAGCGATAACGCGTTTTAACCAAATTTGTCCTGGGTTTACTTTCGCTGCACGCTCATAGATGCGGATACCTACATCACGAGATCCCGTGAAGCTTACGAAACGTGTACGAGGATGATCTACTAAGTAGTCACCAACTTCAGAACCGTTACCTGGAACGAAGTTTACTACGCCAGCTGGTAAGCCAGCTTCTTCTAATACTTCCATAAATTTCGCTGCTACTACAGGAGTTGTACTAGCTGGTTTTAGTAATACTGTGTTACCAGAAACTAAAGCAGCTGTTGTCATACCTGCCATAATTGCGAATGGGAAGTTCCAAGGAGAAATGATAACACCTACTCCTAATGGAATGTAAGAGAAACGATTATATTCAATCGGACGGCTTTCTACTGGAATACCGTCTTTTAATTTTAACATTTGACGACCATAATATTCCATAAAGTCGATTGCTTCTGCTGTATCAGCATCTGCCTCATTCCATGGCTTACCTGCTTCTTTTACAAGAATAGCAGAGAATTCATGTTTTCTGCGACGAACGATTGCTGCAGCACGGAATAAAATGTCTGCACGCATTTCTGGCTTTGATTTTCTCCAAGTTTGGAATGTTTCATCCGCTACTTGCATTGCTTTTTCAGCTAACTCACGGCTTGCTTTTGAAACACGACCAACAAGTTCCTCTTTATTTGCAGGGTTTACAGAAACAATTTTGTCTTCTGTAGTGATTTTTTCTCCCCCGATAATTAATGGATAGTCTTGTCCAAGATAAGATTCTACTTTCTTTAAACCTTCTTCAAACGCTAATTTGTTAGCCTCCACTGAAAAATCTGTAAATGGCTCATGTTTGTATGCTACTACCATTTTTTTAGCCTCCCCTTAGAAAAACGTTTACATTTTACAACATTATTCTACACGATAATTTAGATTTATTCAAATATTCCTAGACTTATATTTTAAAAATTAATAAATTTTTAAAATATAATAAAAAAAGAGATTCATACATGCGTATGAATCTACAAAATATGAGTATATTCCAAAACATTTTTCCCGATCAATAATATAGTAACTAATAAAAATAAAGTCCTTACATATCCAACACCTTTTTGAACCGCAAACTTCGATCCAAAATAAGCACCTAAGATCATTGATAATCCCATGATAATACCGTATTCAAAATGAATTATGTCTAAGAATAAAAAAGTAATTAAAGATACAATATTACTAACAAAGTTCAAAAGTTTTCCAGATGCTGCCGCTTGAATAAAATCCAAGCCAATTAATAAAAATGCAAAAATTAAAAACGACCCTGTCCCTGGTCCAAAAAACCCATCATAAAATCCTATCATTAAAATAGCAAAGAAAAATATTAATGTTTTTCTTTGCGTCATCTTCTTATAGGTAGACACACTTCCCCAATTCTTTTTTGCAATAATATAAATAGCAATAAATACCAACATTACAAGTACTAATGGGCGTAAAATATCCGATGGAATAAATTTTACTACTAAAGCACCTGCAACAGCTCCAACAATAGTTAACGGGATTAACTTTCCTACAATTTTAAAATCAACTTTTCCTGATCGAATGAAATACATCGCACTCGTAAACGTCCCCATTGTTGCCGCTAATTTATTCGTTGCAATTGCCGAAGCTGGCGATAGGCCAACAAACATAAGTGCAGGAAGCGAAATTAACCCTCCTCCTCCAACAACGGAATCAATAAAAGCTGCTAAAAAACCGAATGCAATTAATAAAATAATGACTTGAAAACTTAATTCTTCCATGAGCTTTACCCCTTACCCCTATTTTTTACAACATTTTAAATTATAACAAAATTACATAAGAAAAAAAGCTGTTCCATAGAGGAACAGCCTTCATATTTAATCTAAAATTTTCACAAGTGGTTCATCTTGTTTTGCTTCACGTATAATAATAGCTTCTGGGCGTTCTACAGATTTAATCGTTACTTGTACTTTCATATAATTCGGGAAGTATTCCATAACAAGCCCTGCCACATATTGTGTAAAACCAACTATTTCCGCTTTTCCATTAAACTGGACAGGAATATCAAGCTTCATTTCTCTTAATTCATCATCTCTATACATACCAGTACCAATAACAGCTGTATAGTCGCCTTGGAAATAATCGCTTAGTTTTGCCTTAAAGTTGGATACTCTTGCAAGATCTTCACGTTTATTATCTGTTTTCGCTTGCTCTGATGGGAACAAATAATATTTTTCATTAATTTGTTTCCAATCTTCAACCGTTTCACTACCTTTTTCGACATTTGCATAAGAAACAAAATTACCTGGCACGAGCGAAGACTTTGGAGCTTGGCGATAAATCGCAAATGTTATCGGAATATTTTTTGTTTCAGGTTCTTTTTGATGTATGACTTTCAAAATTTCTTGCGCCATTTTTTTCCCTTCAGCTAACATCTTTTCATCTGGGATTGCAGCTTCACGTGGGTAACCATGCTCTTCGTTAAAATATTGAACAGAATTCATCGCTAATCCAACTACCATACCAACACGTTCCTCGCCGTTATCGCCTTTTTTCACATAATAATCATGCTCTAAAATATTTGAAATATATATTGGATTTTTTTTATTTTTCACTTCTAGTGATTCGGATCCTGTTCCTAATGCAGGATTTAATCCTATATTTGGAAATTTAACTGCATCTTTTTTTAATTTTTCCTCTAGTTCCTTTTGTTCAGCATCTGTACGTTTTCTTTTAACAAGCATCTGTATAGTTTGAGTATCTAGAGCTTTTCCGCCTTTTAAAAAATTATCTTTCGTACTAAATGATTCTTTTGCAATTCGCATTAATCCTGTTTCAAATTCATCTATATCAAGGCGACTATTTAACCCTTGCACCACTAAACCACGTGCCTTTCCACCATCAAATGGAATAGTCGTCTTATAATATTCATCCGAAATAGCGTATTTTGGAACAACTGATTGTTCTTTTGCTTTCCCCGATTTCCCAGCCACTTTTTCATCTTTGTCGGCACCTGCACTACACCCACTTACAAGTAGGCCAAGGCTTAATACCGCTAATGCTATTTTTTTCATGGTAAGTTTGCACCTCTTACTTATTTAGCTCTTGTAAGAACCTCTCTTCATTCCAAACCTCAACATTATGTTTCTCCGCTTGTGCTAATTTCGAACCAGCTGCTTCACCTGCAACAACTAAATCCGTACTCTTACTAACACTTCCTGTTACTTTTCCACCTAATGCCTCAATCTTCTTCTTCGCTTCACTTCGTCCCATAACTTCTAGCTTACCTGTTAAAACAACCGTTTTTCCTGCGAAGTAAGATTCAACATTTTGTAAATCTGCAATTTTTATACCTTTGTATGTCATATTCACGCCATACTCTTTAAACTGCTGTAATAACTCTAATACATCTTCATTATCAAAATATGTCACAACAGATTGAGCCATTTTTTCGCCAATTTCATTAATTGCTTTTAGTTCTTCTTCCGTTGCTTTTACAAGCTCATCCATCGTTTCAAAGTGCTCTGCAAATGTACGTGCTGCTTTCGCTCCAACGTGGCGAATTCCAAGACCAAATAATAATCGCTCTAACGAGTTTTCTTTAGAATTTTCAATTGCTTGTATTAAGTTTGTTGCTGATTTTTCACCAAAACGTTCCAACTGTAATAATTGCTCTTTCGTCAATGCATATAAATCAGCAAATGTACGAATGTAATCTGCATCAAAGAGTTGTGTAATGACACGTTCTCCAAGTCCATCAATATTCATCGCATTTCTTGAAACGAAATGGATTAATCCCTCTCGAATTTGAGCCGGACAAGTCGGATTTATACATCGAAGTGCTACTTCTTCTTCTAAACGAACAAGTTCACTCTCACATGCTGGACAATGAGTTGGCATGCGGTATTCTTCTTCCTCACCAGTACGCTTATCAAAAATAACGTTCACAACTTCAGGAATAATATCTCCAGCCTTCTTCACAACAACGTAGTCACCAATTCGAATGTCTTTTTCACGAATTAAATCTTCGTTATGTAAAGAAGCACGACGAACAATCGTACCAGCAACTCTCACTGGCTCTAGTTCTGCAGTCGGTGTTACAACCCCTGTTCGGCCAACACTTAATTCAATGCCTGTTAATCTCGTTACAACTTCTTCAGCCGGAAATTTATAAGCAATCGCCCACCTTGGACTCTTCGCTGTAGTTCCTAGACTTTCTTGAAGAGCAACATCATCTACTTTTATAACGATTCCATCAATCTCATAATCAAGATGCGGACGTTTTTCTTGCCATTCTTCTACATAAGCTATAACTTCTTCAATTGTTTCACATGTACGGCGATTTGGATTTGTCTTAAATCCAAGTTCACCTAAGAAATCCAGCGATTCACTATGTGATGAAATTGTTTTTTCTTCTACATTCGCAAGACCATACACAAACATAGATAAGTTACGCTTCGCTGCAATTTTCGGATCAAGTTGACGTATTGAACCTGCTGCTGCATTACGCGGATTCGCAAATACATCTTCTCCATTTTGCTCTTTTTCTTCATTTAGTTTAACGAATGAACGCTTCGGCATATAAGCTTCGCCTCGTGCTTCTAACGTTACTTCTTCATTTAAACGAAGTGGGATAGCTTTAATCGTTTTTAAATTTTGAGTAATATCTTCACCCGTTACACCATCACCACGTGTTGCCCCTTGAATGAAGCGTCCTTTTTCATAATGAAGCGAAACGGCAAGCCCGTCAATTTTTAATTCACATATATATCTTACATTCGCACCATCAATTCCTTGACGTACTCTTCTATCGAAATCACGTAAATCTCCTTCGTTAAATGCATTTCCTAAACTTAACATTGGTGACTTATGTGTTACTTTTTCAAATATATCAAGAACAGTCCCCCCAACGCGAACGGAGGGAGAATCTTCACTCATAAACTCTGGGTTCTCTGCTTCTAATTTTATAAGCTCCTGCATATTACGGTCATATTCCGCATCAGAAACAGAAGGATTGTCTAATACGTGATATTGATAGTTAAATGTATTTAACAAGTCACGTAATTCTTCTATACGTTTTTTTACTATCTCTTTTGACATATCCTCATTCCTTTCCTATTGTTTCGTCACAGGTGCAAATTTTGCTAACAAACGTTTAACACCAATTGGGCTTGGGAACGCAATATCTAATTCTTTTGCATCACCTTCACCTTTTACACTTACAACTGTACCGACTCCCCATTTTTGGTGGGAAGCTTTATCTCCTACTGCCCAGCCAATTTGTTCGCCGCCTGTCGTCTTAGCCGCAGGGCGCGCGAAAGCTGAACGAGAGCGTGTTGCTGTTGTGATTGTCGTTTTGCCGCTACTTGCCGTTCTGCCTTTTGTACCAAACGATGTTTCACGCTTCGGCGCTGTTTCATTTAATGATTCCACTAGTTCTGTCGGGATTTCTGTAATAAATCGAGACGCAGCGTTCATACTTGTTCTACCAAATAATGTACGCATTTGCGCGTTAGATAAATATAGCTCTTCTTCTGCACGAGTAATACCTACATAAGCAAGACGACGTTCTTCTTGCATTTCATCCTCTTCCATAAGAGAACGAGTATGAGGGAATATCCCTTCCTCTAAGCCAACAATAAAGACAACCGGGAACTCTAATCCTTTCGCCGAGTGCATCGTCATTAAAATAACTTCTTCACCAGCAGTTGGGTCTTCATCTACACGATCAATATCAGCAACAAGTGCTAAATCTGTTAAGAATGCAACAAGGCTCTTATCTTCGCTTTGAGATTCAAATGTTTGCGTAACAGATAAGAACTCGTCTAAGTTTTCTAAACGACCTTCCGCTTCTAAAGAACGTTCATTTTTCAACATATCGCGATAGCCTGTTTTTTCAATAACTTCTTCTACTAATTCTGTAACAGATAAATACTCTTGCATATTTACCCAGTTATTTAATAAATTCGCGAATTCTTTTACTGCCTTTGTAATTTTTGCACTTACTCCAACATGCTCAATCTCATCAAATACAGCAGTTAATGAAATTCCATTTTGCACACCGTAATTAATAATTTTATCGATAGAAGTCGCACCAATGCCACGCTTTGGCACATTTATAATACGTGCAAAACTAATTTCATCATCTGGATTACCGATTAAACGTAAGTACGCCAAAATATCTTTAATCTCTTTACGATCGTAGAACTTCGTACCCCCGACAATTTTATACGGAATGTTAGATTTAAGGAAAATCTCCTCGACCATACGAGACTGAGCATTCGTACGATATAGCACTGCAAAATCAGTATATTTTCGTTTCCCCATTTGAATATCGTCACGAATTTTTTTTGCAACAAAATACGCTTCGTCCTTTTCAGTTGCAGCACGATAATACGAGATTTTACTTCCAACTTGATTGTCTGTCCATAATTTCTTCGGCTTACGATTCGTATTTTTTTCAATAACAGCATTCGCTGCATTTAAAATATTTTGTGACGAACGATAGTTTTGTTCTAACAGAATTACTTGTGCATTCTCATAGTCTTTTTCGAATGACAAAATGTTAGAAATATCTGCACCACGCCAGCGATAAATAGACTGGTCAGAGTCACCCACAACGCAAAGATTTTTAAAACGCGCTGCCAAATGTTTAACAAGAAGATATTGCGCTTTGTTCGTATCTTGATACTCATCAACATGAATATATTGGAACTTACGCTGATAAAACTCTAATACTTCTGGAACACGTTCAAATAGCTGAATCGTCGTCATAATTAAATCATCAAAGTCTAATGAATTATTTTTCAAAAGACGTTTTTGATACTCTGTGTATACATCGCTCGTTAATTTTTCATATGGATCAGCCATTGTAATTTTTTTTGCATATTTATCCGCAGATAACAGTTCATTTTTCGCATTACTAATACCCGCTAAAATAGAGCGCGGCTCAAATTTCTTCGGATCAACATTGCGCTCTTTCATAATTTTTTTGACTACAGTTAGCTGATCACCTGAATCTAAGATTGTAAAGTTACGATTAATACCAATACGATCGATATCGCGTCGTAAAATACGTACACACATAGAGTGGAACGTCGAAATCCAAATATCTTCTGCTTCTGGTCCCACAAGTGTATCAATACGCTCACGCATTTCACGAGCTGCTTTATTTGTGAAGGTAATAGCTAGTACATTCCATGGTGCTACACCTTTTTCACCAAGTAAATACGCAATACGATGTGTTAACACACGTGTCTTACCACTACCTGCACCTGCCATTAATAGAAGTGGTCCATTCGTTGTTTGTACTGCTTTTTGTTGCTGTGGATTTAAACCGTTTAATAACTTATCTGTCATACTCATATACGCCTGCACCTACTCTCCTTTTACTGCTTTAACTGTTTTTAACGCCGATTTTATATCATCATAAATAATATTTCCAACAACTACTGTATCAGCATATTGTGCCATTTCTTTCGCCTGTTCTGCATTAGAAATACCACCGCCATAATATAACTTAGCTTGTTTCAATTCTGCTTTTACATTTTTAACAAGTTCAACATCTCCATACGTACCGCTATATTCTAAATAAAATATCGGTAAACGTAATAGCTTGTCTGCTAAACGAGCATATGCAATAACGTCATCTTCTGTTAAATCACATTTCGCTTCTGTAAGCTGGGCTACTTTCGCTTCTGGATTTAAAACACAATACCCTTCCATAAAAATTTCGTCCCAGTCCATAATATCCCCAAATTCTTTCAATGCCTCATGATGAACACCTGTTACCCATTCTACTTTTCGGCTATTTAAAACACTTGGGATGTAATAAAAATCAAATCCTGGTGTAATTGCTTCTACATCAGAAACCTCTAATACACAAGGAACTGCATATCTACGAATGCTAACTAGCATGTGTAATACGTTATCAATTGTAACTCCATCACTTCCGCCTACAATAACCGCATCAGTTCCAGACTCACAAATCATTTCTAAATGTTCATCGCTTAACTCCTTATTTGGATCAAGCTTAAATACATGTTTCCATCCGGAAATATCGTACATGAAAACACCCTTCCTTTTCTCTAGTTATATATATTTCTGTTCAAAATAACAGTTTATTTTCATCATTATTGTTTTAACTTCATCTTAAATATTTGTTTAAAACGGAGAATTAAGTTTGGAATTACCTCTTCCATATTTTTTAAACTAGAGGATTTAATTTTGAAGTTCCTTTTATGCATTCTTTCATTATAACAAAAAAAGTTACTTACACACACGCACAATCCAACATCTTTTTCCACGTCAAATGTTGGATTACATATCCCAAAAATCAAACGGGATACTAATAAGAGAAATAGTATTATCTATTTCAACTTTCATAAAAAGGAGTGTTTTTCTAATGAAGCAAAATATCGGGACAATAAACGCTCTAATTCGAATTACACTTGGGCTCGTCCTCTTCGGATGTAGTGCAACTAAACTTGTACGCAAGCCGTGGTGCACTTGGTCTAACATTTTTCTATGGATTGGTGCAATGAAAGTTGCAGAAGGAATTGTTCGTTTCTGCCCTGTTGTTGAAATGTGGAAATTCGGAAAATACATGAATATGGGGGCATTTAAAATGCCTAGCATGAATTTTGGTGAAAAAGGACATGCTAAAGAAGAAGTGAATCAAACTTCCACTCATGACAAGCCAGAGTCAAAAGGAAGTTATGACGCTTCTGACAAAGAGATTGAGTCAGCGATTGAAGATATAATCCTGGCAAAACCGCTTTGAATCATTTGTCACGATGCAAGATGCTCTCAAAGGGACTTAGCTGCTGCAGTGGGCGGTTAAGTCTTCTTTATTTTACCATAAAACAGAACGTATATTCTCTTTTTGAACCTTAAAATGTATATAAAAGATATCAACCAATAAAATTCAGAAAATTAGATGCATACCTCTTGCTTAAAATGATATAAAAGTGATATCATTTTTATATCAGGAGGCGATCATATGAAAGAAAAACAAGTATTTTATGTAAATGGTTTTCTCGGTATTATTGGAATTTTGATTTTAGCTGCTATCGGTGTATTTTTCCTTGCACAAGAAATTTTCATAGGAGCGGCACTAACTATTATATTAGCCGCAGTTCTCGCTACAGGTATCGGTATTGTTCAACCGAATCAAGCGAAGGTTATTACGTTCTTCGGTAATTATTTAGGAACAATTCGTCAAAACGGTTTATTTTTAACGATTCCGTTCGCATTCCGTCAAACTGTATCTTTACGTGTTGAAAACTTTAACAGTAAAAAATTAAAAGTAAATGACGTTGATGGAAATCCAATTGAAATTGCAGCTGTTATCGTATATAAAGTTGTTGATTCTGCAAAAGCAATGTTTGGTGTTGAACATTATGATCGATTTGTAGAAATTCAAAGCGAAACGGCAATCCGCCATGTTGCAACAAAATATCCTTATGACAATTTCCAAGATGAAACCTGCGTTACGTTACGCGGAAATACTGAAGAAATCTCTGAAGAATTAAAACGTGAGTTAGAGGCGCGTCTTGAAATTGCTGGTGTAGAAGTATTAGAAACTCGTTTAACGCACTTAGCTTACGCAACAGAAATTGCCCATGCAATGCTACAACGCCAGCAAGCAAAAGCAGTATTAGCTGCTAGAAAAGAAATTGTTGAAGGTGCTGTGAAGATGGCGAAAGATTCCATCCATATGTTAGATGAAGAAGGCGTACTAGAACTCGATGACGAGCGTAAAGCAAATATGGTAAACAACTTATTAGTTGCCATCGTTTCAGATAAAGGTGCGCAGCCAGTTATTAATACAGGAAGCCTATACTAAGGGCTATAAGTAATTATGGCTAAAAAGAAAAGCTTTCCATTACGTATTGATCCTGAATTACACGCAGTCATCGAAAAATGGGCAAATGATGAATTTCGTAGCGTCAATGCACACATCGAGTATTTACTTCGAGAAATGGCAAAGCAAAAAGGGAAATTAAAAAAAGATAAAGATGCATAAAAAATCCCGCTGATTCCTCAGCGGGATTTTTACATATTAACTTTTCGTCATCTCATGCCCAATTGCACGATATCCTATATCACTTCGATAAAATAGACCATCACTCTCAATTTTACCGATTTCTTTATATACTTTATCTTTTGCTTCTTGTAAACTATTTGCCTTACAAGCAACAAATAATACACGGCCACCGTTCGTTACAAAGTCCCCATGTTTCATTGCTGTACCTGCATGGAAAACAATCACATCTTGCAGTGCATCTAGTCCGCTAATAATATCACCTTTTTTATATGCTTCTGGATATCCTTTAGAAGCAAGTACAACACCGATTACCGCTTCTTCTGACCATTGTAACGTTAGTTCACTTTCATCTAATACAGCGTTACATACATCAACTAAATCGTTTTCTAATCGAGGTAATACAACTTCTGTTTCAGGATCACCGAAGCGTGCATTAAATTCAATTACCTTCGGACCATCATTTGTTAAAATAAGACCTGCGTATAAAATACCTGTAAACGAACGGTTTTCTTCAATCATCGCCTTAGCAGTTGGATGCAATACGGTTTGAATCGCTTCTTGAACTGCTGATTCTGGAATTTGTGGTACTGGAGAATATGCACCCATTCCGCCCGTATTTGGTCCTTTATCACCATCAAAAGCTCTTTTATGATCTTGGGCGATTATCATTGGATGTACAGTTGTTCCATTCACGAATGCCATTAATGAAAATTCTTGTCCATCTAAAAACTCTTCAATAACGACCTTCTTACTTGCCGTGCCGAATTTCACATCTTGCAGCATTTCTTTCACAGCTTGTAATGCCTCTTCAAGCGTCATCGCTACCGTTACACCTTTACCAGCAGCTAGGCCGTCAGCTTTAATAACGATTGGTGCACCAACTTTTTGAATGTACTGTACTGCTTCTTCATAATCTGTAAAAGTTTCGTACGCCGCAGTTGGAATATCATACTTTTTCATAAGCTCTTTTGTAAAAGCTTTACTACCTTCAATAACAGCAGCCGCTTTATTCGGACCAAATACGCGAAGTCCCTCTTCTTTAAAACGATCAACAATTCCATTCATAAGCGGAATTTCTGGTCCAACGAAAGTTAACTCAACATTATTCTCTTTTGCAAATAAAACTAATGCATCAAAATCATTTTCATCAATATCAACTGGTGTTGCAACATCTCTCATACCTTCATTACCTGGTGCTACATATACCTTTTCTACTTTTTCAGATTGTGCAAACTTCCAAGCTAAAGCATGCTCACGCCCACCGCGGCCAATTACTAAAACATTCATATTTCATCCCCCAATAATTAAATAAGTACAAACTAGAAGCTATGCTCCTAGTTTGCTTTTTCATATCAATAAAAGGTTATCTCGACCAGACTTTTTTAACATCCATATCAATAAAGGTTTAAAAAGGAGGATTAAGAGAACCGAGCAGGTCGAGGCGCATTTGCCAGGAGGACACGGAGTGTAGCTTTCCTACATGAGTACCGCACTGGCGATGCAACGACGACATGCGAAGGTTATCTTAACCGGACTTTTTTAACATCCATATCAATAAAGGTTTAAAAAGGAGGATTAAGAGAACCAAGCAGGTCGAGGCGCATTTGCCAGGAGGACACGGAGTGTAGCTTTCCTACATGAGTACCGCACTGGCGATGCAACGA
>NZ_JBFUPV010000009.1:198011-210488 GCF_041360755.1 Bacillus sp. RCC_6_1
CGACATGCGAAGGTTATCTTAACCGGACTTTTTTAACATCCTCTATTAGTGTTTGAAATGACGTACGCCAGTGAACACCATAGCAATCCCATAAGTATCTGCCACTTTAATAGAATCTTCATCACGGATTGATCCGCCCGGTTGAATGATTGCTGTAATTCCTGCTTTTGCTGCTTCTTCTAATGTATCTGGCATTGGGAAGAAAGCATCAGATGCAAGCGCGCTACCTTGTGCTTTTTCACCAGCTTGTGTAATTGCGATTTTTGCAGAACCTACACGGTTCATCTGTCCCGCACCGACACCAATTGTCATGTCATCTTTCGCTAAAACAATTGCGTTTGATTTCACATGTTTTACAACTTTCCAAGCTAGTTTTAAATCTTTCCATTCTTGCTCTGAAGGTTCACGTTTCGTTGGAATTGAAATTGTACTTTCATCTAATGATAACGTATCTTCCTCTTGAACGAGAAGTCCACCTTGTACAGAAGTTAGTTTTTTGCTTGCACTTGTCGCTTTTTCAATATTTATAGTTAATAAACGTAAGTTCTTCTTACTTTGCAACACTTCTAAAGCTTCTTGCGAGAACGAAGGTGCGATAACAATTTCTAAGAAAATTTCATGTAACTTTTCTGCTGTAGCTTTATCAATTTCACGATTTGCTGCAATAATACCGCCGAAGATTGATACTGGATCTGCTTCATAAGCACGAGTATATGCTTCGTGAATATTAGTTCCTACTCCAACACCACATGGATTCATATGCTTTACTGCTACTACTGCTGGTTCTGTAAATTCTTTTACGATGCTAAGCGCTGCGTCTGCATCATTAATATTGTTATACGATAATTCCTTACCGTGTAATTGTTCTGCGTATGCAACAGAAGACGTTGCTGCGAATGGCGCTTTATAGAAAGTTGCTTTTTGATGTGGGTTCTCGCCATAGCGTAAGTCTTGCTTTTTCTCAAATGTCACAGTTAATGTTTCTGGACTTTCTTCACCCATTTGCTCTGTTAAGTAGTTAGAAATTAACGCATCATACGCTGCTGTATGACGGAATACTTTCGCTGCTAGTTTACGTTTTGTTTCCTCTGCTACTTCACCGTTCTCTTTCAGTTCTGCTAACACAATATCATAATCTACTGGATCTACAATTACCGATACGAATTTATGATTTTTCGCAGCAGAGCGAATCATTGTTGGGCCACCGATATCAATATTTTCAATTGCATCAGCAAATGTTACATCAGGCTTAGCGATTGTTTCTTTAAATGGGTATAAGTTAACAACAACAAAGTCAATTGGCTCTATACCTAACTCATTCATTTGTGTTACATGTGTTTCATTATCACGAACTGCTAATAGACCACCATGAATATTTGGATGTAATGTTTTCACACGGCCATCCATAATTTCAGGGAAACCAGTTACTTCAGAAATGCCGATTACTTGTAAGCCATTTTCTTCTAGTAACTTTTTCGTACCACCTGTTGAAATAACTTCAATCCCTTGTTCTAGTAACCCTTTAACAAATTCTACTACTCCTGTTTTATCTGAAACACTTACTAATGCACGCTTTTTCATTTATCCTTCACCCCTGGTTGTATGTTAGTTAACAGTTGATTCTTTCACAGACTGAACAATTTGATTCACTGTATTTACGTATAATTTATGTTCAACTTGTTGAATTTTCTTTTGTAAGCTTTCTCTCGTATCCCCTTCAGAAACAACCACTGCTTCTTGTGCAATAATTGGCCCTGTATCCATACCTGCATCTACATAATGAATTGTTACTCCAGTTACTTTCACACCTGCTTCTAACGCTTGACCGACAGCATCTTTACCCGGAAAGCTCGGTAGTAATGATGGATGAATATTAATAATCTTCCCGCCGTATGCTTCTAGTAACGTCGGCCCGATTAAACGCATATATCCAGCTAAAATAACATAATCAATTTCATATTCTTCTAGCTTCTTTAATATCTCTTTTTCAAACGCTTCTTTTGACTCATATGCTTTCGCTGAAAAAGCAAAACACGGAATATGATGATAATTTGCCCGTCCAACAGCTCGTGCTTCTGGTTTATCACATACTAATAAACTAATTTCTGCATCCAATCTTTTTTCTTCTACCGCATTAACGAGAGATTGAAAGTTAGATCCACTTCCAGAAGCAAAAACTGCTAATCTACTCATAGTGCTGTGCCCCCATTAAAAGTAACGCCAGCTCCTTGTATAGTACGTCCAATAATACGAGCCATTTCTCCTTGCTCTTCAAGAAGACGAACAACATCTTTTGCATCTTCTTCCTTCACTGCTACTACCATACCAATACCCATGTTAAAAATATTGAACATTTCTTTCTCTTCCAGTTTTCCAACTTCTTGAAGCAAACTAAAGATCGGCTGAATTTCCCAAGTTCCTAGTTCAATCTCAGCACCGATTCCTTCTGGCAACATGCGTGGAATATTTTCAATAAATCCACCACCTGTAATATGCGCCATACCGTATACTTCATGTTTCTTCAATAGTTCTAAAATAGGTTTGACATAAATTTTCGTTGGTTTTAATAATTCTTCACCAAGAGGTAGTTCTAAGCGGCCATAAATACGCTCTAAAGATAGTTCCCCATCTTCTAATAACACTTTTCGTACTAAAGAGTAACCATTGCTATGAATACCGCTAGATGCTAAGCCAATTAGCACGTGACCAGCTTCAATCTTTTCACCTGTTACAATTTTCTTTTTATCAACAATCCCAACTGTAAAACCAGCTAAATCATATTCTTCCGTAGAATACATTCCTGGCATTTCAGCTGTTTCTCCACCGATTAATGCACAACCAGCTTGGCGACAGCCCTCTGATATACCTTTGACGATGTTTTCAATTTTACTAGGTTCAGCTTTACCACAAGCAATATAATCAAGGAAGAAAAGCGGCTCTGCTCCTTGGACAACAATATCATTTACACACATTGCTACTGCATCAATACCAATTGTGTCATGTTTATCTGCCATAAAAGCGAGCATCAATTTCGTTCCCACGCCATCTGTTCCAGATACTAATACAGGTTCTTCTAATGCAAATTTTGATAGATCAAACATACCTCCAAAACCGCCTAAACCGCCTAGTACTTCTTTTCTCATAGTTGTTTGTACGTGTTTTTTCATGCGAGATACCGCTTCATATCCAGCTTCAATATCTACTCCTGCTTGCTTATATGCATTCGCCATCGTTATTTACACCTCGTCTTTTAATTTCTCCCCATCCAGGGCGGGCTATTTTAAGAAAGGATCTAGCTCCTACATCAAAAGAAGTAGAAGCTTTTCTCACTTTTCTTATTTCATGCTTTCTAAAAGCTCTTGCTCATAATCATAAAGAGCTGTTGGATAGTCCCCATTAAAGTAAGCCATGCATAGGCCGCCATATTTCCCTTCATATGGACGTCCAATTGCATCTACTAATCCATCTTCACTTAAAAATGTTAAAGAATCTGCTCCGATCATTTCACGGATTTCTTCTACTGTATGATTTGCTGCAATTAATTCTTTTCTCGTTTGAATATCAATGCCATAGAAACATGGATATTTCAGAGGTGGTGAAGCAATTCTTACGTGAACTTCTGTCGCTCCAGCCTCACGAAGCATACGAACAATTCGTTTACTTGTCGTTCCTCTTACGATAGAGTCATCAATCATAACAACTCGTTTCCCTTCAACTACACCTCTTACTGCGGAAAGCTTCATCTTAACCCCTTGCTCGCGCAGTTCTTGAGAAGGTTGAATAAACGTACGTCCAACGTAACGATTTTTAATTAATCCTAACTCATATGGAATACCTGTCGCCTCCGCATAGCCAATCGCAGCTGAAATACTAGAGTCTGGTACACCAGTAACAACATCTGCTTCAATAGGAGCTTCTGCCGCTAAACGTTTCCCCATATTCTTACGTGCTGCATGAACATTAACGCCTGCAATATTAGAATCTGGTCGTGCAAAGTAAATATATTCCATACTACAAATTGCATGTTCTACATCGTTTGTGAAACGATCTACGTGAATTCCTTCATCATTAATGATAAGTAATTCACCCGGTTCTACATCACGAATGTATGTTGCACCTACTACATCAAAAGCACATGTTTCTGACGCTACAACGTAAGCATCCCCCATCTTTCCAATTGAAAGCGGACGGAACCCATTCGGATCTAATGCAACGATCATTTCATTTCCAGTTAGTAAAAGATACGCAAACGCACCTTTCACTTTATTTAAAGCCTCTTTTACACTTTCAATTAAAGAATCTTTCGTGCTACGTTTAATAAGATGTAAAAGTACTTCTGTATCTGAACTAGTTTGAAAAATACTGCCCTCTGCTTCTAATTCACGACGAAGCATTTTTGCGTTAATTAAATTTCCGTTATGAGCTAACGCCATACTATGATCGGAAAAACGGAACAACAATGGTTGAACGTTAGCAACTTCACTTCCACCAGCTGTTGCATATCGTACATGTCCGATTGCTGATTTTCCATTTAATCCTTCTAGCTCACCTCTTGAAAACACTTCTGATATTAAACCTAACCCCTTGTGACCGACGATTTTTTCCCCATTATTTACGACAATGCCTGCGCCTTCTTGCCCACGGTGCTGTAAACTGTGCAATCCGTAGTATGAAACTTGTGCTGCATTTTCATGCCCCCAAATTCCGAAAACGCCACATTCTTCGTTTAACCCCTTTATTTCAGCAAGCATGGGATTGCCCCTTTCCAAGCCTTTCTCATTTCATCTACATTTGCTGTAAGTAATACTTCATTTTCTTCATTATGAATTGTTACTTCATTTGTACTTGTTACTTCTCCAACTTGGATTGCTTCTACTGCTTTCTCAAACGCCTCTTTATTTTCACGTTTTACAGTTATCACGAAGCGAGACTGTGATTCAGCGAATAATGCTGCTGTTGCTTCTCCATCTAATTTCACAGTAGCACCTAAGCCTTTAGCACCAATTGCACTTTCTGAAATCGCAACTGCTAAACCACCTTCAGCAACATCATGTGCAGATTGAACAAGACCAGCTTGAATTGCTTCTAATACTTGTTTTTGGCGTTTTAATTCTACATCTAAATCGATACTTGGTGATTGACCGAAAATTTTGCCGTGAATCATTTTCTGTAATTCACTTCCGCCAAACTCAGCTTTCGTCTCACCAATTACATACACTAAATCACCAGCTTGCTTAAACTCTTGTGTTGTTACATGTTTTAAGTCATGCACAAGTCCGACCATCCCAACAGTTGGTGTTGGATATACAGCTTCACCACTACGCTCGTTATACATCGATACGTTTCCGCCGATAACTGGTGTTTGTAATGTGCGACAAGCTTCACTCATACCGTCTACTGATTTCTCAATCTGCCAGAAGATTTCTGGTTTTTCTGGGTTACCGAAGTTTAAGCAATCTGTAATTGCAAGTGGCTCTCCGCCAGAACATACGATATTACGCGCTGCCTCTGCTACTGCAATTTTACCGCCCATCTCTGGGTCTAGATAAATGTAGCGAGAGTTACAATCTGTCGTCATTGCTAATCCTTTTTCTGTACCGCGTACACGTACAACTGCAGCATCTGAACCTGGCGTAACAACTGTGCTTGTGCGAACTTGGTAATCGTATTGATCGTATACCCACTCTTTACTTGCAATTGTTGGTTGCTGTAATAAAGCGAATAACGTTTCTTTATAATTTTCTACTTTTGGCGTTTCCATTTTCATTGCTTGGAATTCAGCAAAGTATGCTGCTTCTTTTGATGGCTTATGATAAATTGGTGCTTCTTCTGCTAAAGCATCTGCTGGAACTTCAGCTACCTTTTCACCTTTATGGAATAAACGAAGCATTTTATCTTCTGTTACTTTCCCCATCGTAACCGCTGCAAGACCATACTTCTCAAATAAATCTACTATTTCTTGTTCTCTACCTTTTTTCACGACAATTAACATACGCTCTTGTGATTCAGATAGCATCATTTCATATGGTGTCATTCCTGTTTCACGCTGTGGTACATCATCTAAGTACATTTCAATACCCATTCCTGCTTTACTTGCCATTTCTGCAGATGATGATGTTAAACCAGCCGCACCCATATCTTGAATTCCAACAAGTGCATCGGATTGAATTAATTCTAAACACGCTTCAATAAGAAGCTTTTCCATAAATGGATCCCCTACTTGAACCGCTGGACGTTTCGCTTCTGAGCTTTCAGATAGTTCTTCCGACGCGAATGTTGCACCGTGAATACCGTCACGACCAGTTGATGCTCCTACGTACATTACTGTGTTACCAGCACCGTGCGCTTGCCCTTTTTTAATGTCTTCGTGGTTAATCAAACCTACGCACATTGCATTTACAAGTGGATTTCCTTCATAACATGGATCAAATTGTACTTCGCCGCCAACAGTCGGAATACCGATGCAGTTACCGTATCCTGCAATTCCTGCTACTACTTCTTCGAATAAATATTTCACACGTGGTGACTGTAATTCACCGAAACGAAGTGAGTTTAATAGAGCTACCGGGCGTGCTCCCATAGAGAATACGTCACGAATAATACCACCAACACCTGTTGCAGCTCCTTGATATGGTTCAATAGCTGAAGGATGGTTATGACTTTCCATTTTAAATACAACTGCTTGATTATCACCGATATCTACAATTCCAGCACCTTCTCCAGGTCCTTGCAGAACGCGCTCACCTGTAGTTGGAAACTTACGAAGAACTGGTTTCGAATTTTTATAACTACAATGTTCAGACCACATTACAGAGAATAACCCTGTTTCTGTATAATTTGGCAGACGACCTAAAATCTTTTCAACCATGGCAAACTCTTCGTCTGTTAGCCCCATTTCCGCATATATACGCTCTTCTTTAATTTGTGTTGGATTTGGTTCAAGCATTAACGACATATGTTTCCCTCCACTGTTTTAAGATAGATTGAAAGACTTTTAACCCTTCAGCACCGCCAAGTAATTCATCTACAGCACGCTCTGGATGTGGCATCATACCAAGTACATTTCCTTTTTCATTTACAATACCAGCAATATCTGAAACGCTACCGTTAGGGTTTTCTACGTAACGGAATGCGATTTGATTGTTCTCTTCTAATTGTTTAAGCGTCGCTTCATCACAATAGTAATTCCCCTCACCATGCGCGATTGGAATATTAATTACTTCATCTTTTCCATATTGTGATGTAAACATCGTTTCATTATTTTCAACACGCAACTGAACAGTGCGACACATAAATTTTAAGTTTTCGTTTCTCATTAACGCTCCTGGTAGTAATCCTGATTCAACAAGAATCTGGAATCCATTACATACACCTAAAATCGGCTTTCCTTGCTCAGCAGCTTTTTGCACTGCTTTCATTGCATTAGCAAAGCGAGAGATAGCACCGCAGCGTAAGTAGTCACCATAAGAAAATCCACCTGGTAGTAGAATTGCATCATATTCATCTAGATTCTCTGTATCGTGCCAAACGTAATCTACTTCTTCGCCAAGCTCATCTTTAATTGCATGGAACATATCGACATCACAGTTCGAACCCGGAAATACTATTACGGCAAATTTCACTGTGCGACAACCTCCTCAACTTCATAACGGAAGTCTTCCATTACAACGTTCGCTAATAGTTTTTCACACATTTCCTTTACCTTGCTATCTAAATCAGATACAGATTTATCAATTGTTAGTTCCATGTACTTTCCGATTCGAACATCTTGTACTTCTGTGAATGAAAGACTATGAAGTGCTCCTTTTACTGCTGTTCCTTGTGGATCTAATACGCTTTCTCTTAATGTTACATATACCTTAACTTTATACATGTGAAATTCCCCCTAAACGTTTTAAAATCTCTTCATAAGCATCTGTTAAATTTCCAAGATCACGACGGAATACGTCTTTATCAAACTTTTCATTGCTCGTTTCATCCCATAAACGGCAAGTATCCGGTGAAATTTCATCCGCTAAAATGATTTCTCCTTCTTCCGTTACACCAAACTCTAATTTGAAATCTACTAATCTTACACGACAGCTTGCGAAATGATCAATCAACACTTGATTGATTTGTAGAGCCATATCTCGTAATACACTTACTTGCTCTGGTGATGCAACGTTTAATACACGAATATGATCTTCCGTTACAAGCGGATCTCCTAAATCATCATCTTTGAAGTAAAATTCTACGATTGGTTCTGCAAGTACAGTTCCCTCTTCCATTCCTAATCGTTTTGAAAGACTTCCTGCAATTACATTTCTTGTGACAACTTCTAAAGGAATAATACTCACTTTTTTAACAAGTTGTTCTGTTTCAGATAACTTCTCAACAAAATGTGTTTTAATTCCCACTTCTTGTAACTTTCTGAACAATAAAGTTGTAATTTCATTGTTCAAACGACCTTTTCCTGTAATCGTCTCTTTTTTCTCCCCATTGAAAGCAGTCGCACTATCTTTGTACTCTACCCAAACCATATCTGCTGATTCTGTACGATAAATTCTTTTTGCCTTACCTTCATACAGCAATTCTAGCTTTTGCATTTCGCAAGCCCCCTGTAGTTTGAAAAATGTGAATAATGTTTTTATAAAGAATGGCACAGAATGACTCTATTCTGTGCCATATGAAATTTTACGCTTCGTTTAATCCAAGGCGTTCAAAGATTGTATCAACGTGTTGCATATGATGCTCATAGTTGAAGCATTCATTAATTTCTTCTTGTGTTAACTTGCTTGTAATACGCTCATCAGCTTCTACAAGCTCTTTAAATTGTACTTGTGTTTCCCAGGCTTCCATCGCTTTAGGCTGTACGATATCATAAGCTTCTTCACGTACCATACCTTTGTCGATTAGTGTAAGCATTACGCGCTGAGAATAAATTAAGCCGTATGTTCTTGTCATATTGCGTTTCATATTCTCTGGGTATACAGTTAAGTTTTTAACGATATTACCAAAGCGATTTAACATGTAATTTAATGCGATTGTAGCATCTGGTAAAATTACACGTTCTGCCGAAGAGTGAGAAATGTCACGCTCATGCCATAATGGAACATTTTCGTAAGCTGTCATCATATAACCGCGGATAACACGAGCTAAACCAGTCATATTTTCAGAACCAATTGGATTACGTTTATGTGGCATTGCAGAAGAACCTTTTTGACCTTTTGCGAAAGCTTCTTCAACTTCACGTGTTTCACTCTTTTGTAAACCACGAATCTCAACTGCCATCTTTTCGATAGATGTTGCAATTAGTGCAAGTGTTGACATGTAGTGTGCGTGACGATCACGTTGCAATGTTTGTGTTGAAATTGGTGCTGCTTCTAATCCTAAGTTTTCACAAACATATTTTTCTACGAATGGATCGATATTTGCATATGTACCAACCGCACCAGATAGTTTACCAACACGAACTGTATCAGCAGCTTGTTTGAAACGCTCTACGTTACGTTTCATTTCTTCATACCAAAGACCAAGTTTTAAACCAAATGTTGTTGGTTCTGCATGAACACCATGTGTTCTTCCCATCATGATTGTGTATTTATGCTCTTTCGCTTTGTTAGCTAAAATGCTTACAAAGTTCTCTAAGTCTTTTAATATAATTTCATTCGCTTGTTTTAAGATGTAAGATAATGCTGTATCTACTACGTCTGTAGATGTTAAACCGTAATGAACCCATTTACGTTCCTCACCTAATGCTGGCGTTTCTGATACAGCACGAGTGAATGCAACTACGTCATGACGTGTTTCTTTTTCAATTTCATAAATACGATCAATATCAAATGATGCATGCTCACGAATTTTCTTAACATCTTCTTTTGGAATATCGCCAAGCTCAGCCCATGCTTCACAAGCTAAAATCTCAACTTCTAACCATGCTTTAAATTTGTTCTCTTCCGTCCAAATTGCACCCATTTCTGGGCGTGTATAACGACTAATCATCTTTTTCCCTCCAACAGTTGTTCTTGATGGTCCCAAATATGCAAACTCTTCGCTTTTTCTAGAGCGACTTCAATATTATCATTTAAAATATTAACATGCCCCATTTTTCGCTGTGCTTTTGCTTCTTCTTTTCCATACAAGTGTAAATAGCACCCGGTTAATCTATTCACTTGTCTTAGGACCCCTTCTATATGTTCGCCTAAAATGTTTACCATGACAACTGGTTTTAACAAATTTGTTTCTCCTAGAGGTAAATTACAGATTGCTCGAATATGTTGACCAAATTGACTCGTCTCACATGCATCCTGTGTATAGTGTCCTGAATTGTGAGGTCTTGGCGCTAATTCATTAATATAAATCTCACCATTATCTGTAGCAAACATCTCTACAGCTAGTGTTCCCACAAGTTCTAATTCATCCGCAAGTACCTTTGCATAAGCAATTGCTTTTTGAGAAAGCTCTTCTGTAATGCGAGCTGGAACGATAGATTCATGTAAAATGTTATTTACATGAATATTTTCTGCTACTGGAAACACTTTTGTTTCACCACTTACACTACGAATCACAATAACTGATACTTCTTTTTCAAAAGGCACCCATTTCTCTAAAATACATTCTGCTTTATCCACAAGATTTCTTGCTGTCTCAACATCAGCTTCACTTCTTAAAACAACTTGTCCTTTCCCATCATATCCACCTGTCGTCGTTTTTAAGACGGAAGGGAATGATAACTCAGCAATTGCTTCTGTAAGCTGATCTTGATTTTGAACTAATCTATACGTTGCTACTGGTAACCCAGCCTTCTCAATCGCATTCTTTTCTGTAAAACGATTTTGCGTTGTATTTAACAACTGACTACCTTGTGGTAAGTACGCATGTTTTTCAAGCCATTGTAAACATCTATAATCAATATTCTCAAATTCATATGTGACAACATCACTTATCTCTGCTAAATGCTGAATTGCTTTTAAATCATCATATGGTGCAACAATTTCAATATCAGCAACTTGTGCACATGGTGAATGCTTTGTAGGATCTAAAACAGCAATTTTATATCCCATTTCCTTAGCTGCCAATGCCATCATTCTTCCTAGCTGGCCGCCTCCAATAATACCGATTGTTTTTCCAGGTAAAATGATCCTCGTCATACTAGCTCACTACCTTCACGCACATCTTTTTCAATCGCTTCTCGTCTCAATTCTAATGCATCATGTATATCATCATGGAATGATCCAAGTATTTGTGCGGCAAGTAATCCAGCATTCGTTGAACCGGCTTTACCAATTGCAACAGTTGCAACTGGAACACCTCCTGGCATTTGGACGATGGATAATAATGAATCTAAGCCGTTTAATGCTTTTGATTGAACTGGAACTCCAATTACAGGAAGATTTGTCTTCGCTGCAACCATTCCTGGTAAATGTGCTGCTCCACCAGCTCCAGCAATAATAACTTTCAATCCACGTTCACGAGCCGTCTCTGCATATTCAAACATATAATCCGGAGTCCGATGAGCGGATACAACTTTTTTCTCATACGGTATATTTAATTCATCTAAAATGTCACAAGCATATTTCATTGTTTCCCAGTCTGACGTGCTTCCCATTATGACTCCAACTAGTGATTTCATATTAGAATCCCCCCGATTCAAATAAAAAAAGCCTGAAATAGAACAGTTTCTCTTTTACTATGAGAGAAAGCGCTCTACTCAGGCATACGTATCCCTTGTGAATAGAAAAATACCGAGTGACTTTCCCTCATAGTCTAACGAATAACGGTCGTTAGGTAGAGACTTGCAGGCCATATCCCCGCGATTATATGAGGTCTTATATTATTGTTTCTATGGTTATATTAACAATATTTCATAAACAATGTCAATAAATAATCGAATGTTTTTTTATTAGTAGTCAATAACGTTCGTGTTTTAGTTATATTCAAAAGAAGAATTGCAACTATATGCAAGAAGAAAAGGGAATTAGAATATATATTTCTAGAGATCTATTTTACGTATAATCGTTTAAATGGCACTTCAGTATGTTTTAAATCAATATATATACACTCTTGTATTATTATAACGATTTAATTTCTAAGGAGGATAACTGTTAAAGAAAGAACTATGCTATTATCCTATTTATTTTTCTCTATTGCAGTAATTTCTGTAATTATTAAATACTTATTTATAGCATCTCATTATTTAAAATATATACTTATGATAGTAATAATTTGTCCTATTTTAAGTATTACTTTAGTGGCATTAGGAAAATCAGGAACACAAAAAATCATTGCTATTATTTTAAACAGTCTCTATTTCATTCTTTTTTCGTCTTTAGCTTTATTAAATTTATGGATTATAGCCTTCGGTAAATAAAAATAAACACAAAAAAACCTAAGTCGAAACGACTTAGGTTTTTGCTTGGCGACGTCCTACTCTCACAGGGACAAGGTCCCAACTACCATCGGCGCTAGAGAGCTTAACTTCCGTGTTCGGTATGGGAA
>NZ_JBFUPV010000010.1:0-138883 GCF_041360755.1 Bacillus sp. RCC_6_1
TTGTCCCCTGTGCAATACAGAGTTCAATCCTTAGTAGCTGCTTAATATATTTGTCTAATTTTTTGGGTTCAGTTCATTTCCCAGTTAAAAGAAGTAGTCTTTTTCTATTACGTAATTTGGTTCCATAAATGATGCTTTATCGCATCTTGAATAGTTTACTCAAAGGGTATTTCCCACAATTATAGAAAATATCCTTTGTTTCTTAACTCTTTATTGTTGGCTAGATTGTTGGTTCTTTTTAGCTTCTGCTTGAGCGTTTTGTTGTTTTACTGCTTGTACATCTGTTTCACTAGCAAATTCCGTTCCAAATTTGTTAGATGCAGCATTTGTTCCTACAGAAGTTTTGTTTGGTTGTTTGTTATTATTCATTACAATCACCTCCATAAAATTTAATGTTCCCAATAGGATCGTAACTATCCCAAAAAGCTTTTAACGAATATACGATTGTTAATAATAGGACGTTATGTTAACTTCACGTGTATATGTTATACATCAAAACTCCTCATCCAGCGTTCCCCTCACATGGTACAATTAAGAAAAGGAGGAGAACTTCAAAATGATTTTAGAAGCAGTCATGTTGCAAATAAAAGACGGTATGGAGACGGAGTATGAATCAGTATTTAAGCAAGCATCCTCAATCATCTCTTCCATGCCAGGATACATAAATCATGAATTACAACGCTGTATGGAGCAGAAAGGAAAATATTTGCTCCTTGTGCAATGGGAAACTTTAGAAGACCACACGATAGGATTTCGTCAATCTGAACAATATCAAGAGTGGAAAGCATTATTGCATCACTTTTATGATCCATTTCCAACAGTTGAACACTTTAAGCCTGTAGAGTTATCACGAAACTCAACTTGACCGTCTATTAATAATTGAAAAGTAACTTCCAATAACGAGAATTATGTAAATAAGCTGTCCATATGGACAGCTTATTTACATAATTCTCGTTTTGTTGGTGCTACCCCATACCCATCAAGCTAAAATTATATACGTTTAATTTTACGTGAGATTTTTTCTTTTTTCTGAAGATCCATTGAGGTTCTTTAAAGATTTGCATACGAAATAAACCCTATTGGGTTTCAATTTTTTTAATTATGCTACATGATTGTGAGACATAGTAAAGTCATATACGACGCCTAAGATATCAAAGACTGTTTTCTTCTTGTACCGGTGAGATTTTCTCCCGTTTTTCTCTAAAAGACAAAACAAACGCAGTAAAACTTTTAATAATTCATGAATGCCCTTCTGTAATCCTTCATAAAACAATAGATAATAATTCTTTATCATATAGATGGATTTGTACTCACTTAGCTCTTTCTTTTTCTTATTCAAGAGTAACTGACGCATTTTGAACATTGTCGATGAACAAAGTAAAATACTAATGAGTTGTCCATATAAATGGCATTCTAAACGCTCTTTCTTGATTTCTTTGCACTTGTCAATTTGAAAGAAAGATTTCCATGTTTTGAACAAGATTTGTCGGGTAAAAGACTGGCGCGGTATCAGTTGTGACCCGTTTCCAGTCTCTCCCCATAAGAACTGCTCGTGAGGTTTTCCCTCAAGCAGCTCACCCCATAAACTTCATCAAAAGGGTTATGAGACCTATCAAATGGCAGACACTTTCATCGGAAACTCTCTGCACTTTTCAGGGGAAGGACTTTCCAGTCCCAGTAAAGCCCCAGTACACCATAGAGATATTCGTTACTCCATCTCTGCCATCCGATGCTACGCTTTCGTCTTCGTTTCCTTCTCGTTAACAGTGTGCGAATTTTCATCTCCGTATAATCACGTACTTCACTGAAAGCTTGACTAGAGTTCCCAACCCGGAAGTAGTTCACCCATCCAGTCAGTACGGCATTGATTTGTTTTATTAAGTCTTGTGCTGGCTTCGCTCCTGCGTTTTGAATGAGTTCGCGAATTTTTGCTTTCACTGTCGTGCGAGCTTTCTTCTTCGGGATCATGAAAACGAAGAATCCATTCTTATTTCGGCTCGGTATTCGTCTCAGGTCAAATCCTAAAAATCCGAAGGATTCTCCTTTTAGAACATTGACCATCTGAGTCTTCTCCAGATTCAGTTCAACTCCCAAAGGCTTTAACTGTTCCCACAGTCGTCGTAATACCAGTTCAGCCCATCCACTTTTACTGGAGTGTCCGCTTACAGCGATAACTATATCGTCGGCAAAACGGTGATAGTTTACAGCTTCGTAATTGCCCTCAGCTGTTTTGCGTCGAATGGTATCAAATGTCCAATCCACTTCATTAAGGTAAATGTTCGCGGCTAGTGGAGAAAATGGCCCCCCTTGCGGGACACCGATCTTTCCTGTTGCCTTAATTACCTGTTTTACAAGATGCATAACCTGTGGGTCTTGGACACGTTTCGCGATTTTCTCCAATAATATGTTGTGTCGGATTGTATCAAAGTAGCGCGACAAATCAACATCAATTATTATGGTCATACGACGCAATATACTGCGTCGTACTTCTGCCAATGCCTGATGTGGAGAGCGTTTCGGCCGAAACCCATACGAGTTTGGACAGAAATCAGCTTCAAAAATTGCTTCTAATATGAGTTTTAGCGCTCCTTGTACTACACGATCTCGTATACACGGAATTTGCAGAGTTCGCATTTTGCCGTTTGCCTTTGGGATTTCTACTTTTCGATTGGCTTGTGGTCGGTATATTCCAGCTTGCAATTCCTCTTGAATACCCGTTAAGAATGGGATAACTCCTTCTAGTTCTATATCAGTAAAACTTTTTCCATCAATGCCTGGAGCACCGTTGTTTTTCCTCGCCTGTTGATATGCTTCGTGAAGGGTTGTCATTTTGGTAATGTGGGTAAATAGCCCCCAAAACCGGTGCGTAGGTTCAGACTTCGCCTTTCGATAGATTCGTTGCCTTAATTCCTGCAAAGTGATGGGTGTTTTTGTCATGGCACCCTTGCCTCCTTTAGTCATACGAAATGTTTACAGGTTCGGACCCTTTCCTCCCCGCGCGTTTTGCTGCACGCAGATCTCTGGTACTACGATCCGTTCCGCCACCCTGACACCTACCGTTCTCACTTCCCGATCGCGGTTATAGAGACGGTCTCCTCGATGAGGTTTCTTCATCGGGTGTCGAGGGCTTCTCCAGTTTCCACATTATCTTTCTCTCCATGTCGCCGCTGATACCCCGCCGGTGAGAACTGCCGTTCCAGACTCGTTTCGGTCAGTTCTTGTTGCTTTCGCACGTTATCGACCGTCTCAGCCACCGGAATTGCGTGTAACGAGGCTACATCTACGTTCACTGTACGTTACAACCTGGAGATTTGCCCACATGCCTTTTGCATGTGATGTCAGAGGGCTTCGCCATGTCGCTTTC
Organism: Bacillus sp. RCC_6_1; assembly: GCF_041360755.1. Lineage (NCBI taxonomy): Bacteria > Bacillati > Bacillota > Bacilli > Caryophanales > Bacillaceae > Bacillus > Bacillus sp. RCC_6_1. Next base: position 3,365 of record NZ_JBFUPV010000010.1, read on the forward strand.
ACTTCATGGCGCCTCTCAGGCTACGGGAGTGGAGTCTATTCTCCCGATTGGACTTTCACCAACTAGATAATGTGTCCTTATCTGGACACGCCGATTTGCCAACGTAAAGAATACCAATCATGTACTTGTCCCGTCGGGACAATATCTGTAGGGGTGTTTGTCATATATACATTGATACCACTGAGTCGTTTACTACGAGGAGAATACTTCATTCCTTTCTTTTTTTCTCTTACAATTTGATCTTGTAATCGTTTTTGTTGCTGTTGTTTTGTTAATCGATGAACAATTACACGAGCTGGCATTTTATCAATCATTCCTACATAAGCATCAGCTATTTCACATGTTTGTCCTGGTTGAAGGGAGTTCATTAACGTCTCCATATCTATCTGTATATACTCTGTACCTTTCTTAATTCTTCCATCTTGAAAATAATCAGGGGTAGGATTTTTTTGATAAATACGTGTATTCGACTTGATACGAGAGATATAGTAGGCCTCCTTATCTTGTATATATTGAAGGTCTTTCAAATGAAAATAACCTAAATCTCGGATACATAAATCATTCGCTGTCACAGTTGGGGCACACAGAGAGCCGTAAGTGCGATCATGTTGTGTACCTGGGGCCTGTATGAATATGTAGGAACTGTCCACTTAACAAATCATACTCAAGTTGAATTTTTATTCCAGCTGTATGGCTGCATCCTCCTGCACCTGGATAAACCGATGAAAATATATCTGGGAGTTGAAATGCAGTTGAATCTAAAATACGAACACGCTTGAAAACAGAAGTGTATGGCGAAGAAATCGGCATAGATGCGTCCATTTTTTTGTTTAGTAGTTCAGCTAGTAGGCGTTGCAAAAGTTGGACAGCCGCCTCATTAAACCGTTGATTTAGTCCTTCAGGACTGATGAGCACTTCTGTTGATGCTTCTAAACAGCTACATAACTGAGTTAAAGAGGTTTTAGCGAAATTTTGACTCATCCATACACATAAAGCTACTAAATCTTGTGCTTGATACTTACTTGTTCGCTGTACAAATCCAACATCTCTAGCTAGATTCTGTAAGGTATTTGAGGATAAAAGACTCTTAATCTCCTGTGCAAATAATTGTAAGTCATCAGATACAGAATTAGACATACAAAAAACGCCATCCTTTCCTATAATTCTACAGTAAGAATAACGTCTTTTTTGCTTAATGAACAGTGTGAAACCTTAGCTTTATGGCAATGTGACGGTACCTCATTTAGTCGTCTGATAACATTACATATTTACATAATTTTCGTTATCGAAAGTTACCGTATTCATGTTTTAAAAGAGAATATACCTTAGAATCGCAATACATACCATTGATCATTACACTTTGTCTTAATGTTCCTTCATATGTCATTTTTAGCTTTTGCATAACTCGTTCAGACGCTGTATTCCTTATGTCGCATCTTCCTTCAATACGATTTAAATCTAATTCTTGAAAGCCAAACTTTATTAGTTCTTCTAAAGCTTCAACGATAACTCCTTTTCCCCAATACAGTGGGTTAATAACGGCTCCTAAAGAAGCGCTACTGTGTGATAATTTCCAGATGCCACAGGTGCCAATAGCTTTCTGATCCCCCTTAAAGATAATAGACCATATGAAAGACTTACCTTTCTTAGCTGTATCCATCGTATTTTCTAAAAAAATACGAGTTTCATCTTTATTCTGATGTACCTCTCGAGGTACATATGTAGTTGTTTGAGGATCCGAATAGACTTCAAATAAATCATCTAAATCATGAAAATCTAGTTTTTTTAATAAAAGACGCTTTGTTTCTAATTTTGGGATTTTATATGTATCTTCCATACTCTCACCTCAGTTAATCGTTATTTATATATTATATACCTTATTCATGTAAAGTTTACATAACCTATCATTATAAGTAGTCAACAATCAATAGAATTTTCGTTATGAGGGATTTTAATTTTTTAGGTTGATAGCGATGGGGTCACCATATCAAAAAAAGATAATTGTGCGTTTAGACATATTTTTCAGCCACTTCCTGTTCGTTAAGGAACTCATTATTTTTTTACAGTTTTTTATTAAGAAATTCTAAATAATTAATTATAATAGATGAAAAAAACGATCAATAGTTGGGGTACGGAAAGGATTCGAATTTACATTCTTTCTCAATACATATCATGGATAAATAAAGTAAAATATGGGTTGGGGCTATGTCTCATGTTGTGTTAATCCTAACAATAACTAAGGGTACATAATATGCTTTCATACCTTTGAATAATTTTGTTGTAGAAGGGATGGAGATTTAACTGGCTCAAATTGTTGGTATTAATAGATACCTTTGTACTGGGACTTTAATCTATATGCGTGAGGGCCTTTCCCTAAGTCTTGTCAGGAAGTAATAGTATGCAAACACTTATACAATATGAATAGAGGAGAGGAATGCCATATGAATATACGTAGTCAAATTACATGTGCAAGTCTGGCCCTTTTAATAGCTGGAAGTTCCCTGTTATATACAACACCAACCTCAATTGTAAAAGCAGAGCCTACTCAAAATGTATCTAGTACGTTACAAACAAATACTCAACGAGATCATACTTCCGTCAAGCAAGCAATGCGGGATACATTGCAACTTGGATACCCGGGGATACTTGCTAAAACTTCTGAGCGTGGAAAAACGTGGGGGTATGCCGCTGGAATAGCGGATCTGAGAACCAAGAAACCAATGAAAACAGATTTTCGCTTTCGCATTGGGAGTGTGACGAAGACGTTCACCGCAACAGTTGTACTTCAATTAGTTGGAGAGAATCGCTTGAAGCTAGACGATTACATCGAAGACTGGTTGCCTGGTGTCATTCAAGGAAATGGATATGATGGTAACAAGATTACTATCCGGCAGATATTGAACCATACAAGTGGTATCGCTGAATACTCAAGGTCAAAAGACGCTGATTTTACGGATACAAAAAAATCGTATACGGCTGAAGATTTAGTGAAGATGGGGATTTCTCTTCCCCCAGACTTTGCTCCAGGAAAGGGCTGGTCTTATTCAAACACAGGATACGTATTACTGGGTATCCTTATTGAAAAAGTAACTGGAAACAGCTATGCGGAAGAGATTGAAAATCGAATTATTGAACCACTTAAATTGTCAAATACATTCCTACCAGGCAATTCAAGCGTTATTCCAGGCACTAACCATGCCCGTGGATATGTCCAACCAGACGGAGCAAGTGAGCTAAAAGACGTTACTTATTATAACCCAAGTGCAGGTAGCTCTGCTGGAGATATGATTTCTACTGCTGACGACTTAAACAAATTCTTCTCTTACTTGCTCGGTGGCAAATTACTGAAGGAACAGCAACTAAAACAAATGCTTACTACAGTTCCTACAGGAAAAGAAGGAATCGATGGATATGGTCTTGGAATCTATGAAACTAAGCTTCCAAGCGGTGTCTCGATATGGGGACACACAGGTGGCATTCTAGGGTTTACAACTCTTGTTGGAGGTAAACTTGGAGGCAAGCATACGTTGGTCGTCAATTGGAATAGTTTGGGTAGAACTGATAGTCCTAATCCTTTTAAAAATATTTTACTTGCTGAATTTAGCAAGTAGGAAAAAAGGAAAAATTTATCGTAGTTTTCATAGTTAAAAATATACTTTTCTGTTTCAAAAGCCCCAACTTATTTTCAAAAAAAATAAGTTGGGGCTTTTTTTGTTTTGGTGGCGTTTATTCTTCTTAAGTTGACGGCCATGTGGTGCTACCCCACATCCATCAACTTAAGGTATATTTTCAAACAAAATGCGGTCTTTCCATATAGTTTTTTATTATCTTTTGTAGATTTTATAAAAGCGGGCATATCAAATAAACCCTGACGGGTTTCAATTTTTTACTATGCTACCTGATGAGTAGAAGTGGTATACTCATAGACAACACCCAAAATATTAAAGACTGTCTTTTTCTCGTATCGATGAGATTTTCGTCCGTTGTGCTGTAGGAGGTTAAACAGACGAAGGAGAACCTTTGATAATTCTTGGGTGTTTTTGTGTAATGCTTGGTAAAAAAGTGAATATAAAGCGATGTACATAATCCTTAATTATGTACATCGCTTTATATTCACTTAGCTCTTTCTGTTTCTTACGTAATAGGAGTTCTCGCATTTTAAACATAGTAGAAGAACATAATAGAATACTAATGAGTTGTCCATAAAGATGACATTCTAATCGCTCTTGTTTAATAGATTTACAACGATGAATTTGAAACCAAGATTTCCATATTTTAAATAACAGCTCAATTTGTCAACGTAATGAATATAAATCATAGATTTTCTCTTTTGGTACCCATTCCGTAGGAATGTTTGTCATATATACCGTAATACCTTGTAAAAGCTTTGTACGCTCTGTATATGTAATTCCTTTTTTCTTTTCACGAATAGCTCGGTCACGTAGGCGTTTCTGTTTTTGCTCCTCGGTACATCTATAAACTACAATACGAGTAGGCAATTTGTCCTTACTCCCTACATATACATCGTGTAATTCATACACTTGGCCAGGTTGTAGTTGTTTCATAATGTCTTCCAAATGAATTTGTATATATACTGTTTTCAATTGAGAGGGTTTTGTTTTAAATACCACTGTTTCGAACTCTTTTCTATATATTTTAGTTGGTAACTTAAGACGAGATAAATAATACCCCTGCTTGTCTTGAATAGACTTAAAGTCTTGTAGACGAAAATATCCTAAGTCACGAATATACAGCTCATTCTTTTGTATCATGCCTGTTCGAGTCGCACCATACGCCTGATCACTTCGTTTTCCTGGTTCAATTTTCACATCAGAAAATTCCCCACTCAACAAGTCATACTCTAGTTGAATTTTCACACCAGCTTTATGACTACATCCTCCGGCACCAGGATAGGTAGATGCGAATCGATCTGGAACCTGAAAGGTTGTAGAATCAAGGATGCGAATGCGCTCAAAGTAGGAAGAAAGAGAATGAGAAATCTTAGATACGCCTCCAATTTTAGCTTGTAGAAGTGTAGTAAATACAATTCGAAAGAAGGCTACAGAAGCAGAGTTAAATCGCCGATTAAGTCCTTCCGGACTTAATAAAACTCCTGTTGAAGTTTCTAATTGACTACATAGTTGAGTAAGAGAGGTAGTAGTGACTTGTTGATTTAGCCATACACACAAAGATAAGAAATGGTGCCCGTGGCACTTACGTTTTCGTTTCATTCCGCCTGCTTCTATGGCTAATTGATTAAGTGTAGCGGGAGACATATATCGATATAACTCTTCAGCGAATAAAGATAATTCTTGTTTTTGATTCATATTCATAAAAAACACGTCACCCTTTCTCATTAACATAAGAAAATAGTAACGTGCTTTTAACTTCAAAAATAGTCTAAATCCTTAAGTTGATGGATGTGTGGTGCTACCCCATGCCCATCAAGCTTAAGATCTTGAAGGTACCCCATGCCCATCAACCTAAGAAATTGGTTATTCCCCCAAAACAAGAATTCCGCGTATTTTTAGTCTAAAGACGTTAGTTATTTGCTCTTCAAAGAACCGCTTTTTCTAAATAAGGAGAAGCATCACACGGCGATCAAGCTAGAATTTTAATGTACCACAAAATGAAAATATTCATTCACTACAGTTGATTACTTTGAGAAATTAGCGTAGGGGGATCTTCTTTTGTTAGTTTGATAGTGATGGGATGTACCCTATTGATAAAAAATAGACCGATTGGTTTTTACCGTTCAGTCCATAAATAATTGTCTTACTCCAGAAAAGCGCCCAATTCTTGAATAAGCAGGAAGCTCTATTGTAGAAAATCAACAATCTATTTTTATCTAAAAATAGATCTGTTAACTTCAAAATTGTTAATCTAATATTGTATTTTTACTAGGATTTCTTAAAAATTCAAAAAGCATTTTGATTTGAGTCTCTGTATTTCTATCGAAAGAAAGTACAGGTAAATTATCTTCATCATAAAAGTCTATTCCTTTTGTTTCTAAACCATTTCTTGCTTTCCCTCCAATAATCTCACAGTGAACAAACAACTTATAATAATGATATGGTTGAGGAGGATGAGGATGCTTATTCATATCCATTAAGCGAGTAACTTTGTAGGTACTACATCGAATCCTGATTCCTCTTTTATTTCTTTTACAATGTTTTCACTAGGAGATAAACCTATATCACAGAAACCACCAGGTAAGGACCATCTATCATCAATTTTTTCACTTACCATTAAGATTTTCTTTTCATTAAATACTACTCCACGAACGTCTATTTTAGGTGTTTGATATCCTTTTTCATTAATAAATAAATCCTTGATTTTTTCCATGTCTAAATCAGTATATTCTCCCATTATCTCAGCACTTATTTTTCTTAATTCTTCATAACGTTCAATATCGTAAACATCTTTTGAAAAGGTTAATCCTGCTTGAGATAATGATTGTATCCTCTTTGCCCATTCTAACCATTTATAACTCATTTTGAATACCTTTATTTACAAGGTCAATAAGCTGCCTAACACTGTTAAAAGAAGAATTAGGTTCTGCATTAAATTCTAAAGTTTGATAATCTGGCAACCACTGTACTCCCACCGTATGTACATTTGCTTGATTTCCTGCATGTATATCTGCATCACTATCTCCGATAAACACAGCCTCATTATTTTGCACACCTAATAAAGATAACGCCTTGATTATTCCTTCTGGATGTGGCTTTGGATTAACAACATCATCACCTGTTATGATGACCTCAAAAAGTTTATCCATTTGAAGGGCCTTTAAGGAAATATCTAGACTCCTTCTCGCCTTTCCAGTAACAATTCCTATTTTTATGCCACTGTCTTTCAAAAACCTTATCATTTCATTAATTTCCTTATTAGGATTAACTAAATTAGAATGATTCTCTAAATATTTTGTATAATACAATTCAATTGCTTGTTCTTTATTTACATTAGTAAGATTTTCTCTAATAATCCCAGTTTCTGAAGGACCAAACATTGCTTTTATCTCTTCTGAAGAAAGATCTTTATTATCAAATTCCTTAAAGACATTCTGAAATGAATAATAACAAATTGGCAATGTATTTGCTAAAGTTCCATCAAAGTCAAAAATAATAGCTTTCATAAAAAAATCATCCCCTAGTAGAATTAATTAATTTTAAAGACTGAGACGCTAATTCATTTATTCCATTAAAGAACTATCCCGGAACAAGGATAAGCGCCCATTTTTCATTTTAAGACTAAATAATAAAAAAAGAACAGGTGAATGTAGCAAGTAAATGAATGTTCTTATTACTTAAGATAGAAGATATATTCTTTGTCTGAATTCACACCCATTTATTTGATAGTATTGAAAAAAGAATAAATGTGATTTTTAATGAGTAACTTGATGTCTTTATTAGATTCAAGCTTGGTTAAATTAAATCCAAAATATCTTTTGGTGTATTCAATACATAATCAGCTTTTTCAAACCCTTCCCTTGTCTTTGAACCCCATAAAGCGAGTGCGAATTTTACACCAGCACTTTTTGCGCATTGCATATCGTATATAGAGTCCCCAATGTAAATTGCTTCATTATTAGGAACATCTAATTTTTGTAAACAAGCTAATAATGGTTCAGGGTGTGGTTTATGTTTATCAGTATCACATGCACAAATTGTATGTTCAAAGTAACCACTTAAACCAAATGGCTCGAACTCTTCTATTACTTCTTGCTTAGTTTTTGATGTAACAATACCTAGTTTTAATTTACTAAGAGATAACTCTTTAATAACGTCTTCTAATTCTTCAAATACGGAAACTTCATTAGAAAAATCTAGTACAGCTTTTGACCATTTAGGATGAACAACGTCTATATTTGGTACGTTTAATTTTTTTAGCGTTTCTTTTCCTGGAATCCCTAATGCAAATCTTAAGTCATGTAACGCATAATCTTTCTTTAATTCTTCTTTTAAAATTTTTTGTAGCGATTTTAGGATTGCTTCTTCTGTGTCTAAAATTGTACCATCCACGTCAAAAATAAAAGATGTAATCAAAATAAAACCTCCCAATTTTTTCACTCTTTACTTGCAATTACTATTTCAATACCATTTTCTTTCAAAGTATTATATAAAACATTAGGCATAACTTGATTTGTGACAAATGTATCAATATATTCAAACGTTAAAGCCTTATAATTCTGTCGTTGATTGTATTTGGTGTGATCCGCCACTAAAATAACTTGATCAGCATGTTTTATTAATTCACGCTTGAAATAAATATCTTCTTCAAAACCATAGTATATACCCTCTTCTGTGATACCCGCGGCCCCAATAAACACTTTATTAAAGTGATAATCTTTAAGCTTTTCAGTGGTAGAATACCCAGTAACATGTCGAGAGGCTTTATTTAGTGTTCCTCCCAAAAGGTGAATAGTTGTATCTTCAGATTGAGCTAACATATAAGCACTATCGATCGAATTCGTCACAATAGTTACGTTTTTTGATTGTAAATATTGTGCTACGAAATTGACTGTAGTTGAAACATCTAAGTAAATCATGTCACTAGTCGTTATCATATTTGCAGCTTTCATTCCAATTATTTTTTTCGTTTCTAATTCAGTCTGTGATCGCTCTTGATAATTATCAATTTTCTTATGAAAAGTAGCTAAAGCTACTCCACCATAGATTCTAGATACTTCTTTATTTTGTGAAAGTTTTACTATATCTCTTCTTGCAGTATCTCGTGAGATATGAAACATTTCACACATCTGTTTAATATTCATGGTTTTATGTGTTTCTAAATAATTAAGGACTCGTATCAATCGTTCTTCTTGATTCATAAATAACCTCCTTAAGGATACTTTAAGTTAATTTAAGTCATTTTTCAAGTTGGTTTAAGTTATTCAGTACGTAATACCTTTTGGTTTAAGTTCTTTTAAGTTATTTAGGTGAAAAACTTTTCTTGATGCCTTTATAATTAGCGTTAAATTCTATATACCAAGTACCATAAACGAATGTTTTGAAGAAAAAAGAACAATTTGATGAAGAACTATTAAAACACATTTCTCCATTAGACTCTCTACGACCATTACAGATAATTTAGTAGTAAAAAGCCGATTATCTTAGCGTACAGGAAATCGGCTTTTTCTTTATAAAATCTTGCTTAGCGTACGGAATTCGCGTTTTGTTGGTGCTACCTCATCGCTATTAAGCTAAGATAAATTTGTATCCATATAATAAAAAAAACGCTATGCTTTTTGTAGAAATATACAGAAAGGATGGCGTTTTTTATGACTCTATCGATTCAAGATGAGTTTCATTTATTCGCTGAAGAACTACAGCGGTATCTATCTCCAAGTATCCTTCAACAGCTCGCACAGGAGACGGGTTTCGTAAAACGTAAAAGTAAGTATGGCGCACGAGATTTGGTCGCTTTATGTATTTGGATTAGTCAACACGTAGCAAGCGATTCTCTTACTCGATTATGTAGTCAGCTTTATGCAAATACAGCTACACTCATGAGTCCAGAAGGACTGAATCAACGCTTTAATCCAGCAGCTGTCGCATTTCTTCGAGAAGTCTTTACTGCGCTTCTCACACAAAAACTCTGTTCAAATCACTCACTTTCTGCACATATAATCTCTACTTTCAATCGTATCCGTATTCTAGATGCAACAGTGTTTCAACTACCTAATCAATTCGCCACAGAATATCAAGGTTCAGGTGGGAGTAGTAATAAGGCAGGCGTGAAAATTCAATTGGAATATGATTTACTTAGCGGTCAATTCATTAACGTGCAGCTTGGACCAGGAAAGAATAATGATAAAACATATGGTACCATCTGTCTTGAAACCGTAGAAGCAGGCGATTTGTGTTTACGTGATCTTGGTTACTTCGATTTAGGAGACTTACAAACCATTCATGATAAAGAGGCTTACTATATCTCACGGTTGAAGTTGAATACACGCATTTATATCAAGAACCCTAACCCAGAATACTTCAATAATGGTACGTTAAAAAAGCAAACAGAATACATCCAGCTTGATATGACACAAATGATGTCTGATCTAATCCCCGGTCAAACGATGGAAATCCCCGAGGCATACATTGGTCAAAATCAGAAACTTCCAGCACGTGTCATTATCCATCGTTTAACCGATAATCAAACGCAAACACGTCTGAAAAACCAAGCAATACGTGAAAAGAAGAAAGGCATTATCATGAAGGATAAAAGTAAACGTTTAATGGGCATGAATGTATATATCACGAATACATCACTAGAAGAAGTACCGACGAACTACGTGCATTCATTATATTCACTTCGTTGGCAGATTGAAATTTTGTTTAAAACGTGGAAGTCATTCTTTAAAATTGATAAATGTCAAAATATAAAAAGAGAACGCCTAGAGTGCCATTTATATGGACAGCTCATAGGCATTCTCCTCTGTTCTTCTACGATGTTTCATATGCGCCAGTTTCTACTTGAAAAGAAAAAGCAGGAGCTGAGTGAATACAAAGCGATTTATATGATTAAAGATTACTTTCCGTCACTGTTTCAAGCAATAGCTGTTGGCACAGCAGAACTTTTAAAAATTCTGCATCGCCTTTATCAACTGCTCAAAAAGAATGGTCGTAAATGTCATAGACATAAGCAGATGACCGTCTTTGATATTCTAGGGATTGTGTATAAAACGACGGTGAAGCATAGACAAGCTGCCTAGCAAAAAAATCGCGTTTTAATAGGCTTATTTAGCATGCCTACTTTTTATCACTTGCTAGTTTTGAAACAAGGATTATTTCTTACCTAGTAAATTACTTGATTAACTTGATGGGCATGTGAAGGTACCCCCAAACGAAAAATTTACTTATCTACATCAGCTCATTTTATACATCTAGCGGTTTATTCTTTGATAGTTGTTGTACTTCTGTTTGAATATAAATAAAGTAAGTCCCATTTATCCAAAAACACCCCTGATTTCCATTATGTATAGGAAATTAGGGGTGTTTTTCAGTATATAAAACTTCAACATTATTAATAAGTCTTCTTTTAAAATATAGATGGTTAAACAGATGAAAAACTTCAATTATTATATTGTCCCTTATTTCTTAAATAAAGGTGCTATTTTATCAATTTGATTTGTCCAAATTCCACCTGTATAATCGTCAGGAAGGCGTTTTATATCTTCAGATGAGTCAAATCCACTTGAAAATCCAAACCCATTTCCTCCTACAACGATAACTCGAGTATCTGCTTTATCCATTCGATTAAGAAAACGATTTGGCCATCCCCAAAGCCAAGGAGCTACTTTGTCTGGTATATGTAACTCTCCATGCTTCAGGCTTGAAGGTATGTAGCCAGTCCACCCTAATGCCATATAAGTAATAAGATCTTTTTTCATGGTCGCTTTTGACATTGTTCGTAAACTAGGGATGCGCTCTTTTATCGCAGCAATTGGTTTATCGCCACCATATATAGTTAGTTGATCAAGGCGTTTCGCTGGTAATTTCTTAAGGTGAGCAGCCAATTGGATTCCTTCATTTTCATCATCACTTTTAATATGAATAAGAAAAGAACGATCTGGAAAATGGTTAAGTACTTCATCAAGTGTTGGCATAAGATTAATCCCTTTACCACGTAACGGGAATGTTTTACCTCCATCAGCTGTATAACCGTAACCAATATCAAGTGCTTGTAGTTCTTTTGTTGTAAAATCTCTTGTAACACCTTTACCATTAGTACGGCAATCAAGAGTCCAGTCATGAAAAATAACAAAATTATTATCTTTAGTTGGTTGAACATCAAACTCTACTAGATCAGCTCCAGCTTTAAATGCCGCTTCCATAGATGGAATTGTATTTTCTAAATAAGAATGTTCAGGTTTATTTATACGTTCTGCTGTACATGTATCGCTCTCAATCTCTTCCATGCTAAATGTTTGCGAAAGTCCTCGGTGAGCAAGAAGAAGAGGAGTTCCATCATCCCTCTTAGCAAAAAAAGAACTGTTATTTACATAAACAAATACGAATAGGATAAGAATTATCCAAGTCGTTTTACGTTTCAATAACCTTTTTAGTTTGTTCATTGTATGCTCCTCTTAAATTTTGGTTGAAATGCCTTAAACAATTTTTGGCATTTAAATACTGGTAAATATTAAAGCCTATCTTATTTTTTCGCAATGGATATAATTGTTAATTAAAGGCTGGTACTATGATATAAAACGGGGGCAATAGAAATCAATTCAATAACCACTCAACCTTCAATAAGAGTAGTTTTGAAAGATTTCTATGAGAATTTAATATAAATGGGTATTTGTAATATCCTATTATTTAAGAATCAATTTACTATATGTATATAATTATCTGACAGCATCTTAATCACCTTATTGAAGGATTAGAGGCCGTCTAAATAAAACTGGATAATAAATTAACATCATACCTACAAATGAGCAAACCAAATAAAAAATAGCCTCGTATTTTATTACTAGAGAAATATTATTATCAATCTTTTTTTCATCTCTTTTATATAACATTTTGAATAATACTCTATATAATAAATACCCAATAATTGCTCCCAGGGTGTTCATAGATAAATCATCAATATCTGTAATTCTATTATCTAGCAATTGACCTAACTCAATAGCCAATGAAAAACCGAATCCAGCATAGGCAGTACTTTTCACTCTTCTAAACTGCGGCCAAATAGCCGGCAATAAAAAACCTAATGGCATAAACAGTAAAATGTTTAAGACATAAGTAGTCATACCTTCAGAAGCAAATGGAATCAAGTTAATTTGATTTGCACGAATTAATGTTTCGTATCTACCTATGTCCCATATAGTCCCTATCTGCGTCACCTTATACACTAGTGAAAGGTAGAATAGAAAAACATACACCCATAGAAAATGCTGAATAGATATATTTTTTTTCGTTTTAAAATAAAATCCAATTTGAAACATTATACAAAAAATAATAGTAAAAAAATAAGTATATAAATAATTAATCAAAACTCCTGAATGCATTTAAAATCTCCTAACTTTACATTGTAATCTATAACTTTGTCATTTTAGAATATAATTCAAGAACGGGTGGTCATAATTACCCCACCCATATCTTTTACAGGTATTTCAACATCAATTGTCTTGCTTTGAAAAAAGGGATAATATGACATCGTATATTTTTCCCCCTCAATACTTGCTGAAATGCTCTCTTCTTCTTTTAAATAATCCAGGTATTCCTCCAAGGCTAAATTCATTTTTTGCATAATCGTACTGTGAGGCAAACCGACATAGCGAATATGCCAAGGTTCAGATTGAATACCTGTAACATCCGTTTTATCCGAGGGATAGCGTAAGATAAAGCCGTATTTCCAAGCATTTTTTTCTATCCACTTCCCTTCAGGTGCTCGGTCCATTTGCGTTAAGCCTGATCCTACATCAAGTGATAAACCTGAATTATGTTCACTATAACCTGCTGGTAAGGCATAATCAGCCTCCATCTCATGGTAAAGTCCACTTGGCGCATAGGATATTTACTGTTAATTAAGAGCAGATTCCCTTGATAGATGTGTTCTTTTACAATCTCTTTCTTTTGAATAATTGAGGTAGTCCCTGTATTATCTATGTTATCTTTGTGATTTTGATCATATTTTTGAACCTCTACTTTATTCTGAAAAAACAGTGCTTTATTCATGAAAGCAAAACCTAAGAAAAATAACAATAAAAAAACACCACTTCTTCATTTTCAGCTTCCTCCTTAGGTAAATGACTTGATGATAATGTCACGCTGATTCAAACGCTGAAGATTTCGGATATGAAACTCTTAACGATTACTTTCTGTAAAGCGATGCTATATCTAGATGTGTATACTCTGTTCAGTGGTGTGCAGGAACATCCAAAACAGTAGATTGCTCATTTGGCACAATTCGCTAAAAAGAAAAGAAATATTTGTGTCACTCTTTTTCTAAACATTTGAGCTATTTTAATCCACGCATAAGTTATCATATCTTTCTTTGACGAAATAAAAAAAGCTCGTTCTTATGGTTTAAGTCTACCGCATAAGAACGAACCATTTTTTAATATTAAATTGTTAATTTCCTAAGAAAAAGTAGAGATAACTTTAAGAATTTCTTAAGAAATAATGATTATTTTCTAAGAATCCCCTTTATCAACCGAGTCTTGGAAGACTGGAAGTTCTACCGTGAAAGTCGTAGAGTTATCATTACTTTCCGCGTAAATCTGTCCGCCATGCTGAACAATGATTTCTTTTGCAATCGCCAATCCAAGTCCCACGCCGCCCGTATCAGAAGAACGGGCATCATCCAATCTGTAAAACTTTTCAAATATGGTAGCGAGTTTATCTTTCGGGATGTTTCCGGCGTTCTCAAAAACGATGGATACCACATCATCGGAGAGTTCCGCCGTAATGTCAATTACACTGTCGTTCTCGCTGTATGCAGCGGCGTTTTTCAAAATATTGTTAAAGACCCTCGCTAGCTTATCAGGGTCACCAAATACGGTCAAATCTTCAGAAGCATGGAGTACCACCTGTTTCCCCTTCGCAGCAAGCTGGGGATAAAATTCATCAGTCATTTGCACCAGCATATAGTATAGGTCTATGTGCTTTTTCGTGAGCGTAATCGTTTGAAGGTTATATCGCGTAATCTCAAAAAACTCGTCGATTAGCTGTTCCAGGCGATACGCTTTGTCTAACGTGATATGCACGTACTTTGCCTTTTGCTCTCTTGGCATGTCTGGTGCCTCGTCAAGCAGGATCAGATAACCGATAACTGATGTAAGAGGCGTTTTAATATCATGTGCCAAGTACATAACAACTTCATTTTTCCTTTGTTCGGCCACCTTTGCATCATGCTCTCGCTTTTCAAGGGTTCGCTTTAATGTGTTGAGCTTCTGTTCCATGAACTCCATTTCCGCAGAAAGCTCAATTTGTTTATCTTCGTTCTGAATAAGTATATCAATACCGGTATTTATCTCTTCAAAGTATTTTACAAATTTTAAAAGCATAACTCGGCATAGAATAAGAATACTAATGGCAACCGCCACATAAATAAAAATTTCTATATTGTTCCGTATAGTATACTGATATATTATCATTGCGTCCCAACGCTCTAAATGATAACTGTTTTCCAAAAAACGTACGATCCACTCCCCCAGTGTCCCTTGGATAAATAGACGCACAAACAGCACAAATACAACTGCTGCCATGACAATCGTAAGGATATATTGGTAGAGTTTTCGTTTTAATTTTGAATAATCGATTTTTTTATTCTTATTTTTATTCTTATTTTTATTCTTATTTTTATTTTTCAATTTTATAGCCGATCCCCCATACCGTTTTTATATACTTCGGATTATCAACCGTGTCGTTCATCTTTTCTCGCAGATGTCGGATATGCACGGTGATAGTGTTATTGCTCTTGCTGAAATATTCGTCACCCCATATCTCATGAAACAGCTGCTCAGAGCTAACCACATTCCCCTTGTTTTCACAGAGGATACGCAGGATTGAAAACTCAGTGGGAGTGAGAGATAACGGCTTCTCGTTCAGAGAACACTCATGCGTGCTTATATTAATGACAAGACCAGAGTGAACGATAACATTCTCGTTCTGTGCCGTTACTCCATTGTATTTTTTATATCGGCGTAACTGCGCCTTGACTCGCGCAATTAACTCTAGTGGACGAAAGGGTTTTGTAATATAATCGTCCGCACCAATTGTTAGCCCTGTAATTTTATCTACTTCCGTATCTTTCGCTGTCAACATGATAATTGGATAGGTGTGCTTGTCCCTTATTTTTTGACAGATAGTGAGACCACTTACGTCGGGAAGCATGATATCCAATATTGCAAGGTCAAGCACATTCTTATCTATACATTCCAGTGCTTCTTTGGCGGTATAGTATTTGAAAACCGTATAATTCTCGTTTTTCAAATATAGCTCAACCAAATCTGCAATTTCGCGTTCATCTTCCAAAATAAGTACTTTATCACTCATGGTTACCAATCCTCCTCTATGGATGTGCTTTTTTTCAATCGGAATCTTTTCTGAATAACGAGCCTATCATACCTATTACACCAAGTAAAGTCATATTGCTGTATACAGACACAGTCGGTTACACAAAATAGATTTTCGGATTTACTCATTTATTAGGATTTAATTTTACGCCAAGAATAAGAGATCCATCGGACTCAAAATTATTTACAATAGATAAAGCAAATGATTATCCAAAACTAAAAGAAGGTCCCGTCCTCTCCATATGAACCTAACAAAACAAAGTCCCTTCCTAAAATGAAAAAATATGCTAATCTTTCTGTAGAATTATAGGAAAGGATGGAGTTTTATTATGGATTTTCCGATTCTTGAAGAACTTCAACTAATTGCTGAAGAATTACAACGACATATGTGTTCCTATGTTCTAGAGCACTTAGCTAAAGAAATGGGATTTGTTCATCGAAAGAGTAAATATCAAGCAAAGGAATTAGTTGCTTTATATGTAAGGCTTGGCCTACAGGTTGTAAGTACATCACTCACACAATTATGTAGCTGTCTTGAAGTATCTACAGTTGTTCTTATCAGCCATGAAGGGCTTAACCAACGATTTAATGCTTCCGCAGTACAAGTTTCTTGAACAAGTTCTAGCTAACCTTCTAACTCAAAGAATTCATTCAACACAAGAAATAATTTATCAATACACCACGACCTTTAAGCACATTCGGATTCTAGAGTCTAAAGTCTACAACATTTCAGTTTCCAGATAAGTTTTCTTTACATTATCAAGGCGCGGGGGGAAGTATCCATACAGCAGGAGTTAAAATTCAATTAGAGTATGACTTATTGAGTGGGAATTTCCTGCACGTTTATGTAGGAGAAGGAAGAGAAAATGATAAAACCTTTGGTTCAACAAGCCTACAAACCATTCGAACAAAAGACTTGTATATTAGAGATTTAGGCTATTTTGAATTACATGAATTACATGATTTACAGAATATCTGAAAGACACTCGTATACGAGTGTCTTTTCTTTATGCAAAAAAATATTTTCAAACAAAAAAACCTTTATAAAAGAACACAAGTTCGTATATAATAAGAACAAACGTTCTTTTTTTATTTAAGGAGGAATAACAGTGTATGACTATTCTATCTTACCGAATAGAATCATCTTATGTGTGGATTTACGAAGCTTTTACGCTTCAGTAAGTTGCATCAAAATGGGGTTAGATCCTATGTATACAAAATTGGCAGTAGTCGGTGATGTAAATAGAAACGGTTCAATTGTTCTAGCTGCCACTTCACCATTAAAAGCATTAGGTGTAAAAAGGATGGCCAGATTATACGAGATTCCTCGCAGAAAAGACATTCTTGTTGTCAATCCAATTATGGGTACTTACATAAATTGCTCCAATTACATAACAAAGCTAGCTTTACAGTACGTTCCTATTGAGGATTTTCACCAATATTCCATCGACGAGTTCTTCATGGATATTACGGATAGTATTCATTTATTTGCTAACGATCCCTATGAATTCGCATTGAAATTTAAAAATGAAATATATGCGAAAACACGGATCGAATGCACAATAGGAATTGGCCCTAACCCTTTAATGAGCAAAGTAGCTTTAGATATTGAAGCAAAGAAGAATCAAAACGGCATCGCTTATTGGAAATATGAAGATGTCCCAACAAAATTATGGAGCATACGACCGCTCAATAAATTTTGGGGCATTTCGTACAAAACGGAAGAAAAGTTGAATCGAAAAGGAATACATTCTATAGGAGACTTAGCCAATTACCCTCTTAAATACTTAAAACAGAGCTTCGGTAAGATTGGAGAAGAATTACACTTACATAGCTACGGAATTGACTTTAGTCGCATTTCAGAAAAATATGTTCCTGCCACAACTTCTGTTGGGAAAAGCCAAATACTCATGCGCGATTACACAATAGGAGAATTTTCAATTGTTCTACTGGAACATATTGAAGAAGTTTGTTATCGGCTTAGAAGACAAAATAAGCTTGCTCAAACCGTTCATTTTTCAGTCGGTTATAGCAAGACTTATAACGGTGGTATTAGAAAAACACATACTTTAAGTCGTCCAACTAACCTAACAATGGATATTTATAAGATCTGTACATACTTTTTACATCAGCAATATACTGGAGAACCCATTCGCAGCATAAACATATCCTTAACAAACCTTCTTCAAGAAGGAGAAGAACAAATTTCTCTTTTTGATAACATAACGCAGCGGGAACAAGAAGTAAAATTAACAAAAGTAATGGATGAAATACGCACAAAGTTTGGGAAGAACAGTATATTGCGGGGAATTTCCTACACGCATAGCGCCACAGCTAGATACAGAAATACACTAATTGGGGGACACAAATCATGAATAACGCTAATATGCCAAAAGGAAGAAAAATGGTCAAGTGGACTCCGTTCGCTGCATTAACATCTCAATTTGATGGGATACGTGAAATGATTAAGGAACAAAACAAAGTAACCCGTCCGATCTTAACAACTGAGGAAAAAGAACGAATTGAAAACATGTTATTATGTTCCTTAGTATCTGAAGAAGAAATAATGATTACATATTATGAGGATGGTTATTTACTCACTAGTTATATGACCGTTGTTGATATTGATCCTTCAAATAGCGCTGTTATATGTACGGATGCTTTTTATAATAAGATGAAACTGCAATTTTCTAATATAATAGATGTTAAATGAAGTGAATTGATGTAATCACGTTTGGATTATTAAAAAGGAGTGTAAAAATGCAAGGAAATCAGTTAAGAAAGAACGCCGCAGGAGCAATTATTCATAATAATATTAATAGATATCCCATTCTAAATATACCTATGATTATTAATAAGAAAGATGGGATCATTTATGAGGTGTTAAACGCTGGTTTTCAAGCTAATGATGCAGTAGCAATGATAACAACGGATGGTTTTGCTACAACCAGGGTAAATGCACCGATCGTAACAGCAAAAAACAATGATGGTAGCCTTCAAATATACCGCTTACCGTTAGAACTTGAATATTGGGTGATTTCTTGTATGCATGCTGCTTCAGAAGGAAAAAATCCATTCCCCTGTAAAGTCGCTTTTGGAATTATAGACACAAAATTTTTTGCGGAATTCAAATGAAAAGGTCTGTTTATTCAGCAGACCTCTCATCAATTATAGCTATATACCTTTTTGTTTGTATTCGATGTTATTAACGAAACTTAGGGAAGGTATATACGGTGCCCGTAGAATTGTAATGTCTTGATTTAACAGAGATACATATTGATTAATCAAAGTCATGCATTTGCATGGCTTTTTTGTTATTGATTCTGGTTTTACATTGTAGGCGTACGGAAACGATTCGAGGTATGAGGGGGCCACTATGAAAGAAAACCTAATTGATACAATAAAAACCGTAGAAATTAAATATTTCCACGGTTTTTATTTTTACCTAAGATCCTTTTAATTATTTTACAACAATATAGAACTTACCTGGCATTTCATTTTGTGCATCTTGAAATATTTTTAAAATTAAATCCGCATAAGGTCCTAACATTTTTTGAGTACTCTCGAAAAATTCCCATTCTATTGTTATAGGAAGACCTTTGAACTACCCCCACTTTCACTTCGTTTAGAAGTGAGGGATTCCTAAGTAAAGAGTTCTATCGAACTCTAATTGATTAGGCTAACCCCGCAGTCCTTGCGGTTAGAAGCTTTATCGCTTCATTCTTTAGATTGATACTTGCGTTAATATCCCTATCATGGTGTGTACAACAAGAAGGACAGTCCCATTCACGTAGGTTTAGATTTTTAACGTCTTTATTTTGATATCCACAACAAGAACATAATTGGCTAGAAGCAAATGTTTTCGATACGACAATGACTTGTTTGCCATACCATTTTGCTTTGTATTCCAACATGGATCGAAATTGTGACCAAGATACCTCACTAATTACTTTTGCTAACTTATGATTCTTTAACATATTGGATACTTGCAAATCCTCTATACCGATAACATCGTGGTTTTTGATGATTTCAGTTGAAATTTTGTCCAAGTAATCTTTTCTAGTATTTGATATGTATTCATGAATTCTAGCTACCTTTACTCGTTGTTTATTCCAGCGAGAAGATCCTTTCATTCTTCTAGAAAGAACACGCTGTGCTTTCGCCAACTTATCTTCTAATGATCGGAAAAACTTCGGATTTTCATAGTGTGTTCCATCTGACAAAATAGCGAAATCTTTTAGTCCTACATCTATTCCAATATAAGAATGTGTTTTCGGAAGTTCTTGTACTTCTATTTCAACTAATAGTGACACAAAATATCTACCAGAAGGGTTCCGTCTAACTGTAGCATTTACAATACGCCCCTCTACTTCGCGACTTTTGGCAAATCGAACAAGGCCTAGTTTCGGCAACTTTATTTTGTTCCCTACAACGGCAATGTTTTCGTTTGTTTGTTTTGTGGTATAAGATTGTACGTTGTTCTTCTTAGATTTAAAGCGCGGTGCGCTGTTTTGTTTTTTAAAAAAGCGTGTATAAGCATCCGCAAGGTTGCGAATAGACGACTGAATCGCAATACTATCCACTTCTTTGAGCCAAACAAGCTCTTTCTTCATGGCAGGTAGTTTGGCAGAGCATGTACCATAGGTCAAGCCTTTTCCTGTCTCTTTGTATGCTTGATCCCATAAGGATAGGAAATGATTGAATACAAAGCGAGAACACCCAATCGTTTTATTGATTAAAATTGCTTGTGCCTGATTTGGATAGATACGAAACTTATAGGCTTTATTCATCATTATTTGATTCACCTCCATTTCGGTATATGACTATTATATACCAAACGTACATTCGATAGGTAGTGAAGTAACACTTTCTGTATGTCGAACAATTAAGATGGCTTCCTGCCATCCCTTGTTCGAAGCCAATTCATCTCCCACCTACTCACTGGGCTGTGCCCCTTCACGCTCCTTGAGGAAGGAGTCTTCTTGGCTAAAATGATAAATCCAGTTAAACAGTCCCACAAAGCATCTGCATTTTCCTGAAGCTACCCCTATAGGGGTTCAGCCGAGATACGTGTAAAAATGGGTTGCAGATACAATATTTACCAAACGGTGGTTATTGAGGGCTTTTGTAGCATCACCCGAAGTCACTCTGGCTCCAGCATCGAAATAGGTTAGATTGCTAAAGGTACCTCTATTGTTTCTCGTAGACGAAGCATACACTTCTCAAACATGCCCTTGTTGCCAAAGAAGAAAGTGCGGACACGTAACTACGTTTGTGTGTGCGGCTACGAAGAACACTGGGACATTCACGGTGCCCGCAACATTTTGGTAAAAGAACTGTACGGAAAGATGTGTCATATCCCGGAAGAAACGAAGAGAAAGTATTTGTGGATTGCGTAAGCAAAAAGTAGTAGACGGTGTGGTCCCACCCTTCTGCATGTGCAGAAGTTGCTTAGTCAAATCAAGAAAAGGAGTCCCTGCATAGGTGCAGAGAGGAGATGGAAAATCCGCTTCTCATGGGACCTTGTCTTTGTTGATGCTAAGAAATCCCCACTTCAAGCGGAAGCGAGTAAGTGGGGGAGGTTCATAGTGAATTATTTTTGTACTTAAATTACTTAATCTCTAAAATCATTGCTAGATCGATTGCATAATTCGTGCGAGTTCTTTTTCTAAAGCAGCGGGCTCGTTTGCATAATTGTAAATCCCTAAAAACTTCTCTATAGCCTCTGGATGGGAACTGATTAGCTTGTTGACAGCATCCTGTTGTTCAGATATGCGTTCATTCTTCGAAATTTGGCATCCCATGTGAAACCGAACCATAAACTCATCTTCTATTGCCTTTTGATATTCTTCAGACATTTGATTTGATTGATCGGATTGTCCCTTATATTTTGATAGAATATTGGATAATATACGTGCTCCACATATAGCATCATGGATACCCTGCGCCATGCCAGGATCTTTAAAACAAACTGCATCTCCAACCAACGCCCATCCTTTTCCCATTCCTTTATACCAGTAATTATCATATCCGAGAATGCCTTTGACCGGTTCTACTAGTTCTGCATTTTTCAAGCGCGCCCCAATTGTTGTATTCGGAAAGTTATCTGTAAAGAAATTGCGTAGACAGCTTTCCGGATTTAATTTCAACCGTTCTATCAATTCCTTATTTTCTAATGGGAAAATGCCGACAATTACATATAAATCATCATTCGTCGGAAAGAGAATGGCTGTGTTATCTTTTATCTTGTATACTTCAAATTTAGGGACATTATCGTGGCGAAATCCAGAGAAATACCCGAAATAGATGCCGACTGTTGCCGGAATACTTATTTTGAGTTCACTTTTTACCAGCTTGCGAATAATAGAGGATCGGCCGTCTGCCCCGACTACCAGGCGAGCTAAAAATTCTTGTTTCTCGTTGTCGCCGTCTAAACCTCTCACGCCTATCACTGTTTCGTCATCACGGATGACATCCGTCACACGAAATCCTTCTAAAACAGTTACATTCATTTGGGATTTGGCTTGTTCAAGTAGAATATGATCGAGATAAGTTCTTCTAATACAATAACAACTTTCCTCTCCGTAAACCTCAGGGATGAGACCTTCTATCACGGTATCCTCAAATTGAAATTTAATATCCCGTACCGGCGGTGCTTTTGTTTCCAATAACTTGTCCAGGACACCGGTTTCTCGAAGAAGAGCGACAGTATTATTGAAAAAGGTATGGGTTGATAATGTGTCCCTTGGAAAATTCGCTCGGTCCACTAACAACACATGGAAACCTGCCTTAGCAAGATAAATTGCAAGGGTAGAGCCAGCACATCTTGCACCGGTAATGATGACATCATACGTCCTATTCATCGTATCACTCCATTTTCAAGTATAATTATTAACTTGCTTATCCATTAGTAGAGTTCTAAAGTTAATGCCCCTACGAGTTAAAGTAATGGGGAAAATTGATAAGAATGCACTACATACATAAAGTATGGAAGCTAAAACGAAATAAGTACAGAAAATTCTCACCTGCTATACAATTAAAAAGAATTTGTGGTAAAAATCGGAATGATAATTTAAGTATTAAACAAAGGTCCGTTTACTTGTCTCGTGAAGAGTTAATAGATGTATATTCACAAAAATGGTTGTTAAAACATCGACTCCAAACTCCTTGTATAAAGTTATGGAAATCAAGTCCATTTGCTATGTTAAATGCGCTATAATTTTTGGGTAGTCGTCCTTATCATATGTTGAATGAATTATATCCAAATCGTTTTAAAGAGTGGGAATTAAAAAAAAACGTCTACAGGATTCTGGACAAAAGAGAAGGGACTCCATTTAGCAGATGAGTTCAACATAAGATTCAATGTAGACTATTGATTATGTATCTTGTTTTTTATTAAATATCAAGGTACGTGAAATTTTAAATATCTTTACTAAAAAAGCCCCTTGAAAGGAGCACTTATTTTACAAGATACTTTTCTATTTCTTTTATTAATAGTTCTGCACCTTCTGGGCTTAATGTGATCTTACCATTTGCTAATGCTATGTTACGATTTGACACTTCTCCTGTTAATACACAAACAGCACCAGGCTGATACTTCTGTAAAATGATGTCTTCCCCTTCTACAAAAATCTCTAATGGTGATTTTTCTTTAATCCCAAGCGTATTTCTAAGTTCCTTTGGAATTACTATACGCCCTAATTCATCCACTTTTCTAGTTACTCCGGTTGCTTTCATCCAGCATATTTCCCCTTTTCATTATCAATTTGTAACCAAGTTATTCTTTACTATTGTAACAGGCTTTCACCATACACGAGAAACATAATGAATCAAAAACAGATAAATTGGAATCCAGAAAGATTCATTCTATTATGTTCATCCTCTAAATTCTCGTTCATTGACATATAATCTATCCTCCTTTTTTAAAATACCAATATATGTATTTTTACCTTTTTTTAATTAGTATTCAATTGAACTAGCTAGTACTTGTTTGTTACCTCATTGATTAGCTTAGATACAATTTTCAATCTATATCATAGAAATGGTTCTAAAACGACACTCCAGGTTATTTCAGTTGACTTTATGTTGTATCACATGTAAATAAAATCTCACTGATTCTCGTCGAATTAAGAAAAGAGAGATTATCATTATTTCAAAATCACAATAGGCGTTTTAATGAAACAGTTCTCTTAAAATTTCGGAGCAAAATAATTAGAATTGGTTACTCTTTTGTATTCAGCTCCTTTTCTTAGCAATGGGTTGCATAATGCATTGCTAATTAGGAGATAATCTAATTTATAGTAAAATATCTCTTAAAATTTATTTCATTATGTGTAATAAACATATAAAGGTGGTTGTTTGCCATTCATGACCAAACATCCGCTTATTTTAACTTAATTGGTATTCTGTATAATACATATAGAAAGAAGGAGAAACACTGTGCAGATTCGCTGTGGAACGTTTAACTTATACCAATTTGCTGAACCTCCTTTCAAATGGTATGAGCCTGGTAACAAATATTCAGATACTGAATGGTTGATGAAGAAAGAATGGATTAAAGAACAAATATTAAAAATGAAATGCGATGTTATTGGTTTTCAAGAAGTATTTAGCTCAGCTATTTTGAAAAGCTTAGTTGAGGAATTAGGATTTATTCATTTTGAAACAGTAGAAACCCCTGTCACAGATATAGATGATCCATCAGTATTTATAAAACCTGTAGTTGCAATAGCATCAAAATATCCAATAATATCAGTAAATCCTGTTAAAGTACCAGATTCCATTATGGAGGAAATACCTGTTAATGAAGATTTTAAATTCAGTCGTATTCCAATAAAGGCTACGATACATATTGATGGTTCTGGTGATATTATTTTTTATGTTTCGCATTTGAAATCCAAAAACCCAGCAGTTAGAGATTTACATTTAAATCCTAGTGATGCATTGGAAAATAAGATATTAGCAACTTTACGAGCAAGGTCGATAGGACATGTAATATCGTTACGACAACGTGGCGCAGAAGCGGCGGCATTATATCATGAGATATCCGAAACTCTACACACTCATAAAGAAGTTCCAGTTATCTTGCTTGGTGATCTAAACGATGATGAACATTCTATTCCCATAGAAGCATTAACTAATAGGGAAAAGCTTTTAAAAATCAACGGTGAATCAATTGAGGATGATAATAAACAAAAGATTGTATATAACTATAAACTTTACGATGCTTTTGACTTAGCTCCAAATCAAAGTGGACAAAAAAGATTGCCCACACATTATTATAAAAAAGTAGGAAACGTATTTGACTATATTTTTGTATCTAATGCACTTAATTGGAAAAACGAACAGCACGTTGGTCGAGTAAGCGCATATAAAGTACTCGACCATCATTTAAAATGTGATGATATTGAAAATAAAACACAATCTGATCATGCCCAAGTTGTTGCAACTATAGAATTCAAAGAAAATATAAAATAAAGAAAATGGGCCAAATTTTTCTTAAAGTAAGAATGAAAAGTAATACGTTTTATAAATGAGTTAAGGAATATGAATATACCTTACAAAAAAGTACCCATTCTTGAAAATGGGTACTTTTCTTATTCCCCCTTTTCGAGGGGGGGCAAAAACACATCAACAATTGGATACAACACAGAGAATCCCTTGTTGCTGTGTTTATAATTTTTTGTATACATTCTGGTACATGAAATTATATAAACTAAATTATTCCTTTCCTTTTAAAATTCTTATAGCATTCTATATGAATTTTATGGTATTATAGAGATAGAAAATTTGTTTCCATTGTTTATACTCTATTGTACGTAGCGTGAAGGACAAACCTTACGCCCAGTTAACTCGGGCGAGGTTTGTCCTTTTTTTTACTTTAAGGAGGAATTTACTATGAAAAAAGTCTACAAAATTGGAGCAGTTATCACAACTTTATGCGTTGCTTGTATTGCGATCTTTACTTTAACTAAGAATGAATCAGTCAATACAGAAACTATAATACCAGAAAAAACAATTGTATCTGCTGCAGATGTAAAAGGAGCACCTGAAAATATAAAAGATATTTCCAAAGAAGAAATAAAGCAAAAAATACAATCCCATGAAGAGTTCATTGCGTATTACTATCAACCAACCTGTCATTTTTGTAAAAAAGCTGCACCGGATATCAATCGTATGTCAAAAAAGCATGATAGAACCATTTATCGTATTGATATCTCTACACCAGAAAATCAAAGTGCCTTTCAAGAGTTCGACATTCCAGGTACTCCAGTTGTTGTAGCTTATAGCAGAGGTGAAGAAGTTGAACGTTTAGAAGGAGCTGTTTCAGCTGCTACCTATGATGGATTCTTTGCAAGACGTAATTCGAGCGCTAGCTAGTATAGTGCTCGTTTTTCTTTGTAAGAAAGGAGAATTAACATGCAACAAAACGTCCGGATTCATTCGTTAGACATAATAAGAGGTATCGCCATACTATGTATCCTATTTGCGAATCTACCCACTATGACGGGACTAGATCCCTTTAATCAGGCAGGTTACACCGGTACAGATAAAACGATTCGTTTTTTAGTAGATTTGTTTGTACAAGCAAAGTTCTACACTATTTTCGCATTCTTATTTGGAGTAGGATTTTATATCTTTATGAAAAATACAGAAGCAAAAGGATATCCTATGTATAAGCTATTTACCCGGAGACTATGTATTTTACTAGTCTTCGGTTTACTCCATTTCACCTTTCTATGGTATGGAGATATTCTACATGCGTATGCTATAGCTGGATTTATTCTATTGTTCTTTTATAAGCGATCTACTAAGCTTATTTTTATAGCTGGTTGTAGTTTCCTAACGGTTAGTTATGTATTACATATTATTGTATTTTTACGAGCAAGTTCTTCTATTACTGAAGTACCAAATTACTATCAATATATGTTTACAGGTAACACTACCAATCACATTGTAAATCTATTTATACATTATTCTCATCAAGTAAAAGCACGTCTTTTCTTTCTAATGACTCAGGAATTCCAGCAACTACTAATAGGAATTCCTGAATATATAGGCTTATTTTTAATAGGGTTATGGGCTGGTAAGAAAAATATTTTTAAAAGGGTACCGGAATTAATAAAGAAAATTAGATTTTTACAGTGGAGTTCGTTATGTATCTCATGCCTTCTCTCTTGTCCTATTCTCTACTACTTTATAAAAACAGATGTCTATTACTCTCAGGATGTACAACTATGGATTCTATTTGGAGGGAAAATGCTAGCTATATTCTATATTTGTACTCTACTGAGAGTTTGTGAGAATGAAAAATATATAGAATGCCTGCACCCCTTTATGAACGTTGGCCAGTATGCTTTAACGAATTACATCACTCAAAGCATAATTACGCTTGTCATTCTTTCGTGGTGCTTTAAAGATGTCTCACACGTATATTACTGGCAACTATGTATCTTTGGGCTTGTAATTATTTTTGTACAAATCATATTCAGCAAGATTTGGAGTAAATATTTCCGTTATGGTCCTATTGAGTGGGTATGGAGAAAAGGAGTTTACAAGAAATAGACTATTTTTTACCAGTTACATGCAATTAACTGAAAAAAATGTTAAAATATTATATGAAAGATTAAAGATATATTTGTAGTTGTAAAATGGTGTTATTAAAATTAAAGTGGTTCAAGTCAGAGAAAGGCACCTTGTGGTGTCTTTTCTTTATAAAACATATAATGCATTATTAATATAAAATGATTTTCATTAGAAAGGAAAGTAATATGGATTTCCAAATAAATATATCTAATCCATTCCAAGGAGTTCCTGAGATTGCAGGGATTATTTTAATGATTTTTATCGCGTTATGTGTTGGACTTGCGATTTTCTCAGACTGGATTCAAAGTATAATTCCTAATCAAACTAGACAATATATTCAACTGGTTTTTATGGTACTGCTATTTGCATTTATCGTTATAGCAATTAAAAACCCTGAATATATTACAGCATTATTTTAAGAGCACTTGTAAAGGTGCTCTTTCTTTATAAAAAAAATCCCTACACCATGTGCAGAGAACAAAAAATGTATTATAACTACATATATAAATTCTTTACCAATATAAATACGGAGAAGGAATCAGATAAACTCTAGGATGATAACCACCTGGCCCTGCAGGGGGCAAATAAGGATGAGCTGTTACTCCCCCAGGATTGTATGGCGCGCTAGGTTGAGTAGGATGAAAATGAGGATAAGGATAATGAGGATAAGGATAAGGATGAGATGGAACAGTATGAGCCGTTACACCTAATTGCCAATTACAAGTAGGAATCCCAGTAGGAGTATACCTAGCCATATGAACATGAGGATTACAAGAACTACCTGACTGATCAACTGTACCAATTTGTTGACCTACATATACCTGATCCTTTGGTTTAAGACCAGGAAGCGGAGTTACATGGACATATTGAGTAATAAATTTATCACTAAAACTTCTTATCGAAACTAAATTACCCTTATTACACTCGTTTTTACATCCACATGGTTCATTACCAGATGATAACACATTAATATACCCTGCTTCTGCAGCATATACTGGAGTGCCTATTTTAATATTCGGAACCTCCAAATCAAGTGCTCCAGGATGTGCAGCCCCACATCCTGTACTTTGTTTTATTTTTCCCAATAAAGGAACTCCTGGATAAGTATAAAATGGAGTATTAGCTAGTGAACATTCATTACAAATTTTAAAATCAATAACATCCTCCTGAGTTGTATATCCTGGCATAAATTATCACCTCACTAAATACAAAATTGATCAATTCCAATTTTGCTCTGTTATCTTAAGAGTATATTTAAAACTAACATATTTAGAGAATTGTCCATACATAATTAAGTAAACAACCTATAAAAGCCCAAATTACCAGGGGTCACCATATTAGTCGTATTATTTATTTTATTAATCATAGTTGGAGCTGCTTGCTTCTGCTAAAAAACTATTAGAAAAGGCACCCTTATATGGGAGCCTTTTCTTTATGTATATTATTTATTATCCGATTCATCAGTTTTATTATAAACACATTTGGCTTCTCCAAAAAGACCGCCAGTGTCCCATTCGCCACCATAATGAGCACATCCTAAAGGATTACGATCGTCTCGTATACTTGGATGTGTATTTGGTTCATAGCCATTATTTACAATACTACCAACAATAAATACCCCTCCGATTACAAATACCACAGCAACGATTAAGAGTGTTTTCCCATTAAGACCGGTAACAATGTCATTTACAACTTCTTTTGCTTCTTGCTGAGTTTCACCTTTTGAAAATAATGAAAGAATAATAGATATGATAAATATGAAAAATAGCACAATTATAAATATCATTACTTATGACTCCCTACTATATGTATACTATTAATTTCCTTATACGTTTTAAGCTAAGGTATCTGAAATCATAATGATAATAAATATATCCCCCCGATTAAAAGTGCCGCAGCAACAATTAATATTATTACTCCATCCGGACTATTAAGAATTTCTTTTATATGTTTTTTTGCTATTTGCTTTGTTTCTCCACTTGAAAAGAGATAAACAATGGAATGGAGAATTAGTAAGAAAAATGCTGTAATTTACTCTAACATGTTTTATGTACCTCCTAATATATATGTACCTTTAATTATCCAGTAATTTTCTTGCACCTTGTATCAGCCTGAGTAACCGGAATGCTTAGTTCAATAAAAGCCAAATGACAAAAATTACTCCTATAACTGCTAAAGTTCCAAAAAAACCTACCAACATTTTCCCCTCAGGACCATTAATAAGCTCTTTTAAAACTTCTTTTGCTATTCGCTGACCTTTACCACTTAAAACTATCGAAAGAATAAAGAATACTACCACTAATACAAATGAAGAAACTATTAACTCCATGACTTATGTACCTCCCTAATATATGTACGCTATTCATTAACCAATAATTGCCTTATACATTATATCAGCTAGGGTACACGGAAGTATAACAAATTATTTATATAGCTCATTTTATTAATTGATATATTAAAAAAAGACACCGAATAATTCCTTAGCGTACGCTAAGCAAATTTTCATAGAAAAAAAGCCGTTTCCTCTAAGTTTAGAGATAATCGGCTTTTTCTTTGTAAATCAAAACAATAAAATCATATGAAACCTATAAATATATATTATTACATAAAATATGATTCTGAGTATTCTATAATCAATTAATCCTCATCATACAAATTATCTACAGATTCTTGTAAAGAATCTAATAGATATTCGCTGAAGTTTTCATAAGTAATGGCATACAGTTCCTTTGAAAAACGACTCCAAAAGACAACAGGGCACTCGCCATCTTTCATTTGATTGGTATCTAAACATGTCACAGTACCATCGATATCATTTAAAACAATGTATTGTTCAGGAAGGTTATATGTTTCTCTATATAACTTGGTGTGGTAAACAACGGAAGAATCCTCAGCTGTTGTCTCACAACCATGGATATCCATACCATCCAGTCCGCCGCTACCATACTGTTTTAAAAACCAATGATAACTGTTTGGGAAATTAATGTTTAGCATTTGAGCTGCTTCTCGAATTGTATCTTCATTTACCCCTCCCATAAAATCGTCATCTTTTTCATATGTGGAAATGATTGAAATAATCTTGTCATTCATCTATTTATTTCCCTTCTAAATGTTCTTTTGCTCTCATTTTCCAATAGTTATTTCTAAAATTATTATACTGTTTATATAGCTCTTTGTCGTTTCTAAAGCTTTCTCCTGATTCTACTAAACCATGCAATGCTTTAGTGAATTCATCATGTTTATTAGCTGGTATTTCAACCATTGCTCCAGGTTCTTTTTGCGTTAAATGATGTAACTCAATTTTGTGGTTATCTTTTGTAAAAGGTACCCCGCCATCTAAAGCTAATTGAAGATTCGACTTTCCGCTTTTATTAACGGATGGTGGAGCGACGTAATCCCAATCTATATTTTTCATACGGTAAACCCTTCTACTAATATCTTTAGTTTGCCCAGCCACTTTAACAGTACCTGTCACTTCATGTGCTGCATATTTATCACCAAACTTATCTAACCAAGATAAATCTATCTTCGTGTTGGTAAATTTCTGTCTCTTGGTAACTTTACTTATTGAGCCTAAAAAAGCTGCACCAGCTTTAATTTCTCCACCACCGAGTACGGCTAGCATATTTAATGCATAATCAGACGCTTGTAAATCAGCATCACTATTTAAATTTTTACCTGAAAGTAATTCAGCAAGAGAGACGAAGTTACCTGTAACTGGCATAAAAGCAAGTATATTAGACATTGCTTCATCACGCTGTTGCTGACGTAATTTTTCTTCTGGTGAACTTGTAGGTACGATATTAGAGAAATCAAAATCCAAATGAATTGTTTTTAAATCTGACTGTGGCGCTTTCTTAGGTGCGTCAAATATACTATTAATTTCTTTAACGGATACGTCTACACCACTAATCGTCTTTTCTAATCCTTTTTGCATTTTATTTGTGGCATTTAGCATTTGTTGCATGCCTTTATTGGCCTGGTCAACTGCATTGTTCATTCCTCGTAAAACTGAATTCGCTTGTTTAACCGCTTGAATCATTTGCTCCATGCCTTTATTCGCTTGGTTTATTCCTTCATTCATGCCTTTCATTGCCGAATTTACTAGCTTAACTCCTTGATTCATTTCTTCCATGCCTTTGTTGGCTTGGTCTATAGCCGAATTCCCTTGCTTAATCCCTTGATTCATTTCTTCCATGCCTTTGTTAGCTTGGTCTATAGCCGAATTTGCTTGCTTAACCCCTTGTTTCATTTCATTCATGCCTTCATTTGCAAGGTATATTGCATCGTTCATTTCTTTAATTGTTTTTTCTAATTTCACATTATTGGTTTGTAATTCTTTAGTGATTTGCTCCAATTCTTTCATAGCCTTATCAAAATCTGTGAAATCCATATTAATTTTAATATTAATGTTAAGATCAGGAATACTCATGTCAGGAATGTTGATGTCGGGTATGTCAAGATTTTGCTTGTCAAACGCTAAATTTGATAAGTTATTAAATATTTGATCACTTATCCCATCATCATGTCCATTTGTAACTACATTTTTTATCTGAGGTAACGATGCGTATATGAAAGGTTGTTTTATGTATTTGTTATCTGTTTCTTCCACAAGTTCCATTGAGAAATAAGTAAGAGTTCCATAAACATATTGACCATTCCATAAAATTTTATCGTTGTCGACTACTGTAATAAAAGTATCTTTTGGAATGACACCTACATTCGGACTTAGAATGTCTTTGGATGCCGAATAATTTATATCTTTTGTCGTTCTATATTTTATACCGTTTGGGGCAATCCAATGGGTGCCTTTTGAGCTATTAATTCGATACCATCCGCCTGGTTGTTCACCTATAACAGTTACCTTTTCAGAAATAATCGATCCTTCAAGATTATTAAAATGCAAGTCCTTATACAGTTGTGTGGGTTTTGAAATTTGATAGGATACACCATCTGGAACAATCCATCGATCCCCATAAGCTGTTTTAATTCATTTCCAACCATTTGGTCTATCTTCTAGCAAAATTACTTTTTGCGGTATTAATCCATACTCTTCTTTGTCTACAAGAAAGGATGCTCCTCTATACATGGCTACATTTTGTTTTAATTCATATGTAACACCCTGTGGAGCAATCCATGTGTCACCCATATAGGTTTTGATTTTCAGCCAGCCATTTTCCAAAGCATCAACGACTTTTACGGTTTGCGGAGCAATGCTACCTACTGCAGTACTTTTAAAATCTGGCGTAGAATAAAGTGTTTGCCCGTTTTCTACCTTATAATTTATACCCTCTGGTGCAATCCAGCGCGTACCATTATCCGTAAGAACCTTTTTCCAACCATCTGGTTTTTCATCCAGTAGCGTTACCATTTGCGCACCCAATATTCCCGTGCTTTTTTCCTCTATTGAAGGCTTAAGATACATTTTTACATTGGATTGTAAATTATATTTTTGTCCTTCTGGTGCAACCCATTTTTCTCCGTTTTGCGTTTTTATTTTCTTCCATCCATTCTCCTTTTCTTCTGTTACCGTGACAGTACGGGGATTGATGTCATCGTTTGCTAGTTTCAAATAAGAAGGCTCACTATATAACAAAGTCGGCCGTTGTATGACATACTCTTTATACGTTGCAACCGATTCGTTATTTTTTATATCTGTTACTTTCATAATTGCTCGATATAAAAATACAGAAAATTGTTCTCTTGTAACTAAACCATTTGGATTGAAGTTACCGTCACCTGTACCATTCGTTATGTTATTGCTAGCTAAAATTTTTACATATTCATTGGCCCAGTGACCTTTCATATCTGTAAATTCAACATTTCCTTGCGGTTTTAAATCGAATGTTCTAACAAGCACTGCAGCCATTTCAGCCCGTGTCATAATATTTTTGGGGTTGAATTGTTTCTCTGCATTTACGCTAAATACGCCCCGTGCAGTAAGTGCCAAGATTTCCTTTTTGAAATTGCTGTCACCAATATCAACAAATGGATTTTTTGTACTATCTTGCGGTTTTAAATACCGATACAAGAAAGCAGCAAGATGTTCGCGAATAATAGGATCGGCAGCACCGAAATACCCATTTCCGTAGCCTGTTATAATCTTATTCTCAGCCATATACATCATTTCTTTATACGCCCAGTGCGTTTTAGGTACGTCAATAAAAGATAATGCATTCCCTTGACTATTTTGTTCTGCAAAAGTTGTTCCTAATGTACTGAATAATAAAATACATGTCATAAAACTTAAAAATAATTTCTTAATTACTTTCACAAATTTACCTCCTATTCTATTTTTCAAGATATATCCTCTATATCAGTGCTAATTTTATGATTTCTTTATATATAATTATATGAATTTTCATATTTATATTAATATTTGATATTTCCCGTAAGGGCAAATTAAGTGATTTTTCATTAATAAGGTATTTTATCTATCAAATTTAAGAGAAAGTAGTCCTAAAAATGACCGTTTATGGTATTTTTCTTATTTCTATCCAGATTGAGAAAAATACTATTCAAATTTAGTTTCAAAACTCATTACCAAAATAAATGATCCTAACATATTAGTCATATACAATATGTTAGGATCGTGATATTTTAAGTATTTTTTGGATTTAGGTCTTGATAACGTACGAAATCCGCGTTTTGTTTGCAAGACCCCTTATAGAACTAATTGGGTTAAAGATGAAAGAAATGAAAGTAAACTTTAATTTTGCTAGTTACAGTATTTTTATTATGGGATTTACGCTTTTTCTATTCTAAAACCAAATACTCCATCTTTTACTTTTACTAAATGTTTTCCAGACCAAAAAGTATGTACTTTAAAATAGTACCAATCTCCATTTTTTCTTAAATATTCTTTAATCTCATAACCTTCTTGTATAAGGTATTCTTTAATTTCATTTTCTTTATTCCCAAACATACTAATTTCCCCCTTTCAAATAATTAAATTAAACCTATTAAACAATAAATAAAAAAGTGCAAAATCCATCAACAGATTTCGCACCAAAAACAGATAAAAAATACAATCACTAGAAACATAGGAGAGTGTTTCACCACTCATTATAAACCATATCTTTACATTTTTGTGTTGTAATTTAAAAATATGTAAAAATTAATCATTTTGTTTTTGAATTTTCTTTTTATCTAAGTTATACTAAACTACAAAGAAACAAATCTCCTTTAGGCCGTCAATAATTATGCTAACAACACACACCAAAAAACCAATTCCCGTGTAATGGAATTGGTTTTTTGGTGCAATTCAGTCAATACAGCAACTTGAACCCACATTTTCAAATATAGTCTTATTAAGTCTACCATAATTTTAAATTCATAAACATAAAAAAACTAAATCACTAGTAAGTTGCGCGAATCCGCTGCTTTTTCATCAAGAAATCTGGAGTATAACAACAATTAAGTTCATACTAGCATGGACAACAAATGATACTAGTAACCTATTGGTACGCACATATACTACAGCAAGTACAAGTCCAATTAAAAAATATCCAAATATAAACGGAAAATCAAAATGCATGATAGAAAAGAACAATGCGCTTATTAGTATGCTCCAAGTTTGCTTAAACTTAGACATTAAAATGTTTATGGCCGCATAACGAAAAACAAACTCTTCTACTAACGGTGCAAGAAGAACAATTGAAATAAGTGCCACAGGAGATATTGCTGCAGCAGCGACTGTATTAGACGTATTTGCTGATTGCGTAGTTAGCTGAAATACACTCTTATCTAATACACTACCAACCATCTGCGCAAGAAATACTAATATGATCCCAACTAAAATCCATATGAATGATTTTCTTGATAATTTAATCGATAACTTTGGATTGTTCATTAATTCTTTAATATATATAAGAAAAATGATTATTAGCGTAAGTGAAAACCCAATTAGTTCCCAATGCACAAGAAGTTGTTGAATTGCTTGCTGTTGATTTCCCTGAATATCATACCAGCCCGTCTTCGCTAGCAATTGTACACCTATAATTCCAACAAATTGAGTCATTATAAAATATATAAGTATGATATAACCTGATTTATGTATATTACTATTATTCATGTTTATGTATTTACCCTCCACTTTTTGTTATTTAATAAACAATTTTGTTAAATTTTGATTTATCCATTTTTTCTACGTCTTTCCGCTAAACACATTTTTCCAGAAAATCTCATATTGTTGAACAGGGTTATCGAATCCCAACTTGAAAATTTTCACTTTTAATGATGTAACAACTTATAATGGAAATATACTTTTTCCAAGGGAGGAATCTAATGCATATATCAAACAAGTTTGGCTTATTTAGCTGGATTGCAACTTGCATATACTTTTTAATTGAACCTTTCTTTATTTTCACTTCTACAGCACCTTATAACTATTTGCGTCACGCAATGAGTGATCTAGGTGTAACAACCTGTGGAGAATTCACCTACGAAATAGCTCCGTATGAAATATGCTCTCCTTATCATTTTTGGATGAATTTACTCTTTGTTATTAATGGAATAACATTTTGTATTGGAATACTATATATTTCACAACATCTAGAAAAAACAAGAATTAATAGAATAGCAACACTTTTTATACTTATAATAGGAGTCTCCACTATAGTTTCAGGGTTAATTCCTGCAGATGTAAACCTAATTGGACATTCTATTCTAGTTTGGATAGGTATGCTTACTGTATTTCCAGGACTATTTATTTTTGCTAAGAATCTTAAAAAAGCTAGAAAATGGACATATTTCTGTTTAATAAGCTTAATAGTAATAACAATCCTTATCTCGCTTGTTTTTCTTTTCCCCTTACCTGCAGGCCTACTACAAAGACTTTTCTACTTGGTTCTTTTCGTTTGGGGAACTGTATCAACCTACAAATTAATAAAATAAAAAATTTGTTCACTTTTTTGATACATTTATGAAACATTCATATGTTATCTTCAATACGTTCTTTTCTCTTTATAATACCGTGTGAGATATACTCAGACCTAAAGCCCTAGACCCCCTAACTCTAGGGCTTCTCTATTTAAATAAGGATTTTGTTTAATTTTATAACATCTCATTTGTGTAATATATCAATTTTTTAACAACAGAACATTTAATAATGTTAAAATATAGAAGTAATTCATTTTATTACTAGGAGGAATCTCTATGTCTATGGGAACCTGGGCCGCAATCTTTATTGCTATATTTTGTGGAGTTATTTCTTCTAATAGCAAGTTGAAAAACTCCCATAATAAAAATGGATAAACACCCCACTGAAATGCTAGATATCTAGCATTTCAGCTACTAATCTCTCCCAAATAACTATTTTGCTTAGTTTTCTAACAAACTAATTTCTTGTAAAAACTTAACTGCAAAATACCCTCTAAACTCTTCTAGAAAAACCACTTGCGTGCCACTACCTTTTTAATGTTATATATTAATTTTAAAATAATTATTCCATTCTTATGTATCAAACCTCATGCAGCCTGCAAATGCTTTAATCCTATTTCAAGCGCACCAGTTCCCCCAAACCCTTGATTAAATAAAAAGGGGACATCATACTTCTTTGCTTACTCTTTTGCTACATCAATAGATACATGGCCACATGCACCTTTTTGAATGACAATAACATCACATTTTTTTATAACACTTCGAAAGGTTTTCTTTACGCCTCCGTGATTTTTCCCATCATGGAAAATAACCTGGCAGTCTCTTTTTTTTTGGCCTACTTCTCTAACGTTCTTCCATTTGATCCACCTAAAACTAGAATTGTACTCATCCCCATTCACTCTCCTTATCTTTCTTCTTTATGTATGTACTTGGTGATGTTAATAACACAAGTGTACAAGCTAAAATATTCATCAACACGAAACAAATTACTAATAATATAACGAAAATCGGTGACAACAAGATGAGAATAAAGCCACTTACTACCAAGCAGATAAAATAAAGCTATTGCTCATGTCTTCGTAACCATCTAGTCCTTGTACAATATTCAAACTATGCATCCATACTGTGATACTATCCCAATTTTCTATTAACAGATAGCCACCACCCAACAGAAAAGCCCAGCCAAGCAACGTTCCTAATAATCCAGAATTTCGTCCTATATAATACCCAGAAACATAATTCGCAGCTGTTCCAATTAACATTCTCATTTGTATTTCTCCATATCCACATCGTTTTAGCTTTATATACAAATTTTATTTAACTATGGTTTTATTATATCGGAAAATTACGAATATTAAATAAAAAAATTAGGTACTCTTTATTTTTTTATAAAAGGGTTGTGTTTTTTCTTCCACAACCCTCATTTCCTTCTTAATCCACAGGTACTTCTTCTTGTCCATGTGGAATTTTTGCAATTGGTGTTACAATTTGTGCATATTTGTTTACCTGCACTTTAAATTGTCGTGGTTCTAAGAAGTTTACCTGTTGAATTAAAACTTCAATATGAAACGTATCTACTTTTTTCCCACGGTCAATTTTGGTAATTCGCGCATTGTAAAACTTATCCCCATTTAGGAAATACCTTTGAACAGCTTCTGTAGCCAGCATACGCTCATTGCTTGTCATTTTCATTGGTTCAATACCAAATCCAGCCTTTGTAAACAAGTACGGTACATCATAACTACTATTAGAAATTTTTCGTAGTAAATCCTCTACAGTTTTTGTCTTTGCGATATATTCCTCTTCTTTTGTATCAAATCCCTTTGGCTTATCTCCAAGCATCTCGATTTCATCTTGATTTACTTGCTCTTCCTCTTGTACTTGAGATTTCATCATGTAACGATGAATAGTATTATAAGTAGCAACGCCTACTACTAACACAATAATCCCCAATATAACTAAGTACTTACGAGGCAGATTCGCTAACATATTCATGACTTTCTTCATTTCTTCACATCCCAAATCAGTCTATAACATTACGTATTTGCGTCATATGTTGTCCTCTAGCAGTATAGTTTAGACCTGTAATTTGTACACCTTTATTATCACCAATATGAATCATTTTCTGATTTCCTAAATAAATTGATACATGGTTCGGATTTTCATAGAAAATTAAATCTCCTGGTTGTGCACGACCGATATCTGGCACCTGTTTTCCTTGTCCAATTTGAGCACCTGTCCAATCTCCTAGCTGGACACCTATACTGGTTTTAAATACATATTGTGTGAATCCAGAACAATCTGCACTACCTGCAGCTGGATTTCTAGCACCGGATACATAGCTCACTTTCCCTTGCCCAAGCCATTTTTTTGCTTCTTCTAATACTTTTTGTCGTTTAGCATTTGTCATTGTAGGAGCACCACCTGATGATAACCCTGGATCATCATTTTTCTTAAAGAATTTCATTGGATCCGTTGGCTGGTCATTAATACGAATTTGGAAATCTAAATGGACAGCGTATCCAAACATATTAAGAATACCACCGACATAGTTAGATCCCCCCATTTCCCCAATAATCTGTCCTTTTGTTACCATAGTTCCTGGTGCAACTAAGATTTTACTCAAATGTAAGTAACGAGATACAATGCCATTTCCATGGTCAACATAGACTCCTAAACCACCGTTGTTTACATTTCCTGTTTTATCCGTAACCATACCAGCTTCCATCGACCATACGGGGTCTCCTGGTTTTCCGGCGGTCATGGCCCCAATATCTACAGCATTATGCGGTTTGCTAGCATGAATTTCATCAAATGTACCTGTAATACGCCCGCTTTTCGTTGGCCATTTCCAACCTTTATCAGATATCCATTCGCCAGATACATCTGCTACACAACCTAAATCTTTGTAATATTTCAAAACTTTGGAAACGTAAGTATAATCCCCATAGCACGCTCCGACTTTAGTTCTAAAATTGTTTGGATCTTTGCACCCAGCTCTATTTTCATCAGCATGCTCCCTAGAAAACGCAATAGCTGTTTCTTCTGAATATCCACCTCTTGCTAATGCATAACTAATAAATCCAGGACCGTAATTATAACTCTGTAAGGCAAGTGCTATATCTCCATTTGCCTTTCCTAACACATCTTTAAACTCTTGTACGCCTGCTTCAATGGAAATATTCGGGTCTTTAATACACCCTATACGGGCACTTCCTTTTAGACCTACACAGTATGAACTTAAGTTTCCATGACTCCCTTCTGCCGCTTGCATCGGGTCATTTCCCTCTCCTTGTGACTCCTGCATCATTTGAGCAGCCAAAATACCAACATATTGAGCAACACCATGTTTTTCTGCCATTTCTTTAATCTTAGGAAGATATCCTGTAACTTTTGCATTAAGGTTAACAGGCTCTCCGCCAGGACTCACATTACCTACACACATACCACCAATAAATCCACCAGTAGTAGGAGCAAGATGTCCATACATACCTTCTAACATCCCGGCTTCTAATATCTCACGCGCACGCTCTTTTTGACTTTTACTAAACTTTGCGAGTTCCATCGCTTTCTCTAGCCCATGAGAAGATGTTGTCACTTTTTTACTTCCACTCGCATTAATCTCATCTATTTTTTTCTTAAAATCTGTATCTCCTAATATCTTTTTTACATCTGGTCCGGAGTAACTTTCAGATTTTGTTTTTTGCATCTCCTTTTTCTTTTTTTCGCAAGGACCATTCGGTCCTGCCTCACATACCTCTTTTTCCGTATATTCTTCATATTGGATATCCAAGAAATATGATATAGCATCGTGCGGATCTTTACCAGTCAAATCATTATCGTATCGCGCCATATCAAATGCGACAACCTCTTTCCAATCCACATTCAATGCCATTGAAACTTCCATATATTTTTTTACTTGTTCCTCTGTCTTACCTTCATCATCGGTAAAAGGTACAAAAGAGACTAAAATCACACACACAGCAATAATTACTCCCATAATTAAAGCGGCAGGTACTCCAACCGCTGCCACAACAGCACCCACAATTTTTAATATACCTGCTTTTAGCATTTTGGCAGCAGCTTTCGCTGCCGCCCTTCCTGCTTTTCCTGCCAATTTTGCCATCTTCCCGCGCGCTTGCATCCCTTTTTTCTTAATAAAGTGGGAAGCTACATCTTTTAAAGGATTACTTTTTTTCTGTTCATTTGGATCGTTAGGATTTTGACTCATAGACTTATCACACCATATTTTCCATTTTGAGAATTTCTTCCTCTTCGCTGTGCTAAGCGAGGGTTTGGCGCAAATGGAATCAGATTTTGTGGGTCATGTTCTGATAAATTTAAATGCGTCTCTGTACGGACTACTTCTTCCTGTGTTTGTGTTACTAAGATTTCTTCTCTTGGCTTAATACTACTGTCTTTCACTTCACAAGCTCTTTCTATCCTTTGGTTTGCTTGTAAACGCGTATCTCCTTTTCCGAATGGCGAAATACGTGACACTGTACCGTCTGTTGTTGTCGCAACCATGTAACTACGATCTCTTTCTACAACCATTTGTACATTCTTATAGCCACCTTGGTCTAAATCAGACATATAGAAGTGACCATTGTCTACTTTGTGATTGACCGTAAGTGGTGGTTCATTAAATACCGGTTTCTGTTGTAACGGTCTTTGATTTTGGTTTCCTACTAATTGATTTGGATTTACATTGATCGAGCGATTGATATTGATTTTTCCACCACTAGAATCTTGAACATACGCTGGTGTAGCTTTCATACCATTACGGTACTGCGTTAATTGTCCCTCCGAAATATTTAAATCTTGATATACGACTTGTCCCGAACCAATACTACTATCACCACTAGCGTAACGAGATACAACTTGCGTCACACCACTAGAATCTTTTGCTTCAATCCAGGATTTATTATTTGTCGTAACAAGACGTACTGCACCTTGAACAACCGATTGTTTTCCAGTAGCATCCGTTGTTGTTGGTACCATTCTCTGAATCTCTTGAATTTCTTTTGCCTCTGTTTGAACAGCATTGTTATAAGGATTATGTTTACTTACCATACGTGCAGTCGCTTGATAAGCACCCGCACCACCAATCACACCCGCGGCGTAACTTAAGCCTTTTGTCACATTATAGTGACGCTCTGCTGCATTCCCTCCTAATGATGTATTAACAGCAGCATTAGTTCCACTTATCACTCTTTGTACTGCATTCCCTCCAGATTGTTGTACAGCACTCGCAGCACTATAGTATGCATTTGATACTGTATCAATGCTATCCGCAAGCATAAGGTGTTTCGCACCTTCCATTACACTCATGCCAAGTTTTGTACTCTGCTGTGTCATACGTCCCACTGCAGATGTTGGGATAGACATTTTACCAGCACTTTGTGCAATATTTGCTACACTTGTTGATGCATCTGCATAAGAGCGTTCAATTTCCGCAACGGAAAAACCTCCTGCACGTGCTATACTCGCTTGCGTTTGTGTCGCTGCATATACAGCTTTATTGATTGCGCCACCTGTCTCAACACCATGTGAACGAACACCTTGAATCGCACTAGTAATTCCAGAACCTACTTGTTGGCTTACCTTTCCAAGACTTGCATGGCTTTGTAAACCTTTTGTTAATTGCGAAGTAAAGGCATCTTTATTAATATAGGATTGATTATGTAGACTCTTACCACTCGTATCTTTTGCCTGTACGGGCATCGCTCCCGCTTGTACTGCCGCTTGTTGTGCAACTGCTTTAAATTCATTTCCTTTTTCATTTAGGTGCGACTGCCAAGCTTGCTCTTTTTGTGGTTGAGACATAGTTGGAGACAACTTTTTCATAAAGCTTGCCTGTTGTTCTGCTGCATAGCCCTGTTTAAAGGATTCTGTAGAGGCTTGTACTAGGTTCCCAACATTACTTACTTGTTTTGCTTGCTGACTTCCATTTCCACTTGTCAAACCGTGTGTTTTCACACCATTAACTGCCTTCTGAATACCTGCCGAACTGGATATACCCATAGCATTTAAACCAGGATCTTTTTGTAACTGTTGTGATAAATGAGAAGCGAAAGCTTCTTTATTCGCATAGTTTGTACCGTCTTTTTGCTGTACAATACCAGCTGATTCCGCCGCTTGTTGTGCATAATTTTTGAAGCCTTGTACTTTTTGATCTAAATGCTTATTCCATGCTGCTTCTTTTTCTTGTTGCGGCATATCTGCAGGGAATTGTTTCATAAATCCAGCCTTATGGTCTGCACTATACGCTTTCTTAAATGCAGCAGTAGAAGCACCGACAAGAGCACCGACTTGTCCCATATTTTGATGGCCACTTTCCAACGTTTCTCCTTTTACATCCTCGACTGCTTTTCCGACTTTTCCTAATGCAAGTCGGGAAGCAAACGCATCTTTATTCACATAGGACTTATCAAACAGATTATTTCCTTGTTTGTCCTTCGCATCAACTGGCATGGCTCCTGCTTTTGTTGCAGCTTGTTCTGCGTGGTTTCTAAATCCTTGTACTTTTGTGTTCAGATGGTCGTTCCAATGGTTCTCTTTCTCTTCTGCTGACATATTTTCTGGTAACTGACTCATAAACGTATCTTTATGGTCTGCCTCATAACCCTTTTGGAATGCATTCGTTGCAGCCTTTACTAAATCTCTAGCATTTCCATATGGTGTAGCGGCTTTCTTCATATTTTGTAAATCCTGTTTCCGCTGATTTGAGAAACGAGACATTTGATCACTATTTGTTTTCGCTACTTTTTTAGCAATCTCCGCATCGGACGCACCAGGGAATGCTTGTTTCAAGCGACTTGCCACTGCAGAATCCGGATTATCTGCTTTCCAATTTTCAAAGTCTTTTGTAGCTAAATCCTGTGCGATATCTTCATCGGTTAGTTCCGGATAAGATTCGCCATTTAGATTTGAATACGTGTCCGCACCCTTCTTTACACTGGAACCAATATGTTTTCCTAAGGCTACAGCCCCTTCGCCAACTGCAGCAGCAGATCTTCCAGTAACTGCACCAGTAAATCCGCCCGCTTTACTGCCAGCGAATGTCCCTATTGCCATTCCTTCTGGTCCAAGACCAGCTCCTGCTGTCATACCTGCAAGTCCACCAGCCGCTTTACCAATTGAACTTCCAATTTGACCAGCTTTTAACATACGAGCTGCACGAGATGTTGTACCAACATCTGTCCCTAAATTCGCTCCTAATGCATCTTTCGGGTTATCAGCATCTTCTTTTGTCTTTTCTTTATCCCCTTTATCATCAGGTTTTGCTTTTGAATTACGATAGTCATCACGAACACCTTTAACCAGTCCAGCCACACTTGCTAAAGCACCCATACCCATCATCGTACCTGCTCTATGAATACCACCTGATGCATTGGTACTAAGGCCAATAAAACTTTTCACAATCTCACCTATTGGGATAAACATAGCAAGTAAAATTAATTTGATTAACGGACTATTTGCTGCTCCAATTAAAAAAATAATGAGCCATAAGGTAATCGCATGAATTGCTTGTATGAACACCGCTCCTATAAATTCACGTATCCAATATAATGTCTGTTGTTTCTTTTGTGGAAATAGCCACATACCTACCATTAACGGACCAATTAACATTAAAACGTATAGTGACACCGCTCGCATTAAGTAGTAAAAGTTTGCCCAGACGATGAGACCAGCTTCTATAAACAAACCAAATATAATAAACATATAGTCATTTTCATGACCTTTCAAACCCAGCTCAGTAATGGTAAGTCCAGCCCCACCAAATCCAGGTTGTAGAAATTTAGTACCCTTATCTGGATCAAAATCCCCCCCACTTGCTACATTAACAGCGTCTCTAAACTCTATTATTATCCAAGAATTGATTTCAAATATGAGTGTATAGAAGTAATCGAGGTGCCAAAGAAAAATTGAAATGATCATCAAATCCTTCGCATACTCTATTAATGCTGTTCTATTATTAGGATTAATAGCTGTTGCCGAATATTTTGCCGCCGTAATAACTACACTGACAAGGACACAAAAAGCAACAAGCTTGAACATGACAGGCATGCCTGTGTCTAATACTTTGGTTAAAGAATTACCTGAAAATAAGAAATCTAAGTTTGTCCCCTTTCCTTCTGTTCCCTCTCCTCCAAACACTAAAACTGGCAGCGGATCCAAAGTTGCATATACCGGACTAAGAAAAGCCTTTACTATAGCAATAATTAAGCCTCCGACCCACTCTACTATTTTCTCAAGCATAATTTCACCTTCCTTTTTAAGAGTACGCTATTATCCTGCGTACCCTTGTACTTTCTTCATATTGTTTAAAAGCTCTTGTAGTACCGCTTCATTCGATTCAATGAACATCATTTCTTTGTCAGATGGATCAGTTTGAATCCAAACCGA
This sequence comes from Bacillus sp. RCC_6_1, assembly GCF_041360755.1. Classification (NCBI taxonomy): domain Bacteria; kingdom Bacillati; phylum Bacillota; class Bacilli; order Caryophanales; family Bacillaceae; genus Bacillus; species Bacillus sp. RCC_6_1. The sequence continues at coordinate 48,264 of NZ_JBFUPV010000010.1, forward strand.
ACTATCTCCTACTCGGAAAATCCCTTCTCCTTTTCCAGGGTTGTTGAGAATAATATCAAGCTCCCCAGCAGTTAAGTTAAAGTTCTCCTGGATCTTTTTCTTATCTATCTTATTTTGTTCTAAGAAGAAATAGGAGAAAGTAGATTGCAAGATACCACGAGCTTTTACATTTTCTAAAATACGAACGAAGTCCTGACTCGCCCAACACATACCAGCATTTCTTTTACGTGAACGACGTGCTACTTTTTCCAAGAAGTTAACCGTTTGTTCATAGTCGATAAACTGCCACATCTCATCCACATATAATACTTTTCGCTTGATAGCGTGTTCTGGACTCTTAATCCAATGCTCCCAAATATAGTTCAAGATAACGTGGAAAGCGATTGGTTTTAAGAATCCTTCTTCTAAATGACTAATATTAAAATTAACAACACGAGATTCATTTAACTGTGTTTCTACACCACGGCCAAAATGACTTTGTCCATCAAATAATGGTTTTGAACCATCGCGTAAGAATGGACGAATCGCAGCAATTAACTCTTCTGCTTTCACATCGTCTCCATGATGTTCTACTATGACATCGTAGATTTCTTTTAACTCTGGTTCTGGCTTTCTCACTTGAGACTGAATTAATTGTCCATCCACCTTCTTCACTTCATCCATATATAAAGATGAAGGGTGTGAGGTAATACCATGTTTATCAAACACTTCACGAATTGCATCTTCTAGCATTGTACGCTGGAATACATTTAATCCTGGTTGATCAAAGTCTTGTCCGCGAATAATAATGTCAAAGAATCCAAGTATTTCATTGATTTTCTCTAAAATCGGTACAAACCTTACATACTTCACGCCATCACGCTCTACAAGTTCTTTCTTATCATATTGTTCAAGTGCTTCTAGCTCTTCATCTTTATCCGTAATCTGAAGTTCTGTTACAGCAATTGCACAAGGGTTGATAATGATATTACTTTCAGGTGAAATATTTAAATTAATGCCACCTAGACGTTTTGTAATTTTTACGAATTCTCCTTCTGGATCGATAATCATTGCATGCGTATCTGCAAGTGACGTTTCACGGGCTAACTTCATTTTTAAAAGTAAACTTTTTCCGGAACCTGAGATCCCTGTTACACCAATGTTATAGTTTGGAGGACGATAATCTGCATTCCCGAATGAATTTAAAAATTCTACTTGCCCAGTAATTTTGTTCTTTCCTATTGGTATCCCACCATTAAACCTTCCAGAACCTGACACAAAAGGTGCAAATGTACATAACGCACGTCTATCGATATTTCGATAGGTATCTTGTAACGTATTTAGTGCTCCTAGCGGCATAACAGCTTTCAAACCACTCTTCACACGATTCCAAGTACTTGCTATCTTAAAGTGAGATGCTTGCATTTCATCTTCAATATACTCACATAAAACGTCCAATTCTTTCTTTGATTCTGCGTAAGCAACACCCATTGTACTCACCATATAGGAGTCGTTTTCATTGAACTGGATTTCATCCATTAAATTGTTTGTATCTTGAATTTTTGCATCTAAGTCTTTTTCTTGGTCAATGTTTCCTCGTGTACGTTGGAAAGAAAGATTGGAACGTAACATCGTCAGCTGCATATCTAATGATCGCATTGCTTTAGCTTTTGGTTCTTTATGAATATCGATCATGACATCCACTTCCCCAGCCGAAGTTAACATGTTGAGCCAATTGGTTTGCATCATACGCGGGTACCCATCACGTGGAATATAAAACGGACGAAAGAACGTATTACTTCCTAAAGATTGTTTAATGACCCCATAATCTTCTGCATCAATTTTCATTCCTTCTGGAGCAATAACATCAAACACTGTTGTTTGATTGTCTAATTGCGTCGGTATTTCCTCTTCTTCCAACTCTTCCTCCTCTAGCTCCAATTCGTCCCTCTCTTCTGCTTCTATTTTTTTCTTTTCCTTTTTCTTTTTTCCGAACAACTTCATGTTTACGCCACCCCGTTATTTGATTTTTCTGCCTTTTCTTCCGCTAGCACTTTCTTCATTAACTCTAGTTTTCTTTCATTCGTTTCCCCTGTTGAATAGAGGGAGAAATTCTCGTTTTCAATTAAATCCTGGAAACGAGCTTTTATAGCTTTACGACGGTTAAATGCTACATATAAAAGTTCTATTAATTTATCTTTCGTTAACATTTCTACATTAATTTTTGCTTTCGATAGTAGATTTCGAGATGCATTATAACGACGATATAGTTCGTTAAATGCCTTATCTACAATCTTTTCTTCTAACTCGTCCTCTGTATCAGCCGTAATCGTACTAATATCAACCTTGTATGGATAAATTAAATAACGTTTTTGTTCATATCGAGGTTGCGAACGTTGCCAGTACTCTAAATTATCAATAACTTCTTGACCATATAGAACCGTCTCTGGTGTAAGGTCCTTCGCACCTTTCATCGTTTCTGTCATTTTTCGTACAGGATCTGTTAAATCTACAAACTTACTTTGAATATATACTTTCGTATTAAACTCTAATGTGGTTAACCATGATTCAATTTTGATATCAATCGCTTCTTGTTCCATATTGGAAAGTAAATAATAGTTAACTGGATGTGCTTCCGCAATCAGGACAAATGTGTCATCATGATACCGAATCATATGATTATCAATTTCCTTAATGTCTTCTACAAAAATACGAAAGAAGTCAACATTATCCTCATCAATTTCCGATTCAGCAGACATATTTTTTTTATTTTTCTTTCCAGCTTTTTCAGTAGTGTGTTTCTCTACTCCACCTTGCTTTTTCCCTTTTTTCTTAGAACCAAACAGCGGTTTTCCATTCATTTTCCGATAAAAGAAAAATCCTACAATGGCTATCGCCGCAAAATATATCATTTCTAACATTTACAGATTCTCCTTTGCCCATGTAGTTGGCTCGTACCCTTTTCTCCACTTACCTTTTTCGGAGCGGCTACGCATTTTAATAATTAAATACTTATCTAGATACATGTGTTGTTTTTCTTTATATATAAACGCAAACGCTACTACACTTACTACCGTTGGTAGTGCTAAAATTAAGCAAATAAAAAATGCTACTACTGCATCAATAGGTGCAAATAGTCGCCATAAAAATGGTACATATAAATAAAGGGATGCTCCGCCACCCAATAGATAAATCAATTGGCGCTTGCTCAGCACACCTAGTAGTGTTTTTTGTTCCGAAGTCATATCAACAGGAACGGTTACTTTTCTCATTCTTTTTCCTCCCTTGTATAAGAGAAGCTCTCCCCAAATCGAGGAGAGCTTGTACAAACTCTTATGTTAGATTGTCGTAACCCAAGCAGCGATATCGTACGCTTTGATCATTACAAAGCCTCCAATTGCTGCGCAAGCTAAACCAATCATAGCTTGTGTACGGTTTTCAGGATTCTTCCCTTGTGCACCAGATAGTTTAATAGCTGCAAATACAACGCAAGCTGCCACCCAAATTCCCCCAAAACCAATTAAGGTTTTCACCAAAGTGTTCATGCTTTTTTGAACGGTTTCAGCATTGGCACCACTACCACTACCACCAAGACCCTTCGTAAAGCTACTTTTTGCCAATAGGAAATCTCCTACTGATGTTGTCATAAGTTTTGCAGACAACCAATTCAACATAATTCCTGCACCTCCAGGTGTGTTTTTGCTCGCAAAACGCAAAAAGACCTCAATACACGCACACGTCCCCTAAGGACATGGCGCATATTGAGGTCTTCTCTTATATGCGAACTGATTAATTTTATATTTTTATTGTAAAATCTTATTACCTTTATATTATAGCAATACGATTTTAAAAAAACAAGTCCTTGTTTACACCTTTATTTCTACCCTCTTTGTTAGGATCGTACCATACTATAAGAATTTTAAAAATATTACCGTCCTTAAGACCTAGAGCATTCATTTCTTCTTTCAGTGAGCAACATAATTCTATTTTATCCATTTTGGAATTTTATCTCTAAGGGTATGCGCTTCTTTTTTCTTATTCATTTTAATCTCTCCAACAACTTATTATGCTCCTTAATAAGAGTATACTACCTATTAAGGAGTGTCTAAGCCTTGTGTTTATCAAACTATTCATTAGAAACAAAAAACAGGTAATTGTGCGTTTTTCACAAGTACCTGTTTTTCACTACTTCTATCTACTCTTTGTTTCTTAAAATTTCATTAACCTTTTCGACACTTAATTCAGTGGCTTCCGCTATCTTCTCTATAGGTACACCTACTTTAATTAAATTATGAATCATTTCTATTCTAGCTTCTTTTGCAGCTTTTTCTTCTGCCGTCTCTATTTCTGATATTCTATCTTTTATTGCCTTCTCTCTCGCCTCATATAAGCGTAAAAAGTCCTTATCACTACTTAAACGCTCCCAATCCTCTATTGCCTTTTTCAAAACTGGATCTTTTTCCATCGCGATTCCCTCCAGGATTGTAGTTAAATTCTCATCTTCATATGCAGGAAATAATAATAGCCAACGTGCTAATATATCCTCCCATGGATCCATTCGATCTTCTTGCCATTCTCGAATAACCTTTGGAATCTCAAGAAAGTGCAATTGCATATTCTCTGAAATTATGTGCACCGATTTTTTGTTCATGACTACACCGACATTATGAAAGTCCTCTTCTCCTGGAAACAGAATGAAATCCACTATATTAATACAAATAGTTGGTCTTAATTCTGTATACTTCATCCCCCGAGTCATTTGAGAATAATACATGCCAGCCCAGTAGAACAAAGATCGCTCGATCATGTCTTTTTTGTCGCGAACCTGTATCTCTATATTTAATTTTATACCACTATTAAGGGTAGCTCGCAAATCTAAAATAGACAATTTATCATCCTTTTGTTCCCTTGGAAGATGTGGATCATCTAAATGCAAAGAAATAATTTCCTCATCTAAAGAGGATTGTAATACCGCATTAAGAAAACCAATGAGTATATCCTCGTTTCCTTCTACTCCAAACAAGCGCTTGAAAGCAAAATCAACTCGTAAATTTACTAGACTTTTTTTCATAGATGTATTCATATTCTCTTCTACCTTTCTTTTAGTGAATTTTTATCCTTTGTGGTAATTGGATATAAGAAAAAGATAGAATTAAAAATTCTATCTTTTTCAATCTACCTATTTATGAAAATACCAACCTACTTTTTAAATTTCACAATATCTGAAATACAGGTTTAAATCCCGCTTGCATTGCATCATCCAACCCCTTACCTTGTGCTGGGTTCCATGCAGCTACGATTACGTTATAGCCCTCTGTCTTTAACTTTGTCGCAAAGTCTATAAGAGCTTTTCTTACTTTTTGATTCTCTACTAAATCGGCATCAAACGCTAAATAGACATTTTCTACACCCATATCCTTTAATACAGGCATAGTAATTCGCCAAGCATTTACACCAGGAATCGCAAGAACGGTTGTTCCTATTTCAGAAAGCTCCTCTTTATTAAATCTCTCTGAAAGCAAATCAGCAACCAGATCTGCTTTCATAGCTCCCTCTGTAATCATTACTGATTTAGTTTGATGAAGTGTACCAGAATTCCAATGTTTTAAATGAGAACTTGGTACCGCCACATGCACAGGAAGTGGATTTTCACTACCGCCTGCCCCAGTTCCATGATTTTTGTTTGCTGATGAGAGCCAGAGATATTTTTGCCCTTTATGTATCTTTACAACAATTTGTCCCTCTTGAAATGGAATCTCTACCTTTTTGCTCACTTCTAGTTCGCCTTCAAAGATACAATTACCATTTTTAGTTATCTTCACAACATTAGGCTGTTCGATTAATTCTGTTTGAACTCCAGTAGGTGCAGATTTCACATGAACGGAGTTTTTCACTTCATCCACACGAACTTGCCATCCAACAATTTGATTGTACTGATTCCGAAAAGGAATCAACATACCAGGAGAGCCTGACATCAAACGAAGAGAAAGTTGACCTTTCTTCATCTCATAGAAACCCGGGATCCCCTGCCAGCAATTTTTATTCCCCATCTGTTTAAATAGCTGCTCCCAAACAGTCGTATACGTATTATCCTCCTCTAACACAATTTGTTGTTTTAAGAAAGAACGATATTGACGTACTTGTAGTTGTTCCTCGCTCATTTTTCTATCTCTTAATAAATGTGCATGATGATGCTCTTTTAATGATATGAACTCCATTAATTTACGATTAAACACATTTAATTCCTCATTACTTTTCTTATCATGAATCTGAATTTCATCCACCTCAGGCAATTGATATTTATCTTTTCCTTTTATGTAGTGAATGTAGCTTGGATTACCCGTGTTTTTTCCATAAATCCATTTACTTTCTACACGTGTACATGCTACCTTATCTTGCGAAACGTGCAGCATACAATTGCCTGTATCATAACAAACTGGACAAGGTATACGGTAAAACTCCCACCAACTACCTCTCGGATAAGCACTTGTTAAACGAAACTGTCCTTTTTGAATGTTATAATTCATTTTTCCCCACTCCTTATATACTGTTTATTATATATGGGACTATTACTTCCATTAAACTTTTTATAATTACATTAGGATATTACGTATAATCACCTAATGGATATACAAAAGGATACGCATTACAAACTAAATAATCATTTCTATGTTCTTGATTTTGCAAATCCGATTCTACGTATGCTTCAAATGCTCTAGCAAACATCTCGTGATTTGTAGGCTAATACTTTTTGCTTCTCTTCTTATCTAACTTAATTGTTGTATCACAAAGTACACAGACACTTTCGCTCGACAAGACATTCCATCAAATTTTCCACCTATTTTTCATAAAAATAAACCAACATTTGTGTAAATCTCTTGAATTCTTTGTCAATCTTACGTTCCATACGTGTCTTTATTGCTCCTGATAAAATAAAAGACAGAAATTCATAGTAATTCTTCACTACGAATTTCTGTCATTCCCTCTGTCTGCATACTACCATTTAATTCTGTAAATTATTCATTACGATACACTGACACCTATTAAAGAGAATACATCCTCTTTTATCAGATTAAGTGCTTGTAATGCACGTAAACTCTGAATAGGATCATCAGGATGTGCAGAATAAAATAATGATACTTCATAACTGATTATCATAATTAAATCCCCCTAAATGAAAATTTTTACCCAATTTGATAATTGGTTCTCCCAATTAAATAGACTTGGAAACAACACAAAAAGGGCTTCTTCAAGTCGATTAAAAATGTGTATAGCAAAATAAACTATATATACACTAATCGGCTCAAAGAAGCCCTTTCAGAATTGAAACAAGACGAAACTTGCTTCTACAGCTCAACCACAACTTATAAAGTGTGAGAGTAAACAGAATCAAATAAACAATAAATACAATTACATATTAATGAATTCACACAAAAATTTCAACAACTTTATATTTCCTTAAGATTTTTCGCCCTATTCTCCTTTTGAATGAATATTTTTGTACAACCATATGTTTCTACCATGTTAAATTGTAATTCTAGATCTTCCTCTCTTATACTAGCTCTTGGATATCCCATCATCATCCCCTGATACTATTTAAGAGTTATCATTGTTTTGCATATTTTATTTCAGACTAACCCTTAGATGGATTTAAGGTGTGATTTCAATAATTTTTCCGCATTATCTAAAAGCATCAACTTTTAGACTGGTACACAGGACATTTATGTTCGTTCTTTGTGTTGGTTTGTTTTGTAAAACAGGACAAATCTATCAATTCTATTAAATCGATTAATTCAACTATTACATATAAAGATTTTATTCATATACTGTAGTAGATTACTAGAAAGGAGGCGTAAGCATGGACAGTTGTGTTTTATTCGTTAATGGACAACCTTTTTTAGTGGTCTCAGTTGCCGGAATCGAAATTGCTAGATTAGAGCTTTCTCTTCAAGTAGCATTGACTTTAATAGCATTAGGGATTCCAATTTGTGCATAAACCTTAGGTTTTGTTTAAAAAGAGGGCATTAGCTCTCTTTTTTTGATTTATACCTTATCTTTTCTTAACAACAACAAAACGCTACCTAGATCACGGCAGCGCCTATGATAATTGATATTGTTTTAATTATTAACAAGTATATTTGGCCCTTTCTTCAACATGTACAAGAAACCCGAAATGAATACGACACTAAATATAATAATAGAAGACCACATATTAAAATGATATTCTTTACCTGCAACTAAATTATATATGTTATGTACCAAGAAATTAGCACCTATGATAATTCCACCTAAAAATGCACTAATTAATATGCTCATTACATAAAATTTGAGCCTCTGAAACATTTTCCATCTACCCCCTTTTCTAAAATAAACTTTATTTGGGGTTATTTAGGTCATTATAACATTAATTTTACACTTTTTATAAAAACTATTTTTTAATTACAGTTATTTTAAGGAAGGCATTATCCATTCAAATGTCCATTTTGTTCAATAAAAAATGAGGACCTGCGCCAGTAGATCCTCTTAATGTGATAAGGGTTTTCAATGAGCATTAAAATAAGGATAGATACAAGCCAGTAAGCCTGCCCTACACTTCAATATATGCTTGTCCTCATCAAAAGGTGAAAACAAGAGAAAGCACTCCCCAATAAGTGCTCTCTCTTGAAAAATATAAGGGTAAATGTAGGAAACCGTTCAGTATTATTATAATATGGATTCACCAACTATAACTAATACATCTATTAAAACTGGTTAATGTGTAATTTCTATATAACAAAGAAAAAAGCACTCGTTATGGATTCCCTTTTCTTTATTATCTATTCTTCATCTTCTTCATCATCGTGAACATAGAAAAAGATCATAATGTATTTCTCAGTTTCACCACTTGGACCTAATTACGGAACAACTGAATGCAGTGTATATCCATCTTTTACTTCTTCATTAATGGCGAGTTCGAACATTCCATTACTACCAGCATCTTTTACTATGTCTACTATATTTCCACACTTTCTCCATCGAGTATTTCTATAAAAAATTTCACACCTTCTAAGCTCACTCTCATTTTCCTAACCTCACTTTATTTTAAAAGGATGATTTTGTTCAGTTTTCTAAACTTACAACCACACACAGCGTATCTTCAGACCAAATTGTTTATTTCTTTCTCCTTATAAATCTCTTCTAAGGTTTTATAGCTCGGAAATCCAATACATTTCCATTCAATTTTTTCAGTTGGATCCATTTCCTCAACTAACAGCACCTTCCCTGAATAAAACTCAATATTCCGTTAATACTGTAGATACCCCATTTCGAACTATATTCCATTACCTGAGCAGTTAACTTTTGTTAGCTGCTCTTTATATGTACAAGGTACTCAATTAACTGGTTCACATATAATATCTTGAGTTCCTTTCTTTATAAAATAGTCGTTATAAAATGAGTCTCGTCACGAGAGCACTTTATTAAGTGCTCTTTTATATTCCAACTTAATACAAAATGAAATTTTTATTAAGTTGCACCCACATAACATGTGGAGTCTTGTACATACTATAACTGTAACTTAAAGTTACATATCCGAACTTGTAGGGCCTAATTTCTTTTGTACAACAAATAGTTAGCTAATTAGAGATGGCTGCTTTGTTGTGCAAAATAAGATTTTTATTTCTCAACAACCATTATTGGAATTAAAATCCTAATAATGGTGTATAGTGACTAGCTAGTCACTATACACATTCAAAGCGTTCATAAAGGCACACTTATATGTTGGCTTTATTTTTTATTACAATTAAACTTTCAAACTACAACATTCTAAAACAGTATGCATATAATGCTTTGATTCCTCTTTCAAAATATATCTTGTTTTAGAGCGCCTTAAAAAGCGCTCTTTATATTTGTCAATAAACATTTTGCTCAAATATACTCACGACATGCATATTTACTAGGATAAACATTATACTAGTGCAAGAAATATTTTATCCATATTTATAAGGAGGGTTTTTTCATTAATACAACTTTAATTTCCCATTTTTACAATGAAGAGTATCTACTCCCATGGTGGCTAATGCACCACACAAGACTATTTGATCACGGTATTCTTATTAATCGAGGATCTACTGATCGCTCAGTAGAAATATGTAGATTATTTGCACCTCATTGGGAAATCCGCCATTCAAAAGTAGTAGAGTTTGATGCCATATTAGTTGATCAAGAAGTAATGAACATAGAAAAAGAAATTACAGGGTGGAAAATGGTATTAAATACCACTGAATTTCTTTGCTGTTTTGATAAGGAAGCCTTTTTCTCATCTCTTGTCACTTTAGGGCAAAACATGTATGCTATTAGGACTATTCTGATGGTAGATGACCCGACTCATGGTTATTCCAATCCGAGATACGGAATTCCCCTTGTCAAACAGCGTTATCACGGGAGAATAATCCATCCTACTCCACCTGCCCCATACTACGGAGGTAGACTAATCCACAATTATTCGCATGGTAACTATATAGCCGGAAGGCATTGGTCAAATCATTCCTTTATCGTTTACATGTACCCTGCTTTCGTTTTAAAATTCTTTTACAGTCCATGGAACATAGCTATGAAAAATCGAAAATTACAAATTGGTCCAACCCTTTCTAAACATAGCATACAGAAGGGCTTAGGTACGCATCACCTAGTTACACTAGCTGAATTAGAAACAAAATATAAATCCTTTGCAAGTACAACTGTTGACCTTCGATTAATCCCAGAATATCAAGTTTTATTTCCAGATTTATGTTTCCCTAACTATTAATACATCTAAAAAGAACATTTTGGGACTTCCTATACAATCCTTGCTTTCGAGTGAGAACCAACTCTTATTAAAATAGCGTTTTGGTTCAAATTCACTTTCTTACTCTATAACCTCATACATTTGGAACTTTATAGAAATAAATCCTTTATTTTTTAATTAATTATATTAATATATTAAATAAAGGGTGTGATAAATTAATGGAACAACTTGAATTTAGTGCTTTAGAACAACCACTATTTCTGTTAGCAGTTCAATTAATTGCATTTGTATTAGCCATTTGTATCGTATATGGAATCTTATACAACACTATATTAAAGTTAAATATGCCTAAATGGACTGCCCATGCGGTAGCAACGGTATTTTCCCTCGGCATGGCCTATCAAACTTTTATGAATTTCATTTAAAAACCTTTTTTATTATTTTTCTCTTTTGTAGGGAAATCTATCATTTACCATGCAAGAACATAGCAGGCAACTTGATTGCCTGACGTTATTGTGGTTATTTATTTTCAAATAACGATTTTGTTAAAAGTTGAATAAAATTCAATATTCCGTTAATGTTAATCACAATACAATCTGCTTCTTACCCATGTTGTATCGAATCGAGTAGTTTCTCCCATTAACTGCTCGATTTTTATTTTTGTTACATAAACTTGATATTTTGGTCCATACTATAAATGCACTTGAGTTCTGAACTTCCTTCTTAATGCTTTTCTGGAGAGCAGTTAGCTTTTGCTAGCTGGTCTTTTTTATTTTCTTTTATTTCCGAATAACATTTTCAAATCTGCTCATACTATTTCTGTAACTTAAAGTTACAAACTATTTCTGTAAGTGCGGCTTTTCCTTTGTACAACAGGCAGTTAGTTTTATGAACTAGCTGCTTTGTTGTGCAAAATAAGAATTTGGTTAAAAACTGCACATTTATTAAGAACATACATAAAATATCATGTGGTATTCTTTGTCAATATTAGTTTTGGTCATGGAGCGCCTTAAAAAGCGCTCTTTTGATTTGTTAATAAATAACCGTTTTCTTCAAACACCCTCACGATTTTTATAAGCCAATCATATATTTACATAGACAAGACATAGATTTTTATTATACATGCGCAATTTTTGTGCATGTTTTTTCTTTAATAAAATAACTATTTTGTTCACTTTTTTGATACATTTATGAAACATTCATGTGTTATCTTCAGTAAGTTCTTTTCTTTTCATAAACCGTGTGGGTTATACCAACACAAGAAGCTCTAGATCCCTAAATCTAGAGCTCCTTCGTTTAAATAACTATTTTGTTCAATCATATATAGACAACTATATATAGGTGTTGAAATATTATTGTGATTCCTACATGGTTTCACATACGACTTTTTTCTTCGATTATGAGGTTCTTACGTAATGTAAGGACCATTTTTTATTCAAATAAAGAAATACTCTGTATATTGGGGAGCTGATGATAAAGTACTAAAAAAGGGTGTAGGTATGTTTGTTAGTGGCTTAACTACTACACCATCTGGAAATGGTCATACAGTTTTAAGTGGACATAGAGATACTGTTTTTACCGATCTTGGTCAACTAAAGGAAAATGACCAACTTATCGTGGAATATGAAAATAAAACATATACATATAAAATTAACAAGCATTGGATAACAGATTCAGAAGATCGAACAGTTATTGTAGAAAAAATTGAGCCAACATTAACAACTTGTTATCCTTTTGACTATATAGGAGACGCTCCAGATCGGTACATAATTGAATCATCTCTACTTTCCATTCGGTAAGAATGAGAGCCCAAAAATTAAAGTGGTTTAAGTAGGAAGAAGGCACCTTTAGGTGTCTTTTTTTATGAATAAGAAGTACAGCCAAGATGCGAGGAAAAATAGGTTATAAGACGGAATTTTAGCCTGAAAATTCTAAACTATCTTTTTTATTTCCTTTCGACATAATATGACAATATCTTTATATATAGTTTGTTATTATTAGCTTGGCAATCTTATATTTTACATAATTGGAGGAACAAACGTGGGAAAAATATTCAAATTTGGATGCCTAGGCATTATAGCTTTATTTGTAATCGGAATAATTGCTATGGTCGCTGGTGGTGGAGACACAACTGAAAAAACTTCAACAGACACTAAAGCAGTATCAAAAGAAGGTGTATCTTCTGATGTAAAAATCGCTGTAGGATCTATGGAAACAGTAGATTCTGTGGGTAATGAATATACAAAAGAACAAGCACAAGGTGTCTTTAAAATTTTAGAAGTTACACTTACTAATAATCAAAAAGACGCTATCACTGTTGATGCTAATAGTTTTAAATTAGTAGATAGCAAAGGTCGTGAATTCACATATTCAACACAAGGTCAAACATCTTTTGACTTAGCTAATGGTGGGAAAACTGACTTCTTCTTAAAACAATTGAATCCTGGTCTAACACAGACAGGTAAAATTGTATTTGATATACCAAAAGATGCTGAAGGTCTTTTCTTAAAAGCAAGTGGCGGTATGACAGGTAAAGAAATTAATTTAAAAGTTGAATAGTTGAAGGCACTCGAAAGAGTGCTTTTATTCTTTCTCAATAACCAAAATTATTTAACGTGGGAAAATAATGCTCGGATTGGTATCCAATGCCATATTACGACGGTTCAAATCGTAAGAAGACACTTTTGAGTGTCTTTTCTTTTGTACATTATATCTATTACGTGCTCATTAATTTTTTATGTCAAATGTACATAAAAAAGAAGAGATGCGCTAACTTCACTTCTAGTAATTGCTACCGTCAGGATGGTAGTTATATCATTTATTTTTACGAAACCTACCCTTTTGCTTCCGATGGCAACGGGGATTGTTTTTTGTTATCTTTTTTCTAAAGTTTGTTTCCTAAAAACATACGCAGAAACTTCACTTACAATTGCTTTCACAAATTCTTTTAGAAGCTCAAACAAAAAATCTATAGATATATTCTCTCCCCCTTTTCTTTCAAATAGAAAGAAGGAATAAATAATCACCCTCACAATATACAGTTAATTCTACTTTATCATACTAGTACAATCTCACCTATATAAAAAAGATCACCATTTGTGAAGTGCACCCCAATTGTTAGACACATAATTAACAATTGGGGTACAATTTCATATTGGTAGTCTTTTTTGGGTAGTTTTAGAGATTTTAATTATAACATCTAAATATATTATTTCCAACATACTATATTTTTTATAATTCTTGATTTCTCACTCTTCATTGCATGATAACTTTCCCTATAACGAGTAACAAGTAACATTAAAAAGACAATCTACATCTGCAGTTTTTACATGATAGCTGTGTAGAATGGGCATCCATTTCTAGAAAATCACGGATTGCAGTAAATCGATAACTTTTCCCTCTAAAGCATCTCTCCAATAAAAAAGGAAATCTCGTATACATCCATTGAAATAGACATGATACAAATAGATTCCCCCTTTTTTATTTGTATACCTAAATCTAAAGACCTTTTTACAAATGATTCCTAACTTGAAGACAATACAAAAAGGGCTTCTTCAAGTCGATTAAAAATGTGCATAGCAAAATAAGCTATATATACACTAATCGACTCAAAAAGCCCTTTCATAAATGAAACAAGACGCAACTTGCTTCTACAACTCAACCACAAAACAATAAGGTGTGGGAATAAACGGAATCAATTAAACAATAAATATAATTCCATATTAATGAATTCATACAAAAAATTCAATAATTTTATGTTTTCTTAAGATACCCTGCTCATTTTTTTTAAAATTCATATGCTTTATCACTACCTTGTTTTCTTCATCAAATGATATAACTCCCTCCACGATAATATTTAATTTAATATTGAAATTCTCTAAAACTCGATGTATTATATTTTTGTGTTTTTCTCAGTTCCCAAGCCGAGAATACATCATCACTTCTGAAAGGGCCCGAACTCCAGCTTGTTCTTTTTATTTACTTGAACTCATTTTCGAATTATTATATTATATTTTCGGGTCTTGCTCCATAAATCATTATCAGGAGAATCTGCAGGTTTGCAGGTTTTTTTATAAAATAAAAAAGCAGCTGTTAGGCTACTTAAAGTTTGTCTTATCACCAAATAAAATGATATATATATTCTCCCGTTATACTTTCATCAACTCCTGCAACTCTAGCAAATCTCACTATGTCCGCCCCATGAATGAAATACATTGTTAGCATGACTGGCACCCGCGACCACATAACACGATAAAGCTCATTCACTCTTTGCCTAGTCGTAACAATTAAATCATTTGCAGGTCCATTAATCCATGCAGTTGTTCTAACTGAAGTAAACGGAAGATCTATCCCATTAACAACTATTCTTGCAATACTTTGCGTTATATCCACATCGATCCCCTCATTCCAAGAATTAAATATGTTTCCCATATTTACATAAGTATTCTTAGTTATAAGAAATGTTTAAAGTGAATTCTTTATAAAATAAAAAAGAGTGCTATTAAGATATGCACTCCTTCAAAAGACTTTACCAATCTCGATGTTCACCATGATCATGATCACGATTGCGGTCATGATCACGTCTACGACGACACTCATCACAATCGCAATCGCGTCTACAATGACAGTCGTTAAAATCGTTTCTTCTACGTCTACGACCGCATCCACAAAATACTAAATCATCCCAAAATCTATTACAATCTCGAGAATGTCCAAAATTATTATTCCATCCCATAGATATGATTCCCTCCTCTAAAAATAGAATTCATCATATTCTATGATTAAAAGGTGAAAACAGCTTGTTTATTAGTCTATATTTTATGTTTTAGACTAATAATATTTCAATTTGCAAGTCTATTTCATCCTTTATCTTTCCTTAACAACAAACAAGACGCTACCCAGATCACGGCAGCGCCTACGATAATTGCTATTGGTTTAATCATTAACAAGTATATCTGGTCCCTTCTTCAACATGTACGAGAAACCCGAAATAAATACAACACTAAATATAATAATAGAAGACCACATATTAAATTGATATTCTTTACCTGCAACTAAATTATATATGTTATGTACCAAGAAATTAGCACCTATGATAATCCCACCTAAAAATGCACTAATTAATATGCTCATTAAATAAAATTTAAGTTTCTGAAACATTTTTCCTCTACCCCTTTTCTAAAATAAACTTTATTTGAGTTTCTTTAGAAAATTATACCATTTAGTTTTCAGGTATTATTAAATCCATGGTTAAATTAAGGTTATTTTAAGGATATGTTTTCTATTCAAATGTCCATTTTGTTCAATAAAAAAAGAACACTATAAAGTGCCCTAAGCTTCTGAGTATAAAATATACGACAATGCCTTGCCCGTTCTAATGGCGCAACCTAAAAGAGCTTTATAGCGGAATATATATAGCTCTCGGAAAAGGAATAAGTTGGTTGGCATTGACTCAATATTGTATGATGAAAGCCTCCTTATGTGCAAGCAAAAGAGAGCACTCCCCCAATAAGTGCTCTCGCTTAAAAAAATATAGGGAAACATGTTGGACACCGTTCAGTATCATTATATGATCTCATTCCCAACTATGCCTAAGTCATGTATTAAAGGGGCTAATGTGTAATTTCTATATAACAAAGAAAAAAGCACCCGCATGGATGCTTAAATTAAACTTATTCATTATCAATATCTCTACTTTCATCATTAACTGATTTCGGGTCTAACATGATTCCTATATCCGGCGGCAAAATTAACTCTATACCAGCTACTGGTTGATTGTCCTTATTAAAATAATACTTCTTTATCTTATTCAATTCTTCCTTTTTCTTATTTTCACTCATATTATCCCGCCTTTTATGTATGATATTAAAAACTTTTCTTAATATGTACATTGAGAAAGATAATATACTATTTATCAACTCTCACACAACTTTTGAACTACCCCCACTTTCACTTCGTTTAGAAGTGAGGGATTCCTAAGTAAAGAGTTCTACTGAACTCTAATTGATTAGGCTAACCCCGCAGTCCTTGCGGTTAGAAGCCTTATCGCTTCATTCTTTATATTGATACTTGCGTTAATATCCCTATCATGGTGTGTACGACAAGAAGGACAGTCCCATTCACGTAGGCTTAGATTTTTAACGTCTTTATTTTGATATCCACAACAAGAACATAATTGGCTGGAAGCAAATGTTTTCGATACGACAATGACTTGTTTGCCATACCATTTTGCTTTATATTCCAACATTGTTCGAAACTGTGACCAAGATACCTCACTAATTGCTTTTGCTAACTTATGATTCTTTAACATATTCGATACTTGCAAATCCTCTATACCGATAACATCGTGGTTTTTGATGATTTCAGTTGAGATTTTGTCCAAGTAATCTTTTCTAGCATTTGAGATGTATTCATGAATTCTAGCTACCTTGACTCGTTGTTTATTCCAGCGAGAAGATCCTTTCATTCTTCTAGAAAGAACATGCTGTGCTTTCGCTAACTTATCTTCTAATGCTCGGAAAAACTTCGGATTTTTATAAGGGGTTCCATCTGACAAAATGGCGAAATCTTTTAGTCCTACATCTATTCCAATGTAAGAATGTGTTTTCGGAAGTTCTTGTACTTCTGTTTCAACTAATAGTGACACAAAATATCTGCCAGAAGGGTTCCGTCTAACTGTAGCATTTACAATACGTCCCTCTACTTCACGACTTTTGGCAAATCGAACAAGGCCTAATTTCGGCAACTTTATTTTGTTCCCTACAACGACAATGTTTTCATTTGTTTGTTTTGTGGTATAAGATTGTACGTTGTTCTTCTTAGATTTAAAGCGCGGTGCGCTGTTTTGTTTTTTTAAAAAGCGCGTATAAGCATCGGCAAGGTTGCGAACAGACGACTGAATCGCAATACTATCCACTTCTTTTAGCCAAACAAACTCTTTCTTCATGGCAGGGAGTTTGGCAGAGCATGTACCATAGGTCAAGCCTTTTCCTGTCTCTTTGTATGCGTGATCCCATAAGGATAGGAAATGATTGAATACAAAGCGAGAACAACCAATCGTTTTGTTAATTAGAATTGCTTGTGCTTGATTTGGATAGACACGAAACTTATAGGCTTTATTAATCATCATTTGATTCACCTCCATTTCAGTATATGACTATTATACACAAAACGTACGTTCTATAGATAGTGGAGTAACACTTTCTGTATGCCGAACAATTAGGATGGTTTCCTGCCATCCCATGTTCCAAGCCAATCCATCTCCCACCTACTCACTAAGCTTTGGTCCTTTACGCTCCTTGAGGAAGAAGTCTTCTTGGCTAAAATGTTAAAATGTTTACATAATAAAAGAACACCCATAATTGATAGGTGCTCTGATATATAAATTGGTTTCCATCCACACATTCCAATATATGCTCGTCCATCTCGAAAGATGCAAACAAAAAGCACCTAAATAGGTGCCTTTTCGAAACGTATTAACGCGAGTAGCGAACACAATGAATTCTTCTCGGTGTCATTACCATCTTATGTTCGAGATTCTTAAATATGCCTAATCGTTAAAACCTTTATTATGAATTCACTACCTATCTACCCTTTATTTTTTTACTAGTTTTAACAATAAGAACTTTTTTTGCTGGTATGAAAGGATTTTCTAAAATAAATAATTGGGTTGCGATGCTTAGAAACATAGCAACCGTTCTACTAATACTTTTATTATCAGTGTTTTTAACACTAACTTTGACCGTTGGCTATGCATTAAGTTAAACGTAATTCTTCACGAATAAAAACCAATATTCCGTCAATACTGTAGACAACCCATTTCGAACCATATTCCATTACCTGAGCAGTTAGCTTTTGCTAGCTGCTCTTTATTTGTACAAGTTACTCAATTGACTGCGCACATATAATATTCTGAGTTCATTTCTTTATAAAATAGTCGTTATAAAATGAGGCTCGTCACGAGAGCACATTACTAAGTACTCTTTTTATATTCCAACTTAATACAAATTGAAATTTTTGTGATGTTTCTCTACAATCCAATACACTTTTTCCTATCTACTATCCTTAGTGAAAAACTTAAACCTTACTAACTATATTTGAAAGTGTTATAATTTAAACATTTCCAACATTTCGATTACGGAGGATTAGAGAATGAAAATTTCAATAGTCTGTTTCGATAACTTTACTGATATAGATGTTTTTTTACCATGGGATTTATTAAATCGTGTACGTCTAGTTGGTGGTATTTCTGATTGGGAGGTCCAACTATTAGGAACAGAAAAGACTCATGTATCCATGTCTGGTTTACGTATACCCATGACAGGAAGCATATCCGATATCCCTTCTGCTGACGCTGTAATATTTGCAAGTGGTAAGGGTGTACAAGATTTATATAAAAATCAACAATATCTTAATAAAATCCATGTAGATCCTCAAAGACAATTAATAGGCTCTATGTGTTCTGGTTCACTACTACTAGGAGCTAAAAAATTGTTAACTGGCAAAAAAGCAACTACATATCCATCCGTAGTTGAACAACTTAAAGAGTTTGATGTAGACGTTATTGAAAAAAGTTTCGTAAACGAAGGCAATATTTCGACTGCTGCAGGTTGCTTTGCTGCACAAGACCTCTCAGCTTGGATTATAAGAACATTAATTAATGACGAAATGGTTGATACTGTGCTAGAAACTGTTCAGCCAGTAGGCAAAGGTTTATATTTTTAATTTCAAATCAAATCAGATATTTATTTCTGACTTGATTTTTTTATAAAATAGCGTTTTTGTTGCATTTTTATTGAGTTCACGTTGACCTTTTGTTGATTTTTTCTTCACATTTAAAGGAAACAAACATACGCTTTTGTATGTAGTCTCTCCGCTCATAGAGATCTACCTTTCTTATCGAAGAGCATACTTACATGTATGCTCTTTTTGCTTACTACGAGATAACGGTTTTGTCTAAACCTACACATATCTAAAAGACATACATACAATGGAATCCTGAGCATCTTTATCAATATAGTTATTGGCCATAAAGCGCCTTAAAAGCGCTCTTTTCGTTGAAAAACTACACAAAGAGAAAAAACACATACAATGTAAAATGTACCCTATAGAATAGACTTTTTTCTAGTGTCAATTCTATAGGGTACATTTTATTATTTTCTATCTTTTTTATTTACCTTAAAGTAATCCATTCATAGCTTGCCCACTCTTTTGGTTTCTTATCGTACTTAATACGACCAGTCGTACAAAATGAAGCAATCATCCATTGTATAAGGTTCATCTTGGCGTGTGGATCAACACACTCCTCAATTTTTTTCAATTGATAACCGGTACTATTTTTCTGCCAAATTGTATATAAACGAAAATGAGTTGTCGTAACAAGTCTAGCTTTTGTTGTAACTTGCCATTTAGAAATTTTCGTTAAATCCTCTTTGACTTTTCTCTCATACTCTTGTTTTATCACTTTATAAGTCTTATCTTTTTTAATTAATCCATTAGAGATTGTAAAAGGCATTTGATGCACCTCATAAACTGTTCCTTCTTCATCTCCTAAAATATTTGATTCTACTAGAAACATATTTTTTAGTTTTAACTGTTCTGTTAATTCTTTTCCGCTCCGATAAAATGGCTTCTTTATCTTCTGCAACAAGATAACCTGCACAATTAATCCTATTAGTAAAGGATATGCTAATACAAACAATATATTAATAAACATGTTTAAAATAATAACGCCTATTAGAGCAAAAATTGTAAGGTAAATATAGGTTTCTCTTTGATGAATGATTCTACTGTTCAAGCCAAGATACCTCCATTTTGATAAATAGTGAAAGCAATATACACAATTGCTCCTAATAAAATAGAACAAGCCCCTGGAAAGCTCTGTATCAGCTGTATTTCTTTCTTTGGTAGTTTTGCCCCAAATATAGAAGCAGCATGCTCCAATTGGTCTTTAATCGCTCCTACAAACCCTAGAATTTTAATTAAACGATACACGCTAGCAATCCAAAAGAATAGTAAATGGAAAGCTGTTAATGTAATAGCGGTAAGCATAGCCGATTCCTCTGCTACATCGCTAACATATAGAGCTGCCACCACAAGCATTTTCGTATCACCGGGTGAAGAAAATTTAAATGTCTCTAACAATAAGCCACATACTAAGGCCATAGTTAGTACAATTACAATCTCTTTTCCCGTTCGTATTCCAGCAAAATACGTGATACCTAAACCTACTACTAAAAAAATGAAATGCCATATATTTTTTGTTTTTCTATACTTTAAGTCGGTAAATACATTAAGTACCATATAACTTAGAAATAATCCCATGATATACAGGCTCATTTTCTTTACTCCCCTCTTAATTTCATATAAAAATACTGTGTAAAAAAGGGAACCACTTTTAGAGTAGCCCCCTCGTTTATTTTTATATTTATTTTTTGTTCCAAGAATCAACATCTGCATTGCTTGATGCTTTTGTGAATCGAGCTAGAATTGTATCATAACCACCTTGGATTGCTTTCCATACGAACGGGCCAATTACTAATACAATAATCACCGCTAACGCGATTAACATACCGTTTTCTGATGATAATTGTGAGTCTTCGTTTTTTAACCAACTTTTCATTTTTGCTAACATTTCATTTCGTCTCCTTTATATATCAGTTTTAAGTATCTACTAAAATTAGAACTTATCTATTTAAATCTTTAATTACTTATTCCAAGAATTTACGTCTGCATTGCTTGATGCTTTTGTGAATCTTGCCAGGATCGTATCATAACCACCTTGGATCGCCTTCCATACAAATGGGCCAATTACTAATACGATAATTACCGCCAGAGCGATTAACATACCGTTTTCTGATGATAGTTGCGAATCCTCATTTTTTAACCAATTTTTCATTTTTGCTAACATGATTGAATCTCCCTTCTCCATTTATTTGAGCTATACGTAATAAACATCATTCATCTAAAACTTCTATTACTTGTTCCAAGAATTCACATCTGCATTGTTTGATGCTTTTGTAAATCGAGCTAGAATTGTATCATACCCGCCTTGAATTGCTTTCCATACAAACGGGCCAATTACTAATACGATAATCACCGCTAACGCGATTAACATACCGTTTTCTGATGATAATTGTGAGTCTTCGTTTTTTAACCAATTCTTCATTTTTGTTAACATGTGTAATGCTCCTTTACCTATTCCATTTTTGATAACGTCTTCTATAAACTTGCAAATCCTTGCATTAAGGATTGAATAACAATCACCATTGGATAAATCACAATACATCCAATAACTGCGACGTTAAATTTATTCATTTCCATCGGCTTATTTTGAATGAGACGGTTATAGTTCTCATGTTTTAACTCACGCATCATTTTAATCTGTGCATCCATAATACGAAGACTCTGTACCTTGTCCGTTTTTTGCGCTTGTTGCAATGCAATCGTAAAGGTATTTACTTCTGGACTATTTAAAGCAGCAGCAAAGTTTCGAAATGGTTGATCCGAGCCAGCATACATTTCTAATTCCGCAGTAAGTGTAGATACATACGGACGAAGATGTCTTACAGCATATATCTCTGCCTTTTTTACTGCTTCTAATGTTGTATGTGTTTTTAACAGCTGCAGCATAGGAATTAGATACTCTGGTAATTCGAACTTCCTAGCTTCTATCGCCTGCTTGATTCTTCTCTTTAATAGATAATCAGGATAGAAGTAAAGCAGTGGTGAAATCAAAACTCCCACTTTAAATAAGTAGTAATCATGGAACACCGTACATATCAAGAAAACAGAGGTGAAAATGATGGGATATGCTACCTTCATCTTTAAATATTCTTCTGGTTTCGTATCCAGGCCAGCTTCTTCTAATTTTTTCTGAATCTGCTCTTTCTTTTCTTCTGTCAGGTACTTATGTGATAACGACTGGAAGGGCGCGAGCATCATCTGATTTAAATTCTTCTTTTCAATTCGTTTTGCATTTTCTACATAGTTCGTAAGTAAGCTACCGCTATCTTTTTTACTTTGTAGAAAGGTAGAGAATACCCAGTACATGACAACGAATACCACTACAGCTAAAATCGTAGCCACCTTATTCCCCTCTTTCTGTTGGGTTATAATTTGCAATCTTTTCTACACGGGTTGCTAAGAAAAAGACAATGAACATATTTACCGCTAACGCGATTTTTCCCATCATAGAACCTGCTAAAAATCCATATGCTTCTTTTGACATCAACATAATAACAATCGGCATAGCAATGACAATTAAGCAGTTCTGTACAAAGGCACGTTGCGCTTGCGACAAACTAGAACGCAATCTTGCCAGGTATAGCTTTTGTTTTTCGAAATCTTCTGCAATATCTAGTAAGACTTGAACTGAATTTGTTCCACCTTCTCGGCTGCACACTTCCAACATTTCATGGAAGAAAACCAATTCTCTAAAGTTAAACGTTTCATTGAATCCTCTAAATGCACGATGCATTGTGGTTCCACCTTCTAATAAAAGAGAAACTTTCTCTATTTCTTCTTGAATGCTTTCATGCATCATTGGCTTCACCTGAACTAATACCCGTTTTGCATTGTTACTAATTTGAAGTGCATTTGCTACAGCTTTCATATAGATAGAAAGACGGTCAATGACAACCAAGTAGTAACGTTTTTTTCTTCGATAGAGAAGAAACCTTGGAACTAAAAACCCAGATAAAACGGTAATCAGTGTAAAAGGATCTCTACCAAAGGAAAAATAGAATACTGCTGCAATACTCATTCCGGAAAGAATCGTATATACCCAGTACATACTCTTTGTCAATTTCCATTCGTACTTTTGAGCTTCTTGGATAACGGATTGTGGTAGATACATTCGTATCCCTTTAATATTCCTTAATTCCAAACGCCTTTCTTCTTTCTCGTTTTCTTGTACAAATTGAGAGAGAGCAGAACCCTTAGACTTTGTAAAAAGTAAAACGAGCAATCCAACACTAATAAAGATTAAAAATATACATCCATAAGCCAATAAACTATGCATACTGCACCTCCTGTTGTGAGAGGAATGGCGCATAAAGAGCTGGATTTACAGTAGAAGAACGGAATTTCTTCTCCATTTCAGCTGACATTTTTGCTGTAATGATATGATCTCCATGAATCTTTCCTACTCTCTCATTCATTTCATCGTATTCCTTACCCGACGGAATAAATTGAGAAAGCTGATTGAACTGTATATCATCTTGATAATCCAACAATTCAATCATCTCTGTAATATAGCGATTCCCATCATCTTTCTTTTCTAAAAAGACAATCACATCAAATGTCTGTGAAATTAATTCATATAAATACTGAGCATCAATATTCGCACCACTTTGCAGACACATAAGCATTAAACGCCTAACTGCTTCTTTTGCACTTCTTGCATGTACAGAGGTGAAACCAGGATGCCCTGTTTGAAAGAAGTTAATCATTTTTAACGCTTCTTTCCCCCTCGATTCCCCTACAATTAATCGCTTTGGTCCCTGACGTAAAGCATTTGTTAACAGTCTGTCAAAATCGATTACATTTTCTTCTACTTCCGATGCCCTACATTGCATCGGAACGAAGTGATGTTCCGGAAATATGCGATGTAAATAGAGTTCGGGGTTATCTTCTACTACGAGAGTACGTTCTTTCTTCCTCCCATTTGGAATATGAGAAGCAAGATACTTCATAAACTCTGACTTTCCTGTACCTGTTGCTCCAGCGACTAAAATATTCATTTTGGCTTTCACAGCTGCAGCCAAAAAGTGTAACATTTCTTCCGATGCTTGATTGGTAGATAAGATACGTTCTTTAGAGGCACGGAGGTGATCTGCATTCTTACGAATCGTTATTGTTGTTCCTAGCCCCCCTAGCTCATCTAGGGCTATATTGATTCTTATATACGGAAATACGCAGTCCACATACGGCTTTGCTGTATTTAATGACTCTGATGTACTGTTTACCATCTTATAAGCTAGGGCTTTCACTTCTTCTTCTGTCTCAAATCGGTAAGGAAATGTACATTCTCCCTCTCCGATTTTTTCGTAAATGATTTCTTTTGTGCCATTGATATAAATATCAGTTACATCCTTATCTTCTTTTAAAGGTTCTATAATCCCAAATCCAACAATTTCATCACACACCATATTTAGTAACTGTTCCGAAGGTACATCTGAAACAACGACTTGATTGCTTAGTAAAAAGCCTTTAATAATTTGCTCCACAGCTGTTCTCTTCTCTTTATTCATAAAGGATTCGCTTAAGATATCACGATGTTCTTTTACTAAAAATGCACGAATTTCATCTGTAATATCTTTAATTTGTTGAGCTGTAGTTGTTCCTAACTTTCGAACCGATTTAGAACGAATCCTATAACCAAAGTGATATAAATCCACTCGATTTCGCTTTAAGGATACTTGTTTTTCCTGTAAATAGCCCCACATACTACTTGCCACCTTTTTAATTTCGTAAACCAAAGAGACCCTTTTTCATAGAGGAGTGCTGGGATGGAATATTAAGACCAGCTACTTCCATAATATGATGGACCTTTGCATTAATTTGCGGGGAACCAAATTGCATCCCCCATTCATAACTCGTACGATCTCTGTCATACGGAATTGTCACTGCAATGTTTTGGGAAGAAAGCTTTTCAATATCTTCTACATAGTCCTCGTCTCCCATATTCAAAACATGAATCATACGAGGTAATGTTAGCTTTGCTTCTTCTATTAGTTGTAATTCTCTTTTAATTGCTAACGCACCACGAGGGTTGCCATTTAGCACATGAACAACAAGGTCTGATTGGTATAGGATTGGGTAACTAAGCACCTCGGATAATTCAGTTGGTACCGATAGGATGATGTAGTCATATTCTGTATCTACAAGTGATTCGATAAATGTCGTTACAAACAATTCTTTGTTTTGAATCTCTGGGAATTGAGTTAAACTATAACCTGATGGAAACACCAGAAAATCCATCTTATCGTGTAATTTTTGCGTCAACCTTGGATTCACTTTTTTTTCTAGTAAATCTTGCTTGGTACAAATATACTGCAAGAGATTGTATTCATTTTCTTTTCTTACAAGCCCTAGCATATTTTTACTCTCATGGCTAAGACCTGTTCCAACCGCGAAGTTTGGTCTTACTTGGTCCGCTTCTACATAAAGCACCTTTTTCCCTAAATGAGCTAACTCATTTGCCATCGCAATACTTAACGTACTTTTTCCTACGTTTTCGTTTGTCGCATAAAAGGCAACCATTCTTACTTGCCGGTCCATCTTAAAAGCCCCTTCCTTATTTGGATTCGTTCAGATACTGTGCAACATATTCTTTTACACTTTTAGATATGGGATTGGTTGAATGCTTCTCTACATAGTCTAAAATATTTTTCTGGTCAGATATTTGCGAGAATCCTTCTGCTGGTTCTAATTCTTTCCCTGTTTGTTCTACCTTTTGTCCAACTGCAACAGGAATTACATCTCCAAGTGTTTTCGCACGGTTTAGATATTGAAGTTGTTCTGGTGAAACAGCCAATGTATATAATCGCGTTACCTTTGGCTTTTGTTTTCCTTCTTGTTCCTCTTTTGATTCTTTCTTTTCTAGTACAAATGCATCTTCTGTATTGCTATCCTTTGCAGCCGTAACACGTACACCTTGGAAAAGACCACCGAATACTACCTTCTCATTGTCCCCGTCCTTCACAACCTGCTTGAAATACAAGTCCACATAAGTGTTAGGGATGATACTATTACCTGAACTTGTTTCCAAATCAACGAGTAACGGGAATGCAACTTCTCCATCTTTCAAATTTAAAATTGCAGAGTCAGGTAACTCCTCTTTCTTTACTACTTTATTTTTAAAAAGATAGCTATTTTCGGTGATGGGCTGTCCATCATTTGTCCACTTACCTATAACCTCTTTTTTACTTACGCGTAATGCATTTGGAGGAATCCCATCACCAGGTAATGTTCGTTCCACTAGCATTTCTTCTTTAATCTCTGTATGCGCAGGTATATCCTTTGCAGCTACAACAACTTTCGTTGGCTTTACTGCATTTTCTACTGCAAAATGATTGTATCCATAGATACCCGCTACTGTTATAGCAGCTAAACCTACCGCTGTAATCTGCTTCTTTTGAAACTTAGACGGCTTCAATGTTTATATTCCTCCTTATGTAGCCTTTAAACGCAAAAAAGGACACACCTATGGCGTAAAACGCCTTAGGTGTGTCCTTTTAGCTAATCTAAAGTCTATATGAAAATGTTGGATTTATTTTCTTTAATATTACAATCTCAATATTATGATATATATAGTTTCATGTCAATCATTTCTAAAAAATATCTGTTTTTTCTATTTTAAAACACGTAATCGATAATTAATCTCGCTCCAAAAACCCTGTTATAACAAGGTTTCTAACCTATTAAGCGTCCCAAAAATATGTTGTAATTAATCTAACACAACTGAATATTCCAAGGTGGTCGGTTGCTATCCTTTCTCTTTCATTTTATGGAGAAAAGAAGCGATCGCATGGAAATACTGTTCACAATAGTTGATGCAAGAGGCAAAATTATTATTAAAACGAAATCAATTTTGTTCCTGTTTCAAAATACTTTGCAGGAGCATAACTTTTCCCATTCCGATCCTGAAATTCACTTCCAATATATAACGATGCAATCATTACGATAATTCCAATGAAAATTACACGTTTCATACGTTGTTTTTTCTTTTTATCCATTCAATATTCCCCTTTCTACAAAAAAAGACACATCCCATTAAGGGATGTGCCTTTGGTTTATCCATTCAGCTACTAGTTTAAGAAGGATATCTTATTGTGTTGATTCATCTAATTATACTATATTTTATTCTCATTTCCTATTTCTCATGTAATACCAATCTGTTAATTTATAAAGTACGTCTTCCTTACCAACCCAATTCCAACCAACTCCACTTCCTCCAGGAAATGGATCGTCAGGAAATACTCTTCTTTTTATGAAATCATCATACGCAACACCCTTAATCTCTACTTGCTCAATTAAACATAGACTCATTTCATTGATACCTGCTGGAGCTGTTTCTACATTAAAAGTGTATACACCATCTTTTGTCTTCAGTGGTGAATACCATTTTTGGCCACCATCAATGATTTTCTCTTGTCCATCCCAATATAAAGACTTAGTTGGTCTTTTACTATCGAAGACATGGCCCGTTTTCTCCGATAGATACATATTTTTTGGAGAAAAACTTGATATAGAACCTGTATTTTTCTTAGATTCTAAATCTTGCTTAGATTTTAATCCCTCATCAGCAAACGGATATTGTGCCGTTGCTTTTGCAAATACACCAGGATAATTTTCATTCCACTGATTTTTATATGTTCCGTTTACTTCATACGAAAACCCATAGCCAGAATGAAGCTTAGATGGTGCCAAATTATCTATACTTCCACTTAATGTTTCATAGAACATTTCTCCCACCGTATCCTCTTTCGACACACGTTCACCTACTGTCTCTACTACACCTTTCACACTCGTTACACCACACATTGCCTTTTCTTTTGAAGGCTCATAGATAGCGGTTTTAATAGGATTATTTTTATACGTAGTTTCCTCTATGTCTATACGATTACCATCTGGGTTAATTTCTGCCTGAATTGTTCCTTTCCCTTTATGTTGCCAGTCAAGGTTCAAGGTTTTCCTTTCTCCCTCAGTTAATCTTACCTTTTGTGATGATACTTGTTGTCCGTTATGTTTTAACACAACTACTGTTTCAGGATTCATATATTTTTCTTCTAATACATCTAACTTTTTAATTTTATTTTTTTCTTTTTCTAGTTTCTGCCTTGCATTATCTAGCCTACTTGCCGCACTATCTAGTTTATTTTCTTCCCAAGAGCAGTCTCTATCATAATAGTGGTCCTTTCCCTCGGCATCTACTTCATGAATTGGATTACGACGACAATAACTTAAGCTGGATTGTGCACTATCTCTATCAGATTCAGCGCTGTTTATTTCTTGCTGGGACTTATTAATATTATTATTTACCTTTGCTCTATATTGATTACGCTCTAGTTTAAGTGTATCACGTGATACATCTACTCTTGTTTTGATATTCTTTCCTTCTCTTGCTGTTTCTCCTTCAATTCGATCAGCAGAAAAATCAATTTTATACTTAAAATCATCTTCATCTCCTGGATCTGGGTTAGGTGTTACTTCAGTACCACAGTTACCATCTATAGTGAAATCAACAGTTTTCTCGTTTGATTCCCTCTGAACAGCATCAAGGACTTTAAATTTCGCAGTATATCGTCCACACATTTGTGGCTGCCACTTTAGTTCTTCTGACTTAAATTGCCCTGCATCTCCTTCATTTGGTTTTTGGTTATCTTTTTGTGGAGTTGAACGTAAGTAATTTTCTTGATGATGAACAGTTTCGCCATCTTTTATAATATCAAGAATCCACTTGACTCGATTACGTTCACCTGCAGCTCTTTGATAAGGATTTACTGTTGTTCCATTAGGATCTCGATCGTTATATCCTTTATTTTTACTTACATATTCAAAACCGTTGAATATAAATTTAACAGGTACATCTTTTTTGCTACTAGAGGCTTTAATGTCTTTTATTTCAGGCTTACTTGTACGTACAAACCACAAATTATATTTATTAGCGTTTCCTCCGGATCCAGCATACCCTCCGGATAAATAGGCAATATCACGAATCCAGTAAAAATCGCCATATACTTTACTTCCTTGATACTGCGAAAGTCTATACTTCAGTATTTCTGCTAAAACAAATTCAGGATTCCCCCAATACTTACTAGCTATTATGTCATCATTAATTCTTTGTACTTCGGTTACCATACGATCTCCTGCTGGAACTGAATTGTTTAGGTATCCTTCATTAGCAATACGAACAAAAGGTTCTGAGAGTTCTTCATTTTGTACTTTGTTTTCATTTGAATTATCCCAACTAAAAGAACCATTATATACAGCTGGATAATGTAAGTCACTTAAATATAGTGATTCCTTTGCGGCATACCCACTTCCTGGACGATAAAACCTTCCTGGCATTTGCAGTTCTTTTGCTTTCATAAATTTTTCTTCATCCCCATCAAAGAAGGGTACATCACTATTCTTTGCATGTGCCGATGTAGGTAATAACAACAATGCAGACGTACAACTAATTAATAATTTCCTTTTTAATTTCATATCTTATCCCCCTAAAAAACAAAAAAGGACACACCTGTACCTTTAGTAGGTACGTAAGGTGTGTCCTTTACGTAATTATCGTAAAATTATTTTATTGTTATATTACGTGTATAATGATATCAAATTTCTCTGATAATAACAACTTTATTTCTTTTCCACTTCAACATACATCATATGTTCCGCAGTTGAGTGTGCAATACGGATTTTAAAATTATCTTTCTCAAATACTTTTGTTTTTTGTGTATCAATTGCTTCCTGTAACTCATTATCTAAGTTCAAACCACTTAATAATTTCGTCCACTCTTTAGTTAAAGATACTGTAGCTTTGTTGTTATCTAAAAATATAATCTTATAATTCCCTTCATTATCTGATTGCACAACAAATTGCGCTCCAATAGTACCTGCAGGAAGATACATATTTTTATCGAGTAAAGATACATCGTTACTAATTTCACTATACTTTAAATTTGTACCGAATCTTCCATTAACCTCTTTTATTATTCTTTGTGCTTCATTCGAAACTTGTTGCTTTACAACTGGCATTTTTTCAACTGCTTCAGGGTAATATTCAATATTCTCTGTGACTAGATTAGAATCCATACCTGCAGGCAATTGAACTTCAGGTTTCGGGTCTGGCTTCACTTCTGGTTTTGTTTCAGGCTTTGGATCTGGTTTCACTTCTGGTTTTGTTTCAGGCTTTGGATCTGGCTTCACTTCTGGTTTTGTTTCTTTTTCAACTGCATTAATAGAGTTATATAAGAATTGACTATACGCTTCACGTGTTACAAACATTTTTGGAGAATACATATTATCTCCTGTACCAATTGTAACCCCATTTTCCTCTAATGCACTAATTGCACCGTAAGACCAAGAATTTTTATCAACATCTGCAAATTTTGTTGTTTTCGTTGCCTTAAATTTAAAAGCATTTGTAAGCACTTGCGCCATTTGTTCACGAGTTAAAATATCATCTGGACCATACTTTCCATCACCAAATCCATTTACAAGTCCTGCTTTAGCAAGTGCTAAGATTTCTTTTTCAAACAAATGTCCTTTAATATCAGTAAAAGGATTTTTGAAGCTAGCATCTGCATCTGCTGGTTTTACGTACATATAAATCATACGAGCAACTTGCCCACGAGTTACATTGTCACCAAAGCCAAAGATATTATTTCCGTACCCTTGCACTACTTTACGATTTGTTAAATTATAAATTGCTTTTGTAGACCAGTGATTTGCTGGAACATCATTGAATTTTAATGAGTCTGTGTTATCAGCCTTAGCAGTAAATGCTCCTGCTCCTAGTAATGATGTACCCATAATTGTTAGTGCTGTTGCTGTTTTTAAAAATTTGTTAGCCATTGATTGTTCCTCCAAATATATTAATTTTTCATAGATTCTTTTATTGTACCTAATTTAAACATAAAATCCAGATAATTTAACATATAAATTAATTAATTAATTAACATTTTTTATAACTTCTGTTCTATATAGGTATATTTTCCTGGCAAAAAAACTATACTTTTTAGCATAGTCTTTTATAGTACAAATCTTAGAATTTTCATTATTTAAAATATACTTGTCCCAATCCCTCTTTACTCGCCCATATCGGAGCTTTTATGCCATCTACACCAATCAGCTTAAATATGAAGAAATGGTGTTCTGCTTTCACCTTAAAAGAAAGGGATTGATTATGATCGATGCGTCCCTTTGTATACTCATACTTCCATCCATCCATCTTTTCTTCTTTCATTCTTTTCTCAATCCCAGGGACTAAATCCACCCTTTTTCCATTGTAATCATATTGAAATCCACCCTTATTTTCTGCAATTTCTACTATATCGGCAGCAAGGTTATGTGCTTTCACTAACTGTATTCCATACAAAACGCCTTCGGGTAAAAGGCTAATTAATAATAAAGAAAAGGTAAGGAATAGAGCCGTAGTTACTGTATTTTGCATTTTTAATGCACCTACTCTTTTTCTTTATTTTACGTTTCCACCTAATTGTTTTTCTTTTCCATTCGCATCATAAATAATAATACTTCTCGCTTTACTCTTTATCGTTTCTTTTTTTTCATCAAATTGCTTAAAATAACTAGCAGCTTCTGCATCACCTTCGACAGCAATCATTGCTGGTTTTTCCTGTACATCATGTACAGTGAAGTTACGTTTTGAAGCGGGATCTTTAAAATCCGCATTACCGTTATACGCCTTTTCAAACTCTTGTTTCGCTTTTTCTGGATCAATAGCTATTTCTTCTTCTGCACGCAGAGTACCTACTTTTACAGACTTAGCCACAGCTATCTCACCTCCCCTTTCTAAAGACGATTTATTATCAGTATGTGTTGTATCTCCAATCACCATATCAGTTACAAAGAATAGACAACCTACAAATAACAGCAACATACTTGCTGCAACAATAAACTTTTGCATTCCTCTTCAGCCTCCTTAACTTTCAGACTTTCGAAATCGAAATCCACTTAAAATGGAACTTTTTTTGGAATTCAACAATTGATTTGGTAGCAATAACTCTGCTATTTCCTTCATTATTCCTTCTAACTCTTTATAATAGTTGCGACTTGATAGTAACGTACTACTATTCAATTGTGACTCAAACACATCTTCTATTTCATATGGTGGTAAAGCAGTTAATACCTTATCTCCAAAGCATTCTTCTACTATTTCATGCTTTAAAAGTACAGGAGAAAACTTATTCCCAATGATCCTCACTTTCTCTAAACCTAAGTAAGAAACGAGCTTTCTCTCTTTTTGTGTAAGAGGATGCGCTATCTTTAGCAATTGATGCAGATCTGGTTCCGCTACAAAGAATATGTAATCCGCCATTTCACATATCTCATGGTATAAATCTTTATCCCAATCGCTCCCTGCATCAATAATAGATATAGGTGCTTCTTGGTTGGCCAATAAAACCTTAATAAAATGGTCGAAGTCCTGCTCTGTTTCGTTTTGAAGCTCTTGGTCAACTATAGGATTCTTTACAATATAATTTATTCTTCCTTGCTTCCATTTTGGAATTAATAATATATCAGATTCCTTCTGTAGCATCTCTTTATATCGCTGCAACATAAATTCACTACGATAGTTTTCTGGAGCTTCTGTATATCCCTTTAATAACGGATACGTATAACCATCATCATATAGATTCTCTATATAATTCACATCAATCTGTAGTTCATTTAAGTAAGCGGCTAAAAGATGTGAAACAAAAGTGGCACCACTTCTCCTATTCATGTTGGCCACAACAATTGTTCTTCTTGGAATAGCAATACCAATTTGTTTCTCATATACTGGCTCAAAAGCCAATTTATACTGTTTTTTTATAATTGGCGCTCTTGGCGTTTCTTCCTGAATAGACTTACGCTTTTGTTTGTTTTTAAATAATTTTAAATTAGAGTGTGATTCACTGTTGTTACCTTCCTCTAATTCACTTGATACTTTCGCTTCTTCCTCATCAAAAGGCACTTCAGGCAATTTCGTATGTTGCGGTGCTTGACTTGCTCCTACAATTTCCACCACATTTTTAATATCCGATTCCTGTAGCAGCTGCGGGATGACTTTATTATCAATATCAATTTTACGAGAGTTAAAAATGTCATAGATACCTAAATAAATCAGCTTCGCTAAAAATTCATCATTATTTTCACGCTCTGTAAATACTACAATGCGAATATCCCGCTGAAAGCGAATGTCTCTTAACTTCTGTAAAATAATTAATTCTCGCTTATCTTCGTGTCCCGCATCAATATTTAATCGTTTGTCATTAATACATAGAATATCAGGTTGCTCCGTATCTAGAATTTCATCTAAATACTTTATGTGCATAACATCACTATCAGCTACTTCAAATCCTGCACCAACAAAATCCTCACGTAAATATGCCGTATACACAGTATCACTAATAGCTAATACAATCTTTTTCATTATAAAAAACTCCTCTTTGATAGAAAATCACTTTAAAGTAATAGCATGTTTTCAAAAGGCACTTTTGTTGCGTTTTGTATTTTTGTTAATAGTTCGGTGAGAAGCGATTCTATTTCAAATCCATCCAAATTACATGGCATATTATCAATAAGGTTATATTTGACTCTAACCTCTAAACGATCCTCTATTTCTTCTAACGGCATCGCACTAAATAAACTCTGTTCATATATAAATCCATCCTGAAGATTTTTTTGTATTTCTGTCTTGTCTTTGTAAACAATGGTTACTTGTGCTAATTCAATAAAAGGATTATCTAAAGTTAATTTTGTATTCCAGTTTAGACTCCAGATTTCACAGCGGCCATCCGCATGCACAACATTAGCAGCTACAGATGGAGTAATTGTAAATAAACGATCTACTGGAACATTTGTAAAAGTAGTTGTTTTTCCTTCAACTACTTTCAGTCCTCTTTCCTCACGTTCATGCTCAAGCGAAATTTCCGCACCAAACAATGCAATTTCACAAAATACTTGTTCCATTATGGGTTTAATGCCTTCATACGTTCGAACAGCAAATACACTAAATTCTTGTGTTTCATCCGTTCGAACTAATTCATACATGCTAAATTCCGCTGCATTTACAATTGCAAAAGGAATATCTTGTACAAAATTAGGATTTATAAATAGAGAATCCGGAATCACTGTCTCTGGATGTTTGAAAAACTCTAAACCAAGCTGATATCCTTTTAGAAATGCATTCTTAGCAGCAGCTGGGAATAATGTTTCAAATCTTTTGAGATTGCTTTTAAATTGCTTCTCTTCGACCTCGTTATTAAATTCTCTATCTTGTAAAATGTTTACACGATCAGCAAGCAGTAAAAAATAGTAGTTAATAAGAGAATTAATTCTCTCCTCAAAAACTTGATTATCTTTACAATATTTATCAAATCTTCTTTTACTTTCACTAATAATTTCATTCATTCTTTAATACTCTCCTTATCATTTTCTAGTTATTAAATAAAAAAAGACACACCAATGGCAGGTATATGCCCTCGGTGTGTCCGTTTAGCAAGAATTAAATATCTCTCGATTTGTATATTAATTTTAAACAATAAAACTTATGTATAAGACTATCTATATAATATCTAAATGTCAATACTACTTCGCAATTATTAAATAAACTCACAAAAATAATGCTTCTAATTGATTAACCTTTTCTTTTTTGCATATGTCATTTAATAACCTAATTCAGTTAATACTATTAGTATATCTAAGTATAGGATTTTCATAACAAAATTTCGATTTTTTTATTTACAACTAAATTTCAAAAGTAAAAAACATTCATTTAATATATTCCTTACCTTAGAGAACTTTAAATATAAAACAATCTTTATATTACTCATAGCATAACTAACAGCAAACGACTAAAGCATATTAATGTTATGTAAACAATAAAGCGACACAAACTCGTTCAGTTGATATTAACATATCAACTGACATCGACATGAAATTTCATATTGAGAGATGAATACAAGTTAAACTAACCATCCAGTTCATACCTAAGCCAATTTATTAATTACATATTTCGCAAACAAAAATTATAAAATTGCTTTTAAGTTCCTATTTTAGTTATTAGACAAAAAGCACGCTAATAATGAATATACATCCATAACATATTTTTCTTGTAACAATTAAAATGACTTTTAGTTAGTATATACTTATATTGGAATGATACACAAAATCATTTCTTCTACTCAAATACTATAAAAACTACAATCTATAATTATAGATTGTAAAGATATTAGCTGCACTTTTTTTATCATAGAAAAGAACTCATACTTATAGTATGCCCAAATAAATAAGTCGTATACCTAAGTATTACAACTGCTATTTATAACCAAAACTCCCAATATGCTACACCGTTCTTTTTATAAACCTCCTTGATCAAGAAGGTTTCAAAGAAAGTCTATCTCCATTTAATTTTTAACACAATTTGAAGTACACAACCCAAATTTGTTAATGTCATATAAACAATTAACCAACACTAATACCCTCGAATGAAATTAACATATCAATTGACATTGATATGAAAGGAAATAAAAATGTACAGATGTTAATTTCATATTGATATTTTATGTGTTATATCAATCCGATGATACTCAGATATAAATTAACGTAAAACCAATTAGTAGATCTACATTTATTATCATTAGTTACTGAAATGTAATAACTAACAAACCAGCGCATGCTATATTTTATTACTAATTACTTTTATTAACTTTCTAATGGGTATTTAAGTCATAAACACCCATTAGAATAACTAGTATCTCTAAATGTAAATGGTAGTTTTCTATTTCTGATCAACATGACATTAACAATTAGGATGATTTATCCTTTGTTTGGGTGTTTTTTGTTAATGTCGTATTAATCTCATAGCAATACCTCATTTTATGTCAATGTTATCTTTATGGATATTCGAAGTATGCTTATCTAATTTTCGTTAACATATCAATCTCATTGTCTTGTTTATGATCTTATTAATATATGTAAACATATACTAGAAATCGGATATCTACAAAATACATCACTTGGATTATTCTAGTATTCTAAGTCGAACCTTAGTATCTTAAAAACTTCCTCAAAATTATCTATAAAATCCTTCGTTTATGGTTCACATTTCATGTTAAAAGGTAATCTTTTTAGATCAGCATGTATACAAAGGGTTGATCTATATCTATTATAGTTAACAAAACATTAACAATAGGTGTTCGTATGTTATTAGTAGGTGGTTGTAGTATTGATTTCATGTCAATGTCATGTTTCATGTTAATGTCAACTCACAGGCTCAATCTGTTCTTTAATACTGATAAAGATCATTTTGTTGATACTGACTACATAAATTTCTATCATGACATGCAATATACAACTTAAATTGTACATTCTATACTAAATTAATATACATAAGTAGATCCTAACTTGTATGTAGCAAGTAAATAGGGAGTAGGACGAACCTCTTCGAAGCATTATGATTGTACTCCTATATCCTTAAATACCGTTTTGTTTATTGAACAATACTAACTCTACATTAATATTATTTACTTTTTACTAGCTTTTATACGTGATAATTAGATTTTGAGCGTTACTTTGTGTATTTTCCGTTATATAACCGGATTATATCCTTATAACTTATTTACAAAATAGCTTTATTTCCTTATCATTAATATTAAGTAGCCTAATTTGTTAATCTCATAGCAACTATCAGTAGCGCTACTACAATAATATATATATTCCCATTAACAAAACATTACCAATTATATATTTCAAATTGGTAATGTTTTGTTAATGATTCACCGAATTCTATGCTAAACGTCAATGTTTTGTTAACAAGTATATGTTTACATGTTAATTCTATATTTCATGTAATTCACTGGATTGGTAGGGATTTTTACAAATATTATCGAAATACTAGCTAACATGTTAATCTCAGCTCACATGTTAATTATAATTAGTTATTTATGAGTTGATTTTTGAGGAGGTAGTTACAATGATTGAGCAAAAAAATGAAAAACAAGACCATCAAATTAACGATGATGATATATTAGATGATAATGTTTTCGAAAAAGCATGGCGAATAACAGAATTCTCAAAACTAGTAGGACGTCATCATAATACAGTTTATAATTGGTTCAATATCCTAGAAGAAAAGGGACTTCATGAAACTTTAAGAACTCAAAATACAAATGAAAAACTCTATAATGCTTTAGATCTTGAAATTGCTCTATTTATAAAGCAGAAAAGGGATGAGAAATGGTCTCTAGATGCAATTATTGACCTTTTACCACACCAATTTGATTTAAGACCAGTTTCACCAGAACATCAAACAAATGAGGTATCCACTGAATTAAACCTTCAAGCTACTGCTGAAATTATTGAAAAAATGGTAACTAAACAGTTAGAAGAAAAAATAAAACATATTGAATCTCATTATGAAGAGAGGGTAGAAAGTATATTAAAGCAGTTACCACAACCAGAAGATGTAGAAACGCTAAAATTACGCCAACGCCAAGATAGGCTTGATAATTTTATTATTGAGCATAGGGCACGTCAGGAATTAAGAAAACAAGCAGAGAGCTTATGGAATAACAAACCTGAGGAAGAACGCACTAGAAAAGCAGGCTGGTTTAAAAAAGAGGAAGACTTGAGTAAAAAACAACTCTTCATAGAGCAGTACATACAAGATAATATTATTGAGTATATAAAATCTCTTATGGATTCAGTGGAATAATAAAAAAGTCTGGAACTTAGTCCAGACTTTTTTATTATTTTGTAGTACCAAACATCTTATCTGGATCTAGAAAATCTGCTAGATCTTCATCTTCATTTGCTCCAGCATTATTATTTTCTTCGTCACTACCCATATCAATAAAATCTCCAAATGCAAAACCTAAATCCTCATCCTCATCTATACTTTCAATCGTACTAATTTGAGACTTTTTATACTGAATTTGGCTTTGTCTTTCTTTAAATTCATTAAATTCTTCAACTAAACCTTTAGATAATCTCGATGGTAATGCATCGGTTTTATAGAAGGTATATACAGTTCCTAAGAAATCATTCTTACTTACCAAATATCCATTAAAAACTGTACCATTTATAGGTAAATTATTTGAAACTTCTACCTTAGCGTCATCCATAAAGGAATCATTAATATTCTTTTGCTCATCTAGGATAGCAAGCATACCAAAATGATGTACTTTTGATGCTTCAACAGAACCATCATCGTTCTTCTTCATCAAATCAATCGGGGGATGGAAAGAGCTTCCTCTTAATGATTCTTGGAACATTTCTATAATTGCATGGCTATTTTCTATTTGATTCATATTACGTGAAACCTTATTAATTACTAAACAGCCCGTTTTCTCAAGTAAAATACGTTTAAAATCTTGAGAATCCAGTATTACAGATGTACCAGATCCATTAGCAGCGGTATTTAACTCATGAATAATTTCACTAATACGTTGATTTGCATAATCTCGTGAATTAGCGATACCTTTTTTCTCATTTTCATTCAATTCCTTAAATTCATCGTAAAAATGCTGGTTATCAGCAAACACAACAAATGCTACACCTTTTGATTTATCATTTGCTAATTTCCAAATTTCCTGTGAAAATTTATTTACTTGTCGTAATACATCAGGCCCATCTGCTCGGACGGGAAGAGTTACAACAATCCCCATTTTAATAAAGTCTTTGCGCTCAATAGCATTTTCAAAGGCTATTCTCGCAAACTTCGCTTGATTCGCCTTGATTTCAGACATTGGATATAGCTGCGCAACTTTTTGTAATTCTTGTCTGATTACTGGCTTGTTATGAAAAGCCGAAAATTCTTCAATAGCCTTAATGATTGTAGAAGTTCCAGTTCCTCCACCTAAACCTGCAAAAAATAAAACAAGTTCATCCGAAGGTCTTACTCGTTCAGTAATAAATTCTTTTAGCTTTTCTTTTGCTTCCTCATTTGAATCAAGGACTTTTACTGCACGCTCAGGATTCTTACCTAAACCACCTAATTTCAGTGAAACTTGATTACTTTTGGGTACATTTTTTAATTCAGCTAGATCTCCATCATTACTATTTAGTGCTAAGCAATTATATACTGCTGTACCATCTGTATGTGTATATTCCGCAAATTTATCTACCATTCTAGTACCAGCTTGACCAAAACCGACCATCGTCATTTTAACTGCCACTTCATTCTTCAAGAAGTTTTTTGCCATTATTTTATCTCTCCTTATTTATCTTTTTTCTTTTCCCTAACTCAATCAGTACTTGTTGCCCTCTATAAGTTGAGATCAAAAATTTATATGGGTGCATGGTTTTTTCATAGATTAAAGACATTGATGATAGTGTACTCACACTTATTTCAGCTGAACGTCTAGATATATTCGTACGTTCAACCTCTAAAGAATAGGATTTTCCCTTTTTTTTCTTTACTCTCCTATCAATAACTACATTTTCCACTATTTCATTAATAGATATGCCCCTCATGTACTTCGTCTCTTGAAATTGTTTATTTACTATGTTTCCTATGTATAGAAATACACTATAGAGTATCTCATCTTGTTCAAGTATATCAGCAAACATGTTTACTACTTCATCTGCAAACTTGATTGTTTGATATTTTTCACTTAAAACTTCGTTCAAGTCGTCCCCCCCTTAAAACACTGGTTAATTATTCCTAGAAACATAGTACATCATTACACGTCGTATATCAAGTCATTATAAATAAAACTTATATACAGGACTTGTATATAAGACTTATAAAATTAAAAATAGAATTAATATATATTTTATAAGGGTTTATGTATACGCCTTATATATAATGCGTATACATGTTATATCAATCTTAAATTTCATGTGATTGACATTTCAAAAAAGATTATTAAAAAAACCAAATCAAAATTCTAAAAAACAGATAAAAAACCACTAATTTTTTTAGCATAAAAATTCCAGAAAAACTTATACACCTTATATATAAGCTTTACATATAAAATGTATAAAATAACGCTTTTATATCGTAGTTAAATCAAAAAACAAATTATCTAGTTTACATACAAGTTTTATATAAGACCCTTATATAAAACTTGTATGTAAACTGTATTTGTAAAGCTTATATAATTCAACTAAACTTTTTTACTATTCCAACAATAAATATTATTCGAGTGTATTTATATTACTAGGGAGATTTCAAGACATTCTTATAGCAATTCACACTAAGTTTTTCTTTGTTACCTAGCTGTTTTAACGGGATTTATCACTTATAAGACCGCTCATTGTTAATGTTATGTTAATGTACTGTTCTTCACTTAGTACTTGTTAGTTCAGATTATTATATATGTTATAAGAAAAATTATCCTCTTTTCCTCATTTGAATTCAATTCCTTGTCAATTTCATTCATTCCTCAAAAGCCAGTAGAAGAGGTTGTTAATTTCATATGAACAGCATCAATATCCTTGATATTCAACATATTAAAAAGGGAGTACTAGGATAAATCAACTTTGACATTCTAAAAGTAGTAGGCTAACAATCACATCTCTATTATAAAAAAGAAACATTTGTTCAAACTAGATTATTAAAAGTGAAATCTCATCTTATTAACATCAAAGTGATACTTACATTATAATAAAATTTTTTGTAATGCAGGAGGAATGATGATAGCAATTACAACCTCACATAAAATTAACAACTGTTCAATTTTATTATTTCAGTTAAGATAACTCCTTGTTTAACGAAGAAAAAGTGAAGGTAATTCAATTGACTAAAACCAATATGTTAAGTATCTATAGACATATTGTTAACTTATTTATGATTTGGTATAAACAATTAATATTATTTGTCTAAGTGAATTTATGATTCTATACAAGAAAAAAACATAAAAGAAAAAGGTGGAATTTTACATTGAGCAAATAGTAAAAGTTGAAAAGAGCGTTTCATCACTAATAAAAAGTTGAATTTCGAATTAAGGATAGAAAAAATTATTCTTTATTATCAATAAACCTTTTTATAAATCTTGAATAATTTTAATCAATTAAAATAGTAGTTTGGCTATCTAATAAATGTTAGGACGTCATAACATTATTTTATAAATAGAATTTCATTATAACTATTGTTAGGTATCTAGTAGTAGCTCGTCCTAACAAAACAAACGATTTAATAGAGCCTTATAAATCAATAATTTATAAGAGATTTATAAGAGTAGTTTTCATCTCAACTTCAACGTACAAAATGAAGTACCTCTAAAAATTAAAATGTCTTATTTATCTTTTCAGGTTTTACAACCACCACATCAATGTAATAGTATATTAAAAATAATAAGTATTTAATTTAGTTTAATTCAATATAAGAGGTGTATGCATTGTCCGAAAAAGTGTATAAATATAGAAGATCAGGTACCCAAAAACATTTTCACTTAAAAGAAGCTGACATATTTGTCTTTACAGTTTTATATTACAAAAGAGCACTTACAACAAGGCAAATCACGCAGTTATATAGTGCATTTGAGGGAAGAGAATGTTCTGAAGCTAGCATATTTACAAAGCTTGACCGGTACTCACAATATGGAGCTATGTTAACTAAAAGAATAGATAAAAGGGCTGACAGCATTACGAAACG
The DNA here is from genome assembly GCF_041360755.1 of Bacillus sp. RCC_6_1. Lineage (NCBI taxonomy): Bacteria > Bacillati > Bacillota > Bacilli > Caryophanales > Bacillaceae > Bacillus > Bacillus sp. RCC_6_1. The sequence goes on from NZ_JBFUPV010000010.1 coordinate 90,332, forward strand.
CGCTTTATTTTCCTTAAAAGAAAAGACAATTGAATTCTTATTGGAAATAGGAAGAATTCCCAAAAAAAGTTCAAAAAGACGGTACTCAAGAACAACTTCTCTTCACACTATGTGTTCACGTGAAGTCATGATCCGTACTCTTTTAGCGACTACAAAGAAGACACAAACCAATGAAGTATTATATGAATTGGATATTCGTTCTTTTTACCAGAAAAAAAATATAAAAATTGAGGACAACCAATTGGCCTTGATTCCTGATGAACATATTTCATACCAAGATAAAAATATCCATATTGAGATGGACATGTGCAAAGAGACAAATTCTATCTTAGTTGAAAAAGTAGAGAAGTACATAGAATATGCAAAAAAAACAAATGAGGATGTAACGGTTGTCTTTGTTATGTACGACAAATCAATGTTCCTTGCTGAAGATGCAGAACCGCCATACATACGTATGAAAAATCTATTATTTTCTATGCGGAAGCATCATGAATTATTAATGAATATACCAAATCTAAATGTACACATTTGCTCATTGAAAGATGCTGGGGATGTTATTTCAGATATCATTCTAGGAACAAATGATAATCAAAACTTGGAACAAGATATTCTTTTCCCTTTATCTCAACGTACAGTAGGAGATGTCAATTGGCGTTACACTTTTGTCGAAAAAATTCAAACGTTTAAAGAATCAATAGATGGTGGCCTTCGACGCACATACAAGAGAGATAAAGCTTCTATTCAAGATTTCTTTTTTATTTTTGGAAATGAAAATGATTACCGAATGATTGCAAGATTAGATGATGTCGTGTTTTCAAGAAGGGATGGAGATGAAGGCGTTCCGCTTGTAGTTATCTATCCTAAACGTGAAAATCCTAGAGATATTCTACTGATGGACACTTATGATAATGTACTACTTCTATCCATTCAAAATACAAATATAGCAACCGATGAACAGATCATGGTACATGCTGCAAATAACGTTAATCCGAAAAGACGTAAACTTGTAGAATTATATTAATCGTTTATTTTTTATATATTTTTATATAACTTTATTGATTTTTATTATTTAAGGTGATAGAATAACGTTTGAACTAAACACTCAAAACTACAATCAAATCAGAACATATGAAATTAAGGCAAGCGACACACGCTGTTTTTACAGTGGGTGTCGCTTGCCTTTTTTTGTATGGAGAAAGGTGGAAGTGGAAAATGACAATGAACTTACAATTTGCAACAACTACTGGGGGAGTGCTCTCAGCAAGAGAAGCATTTAAAACTCCAGAACTAGTCCTTAAACATATTACAGAAGGGGGAGCTAAATTTTGCGTTTCCCTACAAGATATCAAAATTCCAGGGAAACCTAATTATTATTGGTACGATGTAATAATTGAAACTGCGGCGAGTAACAAACTAGAGATAAATATTGCAGTACTTTCTCAAGAAGAATATAACCAATTGTGTGAAGGAGATAGTATTGACTTATATTTAAAACAAACTGAAGATGCAGCGAAGTTCTTTCTAAAAAAATCAAAGGAACAATTCAAGCCAGAACTTCATAATCGTTTTACATTACACCATAAAGCTCAACTATGTCTTTAAAAAGTAGGTGAACCCTTATGGAGGCATCTAAGCAAAGATTACCATTATACACTACAATCGCCTTAATTAGCGGATTTATCCTTTCATTTGGATTTGGTGTAGCAAACTACATCCAGTTACTCTACTATGCATTTGAACCACCGTCTTATCCTATAGAAATTACATATGTACCACTATTTTTAATGTTCTTCTCTTTGCTATTAGGAGAATTTAGTTTTAGGTTCTACAGCCGTATCCCAGCTTTACAATTTCAAAATGGCAAGTTATTAATTTTAATTGCTTCTCATATTGCAGTAGATATTCAGTTTTTATGGTTTGCAACTACTCCTATCCATGCGAAAGTTATTCCTTATCTTATGAATAAAGCAAAACATGTTAATTTTGGTGAATATCAAGCAATAGGGGATGTATTAACAGGAAATTTCCATACACTCACCATGATATTTGTATTCTTACCGACCGTATTTATGATTTTGTTTACTCTTTGGTATAGTGGCCATATTATCCGTTACAGAGAAGAAATCTTAAAGTGGGTACAAAAATACGAATATAAAAATCATAAGTTGCAAAAGTGGTTTAATAGCCAAGAGGAACAAATATATCCTGATGTTGATATAGGTCCTCATATTAAGCACAAAGAAATGATTCGAATCAAGGGGAAAGATAGAACCCTAAATGGAATTATTATTGGTCCTATTGGTTCTGGTAAGACATCTAGTTTAATTATTCCAATGATTAATCAAGATTTACACTGGATGGTACGTTTTATAAATAAGTTTGAAAATACGTATAAAAAGAATAATTATGATACAGAAGAAGTAAAAGGAACATTTTTAAATGGGATAACTGTTATTGAACCGAGTAATGATTTATGTCAAAAGGTATTTAAGTTAGTACAAGCACACAAGATTCCTGAAAGTTCAATTTATTATATTGATCCCACAAACCCTGATACCAAAAACATTAATATTTTACGTGGACCAGTTGATAAAGTAGCCGAGGTTTTTGCAATGGTTATCCAGGGTCTGTCGGAATCTAATAATGCATTCTTTGAACAAGCACAACGGAACCACCTTAAGCAACATATTTATTTATTAAAACTACATAACCCACAAAAAGATGTGACCTTTGATGACTTAATAGATATGTACGACGATGTAGAACGTGTACACCGTATGCACAAACTATTAAAAGTACAGGTAGAAAAATTATATGATTTTGTTCAAAGTGGTGTTGCTTCACGTGATCAAAAAAACGAATATAAGATTATAAAAGGTATCGATGAATGGTTCGATAATACCATTCGTGAAAAAACGGGTTTCCAAGGGGAACCGGCCGTTTATAAATCTGGAAAATATCGTGGAAAACCAATGCATTATGACCGGGAAGAAGAATATGTAAAAGGTTTGCGTAACATCTTAAAAGATTTAGCCTCAAATGTTTTAATACGACGTGTTTTATTTGGAAAATCAGATTTTGATTTTGATGTTCACCTAGAGCAAGGTGGTATTTTACTAGTAAATACAGCCAAAGGAGAACTTGCAGATCTTTCTAATGTACTAGGAAAATTCGTATTACTAAGTATGCAAAATGCTGTATTCCGAAGAGAACCAAATATTTCACCATACCATCATATTATTGTGGATGAATTCCCTGATTATGTTGTGCGCCCGTTCAAAGAGTTCCCTGCACAATCTCGTAAATATAAAGTCATTCTGACAATTGCAAGTCAAACACTATCTCAATTAGCTTTGGATTTCACAGAGCAGTATATGTTTACTTTACTAGGTTCGTTCCGTAACAAGATGATATTTGGTGATGTAACACCATATGATGCGAAAATTTTCTCTGACATGTTTGGTGAAACAGAGGAATTTAAAGAATCCGAATCCGAACAAGGGATTTCTCCTATGCAAGAGAATCCCGTTAGTCGCTTAGGTTCGACATATCAAAAATTAAAAGAAGTCGTTATGTCACCAGGAGATATTATGGCACAAGGTGCCTTCATTTGTGCTGCGCGTATTGTACAAGACAATCATGTGCAACCTGTACAACAAATTACTAGTAACTTTGTACCCAAAGAGGAATTTGCTCAAGCAATCATTCAAGTAGAGATCAAGTCTGGACAATATTGGGAAACTGAACGTCTTCGACTCATTGAAGAATCTATCGCAAAATCAAATCCTATGAAACATGTAGATGCAAATAATAAAAAACAGATAGAATCATTTCCACCTATGCATGGTGATAAAATAGAACAAAATAATTCCATAGAAACAAACACTGTAGAAAATGTAACTTTTCCTAATTATTTTAAGGGTGTCAGTCAACAGGGAAATGTTATTGAAGAAACTGAAAATAAGTTGTATGAAGAAATTAAGGCATTCGTTATTGAATCACAACAAATCTCACCATCTCTTTTGCAAAGAAAATTCAGAATCAGCCATATAAAGGCTGTAAAATTTATTGAGAAGTTAGAACAAAATCACATTGTGAGCACTTACACCGGGAATAGCCCTCGTAAAGTTTTAATTTCAAACAATAATAATACGTTGATATTATCAAAGGATTCTCAAATCAATACTACTCCTTCATCTAATACAGATTTAGATAATACGACTTCACGAGAAAATAGCATTCCAAACGAAAAATCAGAAGCAAAGCAAGAGGAAACAGGCTTCTTTAAAGACATCCTATATGATGATGTAGTAGCCTTTGTTAAGGCATCAGGGAATTCTTCTATACATGCACTACAGAACGCATTTAAAATTGATTATACACGTGCTTCAAGATTACAAGATGCCCTACAACGGAATGGCGAGCTGCCGAATATAACAAAAGAGACACATAGGGAAATAGTAGGTCCTAAAAAAAATATGGAGCTAGCAGAACGGAAGAAAGAGGTATCTAATACTATGCTGGAACCAAAAAGGGATATAGATTACCCAATTCATTTAGGAATTCCTGTAGAAACTGATCCATTGCAAAAAAAGCTTCTAACAGAGGGACTTATAACCACAGTATTAGAGGAAACAAAAACAGATATGAAAACTAATTTGAAACCAGCTACAAAAACAGTTAATCCCACTAAAGAAAATAAACTTGATGAAGAGGTTGCAAAAGTTTACGAATCTATTAGCATTACTGTTCATCAAAACTTAGAAAAGAATATGGTAGAGAACACTAGAAATAATGAAGAGCAGCATGAAGATAAACATATCGACTATAAAGAACGCAAAAAAAACTTAAAAGCCAAACAAAAGAATACGTATAACAATACAAATTCACTACTTAATAAAAACCAGCAACAAAATAAAAATACATCTAATGTAATGAGTAAGGAATTAGATGATTTTTTTGATTAATACCTATAGAAACCTAAAATAACTTTTTATTCAAGATTATATTTTTAGGGAAAATCTAACTTAAATTAGGAGGAAAGGTTAGATATAGTATTTTAACTTTTCCCTTTTCAAAAAATAATACTTGCACAAATTACATAAAAACGTTATATTTTAATTAATAATTATACAAATAAAACATGACTTACGTGAAGGACACACCTTACGTACCATTCCAACGGTACAGGTGTGTCCTTTTTTACGTTCTAGGAGGAAAATATAATGGTTGAAGATAAGGTAAATACTCATATTACAAAAGAACTAGGGATGGCATTTGAACCGGATAACACGCTAGAGGACATCTTTATAGAATCAACTTTCAATCAATTTGAAAGAATACGTGAACATGAATTAGAAGAATTAGCTCGTATGAAACGTGAACGTACTGTAGGGAAAGGCTTAATTACCATAGTATCTGAAAAATTATTCCCAACTAAAAACGGGACATCTGAGCGGATACAAGTGCTCACAATGCAAATTGGTACTCATACGACAGCATATTGTCCACTTACAGAGGCAGGTATAAATATTCCTAAAAATCCTCAATGGCTAATAGGTAAAACAAAACCCGTTATTATTGAGCATTTCCAAAGAACTGAGGAAGGGAACTTTGCTGTTGTATCTATCACTGCAGGAGAACTTGCACTGCAAAGAAAATTATATGAAGAAATAGTAGAGCAAGAGGGGAATAAAGTATACACAGGAACAGTTTCTGGACATATTCCATCTGCACAAACTATTCTGGTTGAAGTTCATGGTGTAACAGTAGGAGTAAGATACTCGCAATGGTCTCATTCATTCGTTCGTTCGGCGGATATTATTATTGGCGATGTTGTAGAGCTTATCATCGATAAAGTAGTGGAAAAGGATGGGCGCTATGAGTTTAGAGGAAATAAAAAGAAACTTGAAACGGATCCAATGGAAAAACTATTAGAATTAAAAAAACGACGTGACCGCTTTGTAGGTAAAATTGTAGGTGTAGATGCTATTGCTGGGATTTTCGTAGAAGTTGCACCAGGTATTCAGTTTAAAGGGCTAAAGGGTCGTAATCTGGCAAATCCAACTGTGGATGACGCAGTAAACCAAACAATTGTTACATGTGAGCTGCTTAATATTGATGCTAAAAATAGAAGAGGAACTGTACGTATCCTAAATTATCCGCAAGGCCAAAGTAAAAAATCTAATTCGTCAATTTACCAATTTTAATGGATGATTATGCGTACAATAGAGAAACAAATGTCTACTTATATTCCTTCTATTCCTCATTTATCAAGTGAGGATATACAAGGACTTCAAATATATCGGATACATGATTTGGATAAAACCTATATATTCCACTCTTATGACGAATTAGTTAAGTTTAAGCAGCTTTTAACAGAGGAACAATATGCTATACTCAATTTTATTGGTGTTCATACATCCGTTCGGTTTAATCATTTATTATATCTATTCAAGAATAAATTTTCGCGGAAGAAAATTAACAATGCACTTCAAGGATTACTTTACTATCAATTTATCGAAAAATGGCAAGTAGAAATTTTTGATATGGAAATCTTTGAAGAAACATATACCTTATCCAATAATGGATTTAAACTACTAAAATACTGGCAAGGAAATATGTTCTTCTTTGCCCCAGAGCGTCTTGACAATCATGGTAAATATGTTCACCTGCGTTATTGGCATGACATAGACCTACTTTGTCATTTACGCTACGCTCCTTCATTTTTAGGTCATATTATGCATCCATCTATTAGTAAAGGGGTTTTTACCCCTTCTTTAAGTTTTATAATAAATGGAGGAAAAGAACGTAAATTTAACTTTGTTGTATACTCCACCTTATTATCTGATCAAAAGGATCGATTAAAACGAATAATTGCTAGATGGAAGACTTTTGTAGAGTCAGGAAAAGATGTTATTATGCAGGACTTAGGGAATAACCCTACAATCTTAGTTATTTATGTTTCTACTAAAAAACAAGCAAAGCAAATTAATAATGAACTATTACTTGATTTAATTCCTGGTAAAGTATTGTTATGCATAGGGGAATCTTTACATTTTCAAGGATTACAACACGCTTTTTATCAACCTCTTGCAGAAGGGGAGATTAAACAATTAGATACAAAGCTATTTATAGAAAACTAAGCCACCTTACAAGCTTTCGCTTCAAGGGTGGCTTGTTTATTTTATAATTAGCTTGGAATATTCAAAAAAACTTAACAAAATTAATAATCCTGTATCTACCTCTATACAAAGCAAGGATTTTGCGAAATAATATTCTTTGATACCTGTTAATAAAATAACATTATATACAAATATAGTTATTTCATTGGAGGAATATACAAGAAAGGAGTACTATATTGCTACGTATACAAAGAGGGTACATGTACGATCCTGATAATAATGAGGTAATAGTAAATGAAATTTTCTATGATGGTACATCAGAAAAAAAGTTAGGCAGTAAAATGGGGATATTTGATCCAGTTAAAGTACCTATTGCTATTTTTGAAAAGGTCCAGGAAAACGAAAGTATGACCTATATGGAAAATGTTGAAGTAGAAGAAAAAAATATTAAGGAAATACTTTGTTATTTAGTTCAAAATCAAAAGCCCGAAAAACTATATTTTGAAATACAGTACATGAAGTAACACCAGGGCCTGAATATAAGAGGGGATTTATAGCAGGGGATTTAGGGGCATTATTATACAATACATGTGGGATCTGCATATAAACTTCCTTCTTATCCCTGTTCTATTGAAAACAATTGAATATAATATAAAAATGGTTTAATATAAATCTATATTTATTGTTTAATTGATTCCGTCTATTCCCACACCCTATGTGTTGTGGTTGAGTTTTAGAAACAAGTTGTATTCTTGTTTCAATTATGAAAGGGCTTCTTTGAGCCGATTAGTGTATATATAGCTTATTTTGCTATGCACATTTTAATCGACTTGAAGAAGTCCTTTTTGTGTTGTCTTCGAGTTAGGAATCACTTATACATAAACCTTCAGGACTAAAAGTATGCTAAATGAGAAAACACAAATTTTGTGCTTTTTGTTTAATTTAGAGGAGAGATTATATGAATTTTTACAGAGTATAGCATAAAAAATATGGATAAAACGCACATATTTCGTGCTTTTTATTTAGAAGAGAGGATATTTATGATGAAATATGAACATGCAATTACTTTGGATATGCCAACATTATCAATAGGGGGTATCATTTAAACCTTTCAAAAGAAAAAAATTAATAAATACGTTAAAAGTTATGAACTTACTATCTATAAAATAAAACCTTTATCGCCTCTTTATATTGTTGAAAACTTCAAAATTTGACGATGAAGTAAGATAATAACTATTAATTCATAATGGCATTTGGAAGGGAAGAACAAGGAAATTTAAATATGTAAAGTACTTGTTGCAATGCTAAAAGCACAAGGAATTAGAATATGAAACTTGAGAGGAGTTATATAATATGATTACAGTTAATCGAGGATACATGTATAATCCAGATGATAATGAAGTCTTAATTACCGAAATTTATTATGAAGCTGCTACAGATACTAAACTAGGAAGTAAAATGAATAACTTATCTTACTCAGCCATTCCTAATGAGATTAAAGAAAAAATAGAAGCAACTGCTTCATTATCCTATGCGGAAAGCATTGAGATGTCTCAGCCATTAGCTGTCCTATATCAAAATGAAATTAACATATATGGAAAACCAGAAAAATTATACTTTGAGTATACAAACATTTAAAAAGAAAAAAAGACATTGAACAGTTTGTTTCAATGTCTTTTTTCTTTTTAAACTATAGAGGAACAAATGGTTAAGGCTTTGTTTGGCATCCTATAGTGTTTTAGGTGTGTTATACTTATATTTGTAAATTATAATATTCCGTAGAACGTTAGGTTTGTTTGCTACTATTCGATATATATAACTGGAGGGAAAATTATGTTTTTTTTTAAAAAGGCAGTATGTGGTGTTTGTGATATAAAGGTTGGTTTAAATCGTTATAAAATACTAAAATCTGATGCATGGCTATGCCCAGATTGCTTTCATAAAGCAGGTGGCTTGGGTGTTGTAAGTGTAAGTACGGACACTATCGAAGAATTGAAAGCTACAATCGATGCAAAGGTAGCAAAACTTGCTGAGGATCCATTGTCATGCGCTGAAGGAATGTATCAATTCTGTATAGATAATACATTCGGTTCTGGCTTTAATGAAAAGTGGGGTGTAAAACACTTCAAGGTATTAGAAGATAACTTGATGAATGGCGAAAAAATTCATATGACTTATATCGGAATGCACGATTATCAATCTACAACAAAGCATGATGGTTATTATGCCTACGCCATAAGTAATAAACGCATTATGTTCGGACAAAAAACAATGACTGGTGAAAAATTCAAAGCAGTAGATCATGAAAAGATAAATGATATATCTTTTGAAATAGGGATGTGGTTAGGCTTTCTAACAATTGATACTCCGCAAGAAAAGATCAAAGTTGCGTTAGATAAAGATTCAGCAAAATCCATTAATAATCATATCCATCAAGTTCTAGATGCTTTAAAAAGCAAACCTACTGAAGCTCAACCACAAGCAGTATCTGCTCCAATATCAACAGCAGACGAATTAAAGAAATTCAAAGAGCTGTGTGATATGGGTGTTATTACAGAAGATGAGTTTAACGCCAAAAAGAAGCAGTTACTTGGTATATAAATACAAGATAAAAAAGGCAAGTATATTAGAGGGAAAAAGACATTAAACGTATTTGTTCAATGTCTTTTTTATTACACTGCAGAGAAGCATGTATAATAAATATTGTAAATGAAATAGAAACTGCACCCTATACGAATTATTGACTAACCTAGAGTTTCTTTTTAGATGACAGTTTATTAAATTTTTAGCGATAAAAGCCAATAATTTAAAATTGAGACATCCTATTTTTTATAATCTGACTAATAATTTTTGTTACCTAGGACAAGGATACCAAGGTGCTGAGGAGGTACTAAGAAAAGTACGAATTTTCCCAAAGTCATCATAAATATTGCGTGGAATAGTCCAAGTGTGCGTGACAGTATAGTTCTTTAACCTACAATCAGGTGATACAATATCCCGCCATTCAGTAAGGAACCCTCCATCTTTGGTTAAATAAAGAATCTTAAAAACCGGATTCCACACTACTTCCCCCAAGAGGGTCCTGTTGTTATTTAGGATGTATGAAAAACTAACTTGACTACTCTTATCAGAATTTAGCATAACTGTACCAGTAACGTTAGATATAGACATAAAAACATCGCTTTTATCTCCAGTACTACTGTTGAATACAATCCAGCCTGGGGCAAAGTATATTTTAGTTAAGCGGATATTATCCAATTCAGCAATTTTTAAGACTGTGTCTTTTGGTTCAAATCCCATAAAATATCCCCTCTCATCCAAAAATATATTCATTGTATGAATGTATTTTTGTCCTAGTAAATTGGATTTAACTATTTTTAAAAATTAGGCAGTATTACTACTTTACTTAAATCTAAAATACATAAGTTGTCATGAACGAATTATTATTTTGAAGGAGATGAAATATTAATGCATATAGTTCCGTGTTGTCATCTACAGGTATATACATCATTTACACCAAATCCTATGCAGTATATTCCATATGGGTCATGGAATACTTTTGTACAGCTCAACCCGCAACCACTACTTCCTGGTACTTTTGTAGAACTCAATCCACAGCCACTACCTCCAAGATATCATTATTAAAAACAAAGGCTTTCTAAAAAACTTAAATTGCGGAGTACATCTAAAGACCACTGGAAAGGTAATCTTTAGATGTATTTACATACAGAACATTGCTTCATATACAACTACAGAGGAACAAAGCATTCTATTACAAGTAACCCCTAATTTAACTTTCACTTACCTTTGGACTTTCGTCCTTCATAAAGTTAAGGAATAAGGTATCTGTGATGATGGGTTCTAACAAGACTTCAAGAAGGTTTACAAATGTTATTAAGCATTGAAGGACGTTGAGAAATAAGGGCACAATATGAAAATAAATATGTAATAGTAAGGAGAAGAGAAGCGCATATATAATATACTTAAACGTCAATATAATTCTATTTTCCAAGGGGTGATTTGGATTAACGAGGAAGTACAAAGAGAGCTAAACCTATTAGTACAAAAAATTTGTGAGACCGTGTCTTCTATCCAAAAAATTATCCTTTTTGGCTCTCATGCTTATGGTACACCAAATAAAGATAGTGATTTTGATCTTTGTATTATTGTGGATGGTGTAGGAACAAGAAAAAGAGAAGTGATTAATCTTATCAATTGGGGTATTTACGATGTGATGGAAACACCAGTTGATATTTTAGTATATGGACCTGAAGAGTTTCAAGAACGTGCTAACCGTAATGTAACCATGGAATACAAAATTGCACTAGGGGGGCAAGTTTTATATGAAAAATACTGAGAATCTAGAAGAGTTGCTATTCATTGCAAAATCTATTTTAGATTCTGCTAGGTACTTAACTCACATGAAACCTTTCCCTGCCTCAGTTATTTGTTACCATAGTCAACAATGTGTTGGGAAACCTCTAAAAGGATTTCTTACACTAAACATTAGAACAGCCCCTAAAACTCATAACCTTTTAATGCTGCACAAATTTTGTCTTAAATTAGATGAGGAGTTCTCATTGATTTTAGAACAATACGTGCAGCTGAATGGTTATGTTACAAACATTCGTTATCCGTATTTTGAAGCACTTACTGTCCAAGATGGATTAATGGCTCAACATGCTCAAAAAGTAATGAGTTTCTATAATGAAAAATTAAACAAGCTAAATATACATGAAATTGTGATTGATTAAAAATAGAGGATATGCATAAGAGAGGGTTCCTATAGCAAGGGACTCTCTTTTTCTATGTAGAAAAGAAGAGGCATGTTTTATAATGATGAATACTTATAGAGAAATTAAAGAGGAAATGAAAAAAGCCTATTTATCTCGAGATTGTTGTTTTGTAGGTTACAGTGGGGAAAAGATAGTCCGTTGACACTATTATGTAATACAATTGCTGAGATTCTGCTAGAGAACCGTACAAAACCTATTCATATCTTAGCTTCCTAAGTTGGAGTAGAAACACTTGCTATGATGGCTGATATCTCACAGACATTATACAAAATATCTAGGTTAATACAGATAAACAAGCAGCTAATCGCTTGTTCATACACTTCTAAACCTCTCACGATAACAATAATTAAGAGCCTTGCTTAATAAGACGAACAATGAATTTATTTCGCATTTGCTGCGTCAAGATACGTTTATTCAACCCTACTCGTTTTACTTTAAGTCGATTCATCTTTTGTATAGCAACCTCAGACAAAGCCTTAGGCGCATCATTTTCGTAAACCCATCGATATAAGTACCTCCATTAAAATCAAATGCCACAAATAGGGGATTATTTGTGTGTTGTCGAGGTCTTACGGGTTCAGGCCTAGTCGAATAATATTTGTAAAGTTGCTGTGTATCTTCAACTGTTAAGAAGACAGATCTAGTAGCTCCATTTTCACATGGAACAATTATAGTGTTCCTAGCAAGCTGTATATGGCTCATATTAGGCGATACAAGCTCTTGTAAGGACAACCCATAGTTTTACTACTAAATCTATTATAAAAGCGTTTCTATCCATAATAAGAGGGCGATATTTAACTTATCTTTCTGTTAATCCTTTTGTTGGAAGTATAGTTTGTTTTAATAGTTTTTTTCTGCTTCGATCATAAAATCCTTATCACTGAGTGATTGATCAGGAATTAAGGAGAGGTGAAAATCATATACTGAAGTTTAGACATGTTCAATTTATTTAAGAACCGCCATATTCTGTGTCTTGTTTTCTAGCTCATAGAAATACTCCTAATAATTTTCTTTAGGTAGTTCCACTCCATGATTCGATATGTAGGAGTTTCTCATTTACTCTTAGTCACTTATAAAAACCTTTAATATCGTAATTATAACGTTCAACCCTAGATTTTTTACGTTCATTTTCTGCTAAATAAGCAAAAAAATCCTTCTAATGCTACTTCTAAACTAATACCCTTGTTCATTATAATCATCTAAATTCTTATCATATATTATAACAAAAAATAAGTGAAAGACCTGCTACCGCCCTTTGCTACGCTCGGTTGCTGGCATATCAAAAAGGAAAACGGACAAACAACCCTTTTCCTTTTTGATATGTTGTTTTTTATTTTCAATGAAAAAAAGACAAATCTCGTCCTAATAAGGATTCGTAGATTTGTCCTTTTACATGGGAGTAATGATATGTTAATTACCATTATTATAACGGATTTTACAAATATTTTCAATTAGGTCTTACATCTTATTAACAATCATATTAGTAATAATAAAATCTATTTTGAACTACCCCCACTTTCACTTCGTTTAGAAGTGAAAGTGGGGGATTCCTAAGTAAAGAGTTCTATCGAACTCTAATTGATTAGGCTATCTCCGCAGTCCTTGCGGTTAGAAGCCTTATCGCTTCATTCTTTAGATTGATACTTGCGTTAATATCCCTATCATGATGTGTTTGACATGAAGGGCAAACACATTTACGTAGGTTTAGATTTTTAACGTCTTTATTTTGATATCCACAACAAGAACATAATTGGCTGGAAGCAAATGTTTTCGATACGACAATGACTTGTTTTCCATACCAGTTTGCTTTGTATTCTAACATGGATCGAAATTGCGACCAAGATACCTCACTAATTGCTTTTGCTAACTTATGATTCTTTAACATATTCGATACTTGCAAATCCTCTATACCGATAACATCGTGGTTTTTGATGATTTCAGTTGAAATTTTGTCCAAGTAATCTTTTCTAGTATTTGATATGTATCCATGAATTCTAGCTACCTTTACTCGTTGTTTATTCCAGCGAGAAGATCCTTTCATTCTTCTAGAAAGAACGCGCTGTGCTTTCGCCAACTTATCTTCTAATGATCGGAAAAACTTCGGATTTTTATAGTGAGTTCCATCTGACAAAATAGCGAAATCTTTTAGTCCTACATCTATTCCAATGTAAGAATGTGTTTTCGGAAGTTCTTGTACTTCTGTTTCAACTAATAGTGACACAAAATATCTACCAGAAGGGTTCCGTCTAACTGTAGCATTTACAATACGCCCCTCTACTTCGCGACTTTTGGCAAATCGAACAAGGCCTAGTTTCGGCAACTTTATTTTGTTCCCTACAACAGCAATGTTTTCATTTGTTTGTTTTGTGGTATAAGATTGTACGTTGTTCTTCTTAGATTTAAAGCGCGGTGCGCTGTTCTGTTTTTTGAAAAAGCGCGTATAGGCATCCGCAAGGTTGCGAACAGACGACTGAATCGCAATGCTATCCACTTCTTTTAGCCAAACAAGCTCTTTCTTCATGGCAGGTAGTTTGGCAGAGCATGTACCATATGTTAAACCTTTCCCAGTTTCTTTGTATGCGTGATCCCATAGGGATAGGAAATGATTGAATACAAAGCGAGAACAACCTATCGTTTTGTTGATTAGAATTGCTTGTGCTTGATTTGGATAGATACGAAACTTATAGGCTTTATTAATTATCATTTGATTCACCTCCATTTCGGTATATGATTATTATACACCGAACGTACATTCGATAGATAGTGAAGTAACACCTTATGTATGTCGAACAATTAAGATGGCTCCTTGCCATCCCTTGTTCGAAGCCAATTCATCTCCCACCTACTCACTTCGCGTTCCTTGAAGAAGGAGTCTTCTTGGCTAAAATGAATAAAAAAAATATATATAATAGCAGGGAGAAGAGAAACGCATGTATAATATACTTAAACGTCAATTTAATTACATTATCCGAGGGGTGATTCGGATTAACGAAGAGGTACAAAGAGAATTGGACCTATTGGTGCAAAAGATTCGTGAAACTGTATCTTCTGTCCAAAAAATCATCCTTTTTGGCTCTCATGCATATGGCACACCAAATGAAGACAGTGATTTTGATCTCTGTATTGTTGTGGAAGGTGTAGGAGAAAGAAAAAGGGAAGTCATTAATCGTATTAATTGGGGAATTTACGATGTAATGGAAACGCCAGTTGATATTTTAGTGTATGGGCCAGAAGAGTTTCAAGAACGTGCTAGTCGTACTGTAACTATGGAACATAAGATTGCACTAGAAGGGACGGTCCTATATGAAAAATATTGAGGATCTAAAAGAGTGGGTATTCATTGCAAAATCCGATTTAGATTCTGCTATTTACTTATCTGATATGAAACCTTTCCCCACTGCAATTATTTGTTATCATAGTCAACAATGTGTGGAGAAACTCCTAAAAGGATTTCTTGCACTAAACGGTAGGCCAGTCCCTAAAACTCATAACCTTTTAATGCTGCATAAATTTTGTTGTAGATTAGATGAGGAGTTCTCATTGATTTTAGAACAATGCGTGCAGCTGAATGGTTATGCTACAGACATTCGTTATCCGTATTTTGAAGCCCTTACTGTTCAAGATGGGTTAATAGCTATACAACATGCTCAAAAAGTAATTCGTTTTTATAAAGAGACCTTAAACAAGCTAAATATAAATAAAATCGTAATCGATTAAATATAGAGGAAATACATAAAAGAAAGTGCCTTAATAAGGGACTCTCTTTTTCTATCTCAAAAAGAGGAGGAATGCCCCATACATAACAAAATAAAATCTTATTTTGCTAGGGGCTAACAATATAATTATGGACATTTACACACTAATTAAAGAGGAAATGAAAAAAGTCTATTTATCTCGCGATTGTTGTTTTGTAGGTTATAGCGGGGGGAAAGATAGTTCTGCTATGTTGACATTGCTATGGGATGCGATTTCCGAGCTGTCGCTACAAGATCGTACAAAACCTATTCATATATTAACTTCCGAGATTGGGGTAGAAACACCTGTTATGACTGCTTATATCTCACGTACATTAAAGAAAATCCAAAAGAATGCGGATAAGCAAAACCTTCCGTTTATAGTACATAGTGTTAGACCATTAATGAAAGATTCATATTGGTATAAACTACTAGGTAGAGGTGTTCTTCCACCAACAGGAAATAGTAGACTACGATGGTGTACTGATTCCCTTAAAGTTAAACCCATGCAACGTAAGATGAAGGAAATACTAATAGATTTCCCAACTAAAAAAGTAGTAGACTACTTTGAAGAGTACAATGGAGTCCTTGCTTTGGCCGTTCGTTTATCTGCTAAAAATAGTACAAAAATGAATTGTGCATAAATTAAAATAAGAAACCTTATATTAAAGGGTTTCTTATTTTTTATGTCTTAAAAGTCAATATTTTAACGAAGGATATTATTGGAATTACTGGACACCTTACTACTGCTGATCAGAATGTCGATATAGTGTTTATTGGATTACTATATAGTGGAATAGATTTTAGTTAGAACAATGAATAGGATTATATAGTATTTACTATTGAGAATGATTATACGACAAGTTGGATAGAGATTGAAAGTGTACAAGAATTCTTTGTTTATGAATATCATTGCTGGCGATAAATAAAAGGTTGGAATAGTATCGTTAAAAAGTTCACTATTTAACGATAGAAAGCACTTGTATAAAAAGTTCAACAAAACAATGGAACTTTTTTATACAATATGTATCCATAGTTTTAATAAAAGGTTCCATTGGATTAATTTTTTGAGAATTATAATTAATCTTGTAAGGTGTTTTTCCTTTCTCAACCATTAAAGACCTTTGTCTACTTAGGGAAGTACCAGTTAATTCATTGATGAACGAGCCTTCAAACCGCTTGAAGATTCTTTATGAGATGTTCGTTCGTACAGTTCATTCCTTCGCGGATATCGTTCAGTTTCTTGGACTTTTTCACATAGGTTGTATTCAAGAGCACAACCTTTAGTTCCTGTTCTTCTAACCAATAAGTTAATGGTAGTCAGTGGTGGTCTGTAGGTTTCCATCCTAATGATTTCATATGGTGCTGAACTTTCTAAATTGGATTATCCTGGAATGTTGAACTTAAATACTTTGAGAAAAGAGAATCTTAATGGATTCTCTTTTCTCATTCTGCATACATAACTAAAAAGAGACAGAAACACTGTTGGTAAAGTATTATCCCTTTTGAAATATATATTTTAATAGGATTTAAAAATTATTATATACAAGATGTATTCATATTTTTATAGTTCAATATAAGAATTTAAATTATACTCTATAATATTCGTTTTTATATGAACATGCTTTACACTTTTAATATTAAAATCAGCCATACAAACTATTTATTTTCTGCATTGCTCTTTCTTAAGTCCTAATACATCCCATGTATTTCCCCATATCTTCATTTCGTTAAAAATAGGCTGTAGAGTTTGTCCTTTATCAGTTAAGGAATATTCTACATGAGGTGGGATATTAGAGTAAATTACACGTTGAATAATTTTTTCATTTTCTAATTCTTTTAGTCTCATGGATAGTGTTCTAGGGCTGATTCCTTTTAAGGATTTTTCTAATTCACCAAACCGTTTTGGTCCCGAAAAAAGGTCTCTAAGAATAACAAATGTCCACTTCCCACCAATTACCAGCATTGTTTTTTCTATAGGGCATTTAGACAATTTTTCTTCTTCTTGTTTAAGCATACATTATTCCCTCCTGATACTATATATAAATATAGTTACTATACAAAAAATCAGTACTTTTATAATTGTAGCACTTCATTTATTATATTTTATAAAGAACTAATGGTAAATAATAAATTTAATCATCAATTATTTTCCCGGAATACACAAGGGTTATTAGTTTAAAGGAGGTGATAATATGAATAGTACGAGAAGATATGTAATTTTAAGATCTCCAATAGTTTATGAATAGTAAATTCATAACAAACTATAAAATCACTATCAATATATGTAGATTAAAGGGAAGGGTAAGGGATAAAAATGACAATACAAGAGACAGACAATAATAGAGCAGAGTTACTTAAGACGCATACCCGCACTATTTCTGATATTTGGATTTTAGTATCTTTAGCAATGGGATTTATCATGGCGACACTTGATGTTACTGTAGTAAATGTAGCAGTTGCTGATATTCAAGAAAAACTACAAATTAGTCTTTCAAGTACAACATGGATTGTTGATGGCTATATGTTATTTTTTGCTTCTTTACTTTTAGCGGGTGGTTCATTAGCAAATAGATATGGAGCTAAAAATATTTATTTGATTGGACTAACAATTTTCGTGATTGCATCTGTATTATGTGCCTTAGCACCTACTGGAACTATACTTATAGTAGCTCGTTCTATTCAGGGAGTTGGAGCAGCATTATTTATGCCGAGTTCCTTAAGTTTATTGGCAATTTCTTATCCAGATGCGAACAAACGTGCAAAAATGTTTGGGATATGGTCTGCTATTGTTTCCATCTCTTCAGGTTTAGGTCCTTTTGTTGGTGGAGTATTGGTTAATACATTTGGTTGGCGAAGCATTTTTTTAATTAATATCCCAATAGGTATTATCGGACTGTTAATGGCCTATTTTATTGTGACATCTTCCCCTGGGAAAAAAGGTAATCTGAATATTTTTAATCATATTCTAGGTATCATTACCTTAGCTGGACTTTCTTTCACTCTTATTGAAGGCCCATCATTGGGATGGTCATCTTCTTCAATAATAATTGCACTTATTGTAACGATTGTTACTGCAACTCTTTTTATATCTATAGAGCGTAGAGTAAAAGATCCAATTATCCCTATGAAATTATTCAATAATTCAAGTTTTTCATCAGCCAATTTAGTTGGATTTTTAATTAATTTTGCATTATTTGGAGGAATTTTCATGTTTGGTTTATTTCTTCAAAAAGCAAAAGGAGCAAGCCCTTTTATAGCTGGCGTGGAATTATTACCAATTATGGCGGTATTTGTAATAGGAAATCTATTATTTGCACGATTAACAACACGTTTAGGAGTTAAAATTCCAATGTTAGTATCGATTACAATAGCGGGAATAGGTTCACTACTTTTAATGTTTAGTGTTTCTAGTGCACCCTATTGGATATTGGCTGTTATTTATGCGATTGCTAATTTAGGAGTAGGCGTTGCGGTCCCGGCAATGACTGCTACTGTAATGCAGGCAGCAGGTAAGGAACATGCAAATATAGCAGGAGCTACATTAAATGCTAATCGTCAAGTTGGGGCGTTAGTAGGTGTCGCTATAATGGGGGTAGTACTTCATGAAGCACATAGTTGGTACAATGGAGCAACTATTGCTTTCTTGGTAATGAGTATTGCTTATCTTGTGGCTTCTTTCTTAACTTGGCGATTTGTACGTACTGAAATATAATTTTAAAATACTTTAATAAAAATCTCTTTTCTGGAGTTTATATAAAATATAAATCTCTAGAAAAGAGATTTTTATTTTATAAATATAAGGATATTTGTGTAATTTTATGTAATTAAAAGTAATTTAATGTAATTAAATGTCAAAAAATGTAGAAAAATAACTTTGGAATTTTTTTACTAATAGGTTTATAATAACAAATGTAAAAGAAAGTTATTTGAATATAAGGAATCTTAAGAAGGGAATTTATTTATCGAATATAACAAAAGGATAAGGAGGTGATTCATAACAAGTAAAGTTAGTTGTAAAGAAGGAACAATTTGTTTTCAGAAATAAAATCAATATTTTTGTTTATAGAGTTAAAAAAATTTATATCGAAAATAAGAAGGAGTTGACTAGTATGCTAGCTACTGATCTTAGATATAAAGACATTGATGATATCTTGGGATCTAGAGAACAACGTTTTTTTGGCTCGGGATTTAAAAAAGTAAATCATCAAATATATGATATAGAGGTTAGTGAAAAATGTGTTGTAGCAACAGCTGATATTAGCTATCCTACTGACTGGTCTAAAAAGTCAGAAGATACAGATTTAAAACCTCATCTTAGTACTATTGATGCTACAGTATTGAGTTTACAACTAAATGAAGTTTACATTATGCAAAAGTTTGGGATTACAGAAGCTCAAAGAAGAAAAATATGGCTGAAGCGTATTGTTTTGAAAGCAGGAACAACACCTCAAGAAGATTTAAATAAACTTATAATTAGCACTCAACATATTAAAACAAAAAATGTTTCTGACTCTTTAGGTACAAACGTATCTATATTTGAATCTCAGATTGGCTCTATGCAAATTCGGTGTGAAATAGAACACGATATAGAAAAAGAATGCAATGAAGGAGCTAAATTTGATAGCATAGATCAAATTTTAGGATTACATAGCAAAAGATATTACGGAGATATGTATAAAAATCCACAACAAATCATGGAAGATGTGCAATTTGATTTTCAAAATCAAAAAGTTACATCGTTAGTTAATGTGACACATATAAATGAAAGTCCTTTTAAGTTGGAGGGGATGGAGGCTGCCTATTACCCATCTTTCTCAATTATCGACTGTATGATAACTGTTGCCCAAATGGCTCAAGCGCTAATATATAAAGTTGATGATATTGATCGTAGCAATAGTAATACCCTTTGGATGAGAAAAGTTATTATTGAAAATAAAAACCCTTATCAGCCATATGAGCCCTTTGTTGCATCAACATATATTTCAAAAAGTAATTTATTGAAATTAAAAGGTAGTATGTGGAGAACAACTGAAATGTTTGGAGAATATAAAAATTATAGTTTACATTATTACCTTGCTCACGAATTACCATCTGTTGATTGAAATAATATTAAAGATTTTTTTACAAGAAAAAGTTAATTAGGTAAAAAAATAACATAGTTAAATAATAAAATGAGGTGAATAGAATATGAACTTAGCGATTTCAGGTACTTATTCTTCAGGTAAAACAACAACTACATTGGCATTAGCTTATTTAACAGGGATTCCACGAACACATGCAAAAACTATGCGTGAAATTTTACCTGATGCATTGCCAGGAAAAAGACTAGAAGATTGTACTCCAGCAGAACTTTTCCAATTAGGTATGCGTCGTTTGGTCGAACGTGCAGTACATGAAAGTCATTTGCCAAATGGTTTTATATCTGATGGTTCCTCACTCCATGAATGGGTGTATGGAAAAATAAGAATTAGAGTTGGAATTAACCCAAATGATACAGTGGGAATGAATAAAGACATAGAAAAAGATGCTAGTATGGTGTTTTTTGAAGAAGTCATTGATAATATGGGAGCTGTTATGAAACAGCATGCTAAACGTAATTATGATGAGTTTATTCATTTACCAGTAGAATTTCCATTAGTGGCAGATGGACACCGACCTGTATCAGAAAGGTTTAGACAATTATCGGATGAATTATTACTTAGAACACTCGATGAACTTGAGATTAAATATCATATAGTATCGGGAAGTATTCAAGAAAGATTAGAGAAAATAATGAAAATATATAATTTAAAGCCTGTAATGGAAATTGATAAAGCTATTGCATTAGCGAATGAAGAAGTCAAAAAAATGCAAATTGAAATTGAAGCGGCTAATATGTAATATTAAAAAACTAGGTAAACATATCAAAAATTTTCATATAAAAATTGGAGGTATTTTCATGAATAATAATAAAATTTTATTGTCCAAATCTGTTACGCCTTTGTTTGAATCATTTAATCTTGGGAATTTAACTTTATCAAATCGAGTTGTTATGGCTCCAATGACCCGTAAATGTTCTCCAAATGGAGTTCCCGGACCTGATGTTGCAGCATATTATAAACGCCGAGCTGAGAACGGTGTGGGTTTAATTATTACAGAAGGTACAGTCATTAATCACCCAGTAGCTGCAAGTGACCCTAATGTTCCACGCTTTTATGGTGAAGATGCATTAGAGGGATGGAAAGAGGTAGTTCGAGAAGTCCATGCTGCAGGCGGACGTATTATTCCACAATTGTGGCATGTGGGAATGGACCGTAAAGTTGGTGATTCACCAAACCCTGAAGCTAAACCAATTGGTCCTTCTGGTCTAGAAAAACCAGGTGTAAAAGTAACTGATCCAATGACTGAGAAAGATATTAAAGCAGTAATTAAAGCTTTTGCACAAGGGGCTGCTGATGCTCAGCGTCTAGGCTTTGATGGAATTGAACTTCATGGAGCGCACGGTTACTTAATAGACCAATTCTTATGGGAGGGAACCAATCAGCGTGAGGATGGCTATGGTGGGGATATGGTTGCTCGTACGCGATTTGCTGCTGAAATTGTTGAGGCATGTCGTCAGGCTGTGGGACCAGATTTCCCAATTATTTTCCGTTTATCACAGTGGAAAACACAAGATTTTACCGCTAAATTAGCTTCAACACCTGAATTGCTTGACGAATTTTTACGCCCTCTTGTAGATGCAGGAGTTGATATTTTTCATTGTTCAACTCGTCGTTTTTGGTTACCTGAATTTGAAGGTTCCGAACTTAATTTAGCAGGATGGGTTAAGAAATTAACCGGAAAACCAACTATTACAGTTGGTTCAGTTGGTCTTGATAATGAGTTTTTAAGCGCTTTTTTAGAAGGTAAAGGTGCTAATAATACGAATATTGATAAATTAATTGATATGCTCGAACAAGAAGAAGTTGATTTAGTTGCTATTGGTCGTGCTTTATTAGCCGATCCTGCTTGGGCAGTAAAAGTACGTGATGGTCGTTTTGATGAGTTACGTCCTTTCCAAGTTGAATCATTAGGTACACTGTTTTAAATATATGCTTTATATTACTAAAAGAGTTGTTTTCATAAATGAAAGGATGAGAATATGAAAGCAATAATTTTTGGAGGAACTGGCTATATTGGCAGTCATATTATTGAACAACTAATTTCAGCCGGATATATGGTAACTATAGCTACACAAGATATCGATAATATAAGTTTTTTAAGAGATATGGCAGTCAATATTGTTCAGTTCGATAAAACGGATATTAGTTCAATTCAACAAATTATCAAAGGACATGATGTTGTTTACAATTTATCCATAGAGGATAAATTACATAATAGCTTTTTAGAAGATATTGAAGAGGAAATAGACTTTACCAAAGAGCTTATTATTTATTCCTCCAACACTAAAATTTCTAAGTTTATTCATTTAAGCACAATTTTAATATACGATTTTCAAAAAGAGGATAATATTGATGAATTCTATGTCCCAAATCCTCAATATCAGATTCAAAAACTAGGTATTCACTGGGAAAAAGTAGTTCGGGAAATTGGTCAACAAACCGGAATTAAAACTTGCATATTACGTCCAGCTATTTCTATTGGAACTAGGGATAGATCTTCATTTTTCACAAGATTATTAGAATCTCATTCTAATAATCTATATCCACTTATAGAAAAAGGGAATCCCGAAGTATCTCTTATTGATGCAAGAGATATTGGCCGTGCTATGGCTTGGTTAGGGTCATATGAGTGCAATAATGAAAATGATAGTGTCTTTTTAGTAAAGGGATTTAATACCACTTGGTATCAATTAAAAAAAGCAATCGATGATGTAATAGGCAAAGAATCACAAACGGTTAATTTACCTAAAAATCTAACCAGTGAGCAAATTGAAAAGTATAATTTAACTCCGTTTACAGTTAAGGCATTTTCAACAAATAGATTAATAAATGATAATAGAATTAGGAAAAAGGGATTTATCACTAAATACAAATTGGAAGATACAATTAGAAATACTATTGAGTATTATTTGAAATAAATTCTCAGGAGGAAAATATGAATAATTCTACATTAAATGAAACTAAATTATTTGGATCCCGTTATACTTGCCGTGCATATAAAAATATACAAGTTGATAAGGGGCTATTGGAAAAAGTATTTGTAGATGCAACAAAATCGCCTTCTTGGGCCAATTCGCAACCTTGGGAAATTTTTGTTGCAGGGGGAGATAAACTAAAAGAGTTAAGAAAAGCTTATTTAACAGCATTTAAAAATGGAGTTCCCATTAATTCAGATATTCCTAGACCACAAAATTGGCCCCAAAAATTAGATGATCGTATGAAACAAATGGCTATTGAGAAATTTGAAAATATGGGTATTGATCGGGACGATACACAGGCTAGACAAAAGCATATAGAAAATAATTTTAACTTTTTTGGTGCGCCAGTTGTAGCATTTTTATGTATGGACGTTTCTCTATCTGAATGGTCAGTATTAGACATAGGACAATTATCACAAAGCTTAATGTTAGCTGCACAAGCTCATGGATTAGATTCAGCTCCTTCTTATACTTTTGTAACATATCCAGATAAATTGAGAGAAATTTTAGATATTCCAAGCCATCTTAAAATAATGTTAGGAATTGCTATTGGATATGGGGATTCTGAGCATGAACAGAATCAATATAAAACTAGTAGAGCACCTTTAGAAGAAATTGTTTATTTTAGAGGGATATAATTAAAATTCATTCGTAAGTTAGATATTAAGTAATATATACCGTTAGAAATTAATCATCAAAAACATATAAAAAGAAACTGCTTATAATCATCTAATGTATATAAGTGGTTTCTTTTATAAATAAAAAATTACATATTCGTATACAAGGGGTTAAACGTGATGAAAAAATGGATTTCTGTACTTTTAGTAACATCTTTTATACCTTCGTTACTTCTTTTAAATCTAGAATCAAAGAAAAAATCTAGTAAATATATAGAAATAAAAAGGGAGAAATTATAATTATTTTATTACATATATATTAGATTAAAGGCCCTATATAAACGGTAGTGATGTATTAAAAAAATGAAGGGAGTTTTAAAGATGTCATTTAAATCGTTATCCTATCAAGAGGGATTACAAATTGATTTATTTTCATCAGAGTTTAAGAAAGATGCTTATTTATTTTATGAAAGTCTTAGAGTAAATAATCCTGTATTTCGCTTTTCACTCCCTAGTGAGAAAACTGCTTGGTTAATTACTAGATATGATGATGCAATTAAAATATTAAAAGATAATCAATTTATAAAAGATCCATATAAGCTTTTTAAGCCGAAAGAAATAGAGAAAAAGAGAAAATGTTCCCAAATCTAGAAAAAGATTTGTTAACAAATCACATGTTAAACTCCGATCCACCTAATCATACTAGATTACGCAAAGTTGTTCATACAGCTTTTAGTTCTAGAACAGTTGAATCTTTACGCAGGCAAATTGAAGATATCTCTCAAGACTTAATAGATAAAGTTGAATATAAAGGAGAAATGGATATAATTGACGACTTCGCCTTCCCACTCCCGATTGCAGTTATTGGAAGTCTCTTGGGAGTACCAGAAAGTGATTATAAAATGTTTCGTAAATGGTCTAATACATTAGTGGAGGCAAGTAATTTTCCAAGTATAATGAAAGATGCGCGTCCGGAATTCCAAGCTTTTTCTGATTATCTTCAATTTTTAATTATGAAAAGGAAAGAACAACCTAAAAATGACCTTATTAGTAAATTAATTTATACTAAATCTGAAGAAGACCAGCTTACACAACAAGAAATATGTTCCATGGTTTTTTTATTAATAATTGCAGGGCATGAAACAACAGTTAACCTAATTGGTAATGGAATTTTAGCATTGTTACAATTTCCGGAGCAACTAGAAAAACTTAAAAGCAATTTTAATCTTATTGACTCTGCAGTTGAAGAATTGTTGCGTTTCTATAGTCCGGTTGAACTAGCAACAAATCGGTGGGCTAGCAAAGATTTATTTATTCGTGACAAACTAATTCGTAAAGGAGATATGATCGTGGTGTCCTTAGCTTCAGCTAATCGCGACGAGTTTAAATTCTTTAATCCTGAATATTTAGATATTTCAAGAAATAATAATCATCACTTAGCATTCGGTATGGGAATTCATTATTGCCTTGGGGCTCCCCTAGCTCGCCTTGAGGGAAAGATTGCTATCAATACAGTATTGAAAAGAGTACCAAATATTAGACTTAATGCTGACTTGGAAACTTTGTCTTGGCGTCCCACTTACTTAATGAGAGGGTTAGGCAAGTTACCAGTGATTTTTTAGATGATTTATAAAAAATAAAGTGTAGTAAGTGAAGCAAATAAAGTCATAGGTTAAATTAAGTAAATTGTTATTTCGATATATAGGAGAGAAAAGTACCAATAGAAAATAAAATTGAGTGTGTATTATGTTAAAAAATAAAATTTTTTACTATGTAATGTACTTAGGGTTTATAGGTACGATTATTTAACCGATTGGTGCTTCTCTTAATTTAGTAACCATTAGTAAAAAATCACATTCATAAAAATTAAGGAATGATTTTTGGGGAGTATATTCAAAATATTTAATGTTATTGGGTTATGGTGCATCAAACTAGTTTATTTTCAACTTTATGAATGACATTGTCGTAGTATTTTTGGATTAAGTTAGCTAAGATTAAACAATTTTATTAAGTGACTACTAGAATTGTTTTGATACTAATTCTACTAACGCCTCTTTAGATCTGAATCCAAGTGCTCAATAGACTACTTGACCATCTTTTAATACGAATAAGGCTGGTATACTCATAACTTTAAAGTTATGAGAAGTTTTTTTATTTTTATCTATGTCTATTTTTACAACCTTTATTTTCACCTTCATTTCTGTGTCAAATTCTTCTAGCACCGTGGATAATCTTTTACAAGGACCACACCATTTTGTCCAAAAATCTACTAAAACAATACTTTTATCTGTTTCGCGTTCAAAATTTTAATCAGTCACGTTTATAATATTCATTTATATCCTCCTCTAAACAGGTTATATCTGGATTGTAACATGATTTTCTTTATTTGTATTTTTTTAAAAATTATCATTTTTAGGTTACGGTGTTTATAAAAATGTAGAAAACGACAGAACAACTCCCCAAAAGTCCGTAAGAGCTAAAAATAATATTTAAACGTACAAAATTCCTAGAATGATATGATTAGACCATAATGGTTATCTATAAAAAGTAAAACTAATTTCATGAAATTCCATAAATTACCAAATTCACTATTAAGCATCTATATAAAACGAGTGATATCAGTACGTATACAGATATCACTCGTTTTCTTAAGTTTAACATTTGTATCTTTTGTAAAGCCCATGTTTACAATTTCGTTAAAAGAATCTTCTGGATATTGAACAACTCCACGTTTAATTAGCGATATATGGAATTCTGTATAAAAGAATGGGGATATAGTTTATGAGAACATCAATTAAACACATTGACATGGCTACACAAGAAATTAAATCTGTATCATACGAATGGTTATTAGATTAATTACCTGAGGAACAAAAAAGATCGTTTACTTGGTAGTTGGAAAAAGCAAAAATTAAATGAAGAGTTAGAGCTAATTTGTTCGTGCACTAATAAAAATTGAAATTATAAAATGAATTACTTTACCCCTAATTGTAGCCATGCTGATATTGGGACTAGGATAGAAATGTTGGTTCTTTTGATGTCGGAATTAGGTTGGCTATATTTTCGTTAAAATGTAGGCAGAAGCTCTTGGTTTGCATAATTTGTAGTGATTATGCACGATAAATAATTATGTACAATTACGTAATAAGTTTGAGGTTGAATGGAACAGGTACTTAATAATGATTTTTTAATTATGTACAGATATTTTATGTAGATATGTAAGTAACGAAGAAAGCGCACTTAGAAGACAGAGTATTCAAAAATATACAGTAAGTAATGAATCTTTATTTTCACGTCACAATGATATGAAAAATATACTCTGCTTTAATCCAGTCAAATTCTTAACCGGTGATGAAGTATGGATGTTGCTTCTAGATAGAGGGATACCTCCTTTTGGTGTGGATGTAGAAGAAATGAGTATACAATACGGACAAGCTATGTTTGAATACGGCATAAAAACAGGCGGAAAACAACAAGGAAATGCTCGTGGAGCTGCAAATTCGCGTAGTGGCTATTGGACTTGTCTTATGATGAATGGTGAGGATAAACTGCTAACCCAGCTAATAAGCGAAGGATATACAGATTATGCTTATCTACAATCATGGAAAAGCTTCTTACGCTCCATTAGAAACGATATTCGTTATCGGAATGTAATGAATAGGCGAAGTCTGCAAACACTCCTTAAAAACGAAAATAAAGGGGATTCGGACTTGTTTTCAATTCAAAATCATACTGAATATGATTATATTATGTTTGATCGCACAGAAAAAGGAGACTATGCACCAGGAGGGCTTACGGTAGAAGAATGCTTTTAGAGTATCTACTTTTTACACAACAAAAGATGAATACAAGTCTTATTTCTGAAGAAGAGATTGAGGCAGTACTGCAAGCCTGGTATGAAACGGATGGAATTAGAGTATACCGAGATGAATTGGAACCTATACACCACGCATATCTAGGTGAGTTGGTGTTCAAACCCGATTGTACAATAAATGAGGAAAAAACAACATCTCCATTTCCCGTATTTTTTGTAGAAATAGATATTCATCTAGGGAAGCAGGAACTATTTCGTTGGATTAAAGAGCGGCAAAGAATTACACAACAAAGCTTTTTCTTCTTTCCTTCAAATTATTCAAATGAAGTTGCAAAGTTAACATGGAACAAGCTAACCTTTGTTGTATCTAGAGTAGATGTAACAGAAGCAAGAGACGCTGAACGAATTGTTCGTCATTGGTTAGGAATGGATATGTACCATGGAAAGAAGAACGAACAACATAAACAAATGCTAATTCAGCTATTAATTCAATCCATAAAGAATGAACAATTTTTTAAAGAAGATGAAAAAGCTAGTGCGAAGCTTTTGTATGCAGCAGAGTTTACAAATAGACTTTCTAGATTAATAGAAACAGAGGAAATACTATCCGAAGAGACAAACCATCTCTTTGTAAAAATACTTAAGGAATTAAGAAACGAGGCTTTTTTAATAGATTAACATTTGAACTACTCACCACTTAACGTCCTTACGGACTGCTTGAAGTGGGAGATTCCTGCGAACACCGATGTATCCAACAGTTATCTTAGCAGACTCTGCCCGTAATTCCTACGGTGAAAACATAAGTATCTTGTACGTTGACTCACCACGCTTCCTAACTTTAGCTTGGTTTTCGCAACTTCAGCAAACGTGGGGCGAAAGAACGTTGAAGATTTTACGATTGCAACGTTTTTCTGCAATCAACCTCATATCTTCAGTTTTCAAAGAGCAATCTGTACAAGTATATGGTAGCAAACATGTTGGCTTATGCCAACCGACATTCATCTCCCACCTAAAATTGGTGTTTTACACCTTCACATTTTTGAGGGAGGAGTCTTCTGTCGGAAAACAATAAATAGAAGCTATATTTAAAGAGAGTACCAGTAACGTAGGTACTTTCTTTAAATTAAAAGTAAGATAATACAATGTATCAATTAATATATAGAAAATATAGGGGGATTAATAATTATGCGCCTATACATATTAGAAATTACTACAGAACATAAAATCAGTTTTATTAATGCGACATCAATAGAAAAGGCCATAGAAGCATTTAAAAGGATATATAAACATTATGAAGATCAAGTACCATTTTACGTTAGAGAGATACATCCGAGTGAAAAAATCATAATGGATACAATAAGCGGTGAAATACATTGTATAGGAGACAATAGCGTTCTAAAGAAATGTTTGGAAAATCTTATGCACTTACATACTCCGATTGATTGGGTTCCTACACTTGTACTATATCAAGATGTAAAAGCGGATCCGGTTTCGTTTACTATACATAAATCATGCCTGATAAAAGGAAGTCCTAAATATAACGAGGTTGGGATGGATGTTTGGAAAAGCGCTCTCCAGGTATCGTTAGATGACCACAGAGAGGTTTGGAATGCCCTAAAGACATTTTTACATATCCAGGTACTTTCTGTATTTGAATTAGAACAAGTAATCAAAGTTAATGAAATAAGGTGATAATAATGGAATTCGAAGAACTTATACAGTTTGTAGAAGAAAATAAGAAAGAGCATTTTCAAGATATAATTAGTCAGAACGAAGCTGCAATTAAAAAGATAGATGCGGAAAAGTAAGAAGTAATCAAAGAAAAATATATTAATAAGAAGACGCGATGTTTTGAATAAAGTCGCGACGTTTATAAAAAAGTTGCGATGTTTTGCCCCTTTGGATCTGTTTATCTAAAGGGCTATTTTTATAGTGAAAAGAAGATCTGAGCTGAAAGGCGGATTAAGGAATCGTTGAGTAGCAATAAAGTTACTCAACTAAAGGGCCAGTTTGTGGAGGATTTTAACAGGTTTTTTAGGGTTATTATTTAAAAAAGGATTTTGAAGTCTCTTGGTGAAAATTAAATATTAAATCTATAAAAGATAGAGGTTGTTGTGATGTTGAAACTGTTTCAATATAACTGGCAAGTCCGTGATGATTGGTTTACATTGTGCGAAGACATACCAGATGAAGAACTATTAAAGAAACGGGTCGGTGGGTTCGGCAGTATACTACATACCCTATTTCACATTGTAGATGTGGAATATATGTGGATCTTAGGTTTGCGAGGTGAACCAGTGCCTGAGGAGCCATTGTTTGAGGATTATGCTAGCTTACAAAAAGTGAAAAATCTTTCAGCTCAATACCATGAGAAAGTGAAGCCATTTGTGACATCTTTGACAAATGAAATGGATTCTCGGAAACTTTCAGAAACTGATTTCAATGAAGAACCGATTAGCTCTAGAGACGCACCAATCAGGCGCCGAGTCATTGAATGTACACACGGAGAGATCATACGTCATGTCATTGTCCACGAAATCCACCATATTGGCCAGTTATCTATATGGGCACGTGAAATAGGAAAGGAGCCTGTTTCCGCAAATCTGAGAGGAAGAGGGCTATTCGATAATTAGACTGCCTTTGCCAATTTCACAAACGGGCGCGATTGTTGAACAACATAGGTAGAAATGATCAAACTTTTTTATAAAAACCAAACTTAAATCTGCTGGGGAAGAATCCATTTTGATCAATCTTTTTCAAAATGGATTCTTTTTATTTATCGTAAAACTTTGGATTGCGAGGTATTTTTGATCAAACTTTATTTCAAAGCTACAACTGTAAATATTGATAATATCTTTTTAAAGATATTTTAGTTTTGAACCCCATCCTCAGTTAATCCTTGCTTAATAAGACGGAGAATAAAAGTGTTTCTCATCTGCTGTGCAGAGATACGCCTATTTAATTCCGCACGTTTCACTTCAAGTCGTATCATCTTTTGTATAGCAACTTCAGACAAAGCTTTTGGCGCATCCTTTTCGTACACCCAACGATACGTACCTCGATTAATATCAAATGCCACAAATAGAGGATTATCTGTGTGTTGTCTAGGTCTTACAGGTTCCGGAATAGTCGTGTAATATTTGTAAAGCTGCTGCGTATCTTCCATAGTTAAAGAGACGGACCTAGTTGCTCCATTTTCCCCAGGTACCATTAAGATATTTCTAGCAAACTGTATATGGCTCATATTAAGCGATACAAGCTCTTGCAAGGACAACCCATAGTTTACTACTAAATTTATAATACAAACGTTTCTATCCATAATAAGAGGGCGATATTTAGCTTGTCTTTCCGTTAACCCATTTGTTGATAGAACAGTTTGTTTTAAAAGCTTTTCTTCCATTTCGGTAATAAAATTATTATCATTTAGTGATAGATCCGGAATTAAAGAGCGATTAATACCATCCAATGGACTAACTATACCTAAAAACATGTGTAACTTCTTTAAAACAACCCATATTCTGTGTCTTGTTTTCTGAGAATATTTACGCTTGTCTTCTAACTCAGAGAAATACATCTGATAGTCTGCTTCAAAAAGTTCACTCCATGATTTGATATCTAGAAGTTTCTCATTTGCTCTTAGCCACTTATAAAAATCTTTAATATTATAAGCATAACGTTTAATCGTGGATTGTTTCCGTCCTTTTTCTGTTAAATAAGCAGAAAAGGCTGCTAATGTTTTCGCTCATTATAATCACCTAATTTCTTAGGAATTACTATAACAGAAAATAAGTGAAAGACCTGCTACCGCCCTTTGCTACGCACGGTTGCTGGCATATCCAAAAAGGAACTACAAAAACTAAACCCCAAAGAATCCCTTTAAAAAATCCAATCTCGTTATAAGTATTCATTTCTATGTAAGTCGAATCTTTTAGTACAGCCATGTTTAATCCTCCCAATATGAATTGTTTATTAAAATGAAAAAAGGACAAACCTCGCCCTGGTAGGGATACGTAGGTTTGTCCTTTTTTATGTGGGTAATGATATGTTTAATTACCATTATTATAACGGAATTTACATATTTTTTCAATTAGGTCTGACATCTTATTAACAAGTATACTAGCTGTATTAAAAATCTATTATAAATATATATCTTATATATTAAAAAGAAATAAAGATAAAACTATTATAGGTTATCAAAAATAGGGAAGAGATCTACTCCCACAAGGAAAAATTTAAGGTTAGAACGTAAAAAATCATAAATAGTAGAAAATGTATCCGTAGATTTAATGATGATTAGACTTTCAATTCTACAAAAAAGCATAAAGGGAATCATATGTTTCTACATGAAATCGGAAAGAAATTGATACAAATCACTTTATATTTATCCAACTATGAAAATAGGCTTTATTTTCTTTATTTTGTTAAATACAGCATTATCTAGTGTTCAATTATCCACATTTTATCCAGATTAGACTGCTATTTGTTAACATTACCCAGTATATATACATAACTAACATTATTATTGATGATTTTTATTAGATAAATACAACAACATTAGTAATTACAATGATTTTAGAAAGATTATATTCACATTGAACCATATTTGTCCGCATATCCACTATTTTTATAATTTTCCTTTTGATTTTTTGTAGGTATTATGAGATAGGTTTTACTACATTAAAAGAATACTCCCTGACGTTATGTGGAGAGTTATATATTGCTAGAATCGAATTTGTATAGAATTGCATAAAAAAAGACTCCATTTTACATGAAGTCCTTCCGATTTGGTATTTATAAATAGAGTAGCAGAGATGGATTACTAATTAAATAAACACGAATAGCCCTCTACTTTCGATTTTTTCAAAAATAGAGAGCTCTTTACTATTATTTTATTTCCATTGCGTGTAGCACCTGATCTGGAGCTGTTATTGTTACTCCAGCACGTACTAAACGTTCGAAGGTACGCATAAACTCTAGTAAATTAAATTGCTTTGGTAGTTCAATAACACGAAGTTTTTCTTGTGGCAGCTTATCAATTGCCTCTATAAACCATTCACGAACATCACTTGGAATTGTGCGTTCTTTATGGCCACGAACTTTTAGTTTTTCACGCATTTCAATTTCTAAAGCGATATATGCATGGAGATTCACTCCCTGATCATATGCATATTTTCTAAATAACATTTCTTCCTGGTATTTTATATAATTACGGTGATAAGACTCTTCTGTTACTGGTACTGCAAACTTCTGCTTCAGTAGTGCATGTACATTTCTAAACATCTTCTTAATGTTATGAAGAGAGTACATAGAATAATGTAGACCAAAATTAAAGACAGCTTTCTCACGGTCACTATTTCTCTCTTTTGGTATATGTTGTGCAATAAGAGGGTAGATACCTTCTTTCGCCGCTGTATCCAGAATTTGATATTGAGATGTCTGATGTAATAGTTTTTTCAATGTATATACAAGTTTTGTAGGGTATCCTTCTTTGCGATCAACCATATCACGAAGCCCACGAATGACACTACGAATTTGACGATGACAAGTATGCTTTAGTACATGAATGAACTTATTCATGCCTGTAGACAATTCACCGATATTCATTTCTTGTAGAAGTGATTCGATGAATTTCGCTTTACGTGCATAGGTAGCTTTTGGTGTAAACGGATCCCTGTATTGTTCTTCTCCAGATTCTTTCGAACATAAGAAGTCTGAATGGATAGATAGATATAGCGTTGTATATCGTTTTGTATATTTTACACCTTTTTGCATTTTGCAAATTTTGAATAGGGGACTACCCGTACATGAGAATGTAATTGTTAATTCATCGATAACCGCACGGATTTGATGCGGATATTTTTTATGTAAGAAACGATACATCCCGCCAAAGTGAGTCTTGTTTCCTCTTTCGTCTTGCTTGTCCAAAGAGCGCTTTAGCGTTATTTCTGTATGTTGTTGCATTGCGATATCTAAAAATAACTTCTTAGCCGCTACAGATAACTTAAAGAAAGCCTTTGTAAATACAACAGGACTAATATATATGTACGGATTTGCTTTTTCTGTTTCCCCATTCAGAAAATGAGTGAGTTTAATTGTGTAACGGCCATCAATTCCATTTTCAATGGAGATAATGTTATGTAAGCTTAACTTTTTCAAAGCGATATAGAATTGAGAGTGTTGGATATAAGCAAATTCTTCTTTATATTGTTTGTAATCTTCCCACATCATATATATGGTTACATTGGGAATGACACCATTAGTAAAGCATTTCTTATGTATATATAAGAACACTTCGAGATCAGCATTCGTAATGCCGTATAATTTATGCTTTCTTCCCGTTTTTTCTGCAAGTGCAGACATTGCGCGACGTGAAAAAGATGGTTTGGCTCTTTCGACAAATCCATCCACATCAGCAATACGTTCTTCGTATGTCATGTGCTGTAGAATATCTTCTAAATAAGTATCTTTATAACTGTAGTACTTCTCCTCAAATGCTTCCACAAGCTTTTGCCAAGATTTGAGTGTTACTAAAACTGCGTTTGTTGTTTTCCCATTTAAGCTACGTTGATTACGTATCACAAATGATTTCCCCATCTTTTTCACCTCCGTTCTACAAATTCAGAAATATATGTCAAAATACTATAAAATATACCAATTATGATTATAGCAAATCGAATTTTGTAAAAATGTGCCCTTTAAGAGAGAATTTCAAAAAAGGCAACACCTTATGGGCCTTAGAGCGACAAGGGATAGAGAAAATTGTTATTTTTATTTTTGGTACGCGACTCGGGAAGGAATGTTGCTCTTTTCTTGTATGATGCTATTTAATGAGAAAAGGAGAAATCCTTTAATATCAATACTTTATTGATATTTCAATTGATTTTTGGTACGCAACTTGGGAAAGGTGTTGCTCCTTTTTCAGCAAAATGGGTACGCGACTTGGGAAAGAATTTTTGTGTAATATATAAATTGCTTGTGATTTAACATCTTAGATCACCTGATATAACAGCATTTATGGCTGATTTCACTAATAAGATAGGTACGCGACTTGGGAAAAACGTTGCTTATTTAGAAAAAAAGTACGCAAGATGGGAAGAATGTTGCTTCTTTTTCACCTGAAATTAAATAATTTAAATGTTTAGTGTTGCTTATTTAGAGAAATAAGTACGCAACACGGGAAAAATGTTGCTTATTCTAGTGGAATAGTACGTAAGTTGAGAATGATGTTGCTTGTTTTGGACTAAGGGTACGCAAGATGGGAAAGATGTTGCATGTTTTACTTCCATTTAGTGAAAAGGGTTTACAAACTAATAAAAACTAAGTGTATTGTTGCTATTACAGATACGAAAGTTAATTCTTGAATATTAGTTTCCATTTATTTAATATTTTTTTATTTTGGAGTCTACCAATGTTTATCCTTATGAACTTAATATTTTATAAAGACATTATCAAATATATTTAAAATAAAGATTGGGTTAGCATCCTTTCAGATATTTCAATGTCCTTATTGATAGTAATACTAGGAACGGTACTATATACAATTCTATTTTTAGTAATTTCAAAACCCAAAAATCAATAAAGATTTACTTTCAATTATCACTCGAGGAAAGGAAAAAGACAGCAATAAATCAGCTGTCTTTTCTTTCTTGACACCTATAACATTCTATTTTTTAGGCATCCACGTATGTCCACAATTTATGCAACCATTGACAATGTTCTTTCTACCAATAAATCCACTGAATATTGTTACAGGAAATCCTAAAAATACAATAATTATAAAAGTAAATCCAAACACATTTTGAACACTATAATCTCCATGATCGTCAAAACGAAGAAGTAAACAAAAAGAGACTATTGGAAAATAAGCAAAAGAAGCCTAAAAACCAGGTTCTTTTGCTTATTCCTTTATGTAAACTTTTCAATATAAATTTAGGTTGAAAAAGCTTGGATTCTATACTTCTAACCCTATAAATAATTTAGTTTTCTTCCAATTATTCACTTGAGATCCACTACTAATAGGACTAATTATTTTTAAAACATTTCACAATAATTATATATTTTGAATATTCAGCTAAATATTTATAAATAAATTAAAATGTTAGAAAATACAAATAATATGGTATTCTTATTTATGTAATATTCATTCCAAAAAAGGGGGATTTTTCATGTTTAAGAAAGTAATAATTGGAACATTAGCAACTGGAATTATGTTATCTGGTGCTGGAGGAGTATTTGCGGAAACACCTACTGATACAAGTGTAAAATTAAAAACAATTGATAATAAAAAAAGTTTTGTTAAGAAAAAAGAAAAACAAGACTTTCCTGGTTACAAATCAAAAGGGGAAATACCCACTGTAAAAGAGTGGAATGGAGTAACTTGGTATTTAAAAGGAGTAACTGAAGTAAGTAAAAATTCATGGACAGGACATTATGAAGGATGGCGAACAAGTAATAATTAAGAAACTTTAATTTATTACTCAAAAATAGGCAAAAAGACAGCAATCAATCAGCTGTCTTTTCTTTTTTGATCTATAGACATTCTATTTTTTAGGCATCCATGTATGTCCGCAATTCATACAACCATTGACAATATTTTTTCTACCAATAAATCCACTGAATAAAGTTATCGGTGCCCCTAGGAGCATCATTAAAAAACCAACAAATGCAGCCATATCCTGAAGTGGAGAATGTCGAGGAACTATTCCAATAGCTATAAGTGTAGCTAACATAAGAAACAGAATTAAAAACATCCTTTTAAAATTATAACCACG
Source organism: Bacillus sp. RCC_6_1 (assembly GCF_041360755.1). NCBI lineage: Bacteria > Bacillati > Bacillota > Bacilli > Caryophanales > Bacillaceae > Bacillus > Bacillus sp. RCC_6_1. The sequence continues at coordinate 127,310 of NZ_JBFUPV010000010.1, forward strand.
TTTATTACCAACTATTTGATCAGATTTACATTTCCTACAAACAACCCGCCTAGTTACTTTTTCTTTTTGCACTGTCATGTTCAATCACCCTCTTTAACTATAAATTCCAATAAACTAATTATAAGATATATTAACTACAATAAGATACAAATATTATCAAAATAAGAAAAAGAACCTTAAAAACCAGTTTCTTTTTCTTATTTTCCAATGTAAACTTTTTATTATTAGTTTACCTTCAAATCCCCTTAAATATTAACTTCTCTCCGAACCCCCTGATATCCTCAATTTATATAATAAAAGTATACATTGAAAACACTGTAAATAAAGAGTTCACAATCTCTTATACGTTTAATCATTCACTCTCTCTTTCATCTAAAATCTGCTCAAAACAAAATTTAAAACAAACTAATTTAGTCCATCTATTTCTAGCAAAAGTTAAAATGTTAAAAATATATGGAAACAAAATTGAAATTAAAATTATTAATAGTACAAATCCCCACATTTCTTTTGAAAGAAAAGCTGAGTCTATAAAAGCACTAAATAAAACCGTCACATACATAATAATTAATGGTTGTATTCTATGTATGCTATCTTTTTACGACATTAAAATATATTAGAATTAACATGGTATGAATGATTAGTAGCAATTGATATAATCGTATTAGAAGCAATTAGGAGGATTATTAGTGGAGAAGTTAAAAGTACTATTTCAAAACACCTTATATATAGCTTACCCTCTTTTAACTGGAGTTGAGGGAAGTGAAAAGGTTTTAAATAAATGGCAACAATTCTATCAAGATGTAGAAAGAGATCTACAGGAAATTTACAACTCATCTTATTCATCACAGACTTTCGAAAGGCTAGTAAAATGGGTTTCTAAAAAGGAAGCTTTAGGATTATCAGGGATAGACATTCTTCCAAAACTAGAAAATCATAGGGAAGAAATTTTTGAATGTCTAAGAGATGACTTATATATGGAGTTTGGAATTAAACTGCCTATTATCGCAAAAGAATTACCTTTACATTCAGAGGCTAAGAGTGATTATATAGAACGAAGTAATGCAGGGTTTATGTACCATTTATCAGACACTATTGCTAAGAATAAGTTTACAGATGACCAAGATAAGAATGTACGGATTGCTCAATTACAGGATAAACAAAATAGTCTAGTGGTAGTATCGTCACACGATGATGGTGATATGAAATTACAAAGGAAAGAATTAAAAAGATGGAATACACTGATTGATTCTACTTTTTTAACAAGAGTAATGGACGATTTGACGGCGGACTGCCTCGATATTGTAACTGAACTTTGGGTAAAGAGTGCGGAAAATGATAAGACTATTGTGCCTGTACATTACGAACAAATATTAGATATGTGTAATATGAAACAAATCAAAAATGGTAAGGCTTATTATCGAAAAGAAGACAGATTAAAAATTATGGAGCGATTAGCTGCTCTTGCTAGTATTTTTATTTATGTCAATGAAGATAATGAGATTGTGATATTAAATGAAAAAGATCCAAATGAAAGCCTAACTTATAAAAAGCAAAGAATTCGAAGGTTATTTGTAATGGATGAAATTATCATTGCAAAAGATATTGATACGGATAAAACATTAGGAATAGAGAGTATGAACGTTACACCAGGAAGCTTTTTATCAAAATATCTCTATGGATCTGAAAAGCTAACAGGTTTATTATCAAAAAAAGCCCTAGAGTATAACAGCAAGCAACAGAGATATCACAAAAGATTAACCAGATATCTAAGTTGGCGTTGGCGCATTCAACAATCCTATCAACATTTAACACATTCTTATAGTATTGGTGGTCCTAAAGGGTTATTACAAGTAATGGAGATAAGCATGAATAGAAAACCAAGTCTAATAAGACAAGTTTTTGAAAAGACTTTAGATGACCTTATGAGCGACCAAGTAATTCAAGAGTGGAAATACTCTCCCGAAATTGATGAGGAAAAATGTAAGGGAAAAAACTGGTTTGAAAACTACTGGTTAAAATTAAAAGTAAGCATTTCTCCTACAAATGAACTTGTTAAATTACAACAAGAGTTGATTACTAAGAAAAGTAAGCAGCAAGTACCCTTGGTCATTGAGATGGAAGAAAAGCCACCGGTAATTGAAGAGAAGCCAATAAGTATAGTAAATCAAGAACCCCCTAATAGTATTGAGTTTTATATTGAAAAGATGAACACGTATAAAGAGAAGAATAATAAAAGTATTCGTGAGTTAGCGAAAGAAATAGATATTTCGTATTCAACACTTTCAAGGATGTTATCCGGTAAAAGAAAACGATTAAATGATGATACGAAAAATAAGCTAGATAAGTGGATAGAAAGACAGGTAGTAGTTAATCTGCTGTAAACGACGGTTTAAAAATAAATATATATAAACAAAAGGACTTAATCAAAGTAATGATCGATATTATCCTCTTTAGGTAGACAATGTAAAAAAGACCATGTACACACTTTGATGTTACACCATTACTTGGAGAGGATTTTTTAACATGACTAAAAAAGGTTCAACATTAAATGAACATTTGGAATGATTGATTTTATCAACTATTCCAATTTAATTAAAGGTAATATAGGCTGAAGAAAAATAAACATAAGATTCGCATGAATAACTTTCAAAATAAGTGTAATATGAACCATAAGTTTTCTGGAACAGCAAACTTATGGTTCTTTTGTTTGCTGCAAAGTTATGCCCCTGGATTTGAAGAAAATTCTTAATGTCGTTTTTTAAATAAAGTCTCGACGTTTTAAAAAAATTGCGATGTTTTGTCCCTTGGGATCTGTTTATCTTAAGGGATATACTTATAGTTCCCAAAAAATCTGAACGGAAAGACCGATTAAGGAATTGTTGAGTAGCAATAAAGTTATTGCATTTTTAGAATCAGTTCCTGCTTTCTGAGAAAAAACTTCGTCACTATATTATCTAGATTAATTTGGTTGTATTCTCCAGTTCGAACAAACTTTAAAAAATAGTTGTAATTCATCTTGAATTGAAAGATGGATAAAAAACATCATCTTTTCTAGTTAAATTTTAGAAATAACAACTTTTTTACAATTGGGGAAGTAAAAACTCTTAAGTTGATAGGAATGTATGGTGACTGCCTTGTATGTTATTCAAGGATAGTACTTTATATGAGTATGCAATTGTACATATTCATATAAAGTACATAATACATAAAATCCCATAAAATTATAGTAATAACATTTTTTTATATGATATTTATTAAGATTCAATGATACCAACAAATTTTATGTTTAATTATAGTAGTAAAATTATTTCACTTCATGAAGTGATAATAGTATAAAAACTTTTTAAATATAATTAGAAAAAAATAAAACATTTAATGTCAGAAAAATCGAACATTAGATACACAATTTTCTAGTTTACTTATGAAAAACATAGTGATTAAAATGGGGGGGGAAGTAAGGACCTTATATTCTATCAAAAACAAATAAAAAACGAGATGCACTTACTCTTTTGAAAAATTTTTTATCCTCAAGTGTGTGTGAAGAAATCCTAACGTTAGGTTGTACAACATTTACAATCAAAACTTGTAAAAAACAATAGTGAAGAGGTGTAAGGAATGAAGAATAAAATTATGACAGGATTTTTAATAACATCAATTGCTACCGGGGCGACTATTCCTATCAATACTCTCGCAACGCCAATCGTTCAAGCAGAAACAAAACAAGATAATATAGATATTTCCTCAGCGTTACGAAAAATAGGTGCACACTCCAAATTAACACAAACCTTTGTCGATGGAGCCTTAGCAAGTCCGAATGTACAACTTGTAGAAGTTCCATCTTTAAATACAACTCAATTTCTAATTAAACAAGATATGAAAGAGTGGTCATCCGAACTTTATCCCAAATTAATTCTATTAAATTCAAAAAGTAAAGGATTTGTAACTAAATTTAATAGTTATTATCCAACATTAAAAGGATTTGTAGATAATAAGGAAGATAAAGAAGGGTTTACAGATAGACTGGAAGTCCTTCAAGACATGACCATAACAAACCAAGAAAGTGTGCAACGTCAAATTAATGAGTTAACAGATCTAAAACTACAGTTAGATAAAAAGGTGAAAAATCTTGATACTGATGTGGCAAAAGCACAGAGTGTCCTTAATTCAGAGGGAACAGGAAAAATAGATAAGTTAAAAAATGAAATGCTAGATACAAAAAAATCAATTCAAAATGATTTACAGCAAATAGCATTATTACCAGGAGCCTTAAATGAACAAGGGCTAAAGGTATTCCAAGAAATTTATAGTCTATCGAAAGATATCATTGAACCGGCTGCTCAAACAGCAGTAGTAGCGTATAACAAAGGAAAAGAAATAAACAATGCTATTGTAGACGCAGAGAAGAAAGCAGAGCAAGAAGCAAAAGAAAAGGGAAAATCAGCTATAGAAATTGAGGCTGCCAAAAAAGAAGCACGTGAAGCAATAGAGAAAAGTAAAAAAGGTGAAATCGCTGCAGCTGCAGTTACAAAAACGAAAGAGTATGATCTTATGAAAGTGATTGATCCTGAAAAAATAAAAAAAACATATAATACTTTTGCTGAAATTAATAAACTAACAGCAGAGCAACGTGCATATTTAAATGATTTAGAGAAACAAAATCAGAAATTATATGACTTAACAACTAAATTAACTGTAGCGGATTTACAAAAATCAATGATTCTTTTCATGCAAAATGATTTGCATACATTTGCTAACCAAGTAGATGGAGAAATTGAGCTAATGAAACGTTACAAAGAGGATTTGGATCTAATAAATAATAGTATTACAAAATTATCGACTGAAGTTGATGCCAATAACACTCAGTCTCAAAAAGATACATTAAGACGATTAAAAAGTGTAACAAATCAACTCGAAGAACAAGTTTATAAATTCTAATATTAAGAACATAGGTTTATCAAAAAGATTATATTGCAACTGAATATAAGGAGGAGATCAAATGATGAAATTTCCATTTAAGGTTATAACTTTAGCCACTTTAGCAACGGTTATAACTGCTACGAATGGTAGTATTATTCATGCACTTGCACAAGAACAGACAGCTCAGGAACAGAAAATAGAAAATTATGCGTTAGGACCTGAAGGATTAAAGAAAGCATTGGCTGAAACAGGCTCTCATATTCTTGTAATGGATTTATACGCCAAAACTATGATTAAGCAACCGAATGTAAATTTATCCAACATTGATTTAGGTTCCGGGGGAGGAGAATTAATCAAAAATATTCACCTAAATCAGGAACTGTCACGAATCAATGCAAATTACTGGTTAGATACAGCGAAGCCAAACATTCAAAAAACAGCACGTAATATTGTAAATTATGATGAGCAATTTCAAAACTATTACGACACACTAGTAGACACTGTAAAAAAGAAAGATAAGGTGAGCCTCAAAGAAGGAATAGGGGATTTAATCAATACAATTCATACAAATTCAAATGATGTTACGGAAGTCATTAAGATGTTAGAGGCTTTTAAAACAAAGTTGTATACAAATACTGTAGATTTTAAAAATAATGTTGGTGGTCCAGATGGACAGGGCGGATTAACGGCTATATTAGCGGGAAAACAAGCACTAGTCCCACAACTTCAGGCCGAAATTGAGAATTTACGTTCTACACAGAAATCACATTTTGATAATGTATTAGCCTGGTCAATTGGTGGTGGATTAGGAGCTGCTATTTTAGTTATTGGAACGATTGCAGGAGCGGTAGTAATTGTTGTGACGGGTGGTACAGCTACACCAGCTGTTGTGGGTGGTCTTACAGCTCTAGGAGCCGCTGGTATCGGTTTAGGAACAGCTGCTGGTGTCGAGGCATCTAATCATATGAATTCTTATAATGAAATTTCGAATAAAATCGGAGAATTAAGTATGAAAGCTGATCTGGCTAATCAAGCGGTTATTTCACTTACTAATACCAAGGACACTCTAACATATTTATATCAGACAGTGGACCAAGCAATCATGTCTCTAACAAGTATTCAGCAACAATGGAATAAAATGGGGGCTAATTATAAAGATTTATATGATAATATCGATCAAATGCAAGAACATAAACTTTCGTTAATACCTGACGATTTAAAAGCTGCTAAACAAAGTTGGAATGATATTCATAAGGACGCAGAATTCATTTCCAAAGACATTGCTTTTAAACAAGAAAAAACAAACTAAAAATCAATATATATTCATAGGAGGAATTAAAGTGAATAATAATTTTCCTTATAAACTACTTGCTGTATCGACGTTTTTAACCCTGACAACAACTACTGTAGTTTCACCAGTAGCTGCTTTTGCAAGTGAAAGTAAAATAGAACAAACGAGTACGGAAGATATATCTCTTTCTGTAAACAGCGAAAAGATGAAAAAAGCTTTGCAAGATGCTGGGGTATTTGCAAAATCCATGAATGATTACTCTTATTTGTTAATTAATAATCCAGATGTTAACTTTGAAGGAATTGATATTAAAGGATATACAAATCTACCTAGTCAAATTGCACAAGATCAAAAGAATGCAAGAGAGCATGCTACAAAATGGGATGCGCACATAAAAAAACAACTTTTAGATACCCTTACAGGAATTGTAGAGTATGATACCACATTTGACAATTATTACGATACATTAGTAGAAGCAATTAATGAAGGAGATGCAGATACATTAAAAGAAGGCATTACAGATTTACAAGGTGAGATTAAACAAAACCAAGCATATACACAGAATTTAATACAAGAACTAGCTAAGTTAAGAGATAGTATTGGAGAAGATGTCCGAGCATTTGGAGGTCATAAAGATATCTTGCAATCGATTTTAAAAAATCAAGCATCTGGAATAGATGAAGATGAAAAACGCCTAAATGATGTTTTAGAGCAAATAAGACATTTTAAACAAGTAGAATCGGATGGAATAATAACTGTATCATATCCCTCAATCCCTACATGGATTGCTGGAGGTGTAATGATAGGGGTAGCAAGAAATAATTTAGGTACGTTAGAGCCGTTATTAGCGCAATTACGGCAAACGGTAGACTATAAAATAACATTAAATCGTGTAGTTGGGGTTGCGTATAATAATATTGCTGAAATGCAAAATGCAATTGGATCAGCTATTAATGCTCTTACCTATATGTCAGCACAATGGCATGATTTAGATTCTCAATATTCAGGAGTACTTAATCATATTGATAAAGCATCCCAAAAGGCAGATCAAAATAAATTTAAATTTTTAAAACCTAACCTGAATGCAGCAAAAGATAGTTGGAAAACATTAAGAGCAGATGCATTTACATTAAAAGAAGGAATAAAAACATTAAAAATGGATCCTGTTTCTTCGAAAAAATAGGGAAGTATACTAAAAAGGTGGAGTTGTATCAAGAGCTTCACCTTTTTTATTGTAGTTGAGTTGTATAAGCAAGTTTCATCTTGTTTCAATTGTGAAAGGACTTTTTTGAGTCGATTAGTGTATATATAGCTTATTTTGCTATGCACATATTTAATCGACTTGAAGAAGTTCTTTTTGTGTTGCATTCAAGTTAGGAATCACTTGTATATAGAACATCGGAGGCTAATAGTACACTAAATGAAAAAGCACATAATTTGTGCTCGTTTTTCTCATGAAACAATAGGGGTTTATTTAAAGGAAACGATCTATGATTGCAATTGTATGGAATATCTAAACATTCAAAAGTTAAATATATCCGAACAAATTAAATTTATGCATAATGGACAAATGGTATTAAGAACATTACAAGACATATGTAATGAGAGAAAATTTACTATCATCGCTTGTACTGTAGTAAAGATATTAAAATAAATAGGCACGAGGGCTTATATTTAGATATTACAACTAAAAAATAATGTGAATAACTAGCACAGCTATTAGGCTTTTTTCATTTAGAAAAATACTATGGACATTATTAAATTTTTTTGATTAGATCTGACATTTTATTAACACTCATACTACTAATAATAAAATCTATTATAAATATATATCTTATATATTAAAAAGAAATAAAGATAAAACTATTATAGGTTATCAAAAATAGGGGGAAACTCTACTCCCACAAGGGAAAATTTGATGTTAGCACGTAAAAAATCATAAATAGTAAAAAATGTATCCGTAGATTCAATAATTATAAGACTTTCAATTCTACAAAAAAGCAAAAAGAAAATCATATGTTTCTACATGAAATCGGAAAGAAATTGATACAAATTACTTTATATTTATTCAACTATGGAAATAAGCTTCATTTACTTTATTTTGGTAAATAAGCAGTATTTAACGTTCAATTATCCACATTTTGTTCAGAAAATGTAGTTATTTGTTAACATTACTCAGTATTTACTCATAACTCACATTATTATTGATGATTTTTATTAGATATATACAACAACACTAGTAGTTACAATGATGTCAGAAAAATACTATTCACATTCGAGTATATTTGTCCTCATATCCACTGTTTTTATAATTTTATTTTTGATTTTTTGTAGGTATTATGAGGTATGTTTTATTACATTAGAAGAATACTCCCTGGCACTATGTGGAGAGTTATATAGTGCTAGAAGAGAATTTGTATAGAAGTGCATAAAAAAAGACTTCATTTTACATGAAGTCCTTCTGATTTTGTATTTATAAATAGAGTAGTAGAAAAAGAGTATGAATGAAACAACTACGAATAGCCCTCTACTTTCGATTTTTTCAAAAATAGAGAGCTCGTTACTATTATTTTATTTCCATTGCGTGTAGCACCTGATCTGGAGCTGTTATTGTTACACCAGCACGTACTAAGCGTTCGAAGGTACGCATAAACTCTAGTAAATTAAACTGTTTTGGTAGCTCAATCACACGCAGTTGTTCTTGTGGTAGTTTATCAATTGTTTCAATAAACCATTCACGTACATCACTTGGAATTGTGCGTTCTTTATGACCACGAACTTTTAGTTTTTCACGCATTTCAATTTCTAAAGCGATATATGCATGGAGATTCACTCCCTGATCATATGCATATTTTCTAAATAACGTTTCTTCCTGGTATTTTATATAATTACGGTGATAAGATTCTTCTGTTACTGGTACCGCAAACTTCTGCTTCAATAATGCATGCACATTTTTAAACATCTTTTTAATGTTACGAAGAGAGTACATAGAATAATGTAGGCCGAAATTAAAGATAGCTTGCTCACGTTCGCTATTTCTCTCTTTTGGTATATGCTGCGCAATAAGAGGGTAGATACCTTCTTTAGCTGCTGTATCGAGAATTTGATATTGAGATGTTTGATGCAATAGTTTCTTCAATGTATATACAATTTTCGTTGGATATCCTTCTTTTCGATCAACCATGTCACGTAGTCCGTGAATTACACTGCGAATTTGACGATGACAAGTATGCTTTAATACATGAATGAATTTATTCATGTCTGCAGAAAGTTCACCGATATTCATCTCTTGTAGGACTGCTTCGATAAATTTCGCTTTTCGAGCATAGGTAGCTTTTGGTGTAAATGGATCCCTATGTTGTTCTTCTCCAGCTTCTTTCGAACATAAGAAGTCTGAATGTATAGACAGATATAATGTTGTATATCGTTTTGTATGCTTTACACCTTTTTGCATTTTGCAAATTTTGAATAGGGGATTCCCCGTACATGGTAATGCAGTTGTTAATTCCTCGATAACCGCACGGATCTGATGCGGATATTTTTTATGTAAGAAACGATACATCCCACCGAAGTGAGTTTTGTTTCCTCTTTCGTCCTGCTTGTCTAAAGAACGCTTTAATGTTGTTTCCGTATGTTGTTGCATTGCGATGTCTAAGAATAGTTTCTTAGCTGCTACAGATAGCTTAAAGAAATCCTTTGTAAATACAACAGGACTAATATATACGTACGGATTTGCTTTTTCTGTTTCCTCATTCATAAAATGAGTGAGTTTGATTGTATAACGGCCATCTACTCCATTTTCGATGGAGATAATGTTATGTAAGTTTAATTTCTTTAATGCGATATAGAATTGAGAGTGTTGGATATAAGCAAATTCTTCTTTATATTGCTTGTAATCTTCCCACATCATATGTATGGTTACATTTGGAATGACGCCGTTTGTATAGCATTTTTTATGTAAGTACAAGAACACTTCAAGATCAGCATTCGTAATACCGTATAATTTATGTTTTCGTCCTGCTTTTTCTGCAAGTGTAGACATTGCCCGACGTGAAAAAGATGGTTTGGCTTTTTCAACAAAACCTTCTACATCCGCAATACGCTCTTCGTATGTCATGTGCTGCAAAATATCTTCTAAATATGTATCTTTATAGCTGTAGTATTTCTCCTCAAATGTTTCCACAAACTTTTGCCAAGATTTGAGTGTTACTAAAACTGCGTTTGTTGTTTTCCCATTTAAGCTACGTTGATTACGTATCACAAATGATTTTCCCATCTTTTTCACCTCCGTTCTACAAATTCAGAAATATATGTCAAAATACTATAAAATATACCAATTTTGATTATAGCAAATCGAAAAATGATGAAAGGTGCTCCTTTAAGAAGAAAATTAGCAACTTGCAACAGCTTATGAAGCTAGTTGTATCAAGGGATAAGAGAATTTCATGATTTTTTTTTGTGTTAAGGATACCGCAAACGTGTTGCAAGTTGTGTGATATGTATAAAAGTAAGTAAAAAAGCACCTAAACCCTTGGTATATAAAGGATTATAGTGAAAATGGTAGGGGAGTTAGGGAAAGGATACCGCAAACATGTTGCAAGTTAGTGAACGTAATGATTAAAAATGAATTGTAATAATTACCCTTGATATAAAAGGACTTGTTGACATTTATAGAATGAAAGTAGGGAAAGGATACCGCAAACACTGTTGCATCTTGTGAGAAAAATAAGGGCATGCATACCGCAAACGTGTTGCAAGTTGGATGATATGTATAAAAGTAAATGGAAAAGCACCTAAACCCTTGGTATATAAAGGTTTATGGTGAAGATGATAGAAAAGTTAGGGAAAGGATACCGCAAACATGTTGCATATTATGTATGTAACTTATAAAAAATATGAGAAAAATAGCTTGAAAACTTTAAAATGACATGATTTTTTTTAAAATTACTTAGTTGAGAAATAAATTATACTGTTGCAAGTTGAAAGAGATAGGGAAAGGATACCGCAAACGTGTTGCAAGTTGATTAGAAATAGGTAAGAGAAAGAGCAAACGTGTTGCAAGTTGAGAAATATAAGGCAAACAAAGCGCAAAAAGAATGTAAGTAAGGAGAAAGAGGTAAGAAAAAAAGCAACCTGTTGCAAGTTGAAGAGTTAAGGAAAGCAAGGCGCAAAAGAAATGTAAGAAGAAGAAATAGGGAAAAGAAAGAGCAGCATGTTGCAAGTTAAAGAGTTAAGGAAAGCAAAGCGCAAAAAGGATGTCAGTAAAGGAAAATAGGTAAGAGGAAGAACAACCTGTTGCAAGTTGAAGAGTTAAGGAAAGCAAGGCGCAAAAGAAATGTAAGAAGAAGAAATAGGGAAAAGAAAGA
>NZ_JBFUPV010000010.1:138982-173363 GCF_041360755.1 Bacillus sp. RCC_6_1
GAGTTAAGGAAAGCAAAGCGCAAAAAGGATGTCAGTAAAGGAAAATAGGTAAGAGGAAGAACAACCTGTTGCAAGTTAAAGAGTTAAGGCAAACAAAGCGCAAAAGGAATGTAAGTAAGAAGAAATAGGTAAGAGGAAGAGCAACCTGTTGCAAGTTGAAGAGTTAAGGAAAGCAAAGCGCAAAAGAAATGCAAGTAGGTAGAAATAAGGAAGAGAAGGAGCAACCTGTTGCAAGTTGAAGAGTTAAGGAAAGCAAAGCGCAAAAGAAATGTAGGAAGAAGAAATAGGGAAAAGAAAGAGCAGTATGTTGCAAGTTGAGGAGTTAAGGAAAGCAAGGCGCAAAAGAAATGTAGGAAGAAGAAATAGGGAAAAGAAAGAGCAGCATGTTGCAAGTTCAGGAAAGAAAGTTGCAAAAGGAATGCAAGAAAAGCAGAATAGAGAAGAAAGAAACAAAAATTTGTAAATATCTGTTACAATAAATTAAATATAATAGTAGTTAAGATTTTTATACTGAGAATTATTTAATTGTGATCCATGGTTTAGGGAGGAAAAGAAAGTGGATAACTTATTACAAATGTTTCGAGATGCATTGTTAATCTCTGAGCCAATTTATAAAACTAACGAGCTAGTATGGAATAAGTGGAATGCATATTTTAAAGATGTTGAAAACAATAATAATAAAGTACTCACATCACCTCATGCTTCCCCATCATTTACTGCATTAGTGTCTTGGCTAGAGAAAAAACAAGAATCCGGTACTACATTAGTACAAATTTATGCCAAAATTGATTCCTATAAGGAAGAAATATATAAAGAAATTGAAGGATTTATAGACAAAGAATTCCAAAATATAGCTTCTTCAAGTTCCATAATAGTAGAAAATGATCAAAATATAGAAGAGACAAGTATAGTAAACCATGAGGATTATTATGAGGTAAATAACTCTGCTGTTTATTATAAGCTAAGAGATGGGATTGCAAAAAATCAATTTGAAGAAGATGAATTAAGTAAGGTTTTACAATATCCTATTGAAACAAAATCTTCTAATGGTGTAGCCCAGCTTTCTTCACACAAAGATGAAGATTTAAGACTTACTAATATAGAAGAAGCTGCTCGATGGAATACTCTTGTCGATGATGTAATGAGTAATATGGATGATTTAACGGCAGATTGTCTAGATGCAATTACAATACAATGGATAAACGAAGCAAAATCTCCAGACGAATTCATTGATTTTTCTTATGAGCAAGTTTTAGAGATGTGCAACATTCCAAAAACAGTAGTCAAAAATAAGGAATACTATAGAGCGGAAGATAAAATTAAAATAGCAAAAAGAATTGCGGCTTTAGCAAGTATTTTTATCTATTTAAATGATGAGAATGAAGTCGTAGTATTAAATGATCGTGAAGATGAAGGGGAACGACTAGAATTAAAGCGTGAGGTTGTTAAACGATTATTTGTATTAGATTCGGTTGTATTGTGGAGACATAGTGTTACAAATGAATATATGGGTATTGAATCTTGTCGTATTAAGCCAGGCAGCTTTTTAACCAATTATTTATACGGATCAAATAATACAACAGCATTATTGTCTAAAAAAGCACTTGAATACAATAGTTATAGACACAAATATCATAAAAGGTTAATACGATACTTAACATGGCAATGGAGAATTAGACAAATGTATTCATCATTGAAAAAGCCATATTCTATAGGTGGGGACAAAGGCCTGCTAGCAGTAATGGATATCCCGAAAGATTGGAAGCCTAATCGTATTAGAGAACAGTTAGAAAACGTTCTAATGGATTTAGAAAATGAAAAAGTAATCTCTCATTGGGAGTATAGTGATCCACTGGATGAACAACAAATTGGGAAACGTAATTGGTTTAAAAATTATTACACTAACTTAGGAATAACGATTTTGCCACCTGAAGAAATGTTACAGTCAATGGATAGGGTAATAGGAAAGAAGAGTATAGAGGAACCACAAGAGCAGTTACCGGAAGTAACAGTTGTTAAAGAAATAAAGAAGACTGTAGAATCAGTCGAACAAATAGAGAAAAAGATCCGTGACAAAATACTGAAAGTACACAATGAAAAAAAGGTAAGCATTCGTGAAATAGCAGATGAAATGAGTATTTCTCCGTCTACATTATCTAGGTTTTGTAATTATAAAACAAAACGTTTATCTAAAAAAGCATTAGAAAAGCTAACAAAATGGTGTGAAAGGCAAGAAATATTAGAAAAGATGTAACATAGACTAAATATTTCTTTTAATAATAGTCAAAGTAAAATACACATACATTATGTATGTGTATTTTACTTATTATTACCAATAATAGTCTGAATTTTCTTTATTGATGGTGGTTTTGGCGGGCGAAGATCCTACTGGAAAGTCATTATAGTTATGCTGTTTAATCCACTGCAATTAAATTTCTTGTCTTATCGATATGGTTCAGTAACATACGATATTCTTCTTCATACATAGTGATACGTTGTAGAAGAGATTGATTCTCTGTTTTTAAATCTTCAATTTGATTTTGTAATTTTGTCAATTCATTCACATCTTTATAATTTTGTAGAAAGAGAATAATATCATCTAATGTAATAGACAAAGAGTTTTTTTCTTTTTCTGATGGGGAGAGGGGAATGTTGTTTCCCATTTTTCGGTCTTGTTTTGCTAGTTGTATTTCTTCTTGGTATTGTTTTCTCACATATGAATTCCAACGAAATCCACAAGCTGCGGGTGTTCTAGCTAGTAGTTTTGCTACTTCTTTGAATGCAGCTAACTGTGTTCCACCGTTACGAATATTCTGAAGTACTGTTGATGCGAGAAGTAAATCGTTATCATCAGTCCAGGAATCTTGTCTTGAGATTACCACGTTTTAACCCCCCTTATATGTTTTATATTATATATATGCAATTACTCAAAATGATAGAAGTTTAACTTCTCTTGAAATAATTGGGAGTAAGTTGGTAGAAGTATGTATGATTTTACATGCAAAATTGCATTTAAGGTTGACTATTTCGTAAAGGTGTAACTATAATGGTTACAGTTGTGCAACTGAATTAATAAAGTTGTTGGTATGAATTGGTTGTATTAATGATGTATAAACAAATATTAAAAAATGAATGGGGTTGAAAATATAGTCCTACATATAAAACGTTTGTATAAAAAGAAATTAGGTAATATACATTTTTTTATAACTATATACTAATAAGAAGAGGTGCATGTTTTGAAAATTTTTAAGGGAATTTTAGTTTCTTCAATTGCATTAACAGCATTTAATGGAGTAGGCGGTATACTTCCAAGTGAAAAATCAGAAGTTGCCTACGCAGCTACTTATAATTATTCAAATAAGCAATTGAATTCCACTGTACATAAGCAAGTTACTAAACAATTAATTTTAAAATTTAAAAATGAAGCGAATTTACCATATCAGGATGGAATAGAAAAATTCATTAAAGAAGAAAAACAAGATCCTGAATTAATTGGAATTTTAGCTGAATATCCAAATGTAACTATAAATCGACTTTTTAATTCTTTAAATCCTAAAGAAATTAAAAATCTTGGTAAAGAAATAAAAGATTCCGATCATATTTCTTCTAATTTGCTAAACTATTATATTGTAGAAACTCAAGATGATATTGATGTACAAGCATTACTTACAAAATTTGAAAAATCATCTCTTGTTGAAACGGCGTATTTACAGGAAGAAGAGGCGCCACCAGCAGAGCGTTTGCCAAACTTATCTGTTAATCCATATGATGAGCCTAGACTTACAAGACAAGGTTACCTTGAACCAGCACCATTAGGAATTAATGCACCTTATGCCTGGAGCATAAAAGGTGGAGATGGAAAAGGAACTACTTTCGTAGATATGGAGTATGGGTGGTTATTTAATCATGAGGATTTAGTGAATCAAAAGATTGAACTGATATCTGGACAGAATAAAAGCGAGCACCATGATCATGGTACCTCAGTCTTAGGAATTGTTTCGGCAGAGGATAATAATATAGGTGGAATTGGGATCGCACCGAAAGCTAAGGTAAAGGTTGTATCTCAGATTAGGGATAACGGAAATTATAATACAGCTGATGCTATTTTAAGTGCGGTTAACAATATGCAAGCTGGAGATATTCTTTTACTAGAGGCACAAGCAACTTACGATGGATATGGAGATAAGAACTATTTTCCTGTGGAAGTAAAACCAGACATATTTGATGCAATTCGTATGGGAACAAATAAGGGAATTATTATTATTGAAGCAGGTGCAAATGGCGGAAATGACTTGGATCAATTTAGAGACCGTAATGGTAAACAAGTTTTAAATCGTAATAGTCCTGATTTTAAAGATTCAGGGGCAATTATGGTTGGGGCAGCTTCTGCAAGGGTTCCTCATAAGCGTTCATATTTCTCTAATTACGGTAGTAGAGTGGATGTGTATGGATGGGGGAATGCAGTAGATACTACAGATGCTAAACCAAGTGAATTTATAACAAATTTATATACATCTAGTTTTGCTGGAACATCTAGCGCGTCACCTATTATTGCTGGTGCTGCAGCATCAATTCAAGGAATAGCAAAAAATAATCAGGGGAGAGTATATACACCAAGTCAACTTAGGGATATTTTAAGTGATTCTAGCACCGGAACGAAATCAAATGATCCAACTTCTGATAAAATTGGTGTTTTACCTGACTTAAAAGCTATTTTATCTAAACTTGGTTTTTCACCAAACTTAGGTAATGATTCTTCCATTGTATTTCCTGAGGAACAAGAAATAAATAAAGGAAATAAGGGAAATGAAGGATCTACTATTACATTCCCGAAAGAAGATACCGCTAATAGTGGAGAGGACTCTAGCTTTATTTTCCCAGAATAATAGAAATACCTCCTATTAAGCATGGGACAAAATAGTTTACTCAATAAGAACAAAGGATATGAATTCAATAGAAATATGAATTTATATCCTTTTTATTTTAAGCTGTTTTTACTACCTTACAAAAACGTAATGTTAGCGTAATGGAAATGAATTTTGGCAGCCAATAGATTAGGATATAATTTTTGTGAGAAAAGATATGAGGTGAATAATATGAAACGAATAGTGCTTATGTGTAGCTTTTTTGTGATGTTTACTGTGTTGTTATCCGGGTGTAATTTAAATCGTCTTGGTACAGATACATATTATGTGCAAATTACCAAGGATGGTGAAAAATTAAAAGAGAAAAATGTAAATGGGGATACGACTTACGAATATAAATTACCTGGATTTGATAAGGATGGTAAAGAGAAAGAAATGGAGTTTACAGCGTTAAAAAACCTTCGTAAAGAAGCGTTTTTACGTATATATTACTCTGAGAAAAAAGGTGTGAAATCTTGGGAAGAAGTGAAAAAAGATGAACTCCCTACAAAGGTAAAAGAAAAATTAAAGGTGGATTAATATATAATTCTTTATCATTTTATCCAAGAAGACTCCTTCCTCAAGGAGCGTGAAGGGTCACAGTCCAGTGAGTAGGTGGGAGATGAATTGGGTTTGAACAAGGGATGGCGGGAAGCCATCTTAATTGTTCGACATATAGAAAGTATTACTCCACTATCTATCGAATGTACGTTTGGTGTATAATGGTCATATACCGAAATGGAGGTGAATCAAATAATGATGAATAAAGCCTATAAGTTTCGTATCTATCCAAATCAAGCACAAGCAATTCTAATTAACAAAACGATTGGGTGTTCTCGTTTTGTATTCAATTATTTCCTATCCTTATGGGATCATGCATACAAAGAGACAGGAAAAGGCTTGACCTATGGTACATGCTCTGCCAAACTACCTGCCATGAAGAAAGAGCTTGTTTGGCTAAAAGAAGTGGATAGTATTGCGATTCAGTCGTCCGTTCGCAACCTTGCGGATGCTTATACGCGCTTTTTTAAAAAACAAAATAGCGCACCGCGCTTTAAATCTAAGAAGAACAACTTACAATCTTATACCACAAAACAAACAAATGAAAACATTGCCATTATAGGGAATAAAATAAAGTTGCCGAAACTAGGCCTTGTTCGATTTGCCAAAAGTCGTGAAGTAGAGGGACGTATTGTAAATGCTACAGTTAGACGGAACCCTTCTGGTAGATATTTTGTGTCACTATTAGTTGAAACAGAAATACAAGAACTTCCGAAAACACATTCTTACATTGGAATAGATGTAGGACTAAAAGATTTCGCTATTTTGTCAAATGGAACACACTATAAAAATCCGAAGTTTTTCCGATCATTAGAAGATAAGTTGGCGAAAGCACAGCGTGTTCTTTCTAGAAGAATGAAAGGATCTTCTCGCTGGAATAAACAACGAGTAAAGATAGCTAGAATTCATGAATACATATCAAATGCTAGAAAAGATTACTTGGACAAAATCTCAACTGAAATCATCAAAAACCACGACGTTATCGGTATAGAGGATTTGCAAGTATCGAATATGTTAAAAAATCATAAGTTAGCAAAAGCAATTAGTGAGGTATCTTGGTTGCAATTTCGATCAATGTTAGAATACAAAGCAAAATGGTATGGCAAACAAGTCATTGTCGTATCGAAAACATTTGCTTCCAGCCAATTATGTTCCTGTTGTGGATATCAAAATAAAGACGTTAAAAATCTAAACCTACGTGAATGGGACTGTCCTTCTTGTCGTACACACCATGATAGGGATATTAACGCAAGTATCAATCTAAAGCATGAAGCGATAAGGCTTCTAACCGCAAGGACTGCGGGGTTAGCCTAATCAATTAGAGTTCGATAGAACTCTTTACTTAGGAATCCCTCACTTCTAAACGAAGTGAAAGTGGGGGTAGTTCAATAGAGCAATATATCCTCAAACTATTAGAATGTATATTGTGAAATAGGCGAAAGTTCTTTAGAGTTGTTAAAGTAAGAGGCTGACAGTTATTGTCAGCCTTTTAATTTTGCAGGAAGAAAATAAAAAAGGCATTTAACAGGAAAGTGTTGGATTATTAACAATTATTTAAGATCCAAAGCTACAATATATCTACTCCTGAACTATAATAATTTTAGGTCAGAAATAAGCTTCTGATTTTGTGAGGAGTTAAGTACTAAAAAAGCTTAATTTTGTTTACGTATTTATAGTCGTTTAAAGGATTTATGATTGGTTATGATATAATAAAATTCAAGTACAATAAGGGGGATTAATTAAATGATTTTTCAAAGCATGATAACAGCTATTATAGAAAAATTACAAGAGACGGTGAATCCCTATTGGATAATTGTGTTTGGATCAACGGCTGAGAACAGAGAACGAGAAGATAGTGATATTGATATAGCTTATGTAAGTGACACAACATTAGGGAACTATGAACGTTTTTTATTAGCACAGGAGCTAGCTAACATTGTTCAGAGAGATGTTGATTTAGTTGATTTATCCGAAGCTTCTACAGTTTTTCAAGCTCAGATTATACATACAGGAAAGACAATATTTTGTTCCGATGAAAAACGTAAGGTTATTTTTGAAATGAAAACTTTAAAAATGTATTCAAAATTGAATGAAGAACGACAGGTAGTATTTGATGATATAAAGAAAAGAGGTTCTATATATGAAGAATGAGGTTATTTTAAATAAAATTTCTACAATAGAGCGTTGTATAAAAAGAATCCAAGATGTGTATGGAAATGACCCTGAAAATTTAGAGGACTTTACAAAACAAGATTCAATAATATTGAATATACAAAGAGCTTGTGAAGCGAGTATTGATCTAGCAATGCATATTGTTGCTGGGAAAAAATTAGGACTACCCCAATCTAGTCGAGAGGCCTTTGATTTATTGGTTACAGCAGGATTACTTAGCGCTGATCTAGCAAATAAGTTAAAGGCGATGGTTGGATTTCGTAATATTGCTGTTCATGATTATCAAAGTGTAAATTTAGATATTGTTCGTCAAATTATTGAAAAACATTTAACTGATTTCAAACTATTTACGAAGGAAGTAATGGGGATATTGGAATTTTAGGCGAAAGAACAGAATAATAAAGCTGAGAGATAAAGTAATTCTATGACTAAAAAACCAGCTATTGAAACAATTACTTAATTTCGTAAGAAGAAACGCGGTCATAAGATGAGTTTGTTTTTGATTTTAGCGAATAAAAACAATATAAAATAATAGAGTTTCAAAAAAATAGCCCTCCACCAGACCTTTTTTGGTCAGATGGAGGGCTATTTTTTTTCATGTTTTGACAAGTTGCGGTGAGATAAGCCTGCATTTGGACAGACTTCAGCCCCCGAAATCGAGCATATCGATAGCCATGTAGTTCTTTGGCGTCCGCAAAGCTTCGCTCTATAGTTGAATAGCGTACTTTGTAAAACTTTTTCCCTGTAACTGTTAGTTTGTTTTTTCTAGCGATATCCTTATATTTCTCCCATATATGATGAGTGATAACTTTTTGTTTCTTTGAAAAACATACCTCACGTAGCGGACAAACAGCGTAGTCTTCTGGGTTGGATTTATATTGATGATATCCTTCACGATCCGTTGTCGCATACTCTAAAATACACCCCATCGGACAAGCAAATGCATTCATTTCTTCTACATATTTAAATTGGCTTTTTGACCCTTTACGCTCCTTGAGGAAGGAGTCTTCTTGGCTAAAATGATAAATTTGAAGCTATAAAAGCAACAGAATTATGTAATAAGTGAATCAAAAAAACAACCCCAAAAGCAGACATGGTAACCTGATATTTTTCATTCTTTTTTTTATATACCCAATAAGCATAGTTATATAAAAGACCAATTATCGTTGTACCAACTATATAAGTGATTCCATATGGATGATTTAATCCAAATATAATTGAAGCTATTAATATGATAAGGTAATCGTGATTTTTAATGTAAGGAATCCAACTTAATAGCCAAAATAAAAATACTTGAAAAACTATTGTTTCATATATAGGTGCCGCTAATACCCCTAATAAAACTTGAAGAATAAGAGGTGCTTCTGTTATTGGGTTTTTTTGTATTTCAGGTAAGAATAGATCTAATGGTATTACAAATAAAAATGATCCTAATAAAATAAGAAAAATAAAAGAAATGGTAGGCAAAGCAAACATAAATCTATTTATTTTTTTGAGCATATATATTTCTCCTATAATCTTTTATTACATCTATACGAAAAGTAATAAATAATTGAGTCTCTTTTTGTTTGACATGTTTTTGTCTACTATTGATGAAAACCGTTCTGTAATTGAATTCTTGGCTTATATGTAGGTGTAGCGATAAAGTAGGGATATATTAACACTATATTGTTAATATTAAAATATTAAAGAGCTAAGTGAGATATTAAGTTCACACCAATTTTATGATGAATATAATATCAAGCCAGTTAAGGAAATATGCTGTATAGGACACGCTTGTACTGTTTATTTTACTATATGAATATTTAAGTGCATATAGTTTTGGAGGAGTATGTATTTTTGCATTTTTTAATACAAAAGTTTTTTATTAAAAATTTACTTTCTGCGCTACCTCATATGAATTTAAGACACTTGAAGAGTAAAGGCCAAAAGAGTCTAAGTTTAGATTGTACAGGTAAATATTATAATATTATAGAAAAATAAGGGAAAAAGTTATAAAATAGGAGATTGAATTAAACTTTCAGATTTTATTGTTCTGCAAGATAAAAATAACTAAAGATGAGGCTCTTAAAAATTCTTATCTTTATTTAAAACTAACGATATTATAAAAAATCCTTGCTGAAGGTACTGCAACAAATCTAATTCGAAAATCTTTAGGAGATAAATATGGAATTTTAAATATTCTTAGTCGTCTATAAAACATTATAGCAATTATTATAGGCAAATCCTTTAATATCATCGATTTAGAAGAAATCAGTACAAATAGAAAAGATGAAGTGGTAGAAGTATTACGTCTTCCTTTTAATAGATTTCCAAGAGCAGCTGGACATATAAAAGATGCAATTGTAAATGAAAAAAATTGGAACATTTAGTTGAACGATTAGTATGCCATTTTAAAGTTTAAATTAATAACAGAAAGAGCACCTCTTAATATGTTACTACTTTGTTTTTGTATTGTTGAAAATAAGAAAGGAGAAATCAATGAAAAAATATTGGCATAAGCTATCGTTACTTCAAAAAAATGTATTACTAACGGTATTAGTAATTCTGACCCTTGTTGGAAGTATGGGAGCGTTAAGTTTTAATATGTTTCAAAATAGTATGATGTCTATATTTGAGAGGCAGTCTTTTGAAACAGGTGATGCGGTATTAAATCAATTAGATCTAGAAATAGTAAGAGATGTAGCAAAAGACCCCACAGCTCAAAGAGTGAAGAAAGAAAAATTGACAGAGCAATTAAATAAATCTATAAAAGATATGAAAAGTGTTGGACAAACATATGTTACAGGAGCCAAGCTAAATGAAAAAGCTGAATTACAAATAGTAGCTTTGGATACAGAATTAGCAAATACTGTTTCTGTAAAACCAGGTGAATACTATGAGCAGCCTACTTATTGGATGAAAACATATGATAAAGTAATACAAACAAAACAGGCACAAATGACAGAAGTGTATGAAGATGAATTAGGGTTCTGGGTAACAATTTTAGAGCCAGTTACAGATGAAAATAAAAATATAATTGCAATTGTTGCAGCGGATTTGGAAGCTTCTATTATTCCACTTACAAAGAAAAACTTTATGATACAAGGTTTACTATTTATTATAATTTCATTAACTATCGCAATTACAATTCAAATATTTATCTCACGAAACTCTCTATCGCCTTTAAAGGATTTACAAGAAGGGTTACGTAAAGTTGGTGAAGGGGATTTAAGTATTAAATTGAATGAAAGATCTGATGATATAGGGATAACTAATATCTATTTTAATAACACTATTAAAAAGTTTAATAAGATTATAGATAAAGTAAGGGAGACTGCTGAACAAGTTTCGACATCTTCACAGGAATTGTCGGTAAGTACAAAAGAGAATAGCATAGCCTTTAAAGAAATTGCAAGTGCTATTACAGGATTAAATTTAGGAGCACATTCTCATGAATATGTAGTGCAAAAATGTTTAGGGATTGTTCAAGAAATGGAAAGTAAGATGAAAGAAATTAAAGGAGCTGCAAAACAAGTTGGCAATGCTTTGGAAGACATGGAACAGCATTCTGTAGAGGGAAAAGATTTGATTAAGCAAATCGTGAATCAAATGAAAAGAATCCAAGATACAGTTCAGGATGTATCTTCTAGTATTTATGCATTCGAAGCACGATCTAAGGAAATTCATGAAATTCTTACTGTAATTACAACCATTTCAAATCAAACAAATTCATTAGCTTTAAATGCTTCTACTGAATCCTCATGTGCTGGAGAGATGGGGGAAGAATTTTCAGGTGTTGCGGACGAGGTACATATATTAGCGGAAAGAACCGAGGCATCTGCAAGGGATATAGCTAAATTAATTGGTGAAACCCAGGCTGAAGCAGAGAGAGCTGTAAGATCCATACAGAAGAGTTCAAAGGAAGTAGAAGTAGGAATAACACTTGTTCAAAGTAGTGGTGCTTTTTTTGAAAAGATTTCAGAATCTGCACAATCTGTTACAAATCAAATTAAAGCGACTTCGAATCATTCAAGTGAAATTCTAACAGATAATCAAACTATTGTTCAGTTTATAAATGAATTATCACACATTGCGAATACATATGTGAATAGTAGTAGTAATGTGGAGACAAGTATGAAAGAGCAAGAACTATATGTACAAGATATTGCAGAGTTAGCAAATTCTCTAAATTGGCTCTCGCAAGAGTTACAGGGGTTAATAGGGGAATTTAAAAGTAAGTAGGATAGAAGAAGGTAAAGGTATAGGGTATGACCTATACCTTTATTTATTCCCACATAAGGGATGAAAGCTTAGGTATATATGTAAAATAGCTAAACGAATAATTTTTTTGCATATTTTGTTGGAAATAGAGCATGATATTACCAAATTCAACGGAGGTGTTTAAAAAATGCAAATTCGCGAAAATAATAATTCAAACGAAATCTTAATAGCAGCTGCAGCAAGTGCAATTGAGCAAATGAAATATGAAATTGCTCAGGAGTTTGGTGTTACACTTGGACCAGATTCAACAGCACGAGCGAATGGTTCAGTAGGTGGTGAGATTACGAAACGTTTAGTTCGTATGGCGCAAGAGCAGCTATCTGGTCAATATAAAATTCACTAAAACTAAAGGTATATCCCATTAAAGGGATATACCTTTTTAATTTGTTTTTAAAGAGAAGCGTTACATTTTTTATTGTTGGTTAAGTTTAGAAACAGCAAATTTAGCTGTAAAATTCATCTTCTTCATGTACGTAGAATTTACACCTGCTTGAAATTGTACAGAAATATTACCGTCTTTTTGCGCTTTGAATACGCGACCATATGGGGAATTAGCATTGAATGTGCCAATTACTTGATCATCTGCATCAAAGACCGTATAAGAAATTGGGAACCCTGAATTTTGTACAAAGACTGTAAGTTCTTCCCCTTTTTTTAGATTAAATGATTCTTTTTGAGACACTTCATAGGAACTCATAGAGTAGTATTTTGTGACTTCTTGGATTTCTAAATTCGTAGTAGCTGCACTCGCTTTTGATGCCTCAGCCCCTGGTAGGTTCATACCTGACAATACTGCAATTCCTAGTGCCCCTGCTAAAATCAATTTTTTCATAATAGTATTTCCTCCTTTAATATATTGTGAGATTGGAAACGAAAGTGAAAATATCAATCCCTGAAACCATTATAGTTACAATGAGAATTATTTTCAATGAGGATTAGTATGTAATTTTGCATATATAAAGTACTAATATAAGGTAATCATTCAAGTTTTGAAGTATTCTTAACAGAAGGGAAGGAAAAATTTAAAAAATCATGAGTGATATTGTAACCGAACTTTATATCTTTTGAGCATATTCCGTTTGGATCAAGTGAATATATTATTAATTTTATTTGTATTCATTTTTTATAATGAAACATTTTAAGGTTGATAAAGTTTTATTGTATGGAATTATTAAACAAAAATGATAAATTATATGTTATTATAAAAAGGCAATAAAGTACATCATCCTGACTTTATTGTATGTGTTTAGCCTATGTATGTCGTTTGTATTAGAAATAAGAAGTCTCTTAAAAAGAGACTTCTTATTTTTTGTATGGAGGGGGTATTACAAATGATTGATTACTATCAAATGTTTTTAATTACTATGGCAGGTATTGCCTTGTTTTTTTATATACAACATGCTGGAAAACCAACGAAAAGAAACAAATGGAAGTTTTTAATTGTAGTATTTTTATTTTACCTTTTGAATTATTTATTTCTTAAATTTATATAAATAAATGTAGGAGGGGGATACGTATTGAATTCTAAAATATAAGAAAAAGGAAGGTATAATCCTTCCTTTCATCATCCAGTATGTCCATGTGAATATTTAATAACATTTATAGTACTTTGAGAGCCTGTTGAAGAATTTGATCCAAAAGTTACTGTTACAACAATTAAGATACCCAGTAAGCTAACCGCTAATTTTTTCATTTTAATGCTCCTTTTTTAAAGTTTTTTTCACTGGCTTTACTAGCTTCATAATAGTAATAGCTGGCTTTTTTATGATTATTTTCTTTGTAAAATTGGGTTGCTAACTTTTCAGTATATTCATTTATATACTCATATAGTTCTTCGCGTTCAAAATAAGAAATTCCTTCTAAAACAGTTTTTTCTATATCAGTAGCACAACTATTTAGATTCATTTTTTCTAAAATCTTAAAGTGATGTATATAGCCTTCAATTCCCAATTGAGTAGAAAGCTGTAGGCCTCTTTTTATTAATTCTTGAGCAATTTGATGTTCTCCTAATTTATAATGTTCCCTAGCTTCAATAAAAACAGCTTTATAATCGCTAGGTAGCTTCTGATTAACTTCAGATAAATAACGTAATGCTACCTCGGATAAATTCTGTGTAGCATACATAAATCCTAGATTGTGACGAACAATCAAAATATTGTATTCTAAATTTTCTTTTTGGAATGTATCCATAGCCGAGATAAAGTGTTCCTCAGCTAATTCCCACTCCTTTAAATGAGTACATGCTAATCCATATAGGTTATTACAGAAGGCAACTTTCAATTCATACCCAGGATGTTTTGAAAATATATCTTTCGCCTTCATTACATGATTAATACATAAAATCGATTTATGTGTATGACAATAGAAAATGGCCAACTCATAATGGAATTCAGCATGTTCAATCTCATCAGGAATTGTTTCTAATAGGTATTCAGCTTTATCGTAATGTATTTTTGCAAGGCTATGATTGCCAGTAACATTGGAATGAATGGCTTTAAAGAAGTGATAATAGTATGAAAGGAAATCGTCTGTAGGAGTTTTATAAGCATCACTTTGTTTAAAGCTATCTTTAGAAATACTTAAACTATCAATTAAATATTGATGTCTAAAATCTAGTAGTGAGAAGTATAATAATATAGTTTGATTTTCCTCTATGTTATGGATTTTGTTTTCGATTTCTTGTTTAAGTAATTGAGCGGCGTCTACATGCCTAGCTCTAATTTCTTGATACCATTCATTTAATAAATGAGTTATTTGCTCGTTCCCCTGTATATGAACATTCATTGTTCAATTTCATCCTCTCCAAAGATATTATTCAGCAATTAGTATCATATCAAAATTTTACTCTATTAAAATCTATTCCAACTCATTTTTCAATATAAAACAGAAAATTTAGAAATAAAAAGGTTGAATGTATATAAACACATCCAGTAAAGAGAAGATATTATTTAGGATAATTTATAATAACTTGAAAAGTAAGCATAATAAAAAATTTGTACTTCAAATAGAAGGGGGTTATGGGAGCCCCATTAGCTAAATTACTTTTATAAAAGTGTTCGCGGGAAATGAAAAAAATTTAATGAATGAATTACAGAAGAGATTATTTATAAGATAACATGACTTGGCCCTAATGGAGAGAAGGTTAAAATCGTTCGAATATATATAATTTGCATATTACTTACACAAAGCGATAAAACAAATAGTAAATAATAATTTATAGGTTGTATGTACAGTCGAAAATTATGTCGATTGTAGAAGAGAAACACATGAAGTTTTTTTGAGGTTTGTTTAGGTTAATTACTACTTGAAAAAAGGAACAGCTAGCAAAAGCTAACTGCTCTATTCATGGAAATAGGATTATATACAGTATTGAAGGAACATTTATTTTAAATTCAATTTATCTAAAGTAAACATTTCAACTGAAATAAAGGCTGGACCTAATACAGAACCTAACTAACCTAATACATTAAAAGAGGTATATGTTAAGTCTTATAATTTAGAAGATAGCAAACGTCAAAATACCAAATACTAAGCATCCAAAATGTTTGTAAAGATTTAATCGTTTTTCTATAATCAATTACAAGCTTTTTTTGCTGTTTGTATGATTACATTCACTAACTGGTTTAGTAGCATGTCCTTGTTTATCTGTACACCAAGATTGAGATTGAAATGCCAGAAACATACCTACCCATCTCTTTTCTTCTTCAAATTGAATAAGGATGCCGCCATCTTGCCAAATTCCATCGTCACCTGTCCAATTAGAGCTATTGCCTTGATTCATATGAATATCATGAATACCTCTACCTGGTGAAAAACCAAAATATTTATCCTTATTGTTTTCATTTTTGAATTTTTCCCCGTAAGCGTAAACAGTAGCATTCTTCTCTTTAGCTTCATTAATATATCGATTCACTTTCTCATTTAAATCATTATCTGGTCCATTTTCTGTTGCAGGAAGGGGAATCATTTTTGTTGGATCAAACAGGTTACCACGAACATAATCTAATGCAATGTCTTGGTTATCGTTGGTGACTTGTGTAAATCCTTCTTCTAATGTTGGAATAATTGTGATTTGTTCTGAGTTGAAATCTTCACTTACATAGTATAAAACCTCTGAAGGACTATCTTGAGAGGCAACGTTGATGGCAATTCGATAATCATTACCAGCAGCTTTAATATGTACTTCGTAATGAGGAGTACGATCCTTTGAATTTACGGGTCTCACATCAAAAACTTTACCTTTTAATACTCCATATTTAAATAAGGGCATGACTATTAAAACCTCCAGTTTAATTTAATATCGTTGCAAAGTTATAATTTGCTAATGATATCTATTTTATGTATTAATTGAGAGTGATTTTAAATTGGTAATTTATGAAAATATTCTTATATACCTATAAATGTTTCCTATGTATAGTTTAGTTTTTTAGATAAATAATACATTTGATTTGTGTTTTATTACATAAAAAGGAGATGATTTATATGGATATCGGTAAAATAAATGTAGAAGAATTACAAAGAAAGCTAGCTGAGGCTAATGCAACCTGGGAAGCAGAAGAAACACATTTATCATTACTTACAAGTCAAGAACAACAAAATTGGTTAGGGCTTACACCTCCAACGAATGCACAAAGTATTACGGAAATTGAACAAAAAATACCTTCCATTTTAGAATCCATCCAAACTGAGACTTTAGGAGCAGTAAATTTACCTCCTGTCTTTGACTTGCGAAATATAAATGGGGAAAATTTTGTAACATCAATAAAAAATCAAAAAGATTGTGGCTCATGCGTTTCTTTTGGAACAATAGCCACTGTAGAAGCGAGCTTACGCATGCAACACAATGATCCAAATCTTCAAGTCGATTTTAGTGAGGCTCATTTGTTTTTCTGTCATGGACAAGCTGAAGGTAGAAATTGTAGTACTGGATGGTGGCCTCCAAGTGCTTATGAGGCTTTAAAAACCAAAGGAGTTGTTGATGAATCTTGCTATCCATATGATGAAGGGCTAACAAAAAAAGATTGTAGTGGATTATGTACGGATTCAAATAATCGCCTTACAAAAATTAAAAGTTATACAGAATTGACGGGGAACCCTGCAAAAATTAAGGAGTGGTTATCTACTAAAGGACCAGTAAGCGCAGCTATAATTGTTTACCAAGATTTTTTAAGTTATAGAAAAGGCGTATACAAACATGTCACAGGTAATCAGGTTGGAGGACATTGTATATCGATAGTTGGCTATGATGATAGCCAAGGCTGCTGGATCTGTAAAAATAGTTGGAACAACACTTGGGGCGAACAAGGTTTCTTCCGTATAGCATATGGAGAATGTGGAATAGATCATTGGTGTAACCATGGTGTGGATGCTATTTAAGACCTTTATATTACGAGGAGAATACTTATAAATAGTTAAATGCAGCTATGTTGGAGTATTTTGGTGCCAATTTATTATACAAGTACGTTTTTAGTCATAGGATAATTATAATACATATAAGTTATATGCATCCATCCAAAACATATCTTAGTTATTATTGAGGATGGATGTATATAGCAAGGAGGTGTTGAATTATGATATTAACCAAACAAGATTCTGGACGTACTGTTACTATGAGTATAGGAGATATTTTTTCTATACAATTAAAGGAAAATCCAACAACAGGATATCGATGGGCATTAGGGGAAATAGAAGGTATTGAATTAGTACAAGATGATTTTAAGTTAAGTAATAATGGTATTGGTTCATCTGGTTTAAGAATTTTTCAACTTCGTACCACAAAGGATGGGGTATATGAGATTTATATAAAAAATTGGCAAGAATGGTCAGGGGAAGCCTCAATTGTTGATCGGTTTTATATTACAATTCATGTATCTTAAGTATAAATGAATTTTATATTTCTATATTAAATTGTGTTTCAATCACTTATGTTATCAGTATAATTTTTTATTTAGTATTGAAAATAAACTGTCAGAAATGGCGGTCTCAATCGGATTCTTTCACTACATAATACTGTCAGTACTTGTCTCAACAATCTTGTAGCTTTTAACGTTTATTATTCTGTCGGCCCTTTAAAATGTAATTAATATAAAACAGATACCCCTTGTTATGAAAAGGAGAAATCATCTTCATTGTACAACTCTATAACAAAATTATTTCGAAAGAAATAAGTATTGCTAACAACCACTGTTATATCATAAATATTACGTATGACATTGTTAAATTTTGCATAGAGAACAGGAGCAGTTCCAGTTCTCTATATGATGTAAATATTACTTTCCATTGGGATAAGATGAGATCTTTGGTTATTAATTCAATGGCTTGTTTAAGCACAACTTTATACCGATTGATTCGTACTCAACATTCAAAAGGGTGAGATTTAATAATTAGTATATTGATGTCCCTCCTTAAGGAAATAATTCTATAGTTTCAGCACCTAACGCGTGGGTAAATTCTTTATATAGCACCATGATTGGGTTTATGCTGTTTTCAATTTTTTTTAAAAGTTCTAAGAATCTTTCACACCTGTAAGTTTTATTTATCTTTCTACCTACCATAAGAAAGGTGGAGATATGTACAAAGATCATTGTAAATAGATAAAACCTCATTTATTTCTAGACTAATATATTCTGGATCCACAGGTATATTAGTAGTCTATAAGGCTAAAGGTTAGATATAGAAAGGGGAGTCATATCTCAATGCTTCAAATGAAAGTATTACATTGAAGATAAGGAGAAAGGCGAACGATAGGAAAAAGTATGATATATATAATAATAATAAATACAGCTATAGAGGTTGGATTAGGGGAGAATATATACTTTGCGTAAGACGTTTGATAAGGATATTAAAAGAATATAGCTATTGTTAATAGAGGTATTCAATTATTCATCCAAAAGAGTAATAGGCTAGTTGAAAATTCAAGTCCTTTCATTTCGTCATTTCCTATTATAAATAGTTAATAGGAAATTTAAATGTTTATATATTAAAAATATATTTAATGTTGTGTGGATGTTAAAAAAGTAAATATATTTTAGAGGCATAAATTTCCTGATAAGAGCTATTTTATAAATAATCTTGATAATAAAAACCTTATTATGTAATATATAAGTATATTGTTAGTTTATTTGATTCCGTTTATTCCCACACCTTATGTGTTGTGGTAGAGTTGTAGAAACAAGTTTTGTTCTTGTTTTGATTTTGAAAGGGCTTCTTTGAGCCGATTAGTGTATATAGCTTATTTTGCTATGCACGATTAATCGACTTAAAGAAGTCCTTTTTTTGTTTAAGTGGATATATGTAGAAGACATTGAGTCAGAGAGAAAGATCGTTGTTTAGAAGGAATGTGTAAAAAAAAGAAATAAAGGATAGAGCATCTAACAAAAAGAGTTATATGAAATTATAGTAAGTTAAATCTCTTATAGAGATTTCAAAATACCGAAGTAATAAGCGCAGTTAAAGGGGAAGGTCTCAAATTTTAAAGGGACACAATAATGCATCTATAGAAGAGGAGAATAAAAATTGAAACCAACTAGAGAAAAGTACGTAATTAATGGGGAGTATACAATAGAACGTAAGCTTTTACATAATGAAATCATTAAATTATTTCTAAATGATCAACCGCAGCAAGAGCAGGAACCTGAAGCTATATTACTTGGTGGTGGTTCTGCTGCTGGAAAAAGCTCAATTGGAGAGTTAGTAAGTAAGGGATATAAACATCAGAAACAAAACATGGTTTGGATAGATCCTGATAAGATCAAAGAAAAAATACCAGAATATCAAGAGTTAACAGAATCTGGGAATATTGAGTTAATGAAACAAGCAGCTTTTTTAGTTCATGATGAAAGTAGTGATATTACCATGAAACTTTTAAAAATCTGCATGAAAAGAAAAATAAATTTTATGTATGATGGTACAATGAAAAATGAAGTAAAATACAAAAAGTTAATTCAACAGTTAAGACTAGCAGGTTTTAGTATTAAAGTAATTATTGTAGATGTTCCAATAAAGGTTGCTTTAGAGCGATCCAATTTGCGTTTTAAAATAACAGGAAGATTGGTACCCCAAAATATAATTGAAGAAAGCCATATGAAAGTAGCGACTACTTTTTCTAAAATTAAAGATTTAATAGATTGCTATACTTTATATGATAATACTGGGAAGGAACCAGAAGTTTTTGCTTTTAAAGAATCAAAACGAGCAAAAGAAATTATTGTTGATGAATCTCGAAATAATCAATTTATCGAGAAATCAGCTCTTGTTTTTTAGTGAGTATATATCGTATAAATTTTATAAAATAATTAATGGATTTTATCCTGACATTTTATTATATTATTGATATAATAAATACAGGAGGCGATATAAATGGAATTTAAAGACCTTATGAATTATATTGAAGAAAATAAAGAAGAGCATTTTCATGATTTAATCGCTAAAAATGAACGGGAAATTGCAAAAAAAGAAGAAGAGAAATAAGAAATTTAAAATAGAAGAGTTGACCTTTTGGGTCAACTCTTTTGTTTTTATAAATGGATATAAAATTGAATTTCTCAATTGTTGAGTAAAAGGAATTGCAGAATTTTTCTGTAGAAAAGGTTGTTTGGTATTGAAAATGAAACAGACAATTTGCTAATCATAGGAGAGTTTTTTAGTATTATATTAAATAGAAAACAGCGTAATGAGTTAACGCTTTAGGAGAGAGTATATGAATCATTTTATTGTTATGCAGGGGCATACATATCAAGAGGAAAAAGGATTAGAAATTATTTGGTCACCTAAAAAGGATAGAGGCGGTAATGTACCACATTCATGGAAAAGAATGATGGATGTAAAAGAGGGGGATCGAATCTTTCATTATGTAAAAGGGAATATTGTAGCAGTTAGTATAGCTGAAGAGGATTGTAAGGAATCGAATAAACCATCGATTATGAAAAGCCATGATCAATGGAATGATGAAGGCTATTTGGTATCTTTAAAATATCATGAGTTAGAAAAACCAATTAATATACGTGAGAAATTTGAAGAGATATCGCACCTGTTGCCAATTAAATATTCACCTTTTCAATCAGATGCAAATGGAAACCAAGGTTATTTATATCCATGTAATGAAGAATTAGCCCTTAAATTAATGGAACTAATTGGTGATTCAAACATTTATAAAATAAATGATGAGCAATTAGAGTTAGCAGTTGATCCGGTAAGAAGGACAGAAAACAACACATTAATTCCGGTTATAGCTGAGACGGAATCCGAAGTAAAAGCGAAAATCCGAATTGGACAGCAAAAATTCAGAGAAGAATTAATGGAGATTTGGAATGGAAAATGTGCATTATGCGGAATAAATTTACCAGAATTGTTAAGAGCAAGTCATTCTAAGCCATGGAAAGATAGTACAAGTAGGGAACGCTTAGATCCGTATAACGGTGTACTACTGTGCTGTAATCATGATGCTCTTTATGATAAAGGGTTTATCACATTTGATGGACAGGGACGACTGCATATTTCCTCATTAATAGTGGAAACAGATTATTTGAAATTTGGATTAATACCAAAAGCTAAGATAGGAATTCAACCGGAGAATAAATTATACTTTAAGTGGCATAAGAGGAATATTTTTAAAGTAAAATAGTATAATTTTTAACTTCAAGGACAGGAAGAACATAAGAGAGACGAATTGTGTTATCCAGTAAAGGGGAATGGTACATGTATAACTGTAATCAATGTGGAACAGAAATGATTATGCAATTACAAGATAGATATAGAGAATATTGTCCCAAATGTGAAGAGCTTAAACCAAATAACTTGGTATACTATAATCTATATGAATTACTAGATTATATGGAAGCGAATCACTACATGAGTAAGGAAAATATGCTACTTAATTTTTTGAAATGGGAGTTTGATTTAACGAAAGGGAATATATTCAAGTTATATCTAGACATAGATAAATATGATCAATCCAATGATGAGGATTTTACAAGACAATTAGAGGACTATATGAAGGGAATTCGATTAAAATTAAATGTTAAATATGAAGATAATTATATTTGGATTAAGGTTAATTAGATGGAATTCCAGATGTAATGAGTTTTGTTTTAAAGAGATAATAAGTAATTGAGAGGAGATTAATAGTGATGGAAGATTTGCAAAAGGCAGTAATAAAATTTCGAGATGAGAGAAATTGGGGGCAGTTTCATAATGCGAAGGATCTAGCAATTTCCTTAAATTTAGAAGCATCAGAGTTGCTTGAGGCTTTTCAATGGAAGTCTAGTGAAGAAGCAACAGAGACGAAAATGCAGGAAATAAAAGAAGAAATGGCCGATGTAATGATCTATTTACTTATGCTAAGTGATAAATTAAATATTGATCTAGAAGAAGTAGTACATGCTAAGTTGGAAAAGAATGCAGAGAAATATCCTGTAGAAAAAGCATTTGGAAGTAATAAAAAATATAACGAACTGTAAAGCGATAATCGTTTTACAGTTTTTTGAAATGGTTATGAGAAAGCAGATGGTTGAGATCATGATTTGGATGTATGGATTGTATTTTAAAAGTATGCAATCCACAAATCCTCAAATATTCTTAAAATTAAAAAGTAGGGAGTTATTCAAATGCTATCATTTGCAGCAAAATTATCATCATTTTACATCATTAAAAAGAAGCGAAAAGAGTTTGAGCAAGGTTGTATTAGAGACCCTAAAATAGATGGAATACCAGTAGTTTATATTCAGCGAGATAAAAAGAATATATATGTAGGTAAGTCCACAGATATTTATGGCCGTTTCATTGCACATTTAAATGATGAAGATAAAACATTCAAGGAAGTTATTGTGATAAAGAGTGATTTATTTAATGAAAGCTCAATTAAACATATTGAAACATTATTAATTGAATATTTATTAGCGGATGAAAAATTTAACTTACTGAATAAAGTCAGAGGACAAAAAATTCATTCCTATAATGGAATTGAAAATGTTGAAAATATGTTTGGAGAAATTTGGGCTCAGTTAATGAAAGAAGGTATAGCTAGTGAGATTTTAGGTGAGATACATAATAAATTTATTTATAAATATTCACCATTTAAAGAGTTATCGGCAAATCAAATTGAGGTTTGCAAAGACATTTTTAATACAATGCTTACTACATCAAATAGTCGACATTTGATTACAGGGGACCCGGGTACCGGTAAAACAATTGTATTAACAAATATCTTATATGCGCTTGCTTATGATGATAAAACTGGTAAAGCACGTGAGGGGCTGTCTCATGAAGACATTGCACTTATTGTCCCACAAAATCATTCTTTAAATTTATATAAGAGCTTAATGAACAAACTAGGTCTACAAAGTATTACAGTACTGTCACCTTCACAATTTATAAAGCAGGCAAAAAGTAGGGGCACAAAATATAAATATGTTTTTGTGGACGAAGCCCATCGTCTGAAACAATATTTTGGTAAACAAGCACGTGATTTAAAACATTTAGTCACCGATAATGGTTATACAACTGAGTTGGAGTTAATAGAAAAACTTGCGTATCACTTAACTGTGGTTTATGATCCATACCAAACAATTCGACCTGCAGATATAGATACAGATGTATTCCAACGGTTGACAGCGAATTATAAGAGGCATCCCTTACATAAACAATTCCGTTTAAAATCTGGAGATCAATATCTAGCATGGCTGCGTAAATATCTACAAATAGCAAATAATGTTGGAGTGTATGAAGAAGGGTTATTGCAGGGCTATGACTTTAAGGTAATGGACTCTATTACAGAATTAAATGAATCTATGAAAATGTTAAATGAAAAACATGAATTATGTCGTGTAGTCGCAGGTTATTCTTGGGAATGGATTACACAAAAGGATAAAAATCACTATGATATAAAAGATCCCGTTACAGGTGAGACATTCAAATGGAACTCAAAGGTAAAAGGTTGGATTAACTTTGAGAATAGTATAGAGGAAATAGGATGTATACATACTACACAAGGTGCGGATTTAAATTATGTTGGAGTGATTTTAGGAGCTGAAATTGATTGTGATTACGCAGGTGAAGAAAATGGAGACTATGATTTAAATAAGGCTAAGATTGTAGTGAATCCAAAAGAATATAAAGATCGAAACGGTCTTCCAATTAAGGGAACAGATATAAATAATGAGGAGTTAACATCCTATATTAAACGTATTTATTATGTATTATTATCTCGCGGAATAAATGGATGTTATGTCTATGCAGTAAATCAAAATATGCAAAGATATTTAAAGGAGATAGCAAAAGTAAGTCAATAATTATGAAAAGGGGTTACCTTTAATGCGGTAGTCCCTGCCAATTAGATGGCATTTAATAAGTATTTAAAAAGCCTTACTACACACAAATTGTAGTAAGGCTCTTATTATCTCTATAGAAATAAGGATTAGAAAATAACTTATCCCCTCGGAAGAAAAAAGACTTTATTTTAACTTCCCTATTGATAGGTTAACACGATAATTCCCATATTTTAATAGTCGCTCTAGAAAGTTATCCAATTCTTCATTAGAAGAAAAATGTGTTTTTAATAAATAACATCCTTCACCACTTACACGATGTACTTCAGATATTTCTTCTTCTTTTTGAAAGAAGTTCATAAACTCTTGATGATTAGCTGATGTGACAAACAAAGTAACAAATGCAGTCACGGTTTGTCCTAGTTTGATTCGGTTTATTGCGATTGTATATTGTTCAATAATCCCTAAATCCTCTAATCTCCTAATTCGATTTCCTACAGCCTGCCCAGTCATATGTATTTTTTGACCTAGTTCTTTCCATTGTATTCTTGAGTTTTCTCCTAATAATTTCAGTATCTCAAAATCTGTTTGATCAATAATATAAACCAATCCTTTCATCGTGAAAGTAGAAAAGCAGAAAGTGTTTCGCCAACTTATTCAGCTTATCGATACAATTCACTATACTAAATTTATCCTCTTACATCGCATTGTTTATCAGTTATATTTACTTATAACACAGAGGACGCAACAAAAAAATACATCTAGATTTAAAGGAGGTTACAAATATGTTATTACAAGATATTTTATCGTTCAATGAAAAATTTGTAGAAAATAAGAAATACGCCCCCCGTGAAGCAACAAAAATGCCTAAGAAACGTATGGTTGTTGTTTCTTGCATGGATGCTCGTTTAATTGAGCTACTTCCAAAAGCTTTAGATATACACGATGGAGATGCAAAAGTTATCAGAAATGCAGGTGGTAAGATTGCTTCTCCTTTCGATAGTGTTATGCAAAGTGTTGTAGCATCAGTATATGATCTAAATGCAGATGAAATCTTTCTTATCGGACACCATAGATGTGGTGCAAGCCAAACTAATCCCAAAGGAACACTTCAAAAAATATTAGATCGTGGAGTAGCTTCACCAGAAATTTTAGCAGCAATTGAATATGCTGGTGTTGACCTTGAAAAATGGCTATTTGGATTCGATGATATCTGTGATTCGACTCAAGCTAATGTTGATTTAGTAAGAAATCATCCACTTATTCCAAAAGATGTTCCTGTACATGGTTTAGTTATTGATCCTCACACAGGTAAATTAGATGTAGTAGTTGATGGATATAAAACATTAAATGGTATGAAACATTAATCATTACTTAAATGAAGGGAAGTTATTAAATATGAATAGACAAGAAGCTACGCAAAAAATTATGGAAGCAAAAATCGCAAAAGGATTAACATGGGAAGAAATTTCAAAAGTAAGTGAAAACTCTGAGACTTGGGTTGTAACAGCATTATTAGGGCAGGCTACAATGATACGTCCGGAGGCAGAAAAAATCGGTAAACTATTAGAATTAGATGAAGAAGTAGTTCAGGCATTAACAGTAGTTCCACTTAGAGGTCAAGTAATGCAAATGCCTCCTACAGACCCAATCTTATATCGATTATATGAAATGATGTTACAATACGCACCAACTCTTAGAGAATTAATATTAGAAAAAGCTGGAGAAGGTGTAATGAGTGCAATCAACTTCAATCTAGGTGTGGATACACAAGAAGATCCAAAAGGTGGCGATCCTCGTATCGTTATTACACTTAACGGGAAATTCTTACCGTTCCGTACTTGGTAATTAATTAAAAATCTATCTATATAATTAAAATGATTTTATAGAGTTACAAAATCCATCCTTTTTAATTTAACTGTATAGAAAGGATGGATTTTTACTATGAGATTCTTTTTCGGTAAAGGAGAATAATATGAATAAAAAATACTTTAATACAAGCTTTAATATTCTACAGTGGTTTGTTTTTTTATTAGCAAATGCAATTGCATTGCCTATCATTATTGGTGGCATATTCCATTTATCAGTAGAAGATATTTCAACATTAATGCAGCGAACTTTTTTAGTCGTGGGAATAAGTTCATTTATACAAGCATGGTTTGGGCATCGCTATCCCATAGCGGATGGTCCAGCCGGTTCATGGGTAAGTATATTTGTCATACTGGGACAAGTTGCTATGCATCAGGGACAAAGTGCAAAAGATGTGTTGCAACTTTTAGAAGGTGGGTTAATTATTGCAGGTATATTACTCTTCGTTCTTGGTATAACAGGGCTTGTTCAGCGAATCTTACGTTTATTTACTCCTTTAGTTACAGGGACATTTCTTTTAATTTTAGCACTTCAACTTAGTGGTGTGTTACTAAAAGGAATGATGGGATTACAAGGATCTGCAACTCATCCTGATTATCCAACAGCTATTATTGCGCTCTTTGTTTTTGCCCTTATTACTTTCTTATCAATTAAAGGGACAGGATGGATGAAAAGGTACGCTGTGTTACTTGGAATTTCATGTGGTTGGCTTTTGTATACTCTTTTAGGAGAATCATCTTATATGCCTACACATACAACGCTAGTTAAGTTACCAGAGATATTTGCTTGGGGCACACCTAGATTGGATATTGGAATGCCCCTAACTGCAACTTTATTTACATTTCTTTTAGTTGCAAATACAATTGCTGCTATTTCAGCTGTAAAACAAGTAGCTCCCTTATCTAAAGAAAATGAAAAGCAAACATTGAACCGTGGTGTATGGGTCGGAGGTATATCACATATTATATCGTCGTTGTTTTCTACAATTGGTATTGTACCATTACCTGCATCAGCAGGATTTATTCAATTAACAGGACAAAGAAAGTTGAAGTCGTTCCTTATAGCAAGTCTTATATTAGCAGGAATTTCTTTTGTTCCCTCAATCGTAAGCTTTATATCCTTGCTTCCAGGCCCTATTGCCAATGCTGCACTTTTAGCAACATTTGTCCAAGTAATAGGCATTTCATTTCAATCGATTTTAAGCGAAGAATTAAATCAACGCCGATTAACTATATTAGGAATTACATTATTAATCAGTTTAGGAATAATGTTTCTTCCAGAAAGCGCATTTAGTGGCATTCCTTCTTCCTTACAATATGTTTTAAGGAATGGATTGCTCGTGGGTACCGTCATTGTCATTTTATTGGAACAGTTTTGGAAAGAGTAAAGTATTTATAGGCTTTTTCATTTAGAAGAAAATAAAGAATGAAAATCAGCATTTGGAAATATTTTAAAATATCTTGATATAAATCTATGTATTTTGTAATATATAGGTATATTGTTAGTTTATTTGATTCCGTTCATTCCCACACCTTATGTGTTGTGGTTGAGTTGTAGAAGTAAGTTTTTTTCTTACTTTAATTTTGAAAGGGCTTCTTTGAGCCGATTAGTGTAATTAGCTTATTTTGCTATGCACAATTAATCGACTTGAGGAGGCCTTTTTTGTTTGGGTTTAAACAGGTATAAATATATATTTCTGTATAAAACAACAGATTAAGATAGGAAATTTATATAGGGGGAGAAAACATATGAGTAATTGATTTGTTTATCAGGGAAATTGGAGGGATATGTAGTTTTTTTACGTTAAATGTATACACGGATATATGAAACTGTGATTGTAAAATAGATACATAATAGATTTACGAATCGCAGCAAAAATAATTATATAGAAGTTTTGTAGACGACATAAATGTACTCATTATAAGAAGGATGAATAGAATTTTACTGTGAATTTTTAAAAAACGTATCAATTGATACGTTTTTTATTGTAATTCTAGTAAATATGAGGTACGATTTGAAAGGGGAAAGAATTTTAATGCATATTAGCTTTCAAAATAGGGAGACAAAAAAGCACACTAATTTTACAATCGGGGAGATTGAGCAGTACATATTAGAGTTTAAAAAATTAATTAAAAATAATCGATTTACGGTTTCTCGAAATGAAAAAAGGAAAGAGAATAGTGAATTTTTAGAGGCTAATAAGATTAACGCTAGTAAAGTGAAAGAGATTCTTCTTAATATAGGAGTACGTGATTTTTGTTATGCAGTTGATAATAAAAATCCAAATTTTGCTCATGAAAAATTGTATATCTTTTGTCCACAATATGAGTTAGATAATTGGGGACAAAAGAAGTCGGTAGACATATATATTAAGATGAATCTAATTGAAAATAAGGACAGGAACAAATACATGATTGTTGTTTCTTTTCATAAAAGGAATAAACCAGTCACTTATCTTTTTAGGTAAAGATAAGTGACTAATGGTTTTAGAATGAGGGAGGATTTTTATGTTGGTTTTATGTGAGTTTTGTCGAGATATGGTAAAGTATTCTACTAAAGATGTTTCAAAAGTGACAGTCATTAGAGGGAAGCAATATCATTATGTAGGTAAAGAAGCAAATTGTGAGGAGTGTAAATCTGAAATATTTGTTCCTAACATTCATGATTATAATTTAGAACAATTAGATCATGCCTATAGACAACAGGAACAGTTAGTTACTATTTCTGAAATAAGAGAGGTTTTAGAAAAATATAAGATTGGAAAACGTCCATTGTCTTTACTTTTAGGTTGGGGAGAGGTTACCCTGACAAGGTATGTAAATGGAGATATTCCGACGAAGCAGTACTCGGATATATTGAAAAGATTAGGTAGAGATCAATCTTTTATGCTAGATATTTTGGAAAGAAATAAAGATTTAATTACTCAAAAAGCATATAGAGTCTCTAAAGAAGCAATCGCAAAGCTACAGGAAAATGATGATATTCCTTCTACGCAGACTACGAAAATCGAGGAAGTTGCTAACTATTTGCTATATAAAAATGATGATATTACTCCTTTAGCTCTTCAAAAGCTGTTATACTATGCGCAAGGATTTTGTAAGGTGCTTACTGGGACATATTTATTTGAAGATGATTGTGAAGTAGGAAGTCATGGCCCGGTATATCGAGTTATTTTTAATAAATATAAAGTATATCAGTACGACAATCTTGAAGTTAATTATGATAGTACAAATCAATTAACTCAAATAGAAAAGGAAATATTAGACTGTGTAATCAATACTTTAGGTTGTTATAGTGGGAAGAGTTTAGAAAAAATGATTCTATTTGACTTACCATGGGAAGTTGCGCATCTAGAATTAGAAGATAATGATCCCGGTAAACCTATTATGGAAAAAGAAGAGATAGATAATTGCTTTAATACAATGAAACAGGCATATAATTTAGTTACAATTTCTGATATAAAGAAATATGGCATAAAAGCATTTGAAAATATAAACAATTCAATGTTGTAACTATATCATTTTTAATATGATTGATATATGAATTTTTTACTGTTAATCAGGCCTCTATAAAGGTATTAAAAGATAGTACTAATTACAAAAGGTTAGGATTGCAGAATATAAACATTATTAACACGATGTAAATATGCATATTAAATAAAAAGTAAAGTGGATTGATACATTATATGGTAAAATGATATATATGAAAACGTCTTATGAAGTAAATTTTACGCTTTGGACCTTTAGCTCAGCTGGTTAGAGCAAACGGCTCATAACCGTTCGGTCGTAGGTTCGAGTCCTACAAGGTCCACTTATAAACAAGGAGAAAGCACTCAAATGAGTGCTTTCTCCTTGTTTATAATAAATAAAGGGGATTGTGACATGAAAATAATTGATTTAGAGACAGAAAGAAAAAAGAAGGGGAAATTAATGGTAACTATTCCAATTATAGAACTAATATATGGAGAAAAAGGGGAAATTGAATTTAAAGTAGTGGGAAAAAAAGTTGTTCCGCAATCCATGTTAGAGAATTAAGCTACTTTCAATTTCTATAGGCTGTAAGGTCGTTAAGTGGGAGATTTCTAAGTACGGAAACCTCGTGGATTTTGATTGATTTTGCTATCCCTGTAGTTCCTAAGGCTAAGAGATGAGTTTTCTCCGTTAGTATGGGAGAAAAAGGAGAAAGGAAAGGACATAGCTATTGCGGTTTTAGATACGGGTTGCAATATTAATATAAAGACGTTATTCTTTCCTATGATTTTTCAGAAAGAATAACGCCTTTTTCATTTTAGAGGGTATTTTGTCTTGTTAGCTTGATAGCGATAGGGTAGCGCCATCAAAACGCAAATTTCGTACGCTAAGAGAATTTGGAAAGAGCTAAGGTTCTGATTCCCTTAAAGGACAAAACGAAGGAGAATTCCTAAAAATAAAGTTGTATTCATCTAGGGAAATTAATATGCTCTGAACTAAGAGGTAAGATATTTGCCAACCTTCTTCATATTTTTTGTAGCTGGAGTTAAATACAAAATATTACAGAAGTAGAGACAACATTGATAATTAGATTTAGCCCACTGGTGCGTTGTAACTAGTCTAATAGTAATCTTTCTCGAAGCTCACTGTATTATCGAAAAGAATTGCGCATGCTAATGCATTCATTGCTTATTCTTTAGTTTATTGAATATAATGATCCTATTTCTAAAATAGAAGGATGATAGGATCAATTACTTGTCACTTTAAATTTAATTAAAAAACAATTGTACTAACAGCATGTAGATAATTGTTCCACCTGCTATGGAGAGAAGCATTTGTCTCTTCCATATGTGAAGGATTATTACTACTCCTACTGAAATTAATTCTGGAGCACCATGATTGCCGGATAATAAGTTTAGATCCTTAAAACAGTAAATAACTAAAAGACTTATGACAGCTGAAGGTAGTACCTTACCGAGATACTGGACATATTGCGGAGTAGGTTTATCTGATGGGAACACTAAGAAGGGAAGGAACCTTGTAATCATTGTGCCTAAAACCACTATACCAACTGTTATAACTTGTTGCAGTAAACTCATTGTCACACGGAAACCTCCTCTACGTTCTCTATTGGTTTTTTTAGGATAGTAAGTACTAATAAAATCATAATCATTGCAGGAATGATGAAATTGTTTCCACCAAAAATAATTAGGCTAAATATCGATAATCCCAGTCCTACAAGAGCGCTATAATGCTTTTTCTCCCTCATCCACTGTTCAACAAAAATCACAACGAAAAGTGCTGTCATAACGAAATCTAGTCCTTTTGTATTGAAGTGTACAAAGGAACCAAAAATACCACCAATTGCTGCTCCTATACCCCAATACAAATGATTAAGCAGTGTCACGAAGAACATAAACCAAC
The DNA here is from genome assembly GCF_041360755.1 of Bacillus sp. RCC_6_1. Classification (NCBI taxonomy): domain Bacteria; kingdom Bacillati; phylum Bacillota; class Bacilli; order Caryophanales; family Bacillaceae; genus Bacillus; species Bacillus sp. RCC_6_1. Next base: position 170,408 of record NZ_JBFUPV010000010.1, read on the forward strand.
CCTTATCAACATCTTTTGGAATATCAACAGTAGAATTAATAGAAAAAGATTCATCACATAGTCCAAAAATAAGATAAAACTTTTTCTTTCCAATTCCTTTATACTTCTCTAGCATAGAAATACCATAAAATAAATGCCGTGCATTCACCATTAAAGTAAGAAAAAGTGCATGAATTGGATTAAAAGCAACCAGTAATAAATTAGCTGCAATAAATTCCATTGATCCTGCGAATATGATTAAACTCATTAGAATTGGATATATTGCACTGAAACCCAGAGAGTTCATGTAGATTCCATAAGCAATTCCTAAAAATACAAAACCAGCAAAAATAGGTATTGTATAAGGAAAAGCTGCACGGAATGCGATTCTTATTTGATTTCTATTTTTCATATTATTCACATCCTTAATCAAGAGCTTTATTGCATACAAATTTAACACATAAAATCCATACAATGAATAAGAAAATTGTATGGATTACAATTTTCTTTAGCGGAAGTGTGTTATTCTAACTTTAAAATAATGCTGAGTTTTTATCCTTGTAATACTTTTCAAAGTTTATAAATCTTAATTTTAACTATTAAAATTTACCCTATAAAAATTTAATCGTAGAGGTGAAGCATGCCAGTAAATTCATTTGAAAATTACTCTATGTCTTGGAAACCTAATAAGGAACTATTAAAGCGTCCGTTTTATTCCTCTATTGCAGCACTACTTGAACATGATATTGTAAATGGTTTTTTAGCTCCAGGAACAAAATTGCCTCCACAACGAGAATTAGCAGATTTTTTAGATTTAAACTTTACAACAATTACCCGAGCTTACAAACTATGTGAAGTTAAAGGCCTAATTTATGCAATCACAGGGAGTGGAACTTTTGTAGCTCCTAATGCAACTCGTTCCATTACTATTTCTACAGAGGAAATCAGAAACTGTATTGATCTTGGATTAGTAGCATCATTTGAGCAAACTAATAGTATTGTCGCAGAGACTATTCAAAAGGTCGTAGATAAAAAGTATTTAGAGCAACTATTAAATTACAATGATCCAACTGGTCTTCCGCACCAAAAAACGGCAGGTCTCAATTGGATGAAGTCTTTCGGCATTAATGTGGATCAGGACCATATAGCAATAGTTTCGGGGGCACAAAATGCTTTAGCAATTACATTGACAGCGTTGTTTAAACCTGGAAACCGAATTGCAACTGATGTATACACCTATTCAAATTTTATCGAATTGGCAAAAATGCTACATATTCAATTAGTACCCATTCAAGGGGATGAATTTGGAATGCTCCCAAGTGAACTCGATAAGCAATGTAGTCAATTAGATATTCATGGTATTTTTTTAATGCCTTCTTGCTCTAATCCTACTACGATTATGATTTCAGATTTTCGAAAAAAAGAGTTAGCAGCAATCATTCGAAAGCATCAAATAATTTTGATTGAGGATGATATTCATGCATTTTTGACAGCAGGGGTTATTTCTGATTATGAGCAACCAATGTTTAATTTACTTCCAGAACAAAGTGTTTATATTAGTGGAACTTCTAAGTGCATTTGTTCAGGATTAAGGGTTGCTTATATGGTATTCGGAGATGCCTTACGTAAGGATATTTTAAAGGCTATATTTAATGTCAATGTTAAAACATCTTCCTTAGACGTAGAGGTTATAACAGAGCTAGTGTTATCAGGAAAAGCTCATGAAATTGTTAAGCAGAAGAAATTTTTAGCGGAGTCTGCAAACGAAATTTATTCAGGATATTTTTCTTCCAACAATCCTGTCGGGCATCCTTTTAGTTTTTACCGTTGGCTACCTATTCAAAATCATTATGATGCATTTCAATTAGAAACAGATTTGGAGAGGCACGGCATTCGGGTTTTTCATTCCGAGCGCTTTATTACCGCACAAACCATGCCTAATCAGTATTTACGAGTTGCTCTATCCTCTACAAACTCATTAGAAGAGTTGAAAATAGGGCTAGAAATACTAAAACAATATCTCGGCTAGTTTAAAAAGAATACAGCAGACATTTACTTAAAATAAAGGAAAATGCTATTTAACAGTGAAGTCGTAGTAAAAACTCTTCTATAGGCAAGAAGAGTTTTTTAGTGAGTCTACAGCATTCTGGGAGGAATTAATTTGTTTATTATTAATATATAAATTAATATATATAAGTGATTTGTGTTAGGAAATAAAGGATATTTTTATTCGCAAAAATAATTAGGGTAAGAAGGGGAAATAGTGAGAAAATGAAACAACTTTTAGGTGCAGTATTTGCAGCAACAACTTTAATATCTTTAGCAAATCTACGGACAGATACAATCTTTAAAGATATTCTTATTGACCATTTGGTTATATAAAGAAAACATAGATATAAAAAGGGAAAGTAAAGTAGCTGGTTATGGAAAATGGTACATATGATTTTGGTGGATAGTATTACACGTGGTCAAGTTGCTAGATTACTTTATCTTCGTTTGATATAATTATTACTACAGTAGTATTACAGTAATACCTTGGGTATATAATAAAAGAAGAGATGCTTGATACATCTCTTCTGGTAACTGTTGCCGTAAGGCGGGTAGTTACTAAATAAATTTATTTTCTTTTTCTAGAACTTCCCTTTTGCTTCCGACGGCGTAGGGAGGTTCTTTTGCGTTTTGCTAATATTATTCACTAGCTTGTTTCCATAACCAATAACAATAATTCCCAGAAATACTTTCAATAAATTCTGTAGCAAAGACAGTAAATATTCCATCATAGGAGTCACCTACTTTCCCTCTACATAAAAAAGAGAAAGGACAGCACCCACCCTACGTCATACAGTTAAATCTATTCTATCATCCTAGTACAAGCTCACCAATATAAACAAGACCACCATTATGAACTGAACCCAAAAAATTAGACAAATATATTAAGCAGCTACTAAGGATTGAACTCTGTATTGCACAGGGGACA
>NZ_JBFUPV010000011.1:0-35661 GCF_041360755.1 Bacillus sp. RCC_6_1
AACATCGTATTATCATTAGCTGCTTCACTTGGAATCTCTTGAATTACATCCCAGTGTTCGACAATCTTTCCATCCTTGATACGAAATATATCCACTATAGCAACTCCCTTATCTTGAGAATTAGTACGAGAGTGTACATGAAGAGCAACTGTATCCCCTTCAGCTACTACACGTTTAATCTCTGCAGAGGAATTAGGATTTTTAACAAAATCCTCCTTAAAGAAATCCATGAAGGCTTTTCGTCCATCAGCAACAAAAGGATTATGTTGCTTATAATCTTCACTAACATATTTAGGGATAATATCGATATTATGTTTGTTAAAAACTTCATTATAGAAATCAACTACCATCTTTTTATTCTTTTCATTTTCTTTTACTTCTTTTGATACAGAAGCGACATTTTCGCTCTTTATTGAGTTCCCTTTGTTATTACCGGTGGAAGCTTGAAATATCAAAGTCGATACAATTCCTAAAATAAACACAGAAATAATTATTACTATTAAACTTTTCTCTAATTTCATATATACCTACCTCTTCTACTTAAATAAGTTTTCTTCTATAAAAAGCTTGAAGAAGGAGAAACCTTCCCCAAAATGTAATGTCAGGGGTAATGTTAGGAATTTCATTTATCCTAACCTCCCCCTATACAAGGCATATTAGAAACGATTAACTCTAACTTAATACCTCATTAACAGTTGCACTGTCCACAATTTGAATAAACTTCTTAACCTTATCGTTCTCATCAAACTTATAAAGATGACAAAAATCTGCTACAAATGACTTCCCTGTAGCTTTATATGTTCCACTATATTTTCCATACACGATAACAGTATCGTTATTAAAAGTATAAATTTCATCTTTAGCACTATAGTCATCCCATTCCGTGCCAAGACGTTCATGTACGTTTTTCACTACTTCATCTGGACTTATATAAGTACCTGCATATGGAAACCCAGCAGCTTCTGTCCAAGATACATTTTCACTTAAATACGTTTTGAACGTATCCAATTTCCCTTCGCCAGTTAACACATACGTTTCATGTAATAGTTTTTGATATTTATTCATATCATTAACCCCAAGGCATTTCTTTTGTTACAACTTTTGCACTTAATTCTAATACACCTTTATTTGCATAGCCTGGATATGCTGCTTCAAGTTTTGCCACAAAATCTTTTGAAGTTCCACTTTCCTCAGAAGCTTGAACCGCCGTTCTTAGATAATCCATTGTCGCAGTAAGTGCTTGATTATTTAGGGATTTTTCGATTGATCCATGGCTAGGCACAATTATGTCAGCATGTAATGCTTGTAATACTTTCAAGTTCTCAATCCATGCCTCCATAGCCGCTTTTGAGTTAGTATCCGCTAAGAATACATGTATTTCGTTAAATACATCAATACCACCAATTAATACTTTTAGTTCTTTATTAAATAGGCTAGTTCTGTAATGATCTAAGCCTACTAGTTCAAATGTTAACCCCTGAAAATCAATCGCTTTTTCTTTAAACACTTGAGGTAATACCACGTTACTTGGTGCATTTTCTCCAAGGGCGTCTTTCCAAACTTTTAATTTTCCTAAGACAGAATGAACGATATGTTCAACAGTAGACTCTGTTGCATACGCTATAGCTTCTGGGTAAACGGCTTTAATGCTCTCTAATCCAAAGTAGTAGTCTGGATCCCCATGAATAATAAAGATTTTATCTAGAGATAAGTTGTTTTTTTTCAAATACTCTACAATTTCTTTCGAATCAGATTGCGTAAATTTTGAGTTTATTAAAAATGCATGTCCTGCTTTCTCAACTAATGTTGCTGTGACCATAAAGCTTTTTTCGTCCGAACTAAACACCGTTAATTTCACATCTTTTTGATTTGTATCGATTGTTTTAAACATAGTATGTTATTCTCCTTTTGTTAAAGTTATTAACTAATTATCATATTTTTATCTTGTTCCGATAAAATCTCCCACTCCCATTTATCTGAAAGTGTAATAGTACTAGCGAATATTCCGGAGATCAACGTCAGGTGGTCTAAGATAACATGTTTGCTACTGTATCCTAAATTTTCTTAATATAAATTTTTAAAACGCGCTTCAATTTTATCCGGTGTCATTACGCCACCACCAATAGGAATAATTTGATTATCCTTTTGTAAAAGTAATGAAGGATAGCTATTAACACCAAGCTGTCGAACTTTATTGAAATCATTTTGGACATCTATTATTGTTTCTTGAGCGTTTAAACGTTCTAATACTTGTTCAGGGTCCAAACCATGCTCGATTGCAATCTTGCGATATGTTTCAGGATCACTCAGACTTTGGCCCTCATAATAAAACGCTTTTTGCATAGCCGAAGTGAATTCTAATAAACGGTCTGGCGCTAATGAGCGTAAAGCTGAAAAGCCAATTGCAGCATCTTTCGAATTCATTTTAAAAGTCCCTTCCTCCACCAATTTTTGATATGAAGGACCAAATTCAGCACCTGTAAGTTGATTAATTCTTTTATTTCCTTCTTCTATATATGAGAAGTTTTTCATTGGTAAATTATCTAAAAATAACCCTCCACATAAAACCGTTAATGGTACTTCAGTGTGGTTTTTGTAAAATCCTTTAATACTTTCTGAAAAACCATAGCACCATCCACAATATGCATCCCATACGTAAATAAGATTATCTTGTTTCGTCTCCATTTAAATCTCCTACCTTTTTTTATTATCCAGCTCAACTAAATTTTTGGTTTATATAGGTACATCTTTTTATACCTTGTTCTTTTTTAGATACCTTACTATATTTCCCCAAAACTAATATTTCCAAAGAAAGATCCACCAAGGTTTTTAACAAAAGATAACATTGCACCTTATTGCCCCGTAACAGAAAATACTAAAGCTTGGAATATGCATTGATTTGAATGTGTTAGTAACTTTCTACACCGGGTGGCAACGTATGGACCACCATCCTTAATTAAATATATAAATCATATTTTTAGCAGATATTAGTTGTAACTAAATTAATTACATCTTTATGTAACTATTTTAGTTACAACTAATATAGAAGTCAATTCTTTTTTTCGAAAACATTAAATTTCTACATTATAACGAAATTCTGTGTTAACTTGTAAAAAAAAAGAGGAGCCATCTCCTCTTCATAAATAAACACTATTTAATTTGTTCCTTATACTCATGGTTAACAACTACATACCACTTTCCTGTATCAAATTTTTCTTTATTAATCACGTAAACTTTACTTTCTCTCATTACCTCCCCTGGTTTTAATCCCTTAGTAATAGTAGAGGTCTCGGCTTTTTCAACCGCATAACTACTAGCTGCCAACACATCACTTTGGTAAGCATTATCATTTTCATCCACTAAATCCACTGATGGTAAAACGGCTAATTTCATCGGTTCGTTTGTGATATTTTTCCCTTCTGCTTCTACAACAATAAAGACATGTCCATCTTCAGGCTTTTGGAATCCTATACTTTCTTTACCAACCTTATCTCTTTCTACAACTCTTTTTACAGTTACATCAAATTTAGGTGTATGAAAATCCTTGTTTACAGCATACTCTTTTTCTTTTATTTTTGATTTCTCTTTTGTTTGTTCTGTATTTTTCTGCTTTGTATTCTCTTTCGTTTTCGCCTCATCAGTTGTTTCCACTTTCTTTTCTTCTTGTTTAGAATTGGTTTCTTTAGATTCTGAAGAAGTTTTGTCGGATGTATTGCCGCAACCAGATAAATTGAATACTAAAGCGCCACCTAAAATACATGTAGTAAATTTTTTCAACATCTCTTTTATCCCCCAATAACACGATATGTAAATTCCTTACTTATCATAGCAAAAAACAAGATCTTAAATTGTTGCATCTTGTCGAATGATTAAGAATAATCAAGTTACTCCACATCTTCTTTTATTATAAAGGTAAATATAACGTCTATAAAACCTGCTATAATAGGTTTTTACACCCTTAGCATACAATTTTTTACTTTCGGTAATGTGCCCCCCATTTGAAGGATAATTGAAATATTAAGACCAACTGATAGAGGTGTTTGCGTGGAATTGTTTGAGTATTATAAAAAAAGGGGAAGTTGAAGTGTTTAATTGGAACTGGGCTTTTTCTTTATGGATTAATTGGTATGTATAATACTTGGGGTAATATTAATTGGGGACCAGTAATCTTAATTATTATAGCTTCTCTTGTATTTTTTAGTATTGGATTTTGGCAATTAAGAAAAGGAAATTTACTAGAAAAAAATATAGTTAAAAATGATTTAACATTTTGGGATATTGGTACTTATGTTTTGTTAGAATTACCCAGCAATAATAAACATTTAGGCTTATATACTCCTGATGGAAGATATGTAGCAGGAACAAAGATGATTTCTTCAACATTACCTATTGTAAAAAACAAAAAAGTTTTTGGATTAGAAGCAAGTGATGGAGAAATTCTTGCATATTTTCATAGTGAAGTTGAAAATTATGATTGGGCTATTTATGATTCGAATTATAATTGTGTAGGTATGTTTAAAGAAAATATGATACAAGGATTTGGAATGGTACGTGGTTCTTTGATGAATGAAAAAGAGATAAAAATTTCTGAGATAGAAGTGGAATTTGATTTTTTCGAAACGTCTTTTCGTACAATGGATGATCGTATATTAATAAACTGCAAGAGGGGATATATGCCTTTAGAATGGAGTGAAAGATTTGGCTTAAATGTACCGATTATTAAATTAGGTAATAATATTTCTAATGCTGAAAAAATATTTGGTTTAGGTATTCTTCTTTATATTTTAGAAACAATTAAAGTAAGAAAAAGTAGGATTTTTAATGATTAGAATTAATTATTTATATTATGAAATTTATTGAATCTTTTATTAGAGATTACATCGCCGAAAGTGAAATATTGTATATTTTAGAATTACTTTACGTTTACTTTTTAAAATTGATGAGCATTTGTTATGCCAGAACCAACTGGAAATGGAAACGGCAAGCGAGTATACTCCGCTTGCCGTTTTTTCATAGCTTCGTATGTATTTGAATCCCTTTCGCTTTCTCTTCTTCACCCTTCACGCGTACAATTAAATCATATGACCTGGGTTTTGGCGCTTCAAAAGAAATCAAACCTTCTTTTTGAGAAGTGACTTCTTCTTCATAAATGACCTTATCATCTTTTGTGACTTGCAATAAAATCGTACCTTCTTCAACTGCTGCCTCATAAGGAATTTCCACATTTCCTTTTTCAGCTTTAAGCGTTTGTAAATCGTAATACCCCTGCAAAGAAAAAAGCACCAGGTCCCCCCGATGCTTCCCCCACTCTAAAACAAATGACAAGCCACCTCATGCCCCTTCGCAATCTCAACCATCTTCGGTACTTCTTGTGCACATTTTTCAGTAGCAAATTTGCAGCGCGTTCTGAATTTGCAGCCGGACGGTGAGTTGAGTGGGCTTGGTACTTCTCCCTCTAGGAGGATCCGTTCTTTGCCAGTGTTTGTTGGATCTGGTTCTGGCATAGATGAGAGTAGTGCTTGTGTGTATGGATGTGCCGGTTTTGTGTATAGGTCTTCGCTGTCGGCAATTTCTACTATGTTTCCTAAGTACATGACTCCGATTCTATCTGATATGTGTCTTACCATAGATAGGTCATGTGCGATGAATAAGTATGTGACGCCTGTTTCTTCTTGGATGTCTTGCAGCATGTTTACGACTTGTGCTTGGACTGAGACATCTAGTGCTGAGATTGGTTCGTCACATAGGATGAAATCTGGTTTTACAGATAGTGCGCGCGCGATGCTGATACGCTGTCTTTGGCCTCCGCTAAATTCGTGCGGGTAGCGATATAAGTGTTCTTCTTTTAAACCTACCTTTTTTAGCAGGTCTAATATGATTTCTTTTTGTTCTTCTTTTTCGTAAGAGCCGTGAATGTTCATTGGCTCGCTAATAATTTGGAATACGTTCATTGCTGGGTTTAATGATGCGTATGGATCTTGGAAAATGATTTGCATTCGTTTTCGATATTCTTTTAGTTCACTTTCCTTTAAACTTGCGATGTCTTTTCCGTCGAATAAAACGTTACCTGAAGTGACATCGTGTAAACGAATGATGCTTCTTCCTGTCGTTGACTTTCCGCAGCCAGATTCTCCTACTAATCCGAATGTTTCACCCTTTTTAATTGTGAAACTTAAGTCATCGACTGCTTTTAATTGCTCCGTTTTTCTGCCGAATAGTCCCTTTTTAATAGGAAAGTATTTTTTTAAGTTCCGAATTTCAATTAAGTTTTCTTCATGCATGTGATTCACCTACTGTCTTATCGTTTAGCCAGCACATGGAACGTCTTTCGTTTCCAATTTCAAAATATGGCGGACGTTCTTTTTCACAAATGTCCATCGCATGCGGGCAACGCTCTGCGAATGGGCAACCTTGTGGCGGGTTTAATAAGTTTGGCGTTACACCTTGAATTGGCGCGAGTCTCTCTTTTACGCCGTTCGATATTTTCGGCAGAGAGTTTAATAACCCTTTCGTATATGGATGATTCGGCGATTGGAAAATATCAAGTACAGGTCCTTCTTCCATAATAAGTCCGCCATACATAACGATAACGCGTGTACAGTTTTGTGCGACTATTCCTAAGTCATGCGTAATAAGAAGTAACGCCATGTTCGTTTCGTTTTTTAAGTTTTTCATTAAATCTAGTATTTGTGCTTGTATCGTTACATCAAGTGCTGTCGTCGGTTCGTCCGCAATGAGAAGGTCAGGGTTACAAGACATCGCCATTGCGATCATAACCCGCTGCTTCATACCTCCGCTTAGTTCATGCGGATATTGTTTCACCCTTTCTTCTGGTGAAGAAAGACCGACTTGTTTTAACAAGTTGACCGCGATTTGCTCTGCTTCTTTCTTTTTCACTTTTTGATGACGTATAATTACTTCCATCATTTGTTTCCCAATTTTCACGACCGGATTTAGCGCTGACATTGGATCTTGAGAGATAAGTGAAATTTGATTTCCTCTAATAGAACGCAATTCTTTTTCAGATTTAGAAAGTATGTTTTCATTATGAAAAAGGATTTCCCCTTCTTTCACTTTTCCTGGTGACGTAACGAGAGACATAACGGACTTCGCCATTACACTCTTTCCGCTTCCAGATTCCCCAACGATACCAACTACTTCTCCTTTATTTAAACGAAATGTAACGCCGCGAACTGCTTCTACTTCTCCGCTTTCTATGAAAAAAGAAGTCTTTAAATTTTTCACTTCTAATAGTTTTTCAGACACGCTTCTCACTCCTTTCACGTAACACTTTAGTTTTCATTTCCAGCTCCTTTTGGCGCGAAAGCTTTCTTCAATGCTTCACCAATTACGTTAAAACTAAGTACCGTTAAAAGGATAAGGAATCCTGGGAAGAGTGTTAAATACCAAGCTTCGCCAATATATCCTTGCGCATTGTTTAGCATGCTACCCCAAGAAGAATCTGGCTCTCTAATACCTAAACCTAAAAAGCTAAGTGATGATTCCATTAAAATCGATGTCGCAATTGTTAATGTCGCAGCGATAATAATGGTTGATAAAATGTTAGGAATGATATGTCTTACAATAATTGTGAGTGATTTCTGTCCTGATACTTTTGCGTATAAAACGTACTCACGCTCTTTTACAGATAACGTTTCTGCCCTTACAATACGGGCGGTGTCCATCCATGTTAGTAATCCGATAATAAGAACTAACGTCGTAATTCCTGGTTTTAAATACGCATTTAATAGTAGCATTAAAAAGAATGATGGAATTGACATAAGTACTTCAACACCCCTCATTAAGAAGTTGTCTAACTTTCCGCCAAAATATCCGCTAATTGTTCCAACTGCGGTACCGATTGTAATAGAAACAACCATCGCAAGGAAACCGACCGCAAGTGAAACTCTTCCGCCATATAATGCCCTCGTTAAGTAATCCCTTCCGTAATCATCCGTGCCGAAAGGATGACTCATACTCGGTTCTTGTAAACGATCTGGAATCGACATTTTACTAGGATCGTACGGTGATACGAATGCGAATATCGATGCAATTGTTAAAACCGCAAGTATAATAACTCCTATTAGTACAAACTTATTTTTCGTAAAGCTATGTTTTATCGTTTGAAATCTCCTATTATTCATTCCAAATCACCCCCTCATTCGAATGCGCGGATCTACTACGCCATATAAAATATCAGCAATTAAGTTACCGAGAATTAACATGAATGATGATAGTAATGTAATTGCCATGATAATCGGATAATCAAATCTAAAAATAGCATTTACCCCAAGTGAACCAAGACCCGGCCATGAAAATACTGTTTCCGTAATAAATGCTCCGCCTACTAAACTTGGAATCGATAATCCGAAAATTGTAATGATCGGTATTAATACATTTCGAAGTACGTGATTAAATAACACCGTTTTCTTTGAAGCGCCGTACGCATATTGAATTTGTACATATTCTTCTTCTAATTGCTGAATCGTACTTGAACGAATATATCTCATATAAACAGATACGTTTTGGAACGCTAGCACCATGCAAGGTAAAATGCCGTGTTGCACAATATCCCAAACAGAATCTTTACCTACGGTGCGCATACCCATACTCGGAAGTAGGTCCAATTTTAAAGAGAATAAGTAGACTAATAGTAGTGCAAACCAGAAAACCGGCATAGAAATACCAACGTATGAAATAAAGTTTACAATGCGGTCAAAGAATGAATTCTTTTTCACACCTGTAAATAGTCCAAGTGGTATTGCGATTACGAATGAGACGAGTAAAGATGATCCCATTAACCCAATTGTTGCGGGTAATCTTTCTGCGATAAGATCTAAAACAGGACGATGATTTTGAAGTGAGTAACCAAAGTTCCCTGTTAAAATGTTTTTTAACCATAAAAAATACTGCACGTAAATTGGTTGATCTAGTCCTAAACTTTTGCGAATACGCTCCACATCAATTGGACTCATATTTGGCGTTACAAAGTTTCGAACAGGATCCCCCGGCGCTAGCTTTATTAATAGAAAAGAAATAATAGAAATAACAAATAAAAGCGGAATTGCATTTAAAAGCCTCTTCGCAATTACTTTATACACAAACTTCCCCCCTCAAGCTAAAGAAGCTGATTTCCACCAGCTTCTTTATTGTTTCTTATTTCACTTCATAAATCTTAGATAGATCTTCAAACATTGTGACAGGAATTGCTTTTGCTTCTTTTAATCCATCAAACTTTTTATCTACTGCAATAACTGCTTTCGGATATGCGATTGGTAGATAAGGTACATCTTCTCTAGCTGTTTCTTGAATTTTATGGTATAGCTCTGCACGTTTTGTTTTATCTGTTTCAACTGCAGCTTCTTCCCATAACTTATCGAAATCAGCGTTTTTATATCGTGCATAATTGTATTCAGCATTACTTAAGAATAAGCTCTTATATGAATCTGGCTCAGGTCCCATTATGTAACCACCAAATGTAATGTCATATTCTTTATTCTCTTTATCTAAGCCTTTTTCACTTGCTGCACTAGCATCTAATGCATTTAGTTCAACTTCTAAGCCAACTTCTTTTAATTTTTGTTGTGTATAAAGTGCTAAGCTTTCCATGATTTTATTATTCGTTACATACATCACGCGTACTTTTTCTTTATCTTTCACGCCAGCTTTTGCTAATAAATCTTTCGCTTCTTTTTTATCATACTTATAGTCTTTAATATCTTTCGCATAATACATAGCGTCTGGCGTTAAGATTGAATTTGCTGGTTCTGCAAATTCACCCGAAACGAATGCTGAGTTAATCATTTCTTTTTTATCTAACGCATGCGCAATTGCTTGGCGCACTTCTTTTTTCTTCATAAGATCAGTATTCATGTTATAAGATAAGTAGAATAATCTACCTTCAGGGAATGTCACCATTGAGAAGTTCCCAGTGCTATCTAGCTTCTTAAAGTCTTGCGGCTCAATCATCTTCATGTTGATTTGACCATTTTGCAGTGAAACATTTGCTGTATTACGGTCTTTTACAACGCGGTATACGATAGAGTCTAACTTAGCTTTTCCACCTACATAATCATCGAATCGATCTAATGCAACGTACTCATCTGATTTATATTCTTTAAACTTAAACGGACCTGACCCTACAGGTTGTAAGTTTTTCTTACTCTTCGCTAAATCTGCTTCCCCTTCAAATACATGTTTCGGAATTGGGAAGAAATCATTCATCACACCTTCGAAAGATGCGCTTACTTGTGGTAAGACGAATTGAGTCGTTAGCTCATCCACTTTTTTCACCTCAAGCGGCTTTCCTTTAAAAATAAAGTTTTCACGGCTTGAACTATTTTGCTTCTCATCTAAAATAGATTGGAATGTAAATGCAATATCGTCTGATGTAATCTTCTTACCGTCATGCCATTTCAAATTATCCTTTAGTTTTAAAGTCCATGTTAATTGATCCTCTGAAGGCGTAAAGCTCTCAGCAAGAACAAACTTTTTCTTACCGTCTTCCATATGATACAGCGGTGCATATAAAGCTTGCTGCACAGTTAATGACACACGATCATTCGCATAAAGCGGATTCATCGTATCTGGATTATCGCTAACGCCAATCGTTAACGTTCCTCCATCTTTCGGAGTCCCTGATTTACTAGTGCCCGCTTGCTTCGAATCTTTTTCCCCTGAACAAGCAGCTAATGCAATAAGTAGTATTAGAACAAATGGTAATGCAAGTAATTTCCGTTTCATCTTTTGGCCCCCTCAAACTAGTTATACCCATAAGAAAACTCGGAATTAATCCCGAGTTTTCTTATAAGTTTTAAATTAACACTACCTGTATGTAAAGTCAAACTTTTTTGTAAATGTGGAAAGTTTGAAATCTACTAATACATTCTTGCCATAAAATATATTTATAAGGAGGATTAAAAAAGAAGACCACGAATAGGTTACCTCGTAAAATGAGTTAAAAAACTAGTAGCTTACAAAAAAACTCTAAAATGATTGTTATATATGACCGAAAATGTAGAATGGGATTAAAGACAAAAAACACATTTAGGAGGTTATCATGACATTTGATGAATTGAAAAAAAACAAACCAACAACCCAATGGATTGAGAATGATGAAGATGGAGAGTTTTTCACTGAAGAAAATATAAGTGCAACAAATAAAGTTCTTGATACTTACATAAATAATTTAGAGTAATTGGGAGAAAATCCAACTGAAATCGAAATAATGCATGTTGTTAAAGAGATTGTTCTTAACATAAATGAATTAAATGACGAACATGACTATTTTATTGAAACAATGGAAAGAGAAGATCTCTATGAATTTATCGATACAGCAGCACGAATAGCTGGCTTAGAATCCGAGGAAGATATAACAGAAGAATGGCGAGAATGGTAAAAAGTTGCCCCTCTAATAATTAGAGGGGCAACTTTTTTCATATACCAATTGAATGAATGATTTGATGTCCGCACAGAATTCATACATTGCAACATAATATTAAAAGGATTCAATTATAAATACTAGCACACCCACATCAACAAAAAAGACCACCAAAAGGCAGTCTCAAAACTCAATCTTATTCCCTACTCCTTGCTCCACCGCTTTCTCATACAAATACTTCGCAACGATAATATCCACTACCGCCAAACCAACTGATTTGAAAATAGTAATCTCTTCATCATTTTCGCGCCCAGCTTTTTCTCCGCTTATAATTTGACCAAGTTCAGCGTGAATGGCGTTTGCTTTGAATAGACCTTCTTTTATCGGAACTTGAAGGTCTCCTGTTTCGTCTAGTGCTGCTTCTTTTGATTCAACTACTACTTTGTTTGCTTTAGCTATGGCATGTGAGGGTAGTTCTTGCATGCTCGGTCTGAATGAGCCGACGGCGTTTACGTGGACGCCTTTTTGTAGTGTTTCTGAAAAGACTGGTGTGGATGCATTCGTAGTTGTGACGATGATGTCTGCTTCGCTTATTGCTTCATTCGCATTGGTGTGAACATATGCAGGTTTGTTGAATCTCTCTTGTATATACTCCGCAAATGCATACGCCTTTTCTTCTGTTCGATTGTATAAAATGACTTTTTCGATAGCTCTTACCGCAAATACAGCTTCAGCAATTCCTTTCGCTTGTTCACCCGTGCCGATAATGCATAAAGTTTTTGCGTTATGACGAGCTAAATATTTTGTCGCTACTCCTGATAAGGCGCCTGTTCGGATCATCGTTAAGTACGATCCTTCTAAAAGTGCGAGCGGTTCTCCCGTTTGAAAGTCTGATAGCATCACAATCCCGTTGATCGTTTTCTTTCCTATCTGTTTATTTTGCGGGACTACCGTTACTATTTTTACTCCAAGCGCCTCAAGCCCTTCCGCTACTGAAGGCATAATTAATGCCGTATTTTGCTCGTTCGCAAATGGTAATGAGCCCCTTATTGGTGTAATCGTTCTTTCTGCGGAAAATTCTTTTAAAGCAAGCGCCGCGTATTCAATAACTTCATTCATATTTACTAAGTTTCTTTGTTCGTTCGCGCTTATGACTAGCATATCTTTCCACCCCCTCCTCTTATCCTAACAAAAATCCTCGATTCAAATCATCTCTCGGGTCTACAACGAACTGATGAAATCCTGTAATAAAGGCATTCCCCGTTAATTTTGGAACGACAGCTTCATATGTATCTACTGCGGTTACCGACAATACTTCCCCCTCGAATTTCCCGTCAGTAATGCATTCATGGACGAAAATTTCTCCCTTTTGTAAAGCATCTTTTCCACAAAGAGTTGCGATTCTTGCGGAAGTTCCTGTACCGCAAGGAGAACGATCTACTTGCCCATCAGCAAAGATTGTTACATTTCGTAAAGTTGCGTCTTCTCCTTTCGGTTCATCTGAGAAAATAACGCCGTATATCCCTTTTAATCCTTCTTCAAGTGGATGCTTCACTTCCATTTTGCTCTCGATGTAGTGCTTAATTTTACCGCCCCACGCTTGAATAGCAGATAAGTCTTTGAAATCGACTTTCAAGCCAAATTCTTTACAGTCTACTACCGCATAAAAAGCTCCGCCAAACGCGATATCTACTTGAAATTCATAGTTATCTATTTTAATAGGAACGTCTTTTTTGTATACAAAGGAAGGAACATTTTCAAATGATACGGACTCTACTTCGCTCCCGTTATATGTTGCATACGCAATGACTTCCCCAGCAGGGCTATCAATAATGAACTGTTGTTTCTCACCTGTCACTTCAAACATGCCTGTTTCAATTCCGACTGTAATAACAGCAATAATGCCATGACCACACATCGTACTCCATCCTTCGTTGTGCATAAATAATACGCCAAAATCAGCGTGAGCACTCGCAGGCGGAGTAATGATACAACCGTACATGCCGTGATGTCCTCTCGGTTCATACATAAGAACTTCGCGAAGATGATCCAAATGTTCCATGCAGTACGCACGTCTTTCTAGCTGCGTGTCTCCTTTTATTTCCGGCACGCCGCCCGTAATAATTCGAAGCGGTTCCCCAGCTACGTGAGCATCAATTGTTGTGTACACTTTACTAACCTTCATTTCTATCTCTCCCCTATATGTTGATACTCTTTTTATTGCAAATATCATGCCAACGCATAGGATATAAATTTGTATACATTGTTTAAAAAAGCATACATTACTGTCTATTTTTTTATACACTGTCCAGAGGCTATGTTATGGAGCCCCTTGATACAACCAGTCTTATTATTTTCACTGGAAAGTTACTTCCACCCCCAACATATACTGTTCAAAAGCAAAAAGGAAGTGATCCAATGTATTACGGAACAAAGGGCTGGTACGTAGCTGAACTAAAAAAATTAGGCGTACGCTATCATGAAGGACGAAAACTAGAAAGTTACCGCGGGCACATCTTGCGCAATTTACTACTTGCACAACAAGAGAAATTAAAAGAACAGTAACATTCTAATGTAACGATATCGGCGATTCGACATGCAATATCGACTTACCGACAAATTTCGCTAATTCATCTACCTAAACCACCAACCAATTACACATCAATACAAACAAAAAAGGTCACCCAAACGGGTGACCTTTCTTTCTTATTCACAAACAAGAATCTGTCTAGTAAATGATCCTTTTCTTGTAATACAGCGATCTGTAATTTCGAATCCTGCTTCATGGATCATGTCGTCCATTGTTTCCATCGTGACAACGACTACTTTTTTCGCGATGCGGCGTGCACTTGAGAGAATTGATAGTTGATCTTCTGGTGTGGCATGCGTAAATAAGTCGTACGGCATATCGATAATAGCAACGTCGTAGTTCTCAGTAATTTCCTCGATCGGCCCTTTTGTTACTGTTCCTTCAAATCCGAAATGTGCGATGTTTTTTCTCGTTCCAAGAACTACAAGTGGATTTATATCTCTACCAACGATGTTAATCCCCATAGAAAGTGATTCTACTACTACTGTTCCAATACCGCAGCACGGGTCAATTGCTCGTACTCCCTCTGGATTGGGTACAGCGATATTTGCAACTGATCTCGCAACACGTGTGCTAAGAGATGTCGAATAACTATGCGGTTTTTTTATGTGATGATACCAAACTGGTTCGCTTTCTACATAGTGCCCGAAGTACCAGCGTCCTCCAAGAGGAACAATCCCGAATACACGCTCTGGATTACGAACATCCGCTTCTCCTTCAATATGCATACCGAGGTCTCTTTCAATAAGACGTCTTTCTCCATATTCAATTTTATTCTCTCCAACAAGGTCATTAATTTTAACGAAGATGACTTTGAACGTCGCTCCCGCCAAATCAATTTGTTCCACTTGTTTTAAAATGCTTTCTAAGTCGTCCCCTTCATACATAACTTCAATTCGCTCTTTAATAAACGCACTTCTACTCGGGTCAATTTTGACATCACTTTTTAAAATATTAACGTGGGACTCCATTCCAAAGAACGAGCGCATTTCCAAGTAACATAAAGCACGCTCCTCCTCACGAAATGCATACGTATATATACAGGCAGGTGTTTTACTATGATTACTCAATCTATTATCATCCTTTATCGTTTAAAATTGTTATGATTACAATTATTCAAATACTTTTCTTTTGTATATAAAATTAAATGATATCATATGCCGGAAATAAAGAGAAACGTTAATAAATAAAAGAGACTGCCAATGGCAATCTCTTATTATTTATTAACGGAAAGAAGACACGTTGTTACCCATTTCTTCATAGTAATCTAAAATACCTTGATAAATAGCTTCCGCTGCACTTTGTCTCTGCGCTGGCGTAGCTATTTTATCTGCATCACTTTTATTATCTACAAATGCTAATTCTGCTAATACAGCTGGCATTGTATTTTCTCTAATTACGTATAAATCGCCTTTTTTCACACCACGATCTTTTGTTCCCAGTGCATCTACAAGACGCTCTTGAATTTTTTCTGCTAGTAAACGACTTTCTGATACGTTAGGATTTGTTCCTCTTGCTGTCGCTGATTCATAGTAGAACGTTTCTGTACCTTGTCCATTTTTACTTTCCGTACCATTACCATGGATACTTACAAAAATATCCCCATTATTTTTTTGAGCAAATTCTACACGTTTCTTTAAAGAATCAGAAGCACTTGTTCCTGGACGTGTATCATCTGTACGAGTGAATAACACAGTAAATGGTGTCTTTTTCTCAAATATCTTCTGTAATCGTAGTGATACATCTAATACAGTTTCACTTTCTTTCTCATAATAACCTGGATTACCTGAATCTGCTCCACCATGACCTGGATCAATGATAATCGCTTTTCCTTCTAAGAAGTTACCTTGCTTCACTGGATTTAATTGATTTTTATTAACCCATTGGAAACCAGCGCCCATGCGGATACGAATCCAGCTGCCGTTCTCTTCAATAACAGTTACTTGTTGTGCGTTATGTGTTCCCATTACTTTTGAAGAAGAAGAAGCTTCTGCATAAGTAGTGAATCCTTCCTTAATAACTTCTGTTTTCTCTACTAAAGGTGTCCATTTATCACCTTTACTTGTTGCAATTTTGATCCATCCATCTCGCTCTTCTTTAATTTCAACCATTTGTGGATTATGCTGATTTGCACTAATCCCAGAACTTAATGATGGTGCGTGATATGTAATGAATTTTCTATCTATGTACATTTTCTTTGTTTCTACTGGACGATCACTATTCTTGCTAAATTTATCTGTTTGCGCAGTAAGTTGAGCTGCTTGTTCACGCGTAATAGAATCATTCGGTTTCCAGCCATCCTCTGTACCTAAAGAAAGTTTTAATTCTACTAAAATATTAACTTCTTCTTTACCCCAATGATTCTCTAAATCAGCAAATTTTGTAGGAACTGGTCCTGTTACTTTGCTTTTCAGATTATATGCTCTTACAAGCATAGCTGCCATTTCAGCACGAGTTACTTTTCCTTCAGGATCAAATACTCCTGGTTCTCGCCCTTTAATAATATTCTCTTTTTCCATGGCTGCAATAAATGAAGCTGCCCAACTATTTTTTGCATCATTATAAGACGGCTTTGCATTTGGATCTACTTTAGCACCAATTGCTGTTGCGATAATCTTTGCTGCCTGAGCGCGTGTTAAATTTCCGTATGGCATAAAGTTACCATCTGGCATACCGTTAATTACATTTCTCTCTACTAAATAATAAATTGCGTCTTTTGACCACGCACTATCTGAAACATCAGGAAATTTCTTCGTTTCTGCTAAACTACTAATTGGATGTGCTAGTAAATTTGCTGCTAATAAACCTGCGGCTATTGCTTTGTACTTCATGAAAAATAAATCTCCTCTCAAAACTTCATATTCATTCATTTTTTTAATCAAGCTAACTAAAAAATATTAACTATTAATTAATTCCTTTCATAGTGTATAACATTATATATCTATAGTAAATACGTTTCCGGCCGTATAACAAAAATCGTATATATATAACTTATAATGAATGTATATAAAAAACTTTAATCAGCCCTCACCAATCGGGCTTTTACGGGCAGCCCGGTCCCCATCTAACTTCTTTGCTTTCGCTGAATTTTGAGGTAGTGGTCTTACTGCTCGGCAAATAGCGGGATAAAAAAGCGATTAGGACATGTCTCCTAATCGCTTCACCAAATAAAAAGCTGATTAAAAATACTATCTTTAATCAGCTCTCTATTATCTATGAAATTATTCTTCAATTAAATTAGACATTACATATGCATACACTAATGCTTCTGTATGCGCAATAGAACTTTCATGTGTACGTTCAAATGCGTGAGAAGAATCAATACCCGCTCCAATTAACGCATGTTTCACATCAAATCCCGCGCGAATCGCAGCTGATGCATCAGATGCGTAGTACGGATAAATATCTACTTTATATTCAATATGATTCGTTTTCGCAAGCTCTACTAAATGTTTGCGCAGTGCATAATGATACGGGCCGCTAGAGTCTTTTGCACAAATAGATACTGTATATTCATCAGATGTTTGTCCATCACCTAACGCTCCCATATCAACTGCTAAGTATTCAACAGTTTCTTCTGGAATGTTAGAGTTACCACCGTATCCAATCTCTTCATTATTAGAAATTAAGAAATGCGTCGTATATGGTAATGTTACGTTTTCATCTTGTAATCTTTTAATTAATTTTAATAAAATTGCAACACTTACTTTGTCATCTAAATGACGTGATTTTATGTATCCACTCTCTGTAATTTGAACGCGCGGATCAAATGAAACGAAGTCTCCTACTTCAATTCCTAATTCGCGTACTTCATCAGCTGAAAATACGCGCTCATCAATACGAACTTCAATATTTTTCTCATTGCGTTTTGCTTCACCTGCATCTTTATATACATGTACAGATGTTTGATGCATTAAAATCGTTCCTGTATATGTCTTGCCACTTGATGTTTCAATTTCGCAATATTCCCCTTCTACAGAGTTCCAGCGAAATCCACCAATCATAGAAAGACTCAGGCGACCATCAGGCTTAATTTCTTTCACCATCGCACCTAACGTATCAACGTGTGCCGTTAATAAGCGGTGCTGCGCATCATTCTTCCCTTTTACCGTTAAAATAAGAGCTCCCTTATTATTACGTTTCGTTTCTACGTTCCACTCACTGACATAGTTTTCAATGAAATTAATAATTTTTGCTGTATTTCCAGATGGACTTGGAATAGAGACAAGCTCCTTAATTAGTTCCATCGTTTCTTTCGTATGGTGTGCCATTGTCGTTTCCTCCTCATTTTCTCTACTATTCAGTATACAAAATTCGCCAGAAAACCTCTACTTATATGGCCTAATTTTCTAAATTGTAGTAAAATTCTTTTTAGTATACAAAAGGAGCTCTGAAATATGAATATATCAAAAAAATATATACACATTGCACTCATTTGGTTTTTAGCATCATTATTTTGTTTACAAATCTCTTATGCCATTCATACTACTACTTCTATTACAATCAGCTGGATATTAACAGCTATCTTCTTCATTATTAGCTTCATTGCAACAAGAAAGCATAGCGTTACTCATTAACGCTATGCTTTTCCTATAAAACTATTCTTCTGAAACATCTAATAAATAAATCCCTCTTTCAAATCCACCGCGCTCTATCTCTTTTTGCTTACGAAGGCGTTCTACATCTTCAATCGATGCACCTTCTGCACGTGCTAATGAGATGATAACTTCTAGCGCATCCGCAAGAGAATCTAGCGCATGTTCTCGTTCTTTCATAGAAGCAAATTCACGAATTTCTTCCGTTCCAATTTTCGCTAAAGCTTGTATGTATGCTTGACCTGTTAATTTTTGTGCTGTATATGTTTTTCCAGACATTAAAATCTTCTCTGGAACACGATCTCTTACTAACTTGTTATATGCTGACATCATTCATCCTCCTATATTTAATAACATCCGAGCTCTGCTTTATAGAAAAACCATTTTTTCTTCACGCACGCACTTAACATATCAATTCCTGATCCATGTGCTCTTACATGCGGAAAGAAATAGTGCTCTAAGTCTTCGTCCTTACCATATAGAGTTTGATACTCATCTGGAATCGCTTCTTTTTTCACATCTTTTTCTTTCGTCACCCCGTCAGAAAATGCAACACTTGGATGTCCCTCAAAAAACAACGCAGTCCGAACTGCCAAAGATGGTGTACTATGCAAAGCAGAATATGTAAGCAAAATAATAGTAATAACACCGATCATTTTCTTCATGTATTACTCCTTAAAAAAAGTGCTAACACAATTATACTAAAATGTGTTAGCACTTTCTCCCCTTTATCCCGAATTAACGAGCTAATAATCAGTGAGGAATGGACAAAATCCTCACTTCACTTTATTCCCCTTTAAATGCTGGTAAACGTTTTTCTAAAAACGCAGCAATTCCTTCTTTATGATCCGCTGTTTGTCTCATTGCATATTGACCACGCTTTTCTAATTGCAATGTTTGCTCTAAATTAGAGCGATTTACTTCACATAAAATTTGCTTCGTTTGAATCATTGCTTTAATCGGTTTTTGTGACCATTCATTAATTTTTTGTTTCACAGCCGTTTGGAAATCTTCGCCGATTACTTCATCAATTAAGCCGATATCAAGCGCTTCTGTCGCTGATAACTTCTTACCTTCCCAAATAATTTGCTTCGTCATATTTTCACCGACACGCTTTTGAAGGAAGAAATGACCGCCTCCATCTGGAATTAAAGCGATTCCAATAAAGTTCATTGCAATAACAGATGATATATCCGCCATTACATAATCAGCTGTTAACGCAATACTTAACCCAAGACCTGCAGTCGGTCCATGAATTGCACTAATAACAAGCTTTGGCATCGTATATAATGTCACGACAACTTCAGAAATGGTATTCATAATGCCATCAAACTTACTTTCATCATTACTTGAAAGCATCGATTTAATATCCCCACCCGCAGAAAAACCACGGCCGTTCCCGCATAACACAACGATATGCGCAGAACTTTCCGCTACTTCTTTCAACTTTTGTAATAACTCTTTTAATGTCGGCTCATCTAACGCATTTAACACCTCTGGGCGATTGACCATAACCGTTGCAACGTTACCTTCATATTTCACAATAACAGATTCTGTTTTACTCGTTACTTCCATTACATACCCCTCTTTTCTCCATAAAGATTATACTTATATAATTATAGAAAACCACTGAAAAATCCTTCTTTTTTCTCAATTTTCTGTCTAATAATCTCGCAATTTGTACATTTACCGTATAAAACATACAATTCCGTTGAAAAATATAGAAATTAAAGTCGGTTTATCCATGCTTTTCATCTATTTACCATTACAATGAAATGGTGTATTCTTAAGTTTGATAAAAAAACAAATATTGAAATTCATTCGCCTTACTATGTAAAAAAGGCTTTATACCCATCTTTTGGGTGTTGTAATAAAGGAATGAAGAACTGGAGGAACATATGGTTAATAAGTTGAAACAAACGGATAACTACTTCCCACATTTCCTATTGCTATTCATTGTGTTTCAACCAATTTTAGATTTATTAACATCTTTTTCAATCTATATACTACACATGAGCGCAACAGTTGGAGTTGTAGTCCGTTTCGCCTTTATGCTTCTTGCATTAGGGTACCTACTTCTTCATCACAAACAACAAGATGCGAAAAAGTACATCCTCTATTTATGCTTACTCGGAATCGCACTCGCAATCGGTCTTGTAAATAATATGATGGTTAAATCTCCAGTTTCATTTGGAGAAGAAGTTAAATTCATCTTAAAGAGCGTATATCCAATTGTGCTACTCTTTGGATATATTATCGCCTTTAAAGAGCTAAAAAATAAAGAGTATGTATTCCATAAAATCATTACATATTTCTTATATGCAACTTTAATTTTAAGCATTACAATGATTGTCGCAATGCAAACTGGAACGGATTTCCCAAGCTATCCTCACTCAAAAATCGGTTCAAGAGGTTGGTTCTTCGCTGGAAATGATTTAAGTTCTCTTTTCGCCATTATGTTCCCAATCATTGTCTTATATTCGATTCATAAAACAACTTCTTTCTCGAAAATATATTACTGGATTCCAACAATACTTGCGATGTATGCAAGTATTATGGTCGGAACGAAAGTCGGATATGGCGCAATTGTTATTACATTAGGCGTAGCACTTTTCTTCTCATTCATTGAATATATGATAAATCGTAAAAAAGAAGGAAAAGGATTCACACATATTGTAAATACCGTTGTTGTCGCAGTTATACTAGGAGGTTTAATTGCTCTTACACCGCATACTCCTATCGCAAAAAATATGGGCATTCACATGCAAATATACGAATACAAAAAATCAGTACAAGAAGAGAAAGATCGAAAAGAAGGAAAAGTAATTAAAGCAGATCCAGAAGATGCAAAAAAACATGCAAAAGGTGAACTTACAGATTCTGAAGTAAAAAGTTTAATTTACAGTGATCGCGACAAATTCTTAAAAACATACAAACAATACTATAAAGACGCACCGCTTTCACAAAAACTATTCGGAATGGGTTACGCTGGTAACTACACAGATAAAATTAAATTAATTGAAATGGACTTCCATGACCTATTTTTCGCATTTGGAATTGTCGGTTTCCTTATTTACTTAATACCTCTTCTATACTTTGGTATTAAATTATTTATCCGCATGATCACAAACTTTAAGAAAATCATGAAAGTAAAGTATATGCTATTAGCGAGCACACTCGTTCTATCACTTGGCATTGGCTTTATGTCTGGCCACGTATTAACAGCACCAGCCGTTAGTATTTTCTTCGTTGTTATACTCGCTTATATCATTGTTGATTTTGAAATTGAATAAAAAGAAGGTGCTACGAAATATTAGTAGCACCTTCTTTTTTATTTAATTAATGTTTTACGTATTCTAAGCTTTCTTTTGCAATATACGCTTCTGTTACAGTAGGATTATCTGAAATAACTTTAACCCACGCTTTTCCGTTTATTATCTCTTCACCAGTAACTGTGACAACTACATTTGTATTTAAACGATACATTCGCTCATTTGATATACTAGGATTCTTTTTCACTTCCACGTTATTCATCACACGTGCAAGTTTGTACTTGTTGTATTCTTTTTTACCTAAATAAGAATCAAAACGGTTCATATGCCCCGCTACTTTTTTACCCCAGTTCGCATCAGATGCATATTTCGCATTTAAACCAGCTGCTTTATCACCTGTATATGTTGCTGTATAACGCCAATGTCCTGGATTTAAATATCCTTCATTCATGTATAATTTTGCTGCATGTTCAATACAATCTTCTTTTGAATTGAATGCTTCTCCGTTACCATACGGACTATCGTCTGTTGCTTTTAAACCAAATAAATTATTTTTGTCTTTTGCAAGAGCGCTTGTTCCATAATAACTTTCATGAATTGCTAATGAATATAAGAATAGTGCATTTACATTATACTTGCTTTCTACTTCTTTAAATTTCTTTCCTAAACCAATTAATGGAGAGTCTGGTTTAATCGATTTCACATAACTATCTAGTTGTTCAGCTGTATAATCTGTTTTCGAACGTAATGATAAATAATTGAAATATTGATAGAAAGTTTCGTCTCCAAATGTCTTTCCATCTACACTATACATTTGCTGTCCTGGCTTCATAAAAGAAGGTGCCACACCATATCTAAATTCTGTATATCCAGGTGAACTTGTATTATATGCATAATATTTATGGTATAAATATCCATCTGATTTCACATAATAAGACGACTGTTTCATTTCATTTGTAGGAATTAAAGTGATTTCATTCTTCTTCACATAACCTGTCAAACCAGAAAGTTGGACTTTCACACGATCTTCGCCAACTTCTAACACTTTCAATTCTGTTCCATACTGAATATACGTATATACTGTTGACAAATTCTCATCATAAATATTAATGATGTTTTGCCCAGTTATTCTTTTCGCACTTGCAAAACCATCTTTAATCCATAAAAATTCGTTCTCGTATTTTACCGCATTCATACCTTTATTTTGAGCAGCCGTAACCGCTTCTTTATACGTATTATAGCGCTCTATTTCTTGCTCTGTTCCATTTTCTCTTACATTTGTCACAACATATTTCTTAGTTTCTACAGGATTGCTATTTCCGTTTTTTTCAATCGTCTGAAGCATGCGATCCAACATAGCTGAAGCCATCCCTCTTGTAGCTGATAAATGTGGTCTAAATGTATTATCTTCTGGATACCCTTTAATAATTTGAGTAGCCACCATAACTTGCACATGCTCTTTATAGTTAATACTATCTTTATCAGTAAAGGTAAGCGGACTTACAGCTACTTTAATATTTTTATAGTCTAACGCTCGCTTTACCATTATCGACATTTCTTCACGTGTAATCACATCATTTGGTGAGAATGTCTCGTTCGTACGACCATTAATAATTTTCGCTCCATATGCTCTACTTACACCATCATATAAACCGTAAGTCTTCGGCACATCCTCGAAATTCGAATCAGCTTTTGGTAAATTTAAAGCCCTTGCTATGAATGTAGCAAACTCTGCTCTTGTTACTAATTTATCAGGCGCATATACATTGTCTCCATACCCCATTAAAACTCCTTTAGTAATAAGTGAGCGCATATTCGTCTCAAACATATGTCCTGTAATATCATCATTTGCCGCATAACTTGAAATAGGAGTTAAAAGTAATGATCCCGTTAATGCCACTGCTGTTATACCTTTTGAAAAAGTCTTCAAGGTTATCCTCCTCGTAATCTACGAATTTATTATCACAAATTTGATTATATAATAATCGCAATCATTTTAGCATAATAAATAGGAATTAAAATAAAACGTTTTTGTAATTAGAATTTTCATTAAATTCAAAACAAAAATAAAAGACACTTTACTTTTTTAATAAAGTGCCTTTTTCCATATGATCAATGAGTTTCTTTGTTGCCTGTTTGCCTTGCAACCGAAGCTCATCTATTGTCAATTGTAACTCTTGCTGCACAGTTCCTTGTTGCATTAATTGCTTTTTCGCAATTTCATATAAATACTCAGCACTCCATTCGCCATCCACACTCCCTATAACTGGCTGATTCACTTGACTTAAAAACGAATCAATTTTCGGATCGTATGAAATCCCGACCATTGGAGTTTTGGCTACGGCAGAAAAAACAAGTGCATGAAGACGCATACCAATTAGTAATGAACATTGTGATAAAATGAATATTTTCTCGTCGATATCCATTTTATACGGAAGCATATACGTCTCTTCTCCCATTAAGTCTACTACTTCACGCGAAGCTTTTTGATCAAATGGCTCATGCATTGGAACAAATAGAATTTGGTATCCTTCTTGCTTTAATTTTTTTAGTGCCGCAGCTAATTTTTTTATATAATCTTCTTTTGCATTCCAATAACGCACACTAACCGCGATTACTTTTCCATGTATCGAATGCTTTTGCAACCAATCCGATTGTTTTGTCCGTTTCCATGTTAAAACAGGGTCTGGAACAATTTCAATATCGTTTTTTATGCCAAGTTCTTTTAAATATAAAAACGAATCCTCATCTCGAACTGATACATAGGAAGCTTTTGACAAGTTCCATTTTACTAATAGACGATTATATCCTTTTGTAATTGGACCTATTCCTTGTGAATAAATATAATACGGCTTTTTTAATAATCGAGCGAGTCCCATAATACCCGTATAATATAGAATACTCTTCGTACTTGTCTGATCTTGAAGAAGGCTCCCGCCACCGCTAATAACTCCATCACTGTTTTTTATCGCATGATAAACAGCTTTTATATCCCAGCGATCTACCGATTCTACACCATACATTTCCTTTGTATATTTAGAATCATTTGATAGTACTACTAGTTCTATATCCGGGTTCTCTTTACTTAACGATTCAATAATTGATTGTAGAATCGCCTCGTCTCCAACATTATAAAAACCATAATATCCTGATAAGACTAAACGCACCCTAAATCTCCTCCAAAACTAGGTAACCGTTTATTTCATCTAACATAAACTAGTACCCATTCCTTACCTAAACACTTGATACCCTACATAGTTTCCTCTTTATCAGTTCATATGAATTATAATAAAAAATTAAATTTCTATATTTATCTTTTCAAAAATGGTATTTTGTTTATTGATATCCATTTTAATTTCAAAGCACATACACCATACAAAATGGTTGTAATACTTAATGCTATACCACTGAATAATAACGTCATAATTCTTGAAGTTGTAACATCTATCACATTACATAATTCATACAATCCTAGTCCCAAAATACATGCTATTGCTAGCACACCGAAAAAGCTTTTTAAATGAATAGAATAGGCAATATAGCTTCGAATATACAAATGATTTACAATACAAATCAATACGTAAGTAATTAGTGTACTATACGCCGCTCCATCTATGCCAAACTTCTGCACGAACATCATGTTTAGCATGACTTTCACACAACTCGCACCAATAACAATCCATGCAGCTTGTGCAGAACGGTTAATGCCCTGTAAAACACCTATTGATAATACCATAACCGCAGTAAAATACGAACTGCCAATCATAACTGTTAACATACTACTGCCTTTTACGTCTGTGAACAATCCGACATTTAACGGTACGGTTAATGCCATCAACCATATTGTTAACGGTGCTGTCAAAACATGCGCTAGTCGATTTGTATTTTGAATTGTTATTTTCGCCAAATTTATATCTCTTTTGGCCAATGCGGAAGTTAAGAGTGGTATTAACGGAAATACAATTGCACTTGCAAAAATAACAATTATTTGCGTGAATGCAAAACCGCGACTGTATATTCCAAATTGTTCTTGAATTTCTGTTGATGATCCTTGTAATACATGCGGTATTGTAAGCGAGTCTACTAAATTTAAAAGTGGCATTGATAAAGCTCCGATAGCGATTGGGATCGATACCCGCAATATCTTTTTGCCGTTTTCTCTTAAATCTCGGAGCGAATAGGAATTGCTTTTATTGTAGTATGGACTTCTATTATATTTTATACGCAAATATATAAGCGAACTAATGACTCCAAGAAAAGAGCCAACCATCGCACCACTAGTAATAACAGCATTACTCTTATCCCATGATACTAGTATGTAAGCAATTATTAACATAAAAAACACACGTACAAATTGCTCAATGACCTGTGATACCCCTGTTGGTTTCATATCACCGAAACCTTGAAAATACCCTCTATACACCGCCATGTATGGCGCAATGAGTAATGCTAATGAAGTAATAAGCAACGGCATTCTAGTTTCTTGTCCACCGAGCATATTCGCAATTTCAATAGAAAATAATACAATGACTAAACAGCCGAAAACGCCAAATGCTATCCCAATAATTGACGCTGATTTAAATAATTTCGCAATTTCCTTTTGCTTATTTTTTTCGTTCAACTCTGCAATTAGTTTCGAAATTGCAAGTGGAACTCCGGCTACCGATAATGTAAGAGCAATCATATATACAGGAAAAACAAGGCGAAAAATACCGAGCACTTCATCTCCTGCAATATTTTGTAATGGAATTTGAAAAAAACTACCAAGCAATTTTGACAAAAAAGTTGTAATGGTTAAAATTGCTGCTCCTTTTACAAATGTTTTATTCATATTTTTTCTCTTTTCTTTTATACATATACTCTCAAACATATTGTTTTAAGCGATAGGGATTCATTTTATCCCATTGGTTATCATAACAAATTTATTATAGGTTGAATACTTGGTTTTTTTTTCAAAATAGAAAAACGAACCCATTTAAGCCTGCCTCTTCACAATATTTTTCTAATTCCTTCCATTATATATGTACACACTATAAGCGTTTCTGTTACGCCAAAAGAGCCCTTCCTCTCTGTCACTGCGATACATATTACTAAAAACATTATAAAAACATCCCACAACTCTACATTATAATTTATGTAAAATTGTGAGATATTCTAATTACTATCTAAACACTTAAGATTTTCAATTGCTCTTTCTGTTCATCGCTTGCCATTACTGCGATTGTTTTTTCAATACTCGGATGTACTTGCTCAAGCTTTACACTTGCTCCTACTTTATTTGATTGCTCAACAAAATTTAATAATGCCATAGCTCCTGATACATCCATATAACGCACATCTTTCATACGTAAAACAACCGGTGACTTCACATCTTGTAAAGTAGAGAAAATACGATCTACTGATAGAAAAGAGAGCGGCCCTTGAATTGTGTACGTTTCTTCTTTTTCTTTTACGATAGAAGTTTTACGTTCTTTACATTTCACCATATATATGATGAACGAAAGAATAATACCGAAGGCAACAGCAATCATTAAATCGAACTTCACCGTTACAATCATCGTTACGAGCATAACAACGACATCACCTTTAGGAGCGACATGCATCTTTTTCATGCTTCCCCAATCGAACATTCCAATACCAGTTAAAATTAAAATACCTGATAATACGGCAAGTGGAATATATTGTACGACCGAACCAAGACCCATAATAAAAATAAATAAGATAACACTATGCATACATGCCGAAAGTGCCGTTTTACCGCCACTTCTTATATTCACGATAGACCTTACAGTCGCACCTGCACCTGCTAATCCGCCAAACAATCCGCTCATCATATTACCGATACCTTGTCCAACGAGCTCTTTATTACTTTTATGACGTGTACCTGTCACATTATCCATTACGACCGATGTTAACAACGAGTCAATCGATCCTAATAAAGCAATACTAAGCGCTGGTAAAATAAGTGCTGCTATTCCTGTTCCACTTAAAGATGGAATATGAAGCGTAGGCATCGCTTCTGGAATGGTTCCAATCTTTTCAATTACTTTATTTAGTGAAAGATTTCCGATAATCGGTAACTTTACTGTAAGTCCTTCGAGTAGAGAAGAAAATAAAGGAAGCAAAGCTGTCACACCGACTAGTGCTACTAAACTAGACGGAATCGCCTTAATCCATTTGCCAGAAACAATCATTACAATAATCGTTAACACAACAAGTAAAAAACTATTTTGTACGTGCTTTATTTCGCCTAAAATAATGATTAATGCAATACCATTCATAAATCCTGAAACGACAGGATACGGAATATATCGAACGT
The DNA here is from genome assembly GCF_041360755.1 of Bacillus sp. RCC_6_1. NCBI lineage: Bacteria > Bacillati > Bacillota > Bacilli > Caryophanales > Bacillaceae > Bacillus > Bacillus sp. RCC_6_1. The sequence continues at coordinate 28,157 of NZ_JBFUPV010000011.1, forward strand.
AAGAACCGAGCTTACATACACCGAATAAAATTTGAAATAACCCTGCCATCATAAAGGCAATAAAACTTGCCTCTAACCCGTGCGTCGCAATAACTCCTGTTGCAATAACGGTAATTGGTCCAGTTGGCCCTGTTACTTGCCCAGGTGTCCCGCCAAATAACGCTGCGAATAAACCTGCAAAAATCGCACCATACAATCCAACAAGCGCTCCCTCAGACGTTCCTGTCGCGGCAATACCAAATGCAATCGCAAGTGGTAACGCAACAATCGCAACAGTAAATCCTGCTAAACATTCCTTTGCTATTTTTTGAAACATAAAAAAACCACCTTTGTATAAAGTCCATGTTCCATTGTACACCTAAAAAGATACATTCGTTAGCTCACTTTTTACATTCTCGTGACGTAAACGTATTCAACGAAAAGTTTTCCCCTTATCTTTGGAAACAATTGCAACTATGCTATAATGAACAAATTAAATCTTTTACTATATACTTGGAGGCACTATGCTAACTTTTGAAGAAAAATTATCGATTATTGAATCTTTCCCAGAACTAGAAAGAAAGAACGTATCATTAAAACGTGTAAACTTCCACTTTGAAGAAAGTCGTTTAGATAAAAAGAACGTTGTATTTCATTTACACCCAAATGGAAATGGATTTGTATATGCAAGCGGTATTAAAGGTTATAAAACAGATGATAAAGGCATGGTTAACATCCGTGAGTTTTCAGCAGAGGAGTTACGTTCAGTAATTGAGAAATCAATTGACCTTCTATCACAAGAAGAGGTAGTAGCACCTGTAGAACCTGCGAAAGAAGAAGAATGGCAGAACGAAGATGGTCATATTCTTACTCTTATTTCAGAGGATGACATGTGGAACGTGTACGCTGGTGTAAACTTAGACGGTACATTCAACTCTTATCCAGAAGCTGCGGAATACCTTGATGAAGAAGGCTTTTCACGCAAATAAAAATAGAAACCTATTTCATTCAACGACTTTTATAGTAATCAAAGAAGACACTTAAGGTGTCTTTTTTTGTTATATAAACTCCTTTCTCACACTATCTCTACTAATTTTCATAAAATGATTCAGAGGAGGTTTATATGAATACAACTGCTAAATTAATAAATTGGAAAGAACATGGCGATATGATTATTCTAGAATGTGAATTAAATGGAAAACGCTTCGAGATATCAACATATAAACAAAGAATATATAATGCACACCTTTTATCAGCTGACGTTTATATTCGTTTAGACTCATCTGATAATATAATTGGAATAAATATTTATAAAAAGTAAGAAAAGCCCCCTATTCCGTAGGCGGGCTTTATCTTTATTACACAACATCAGAGTATACTCTCTTTTTTTCATACAGTTTATGTAATTATACATATTCATCAAAAAATACACTAAATGAATATTACATGTAGTAAAATATAACTTGTGGGCACGTTCTATAAAGCAGATTCTTTTAAAAGGCGTAACATATCAATTATTATAGGGGATGTGGCGTCACTTCAATATTGATCTCAAATCTCTTGTCTTTTGTGAACTAACAATCTAGTGTATATAGACGATTCTGCTTTATAGTATGTGTTTACACTCATAACAAAGGGGTAATGGTAATACGGATAGATTCGTATGAAATGAAATGGTTCAAGTCGGAGAGAGGCACCTTAAGGTGTCTTTTCTTTTTGGACATTACATCCATTTTGTTTTTCCACCTTATTTCAAATGCGCTAATTAACCTTCAACAAGAAGAAATGAGAATTAACAAAGATATTGTTTCTTCTGTTTAATATAGAAAAATGAAGGGTACCCCATAGATATGGGGTATCCTTCATTTTTTATTTTTTCGCACCTTTCAATGACTCCCTCAGCACAAATTTCTGCAACTTCCCGCTCGCATTACGAGGGAGTTCATCTACAAATAAATAATGACGCGGACGTTTATAATCTGCTAGTTCATCACTTTCTTTGCAATACGTTTCTAAATCAGCTTCTGTTATTGTTTCATCTTTCTTCACAATAACTGCCACAACACGCTCTCCCCATAATTCGTCTGGCTCACCAAGTACCGCCACATCTAATATACCAGGATGACTATGAAGGAAATCTTCAATTTCACGAGGATAAATATTTACGCCACCGCTAATTACCATATCATCAACGCGATCAGCAACGAATAAATAACCGTCTTTATCAAAATAGCCTAGATCACCAGAATGATACCATCCTTTATACATCGATTTTTTATTCGCTTCTTCACGATTATGATAGCCAGCCATCATAGTTGGGCCGCGCAAAATAATTTCTCCCACTTCATAAGGAGGTAATACATCCTCTGGTTCTGCCGGTGCATCCTCGTTCGGTTTCACAATACGAACTTCATGGCTAAAGCATGGCGTGCCTGCTGAACCAGCTTTCGTAATTTGATCCTCCTCTACGAGAAACGCAACAACTGGCCCCATTTCTGTCATTCCGTATATTTGAACAAGATCAATATAAAGACGTTCTTTACATTCTTTTACTAACGCCGGTGCCATTGCTGCTCCGCCGTATATACCAATCTTCATCGAAGTTAAATCATACTGAGCTAAATCTTTTTGCAACAACATATTCCACATTGTCGGCGCTGCAAAGAACGTCGTAATCTTTTCTTCTTGAATCGTATGTAATACTGTTTCTGTATCAAAATGATGCAAAATAACATTCTTTCCGCCAACTTGAATGCGTGGTATGATTCCAGCGTTTAATTCACCACAGTGATATAAAGGCGCAACGACAAGCCCTACACTATCTCTATTATATTTAAGGAAATACGTACAAATCATACTATGCTCAGTCATTTCGCGATGACGATGTAATACGCCTTTCGGATGACCTGTCGTACCGCTCGTATAAAGCATTGAACAATAATCCATTTCATCAATTTCGATATTTATTTTCTCAGAAGATGCTGCATTCACTTTTTCATGGTAGGAACTTGCATAGGAAGGTTTATCGTTTTCTATAGACCAAAAAGATGTATTTGGAAAATCTCTTTCAATTATAGCAACAGTTGACTCAACTGCTTTTTCAAAGACAACGACTTTCGAGGATGCGTCCTGAAGAATATAAGATACTTCTTTCGCCTTTAAGCGGAAATTAATCGGGTTAAAGATCGCTCCGATTTTCGCACAGGCTAAGTAAACGTTTACAAATTCACGGCAATTATATAAGTAAACAGATACCGTATCTCCCTTTCTTACTCCGTCTTCTAATAGAGCGTGCGCTGTTTTATTTATTTGTTCATCCCACTGTTTATACGTCCAGCGAATATTCTTTTCAGGTTCCACTAACGCCTCTTTATTCGGATACTTACCAACTGATAAATCAAAAATTCTCCCTATCGTCATGTACATGCCAACAATTTCCCCCTTTTCTCTTTCATAAATCTATCATTTCGTCCATAAGTAGACATTGTCCTTTAATGATTTGACTAATTTTTCTGATTATTATCGACATAGTTTTACATACGGTACCACTAGACGGTAAATGAAATTATATCAGCGATTTTCCAGGTATATCGACCGTAACTTGAAATATATCAGCGATTTTCAAAATATATCAGCGCAACTCGAATTATATCAGCGATTTTTCGAATATATCGACTTACCGACAAAAACTGACAAGATATAATCGGACCGCCCGTTACTGCAGGATAAAAAAGAGGTTGTTCCGACTCGGAACAACCTCTTTCTTCTTATGCAAATAGCTCTTCTAAAATTTTCAGTTTATCTTCTGTATATTTCACAAAGCCATCGTTATATGATTTTGGATCTTTCGGATTTGCGAAGTGAGTAATTGCTCCCGTCTTCGGATGAACAAATTTACTTGATGCACCACAGCCAAGTCCGATAATTGATTGTACTTCTTCCATAATGACAATGTTGTAAATACTTTCTTGCGTCGGCATTGCATAACCAACGTTCTCTAAGTTACCTAAAATATTCTTTTGACGATATAGGTAATATGGTACGTAATTATGCTTTTGCGTCCACTCTTCTGCTTCGTGCATCATCGCTGTAATTTCTTCGCGACCTGCTACTTTATATTTACGTTTGTTTTGCGTCATTTCAGAAGCACGTTTGAATGATAACGTATGAACTGTTAATGATTCTGGCATTAACTTTTCTGTTTCATCTAACGTATGTTTGAAGATATCTAACCCTTCACCAGGAAGACCAATAATTAAGTCCATATTAATATTGTTCATTCCCATTTCACGAGCTAAATGGTATTTCTCAATTGTTTCTTCTACAGTATGATGACGTCCAATTGCTTTTAGTGTCTCTTGATGGTATGACTGCGGATTAATACTAATACGGTCAATATTCCATTTATTTAACACTTCTAGCTTTGCTGGCGTGATCGTATCTGGGCGACCTGCCTCAACTGTTACTTCACGCACATTTTTCACATCTGGGAACGCTTCATACATTTCTTCATACAGCATATCCATCTCTTCTGCTGTAATACTTGTAGGTGTACCGCCGCCGTAATAAATCGTCGTAACTTTTACACCTTTTTCTTTTAAAAACTTACCAATTTCACGAACTTCATAATGTAAACCACCCAAGAACGAATCAACAGACCCTTGGCGTCCATTAATCGCATAAGCCGGGAATGTACAATATGCACATTTCGTTGGGCAGAACGGAATACCGATATAAATACTTACTTCTTCTTTCAAACGGTATAAATCTGGAACAACTGATAATTGGCAATCAACAATGCGCTGAAGAAGTTCAATTTTCTCTTCATGAATTAAATAACTTTCACGAAGCTCTTGATGCGCTTCTTCTTTTGACATACCATTTTGAAGCATTTTATGAAGAAGTTTCGTCGGACGTACTCCCGTTAAAATACCCCAGCTTTGTTCAATACCAGTTAACTGCTGAAGAACAGAAAGATATACATAAGAAACAACGTGTTTCACTTGCTTCATACGCTCTTTTTCATCTGTGAAAGCAGATAAATCTTTCGAGAATGTTTCTTCATACACATTTCCTGTGCTAACATCCGTTAATCGAGCGGATGCTTTCACATTATCCTCAATGTGTATATCAACGATAAGATTCGCTTCCTCTTGTTCAAATCCAATCGTACTATCTTCAAAAAATAAGCCGCCAATATTTTGTAGCGGACGTAAAAAACGATCATCTTGTAACGTTTTAATTGAAATTAACAACATTATCACCTTTTCATTTGCAAACTCTCTTTAGTTTACTTGAAGGGCGTTTACAGGTCAATACAGAAGGTTTTACCTGTTTCTCTTACATTTTTTCAAATAATTCTTTTTATGAATATCGCTCCTGTATATAGACATCATCATTTTCTCTTGTTAAAATTTATTAGTACTAAAATCGATACATAGTGAAAATACAATATAAAAAGGAGGAATGTTAACACTAGATTCCATAATCTAATGTGTTAAAAAAAATATGAAAAAGAAATTTTATAGTGTTTTAACTCTCTCTCTTGCATTACAAACTGTTCTTGCACCTACTTATTCATTTGCAGAGAGTGTTGAAAAATCCGCTGAAGTATATACGGAAGATCAAGTTTTTAAAAGTATTAAAGAGCATGTTAATGAGCATAGTACTCATGAAGAAGATATCGAGGTTACTGGTCAATTCCTACTATACACTTCAAAAAAACATTCATTATATACCGCGAATGATTTAAAAAACAAATCGAATATCGAGATTACAGAACAAGTCGTAACGGCGACAAAGAAAAAAGGAAATGCTTATTACATAACGACGACAACTGGCGCTGGATGGATAGATAACAATGATAATAGCTTAGAAGTTCAAGAGATTCATAAACTATCTAATCAAAAATTAATCGTAAAAGAAGAAGCTTCCATACATGCCCTTCCGTTCCAATCATTTAAAGAAGAAGGGAAACTACAGCCACAAGTCATAACTCCTACTGAACAAGCTGGAAATTGGTTTAAAGTCCAAATAAATGAAACAACAAAATGGATTTATGCACCTTCTGCTACATTTGAAGGTACAAAAGCTTCATTATTAAAAAACAGTCGTACTGCTAAAAATAGTTTATTGAGATCGCCAGAAGCTCTACAAACAAACAATATTTATGGCGTTACATTTAAAGAAATGATTGTCCCAAAAGGAAATGACGATATTCGCCCTGGCTACCCGATGGTACCTAAATATATTACGATTCACGAAACAGCTAATACAGCGAAGGGTGCTAATGCTCTAAATCATGCAAAATTCTTAGATAATCAAGCACGCGGAACAGCTGATCGCGCCGCATCTTGGCATTTCACAGTAGATGATAAAGAAATTTATCAACATCTTCCAGTAAATGAAGTTGGATGGCATGCTGGAAATAAAACTGGAAACTATGAATCTATCGGAATTGAAATTGCCGTTAATCAAGATGGAAACTATGAAAAAGCGGTAGAAAATGCCCGTAAATTGGCAGCTTATTTAATGAACGACTTAAATATTTCTCTAGATAAGGTCCAAAAACACCAATTTTGGTCAGGAAAAAACTGCCCTGCGTTTATGATTCAACGCGGACAATGGGATGCTTTCTTAAAAGGAACTGAAACATACTATAAGGAAAACCAAAAAAATCCCGTAACTGATGACATTACAGGTGGATGGTATGAACAAGATATTCGTCAATTAGCAGCTAGAGGCATTATGCAAGGAGAAGGGAACGGCAAGTACTTCCCAGAACGTCTTGTAACGCGTGCTGAATTTGCTACACTAATTACTCGTGCTTTACAATTACCAAGTGGAAATGCTAATTTCACAGACTTAGAACAAGTACACCCATCGTTAAGAGACGGTATTAACCGTGCAGCAAGCGCAGGCATAATCCGCGGACGTGGTGATAATACATTTGATCCAAATACTACAATTACACGCGAAGAAGCTGTTATTATGATTGATCGTTCTCTAAAACACGCTGGTATTTTTGCAAAACAAGTTGAACTACCATTCGTAGACCAAAACTTAATTTACGCTAAAGAAGAAGTACAAAGAGTGTATGGATATGGAATTGTAAAAGGTAATGAATTTAATCAATTCGTACCAAAAGGACCATCACAACGTGCACACGCAGCTGCATTTATAAACAGAATGCTTAGCGTAATTGAAGCTTAACATATTTATCATTCCATATAGATATTTTCATTTTATCTGTATTCACTTAAAAGGCATCAGAGACTATATATCTCTGATGCCTTTTATACATCTTTTAACCATTTTTAGCCATGAATCTTAAACGTATTCCTAGTAGCAGAAGCATAAAACCGATGAATGGAACGTAATTCGTATTGTGTCCTGTAGCTGGAAGTTGTTGATTATTAGAAGAACCTTGTCCTTTTTCTGGTAAATTAGGTTTTTCTACTCCCTCACCTGGTTTTTCTGTTCCTTCACCCGGCTTCTCTGTTCCTTCACCTGGCTTCTCTGTTCCT
>NZ_JBFUPV010000011.1:35761-167698 GCF_041360755.1 Bacillus sp. RCC_6_1
TCACCTGGTTTTTCTGTTCCTTCACCTGGTTTTTCTGTTCCTTCACCTGGTTTTTCTGTTCCTTCACCTGGTTTTTCTGTTCCTTCACCTGGTTTTTCCGGACCTTTTTCTGTATCTTTTTTATTTGTAATTTGAAGCTTTACAACTTCAATTTTTTCATTAGAAATCGTAAATTTCATTTCCTTATCAGATAAAGTATATCCTTCTGGCGCTTGGATTTCTTTTAAAGTGTAATCTCCTGGTTCTAACTTCTTAGAAGTCGCTTTACCGCTCTTGTTTGTTGTTAATGTGTCGATTTTTGTTCCGTCTTTCCAAATTTCAAACACTGCGCCTGCTAATATTTTATTTGTATTATTAGCGTCTACCTTTGTAATTTCTAATTGACCTGTAATTTCTTCTTTCACTTTTTCATTCGTAACTTCTTGTTTTACTACTTCGTTCGCTACAACGTTTACTTCTACTGTTACTTCTAACGCCTTATAACCTTCTGGCGCTTTTGTTTCCTCTAACGTGTACTTTCCTGGCACTAAGTTTTCGAATTTCACAACACCTTCTTTATTCGTTGTTTTCGCTTCTCCAACTACTTGACCAGCTTCGTTCTTTAATTTAAATTCTGCACCTGCTAGAACTGTTCCACTCTCTGCATCCTTTTTGATTACTTGTAAGCTTCCTAGTTCTTTCGCATTTTCTATTTGTACTTCTACTAACTTGCTTGCTTCCACAACGACTTCAATTTCTTCTTTTAACAATTTATATCCTTGTGGTGCTTTCGTTTCTTTTAATGTATACTTTCCTGGTTCTAATTTCTGTGAAACTACTTTACCAGTTTTATCTGTTCGTAACGTATCTACTTTTTTACCATCTTTATACACTTCGAATTCTGCATCTGATAATACTTTCGTTTTATCTTCCGCATCTACTTTCACGATTTCAAATTGACCCGTTACTTTTTCGGAGATCTTTTTATTCACCACATCTACAGTCACTACTTTATTAGCCTCTACATCAACAGAAACTGAACTAGATGATAATTCATATCCTTTCGGTGCTTCTACTTCTTTTAATGTATAGCTTCCAACTGGAAGTTGTTTCGATAAGGCTTCACCTTTATCATCTGTAACAATTGTTTCCACAACTTTCCCATCTTTATCGATAACATCAAATTTTGCACCTGGTAGAAGTTGACCAGATTCACTATCTTTTTTCAATAATTTAAATTGGCCATTCTCTACTTTTCTCGTATTCTTCATAACAAGTTCAATTACGTTTGTATTATCAATTGTTACTTTGACTGGTGTATCAACTTTTATATATCCTTCTGGTGCATTTATTTCTTTTACAAAATAGTCACCAAGTGGTAAATCTTTAACTTCCGCAATACCCTTTTCGTTTGTTGTAACAGTAGCCACAACGTTATTATCTTTGTCTATAACATCAAATTTTGCGTCTTTTAAAACAATGTTTTCATCGTTTTCATCAACTTTTTTAATTTGTAAATGTCCTTTTTCAGTTGCTGGCTTATTCCACTTTGGCCAGTTAAATTTAAAGTTATGAACCTCAAAACCATCTCTTTGGTGTAATCCTCCAACATAGGCTTGTCCATTAATAGAACCACCTTTTGTTTCTACAACTGCATTAGGTGCAAACACACTACCTACTACACCATAACCTTTAGTTGTTATCTTTGTAGCATTAGGAAATACCCAAATTACCTTACTAGCTAACTCAGTAAAAGATGAATTAGGATCGTATGCTTGAGATGTATTAATTAAATCCGTCGCCATCCCAGTATTTCTTGTATCATACAAAATTGCACCGCCACCAAAACTCACTTCTTCTGCATCTGAATAAATAACAATAAAGTCTTTATTCTCTACATTCGGAAGAAAAACGTCTTTTACATCAAATGTTTTCTTTCCAGTTTGGCCTGAAGAGACATAAATATTAGGGTTATTTACATCTTCACCGATGCCAAAGCTCATATTAGGTTTTGGCTTATCAGTCTGTAGTTTACTTGCATCCCCGATTACACCATCAACGTCTTTTCTAAATTCTTTAAACTTAGCATCAATCTCCGCTTGCTCTTTATAAGAGATACGGTCATATGATGTTTTCATTGCGCCATCTGGGTCACCGTCTTTTGTCATCGCCACTGTTCCATCTTGAATAATTACTTGTCCTGCTCCCGCTTTCGTAAATTGACCGCCTAGTAATAATGATGGATATCCTTCATCTACCCAAGTTGCTCCAGCTAAGTTATTTGCTCCAGTTGCAGCCGCTACGACTGTATAACTTGATGCGTTCATATTTTTCTGAACAGCCATCGCACCTTCAATATCCGCACTCGTTGCACTATGATCTCCAAAAATGATGGCGTTGTAATAAGATACATCACCTAAACCTTTTAATTCTGTTGTAGCTGCCTCTGCTTTAAATGGTAAATGGATTAAAAAATTCATACATATTAGTAATACAACTATTAAACTACTACTTAACTTTTTAATTTTTTGATTAAATGATTTCCTCAAGAAATTCATTCCCCCTTTTAAACTTCCTAAAACCACAAAAAGAAGTACATATCATATGTACCAAACCTTACTCACATTAACTTAAAATAATCCATTTAAATAAAACAAAGAAACACTACAACTACTTAATAAGATTGCTACAATTCATTTTTGAAATAATACGTGAACTAAACTGTCATGCGGAAATACTTTTACGTATGGGAGCCCAATAAAATTAATCTGAAGAATATTTCATGTGGTGTAACTGTTTTGGCAACATCATCCACTTTACATTAGTTTTCTAAAGGATTCAAGTGAATTGTATAGATTTCATACACAATTCATATTTTAAAACGCTTTCACTGTTTTTAATAAGATAAACAAAAAAACGTAGCCAAAAAGCTACGTTTTTCTTTCATCGTTTCGGTGTATTTTTATGATTCTTCAAAAACGGAAGCGGGAATTGCTTACGGAAATGCTCTTTAATCATATACTCTACACCGTTTTCGCTATTTGAACGTGTAATCCAATCTGCTGCTTGCTTTAATTCTACAGGCGAGTTCCCCATCGCTACCCCAAGTCCCACGTTTTCAATAACCTCTAAATCTTCCATACTATCTCCAATCGCAACCATTTCATTTAGCGAAATATTTAAATGCTCTCCAAGCAATTGTAATCCACGTAATTTTGATACATTTTGCGGTAAAATTTCTATTCGTTTTGAATCACATTCAACATACTCTACATCTTGGAACGCTTTTCTTAATGTATTTAGCCCGCGTTCTTTTTCACCTTTAGTTTGGAAAAGAACATCAATTTTTGGCGCCGCTACCGGATGGTCACGAAGCGCGTCACCTAACGAATCTACAAATTGAACTGGATAAAATAACGGGTCTGCACTTGATAATACAGTGCGCGCAATTAAGTTTGGTGTATTTCTCTCACGATTTCCGATTGAAAACCGTTCATGAGAAATACGTACGTTACAATCAAAGTGCTCTAACACTTGCACAATGTTAAAAGTCTTCTCTTCAGATAATCTTCTTTGAACGTACGGCTTATCTAACGTTGCTGAAACGAAAGCACCACCATGTGTCACTAATATAGAATCTAATTTTAACGCCTTTGCTACTTTATGAGCGGATTGAAAATTACGACTCGTAAATAACGTAACGTATACATCTTTTCTTTTCACAAATTCAATTGTTTCTCTTAATCCTTTTGCAATTTTTCCATTGTTGTATAGTAGTGTCCCATCTATATTAAGAGCTAGTAAGCGATAAATCATGTCGCACTCCCCCTCTTCGCTGTTGTACTCTATCCATAATTTATGAAATAAACCCGATAAATAGAACGAGTTAGAATTACTACTGAAAATTTGGTTTACTATATACATATACACTTAGTAAAGGAGATAGTACAATGCAGGCACCTCCTTCCTTTTATGAAGGCGATACGTTAGAAGTCGCAAAAAAATTACTCGGGCAAAAACTTGTTCATATTGTAGACGGAATAAAGCGAAGCGGAATCATTGTAGAAGTAGAAGCATATAAAGGCCCAGATGATAAGGCCGCACATAGTTACGGAGGCAGACGAACAGATCGCACAGAAGTTATGTTTGGTGCACCAGGGCATGCTTACGTATATTTAATTTACGGTATGTATCATTGCTTTAACGTTATTACAGCGCCAGTGGGCACCCCGCAAGGTGTTCTCATTCGAGCTCTTGAGCCGGTAGATGGAATAGAAGAAATAAAACTAGCGCGCTACAATAAGAGCGAAATTACAAAAGCGCAGTACAAAAATTTAACGAACGGTCCTGGCAAACTATGCCGTGCCCTCGGAATTACTTTAGAAGAACGCGGTGTATCGTTACAAAGTGATACGTTACATATTGAATTAGTTCCAAAAGAAGAACACATATCATCACAATATAAAATAACAGCGGGACCTCGTATTAACATCGACTATGCAGAAGAAGCTGCACATTATCCGTGGCGTTTTTATTATGAGGGGCATCCGTTTGTTTCAAAGAAATAAACGATATCGACTTACCGACAAATAAAAGAAGACTGTTCCAAAGTGGAACAGTCTTCTCCTTTTACTCTGCACCTTCCGCAGTTGCAATATTATCCTCTAAGTTTTCTCTTGATAATTCAGCCGCCATAAAATCTGCTGTTTCTGGAAGTGCTAAATGCATATGAGCTTTTTGACAAATTTGGATCGTGCAGTTTTCTACAACATAGTCGAAAACATGTCCGCCTCCGCTTCTTTCATCATCAATGTAATGTAAGTGGAATCCAGCTACCCCAATACCTTGTGCGTAATCTGGTGTCCAAAATCCAGCAAGCGTACCTTCTGTATTTTCAAATGAAAAGATTGGCTGTGATTTCGTCACTTCAACGAGCGGTGTATACGGTTTTTCTTGTCTTGGAACAGTTCTCGTCCTTACTTCACGGAACGTACCGTCCATTCGAGTAGCGTAAAATAAGTTTTTACTTGGCATTAATTCATGTAATAACGCTTCAACTTCTTCACGATTCATCGGACGCTCTACCGTATAACTCATTTCTTTTTCAAAAAACGTTACAGTTGCAAATGGCGTTGTTTCTTCTGGCTCTACTTTTTCCGCTGAACCGTCTGAACGTAAATGATAAAATTCATTATCAAATGCAATCATTTCACCGTCTAATTGATCAAATGTGCCGATGCCAAAATCACCATGTTTTTTCAAATCTTCAAAGCTAATTACACCATCATATATACCATCTAATAGCGCAAGCATTGTAGATGTTTGATATACTTCATTACTCATTTTCGTTTTTTTTGCATCAATATCAATTAATTGCGCAACAGTCATCTCAAATCTGCCTCCATTAGTTTAATTGGTTTGGTAATAATTTTTCGCTTAATTTAATGTTGTCACGATAGTCAATTGGAATATCAATAATGACAGGGCCGTCTGCTGCTAATGCTTCTTTTAATACCCCTTCTAATTCATCAGGCGTGTTAACACGAAGACCTAACGCCCCGAAACTTTCCGCATATTTCACAAGATCAACATCGCCAAACTCTGTAGCGGATGTTCTGCCGTATTTCATCATTTGTTGGAATGCAACCATATCATATGTGCCGTCTCTCCAAACAAGATGGACGATTGGAGAATTTAAACGTACTGCCGTTTCTAACTCCATCGCTGAGAATAAGAAACCACCGTCACCTGATACGGAAACTACTTTTTTACCTGGTTCTACTAAAGTCGCTGCGATTGCCCAAGGAAGTGCAACACCTAACGTTTGCATACCGTTACTAAATAATAATCTACGTGGTTCATAAGAACGGAAACATCTCGCCATCCAAATAGAATGGGAACCGATGTCACATGTAACGGTTGTATCGTCACTAATTAAAGAACGAAGTGTACGAATCACTTGAAGTGGATGCGTAACACCTTCTGAAGGACGATTTGGAACTTCTGCTTGTTCTGATAATTTTGCGCGTAATCGTTCTAATACCGCTTCTGATTTCGTACTTAATACAAGTTTCGGTAATTTCTCCGCGATGCTATTTACCGTTAAGGCAATATCACCAATTAATTCACGCTCTGGTTGGTAATCATGGTCGATATCTGCTTGATGGTCGTCAAGATGAATAATCGTTCTGTCGCCAAGTTTATTCCAGAACTTTGGATCATACTCGATTGGATCATAACCGATAGAAATAACAAGGTCTGCTTCTTCTAGTAAAATATCACCTGGTTGGTTACGGAATAATCCAACGCGGCCGAAGAAATGATCTTCTAACTCACGTGAAATCGCACCAGCTGCTTGATATGTTTCAACGACAGGAAGTTCTGTATCCGCAATTAATTTACGAACAGCTTTCGTCACTTCATTTGTGCTCGCTCTCATACCGAGTAAAATAACTGGTAATTTCGCTGATTTTATTTTTTCTACTACATATGTAATATCATTTGTGGGAGCGATTCCAAGCTGTGGCTTAGAAAGCGCACCGATAGACTCTACAGTTGTTTCCGCAGTCATAACGTCTTGCGGAAGACTTACTAAAGTAGCTCCCGGATTTGTGGAAGTCGCACTTCGAAATGCATTACTAAGTGCTTCTGGCACATTATCAGGATGCTCTACTTCTACGCTATATTTTGTGATTGGTTCGAATAGTGCAGCATTATCCATAGATTGATGCGTACGTTTTAATCGATCCGTACGCGGTACTGCACCAGCTAAAGCAACAACGGGATCACTCTCCGCATTCGCAGTAACAAGACCTGTCGCTAAATTTGATGTCCCTGGTCCTGAAGTTACAAGACATACGCCCGGTTTCCCTGTTAATCTACCAATAGCAGCTGCCATAAATGCTGCATTTTGTTCATGACGACAAACAATTAACTCTGGTCCTCTTTCTTGCAATACATCAAATACAGAGTCAATCTTTGCTCCTGGAATACCGAAAACATGTGTAACACCTTGTTTAATTAAACAATCAACAACAAGATCTGCTCCTTTTGTTTTTGTCTTCACGTCGTTTGCTTTTACACCTGTACTCAAAACTAATCATCCCTTTATTTCATAATGTGTGTAATAAAGATTTTTAATTTCACCTAGTTAATTAATGTGGTGAAGTATCATTTATCATTATATTACAAATGCATTATTTTTCCAACAATATGAATTCGACATTATTTTGACAAGATTCAAAGAATGCGCTTACAACCTTTTGTTTATCTTAAAATAACATTTTTATATTTCTCCTAAAAATGCACAAAAACACTTCCATCTATTTATATTATTAACGATTTTATAGTACCTTGCAAAGAATAATAGTAAGTGATATATTTGTAAATAACAGAATAACCATTATTTGGAATTTTATTCACGATTAGTATATCGCCTTTCAAAAAGTAAATATAGATTGTGTGTGCTGTTTAGAAAAAAGATAGGATTTTCAGCCATAATTCATCATTTTATAAAGGAAAGTGATTGTTATGAACAAAAGTGAATTTTTAGAGCAACTTAGTTCCTCTCTGCAGAATATGCCTAATTCAGAAAAGGAAGATATTATCTCGGAGTACGAAACTCATTTTATTAGTGGTAAACAAGATGGAATATCTGAAGAGGAAATTTCTAAAAAACTAGGAAACCCTAAAACTATCGCTAAAGAACTTAACGTTTCATATGCAATAAGCAACGCTGACAATAGGCGCAGCCTAAAAAACATTATGACAGCACTGTTTTCTGTTATGAGCTTAAGTGTTTTAAACTTTATATTTATCATTATCGCCTTTTTCGTATTACTCTTTCTATTACCACTTCTTCTAGCACTTATAATTGCTACACCGTTATTAATTATTTCACCTATATTATTAATAGGGTTAGGATTCTTTAAAGGGTTTCATCAAATCAGTTATTCTGATGTTTACAATGTATTCATAGCTTTTTGCATCGGCTTACTAATATCCGTCATATGTTATCAAATGATAAAACATATATACTCACTTTTGGTTAAGTATTTAAAATGGAATTTAGCTATTTTACAAAGATACTAATGAATGTAAAAGGAGATTACTATGAAAAAGTATATTTTATATCCACTCATGTTACTTACAATTTTATTTCTATCAGCTTGTTCAAGCAGTGCACAACCTAAGGAAGATAACGATGTTACTATTAAAGTTCCAGAAAATATATTTAGTTCCTCAAAGAAAAATGAAACTATTAATGAAGACGAAATGAAACAAAATATAAAAAATTATATAGATTATAGTTGGGAGTTATCTGAAAATATTATCCCTCTCGCTTCAACAAATTCTGATAAGAGTTTCACAGAATCTGACCGAGAAAAATTACAAAAACTAATTGATTTAGCGAAGCAAAACGATATGAATTTCCATGAGTTTATTAGTAATAATAATTTACCTAATGATTATAAAAAACCTTCAAAAGAAATCTATGAATTTATGTCATCATCTACGGATATTTTCGTAGAGCTAGATCAAGAATTAGACAAACTCGCCCAAGATGGTAACTTATTCAAGGCCAATTTTTCTTTTACAAAGCGCTTTGAGAAAATAAATGGGAGGAAACAAAAAGAGATTGAAAAGTTTTTGAACGATAAAAATATTAAAACTTCAATTAACAGCAATAAAAAAAATTAACCGATGTGTTACATATCCCTTTCAAAATAATCAATAAGAAATGGCTATTTTGAAACGGAGTTTTTGTGATATAACTATTAAATTCCCTAAACAAAAAAGACGCTCCCCTAGGAGCGTCTTCCACTATTACGCTTGTTGTTGCGCGCTATATAATTCTTCAAGTGGCTTCATGATAATTTTGTTAACGTCACCGATTACAACGTTTAGGCGTTGCTCAGTTTCCATTAATTTTGTAATTTTAGCATCTTGTTGAATGCGAGCTACAACTTCTTGTGCTTGTTGGTTGTCTTCTTCAGTGATTTCTTGGCCTTGCATCATTTTTTGTTGTAGGCTAAGTTGCATTGTACGGAACTCATCGAATAAGTTCTTTGAAGCTGTGTCAGCTTGAACTGCTGCGTAGCTCTCTTTTAAAGTTTTGAAGTCATCGTTTTCAGCGATTGCTTTTTGTAATTCATATGCAACATCATGAATGTTCTTTGTCATTTTATTTTTCCTCCTTTAGAAGGCTAGCGCTTTTCATACGCACTGCCTTTTCAGTGCATTTACATACGCACCTCTTCTTACCATATCAAACTATGCAAGAGATGTGAAGAAATTTCACTTTTATTTCTATGTACTCACCTTATTATCTAAGAAACAATAGTAACAATCCTTGTACGAGCCCGATCATTCCGCCTAATAACGCTCCTAAATACGTAATCATTTTTAATTCATTTTTCGTAATAGACAGAACTAAGTCTTCTAATCTTTCTGTTGAGAATGTAGACACTTCTTGCTGGACAATTTCCGCAAGGTGTAGATTGTTTAGTATACTCTCTACGTTTTCTGTTCCCCACTTTAAGCCTTTCGTTACTACACTTGGAACCACTTTTTCAATAATTGTTTCTCGAACTGGTTCACATACTTGCTGAACAGATTGATTTAAAAACTTACTCACTGTTTCCTCTACTTTAACTGCTGACAGCACGGAGCTTACAATCATTTCTTTCTCTACAAATGCTTCTAATTCTTTTACATCTCTTCCTTTTAACTTTTCCCACTCTTTTTGCAGTACGTCAGTTAAAAGCTGCTTTGTAGCATCTTGCCCTAAAAACTTAATAACTTCTGGCTGCACACGATCCACAACACTTACATTTCCTAAAAACATCCCAACTAAGTTAAGTAGCGTTCCACGAGAAGCAAAGAAATCATCAATCATTTTTGAAAGACGCGCTTTCCCTTCTTCACTTTCAAAAAAGCTAATTCCTCGCTCTAAAATAAACGCCGAGGCATTCGGAATCGCATTCTCTATCTTTTCATGTACAGAATGAGGTAAAGCCTGTTCCCATGTATATGTATAATACTCTGCTAAAAATGCATGAATTTTTTCTGTAATCACATGTTCGATTTTTCGAGTCGCTTCTTCTTCTACATGTGCTACATTCCATTTTTCTAACATATATCGCAGTGATTGTTCATTCGTAATTACTTTATCCACTTCCACTTGCGCCCAGTGAATTAAACCTTTTTGAAACTCTTCATTTGTTAGCTTTTTTCCGATTCCTTCTGGTGTTAACAAATGTTCTACAACCATTTTTCCTAATTGAACAGCAAGTTCATCACGCCGCTTCGGAATTAACCCTGGTGTAAATGGAACTTGAAACTTTCCGATATAAATAGGACGATGAGGACGAAATAACATTTTTATCGCTAAATGATTCGTATATCCTCCAATAATTGCTCCGAGTCCTGTCGTCGTTAACATATTTAACCATATATTCATTACAATCAACCTTTCACTTCTCCAAAACTATAGCATATCATCATACGGACAAAAGTATAATGGTATAAAAACGTATTTGCAATATATAGCTTCGCCTATTATGCAAATAGTAGTAAAGGAGTGATTTCGTTGGTTCTCGGCCTTTTAACTTCTAAACTTCATTATGAGCAAACGTATTACACCGAAATCGCTAAACGCGCTCGGCTTTATCATAATGTCGTTGCCCAGTTTACGCCATTTTGTATTGATCCTAAAACAGACCTTGTTTCTGGTCTTATTTACGATACAGATACAGGAAAATGGAAAAAGCAAACATTCCCTATTCCTTCTTATATATATGATCGTTATTCTTTTCAAGAGGAAACAGACTTTGAAAAAGTAAAATCAATTATTCACTCTTTGCACAATCGTCCTTCCACTACCTTTTTAAATAACACACTTATTAATTCAAGTGAACTACATGATTTATTTCTCACTAATAAAAAACTGTCTCCTTATATACCAAAATTTGAAATTGCGACGATACAAAACATTTTCAAACTGTTGTTAAAAACTAAAGATATTATTATACGCCCCACTAATATACATTCTAAAGATAACTTATATCGAGTCGCTTACAAAAATAAAACGTTTCAGATCGATACAGTAAATGAAAAATACCATACTTCTATTCCACTCAAACGCACAGACGAATTTATATCTTGGTGTAAATCTAACATACGTTCATCACGTTACATAGCGCACACTATGCTACAACCACCAAATCAATTAACATATCCACTGCACATTCGAACCATTTTGCAAAAAAACAAAGAACAAACTTGGAATGTTATCGGTCAATTTATACAAAAAAGCTCATTTCCTAATCAGCTTTTACCCTCAACAACAGACGATGATTCATTACATTCATTTTCAAAAATTAAATACGTACTATCTAGTACAGGTGTGCAACTATTACACGACGCTTTACACGACATTATAAATGAAGTATTCCAAACACTAGATCAGTCTTATTCTTCGTTATTTGAACTAGAACTTTCCACAATTATGGATCAAAAAGGTGCAATCTGGCTTATGTATGTCAACACGATCCCTCCTTACGAACAATACATTCGTCATAGTGATTCATTAGCTGAAAAGATATTTCACGGACCACTTAAATTCAGTCGCTTTACACCATAATGAAAGGAGGTAAACCTATTTTGAAAGAACATATATATACATTAAACATTTCAGATGAACATCCAAATAGTATTACTTTACCTTACGTTTTTTCTATTACGCCACCTATTACATCCCTCTCCTTCGGCATACGTCATATAGCAAGTGAAGAAGTAAAAATTCATTATTCCTTTACTCGCGAAATTATTATTGGAAAACATATTGCCGATAAACTTTTACTACCTCAATCAACTACTATTCATGCATTCACACAAAACCAAACAATTATTTTCGGACCATTAATCGGCATTTTCACAACTGGCTTTAACGATGATTCTTCTAATCCTTTAGGAAATCGTTCAATTGCTCTCAGTGAGTTGTTAACACCACCATTCTCATTACGACCGTTCGTATTCGTCTTTGGCGTTCAACATATAAACTGGGAAGAAGAAACGATTGAAGGATATTTCTTTCGAGAGAAACAATGGATAAAGAAAAAGGTCCCTTTACCAAACGTCATTTACGATCGATTACCGAATCGACAAGCGGAAAATTATAAACCAATCGTCAGAGCAAAAAGAAAGTTAGAACAAGACTACTCCATTCCATGGTTTAACCCAGGTTTTTTCAACAAATGGGAAGTTCATCAACTTCTTATGAAAGACGAATCAATTAGACCCTTATTACCAAACACAGAAGCATTTCAGCATTTTGAACAAGTAGAACGGTTTCTTGGCACGTATAAATCTGTGTACATGAAACCAATACACGGGAGCTTCGGTAGAAATATTCATCAAATATTTTATTCTCAAACAGAGAATTGCTACTACTGTCGTTATCGCGAAAATGAAGAAAATAAACTAAGAAAGTATCAATCATTAGAAACTCTTCTAAACCACGTATTAAAAGGACATGATTTAAAAAAGTTTATCGTACAGCAAGGTATTTCGTTACTTCGCTTTGATGGTCAACCTGTTGATTTCCGCATTCATACAAATAAAAATCATTTCGGTAATTGGATAGTTAGTGCAATCGTCGCCAAAATCGCCGGCAAAGGCAGTTTAACAACTCATGTAAATAGCGGCGGTGATACAAAGTTGCTACAAGAGCTTTTTCCAGATTCAACGAAGCAAGTTCAAATTGAAAATAAATTAAAACAAACAGCTCTGCAAATAAGTTATGCACTCGACGAGCAAGTAACTGGAAACATCGGTGAGATTGGTTTCGATATCGGTTTAGACACAAAGGAAAATCCGTGGTTATTTGAAGCCAACTCTAAACCTGGGCGAACTGTATTCCAAGATGCCAAATTAAAAGAACAAAGTGAACTGACACGCCAGTTATTTTACGAATATGCCATCTACTTAACTGAACATTCTTTACGTGATACAAAAGAAAAAATGTCCCAAATAAAATCCGGGACTTCATCAAACACCGAATGTATCCCTTCTCCTATGATTCACTCACAAATGCAAAAACAAAAACTTCCACCTAGATAATAAGGTGGAAGTTTTCTATTTACACAAGTTTTACTACAACCTCAGTTTCCACATTACATACTCCGCAATAAAAAATATGATTGCAATATTCATTTGAATTATTATGCGTTAAACCATCTACTGCACTTAATAATTCTTGATCCATATAGGCACTATAATCGTCTATATAATCTACAGACTTCCCATAATCTTGGAGTATACTTTGGCAATTTTGACAAGAATATGTTTGTGATTCTAATGCGTTGCAAAGCGGGCAAATCCCCATCATGATTCCTCCATACTTTATCGTTTAAAGCCTCTCTTTTTTAGAGTGAAGAGAGCAACCTATCCAGACATAGGAGTGCCCACTCCATCCCTACTTAAAAATAGAACTATAAAGTTGCTACCGATTTCATTTTTATTTCAATAAATCATAAATAAGAAGCTAATAATTAGCCTACAAGTAGCAGGCTACAATGAGAAAATTATATTTAATATCCTCCTTAGTTTGGCCTGTTTTCTTAAAAATACAACGATTACTCTTATTTCATAATTTACGAAATCAATAAGTTTTTTTGACAAAATTTACAAATTATTATTTTGTATATCTTTCTAGGTAACATCCATACTATGAGTACAAACTTAATTACCGATGGATTAGCGCCAATCGGGGCGATAATCTGGTTCAACTCCAGCTAGTCCAACCAAAAAAACTTTTATAACTCTAAGGAGGATATATTCCTATGGCAAACCAAAATTCTTCAAATCAATTAGTAGTACCAGGTGCAACAGCTGCAATCGATCAAATGAAGTACGAAATCGCTCAAGAATTTGGTGTACAATTAGGAGCAGATTCTACGGCTCGCGCTAACGGTTCAGTTGGTGGAGAAATCACAAAACGTCTAGTTGCAATGGCTGAGCAAAGCCTTGGCGGATTCCACAAATAAATATATATGGCAAAAAGGTCTCAAGGCATATGCCTTGAGACCTTCCTTAATTTATTGCAACATTTGTAAAAACTTCTTCGTACGTTCTTCTTTTGGATTTGTAAATACTTCTTCTGGTGTACCTTGTTCGACAACGACACCGCCATCCATGAAAATAACGCGGTTTGCAATTTGATGTGCAAAGCGCATTTCGTGCGTTACAATTACCATCGTCATGCCTTCTTTAGCAAGTTCTTTCATTACTTTCAGAACTTCTTGAACGAGTTCAGGATCAAGCGCTGATGTCGGCTCATCAAATAGTAACACTTCCGGCTCCATCGCAAGCGCACGCGCAATTCCAACGCGCTGTTGTTGTCCGCCTGATAATTGGAACGGATATAAATCCACTTTATCTGCTAAACCAACTTTTTCAAGGAAATAGTGTGCTTTTTTCTTTGCTTCTTCTTTCCCCATCTTTTTCACTGTAACGAGCCCTTCCATTACATTTTGAAGTGCTGTTAAATGCGGGAATAAATTATGGTGCTGGAATACCATACCTGTTTGCGTACGAAGATTAACAATATCTTTCTTCGTTACTTTTTGAGAGAAGTTAAGCTCTTTATTACCGATACGAATATTACCAGCGTTTGGTGTTTCTAATACATTGAGACAACGTAAGAATGTCGTTTTACCAGATCCAGACGGCCCAATAATAACAACAACCTCGCCCTTCTCAACTGTTAAATCTATATGCTTTAGTACGGTATTATCTCCGAAACTTTTTTGTAAGTGCTGAATTGAAATCATAAAAACAAAAACTCCTTTTGTAAAAGGATTATTTTAATGTGTAGCGTTCTGAACGCTTTTCTAACATCTGTTGTACGATTGATAATAAGAAACAAATAACCCAATAAATAAGACCTGCTTCAAAATAAACAATTAAAAACTCGTAGTTCATCGCCGCAATTTCCTGCGCTTTTCGGAACATTTCTGTTACTAAAATTAACGATGCTAACGAAGTATCCTTCACTAAGCTAATAAATGTATTCGAAAGCGGCGGGATTGATACGCGCGTTGCTTGTGGTAAAATAACACGTTTTAATGCTTGTGGATATGTCATCCCAATTGTATAAGCTGCTTCCCACTGCCCTTTCGGAATGGAAAGGATAGAAGCACGAATAATTTCAGATGCATATGCACCGACATTTAATGAAAATCCAACAACTGCTGCTGTATATGGCTCAACTTCAATATTAAGAGTTGGAAGTCCATAGAAAATAATAAATAATTGTACAAGAAGTGGCGTTCCGCGAATGATAGATACATAGATACGAGCAATCCATTGTAAAATACGACTACCAGAAATACGTGCGAGCGCTGTTAACGTTGCCAGTATAATCCCGATAATAAATGTAATAAGCGTTAATGGAATTGTTGTAAAAACAGCTTCCTTCAGCATAGGCATGAAGGAAGTCTGCATAATATCTATCCAAGTAGACAATCGATCTGAAACTAATGCACTACTTAGATACATTTTCACCGAACCATTTTTTCGTTATTTTGTCATACGTACCGTCTTTTTTCATATCTTCTAACGCTTTATCTACTTCTTGTACAAGCTTAGTGCTACCTTTACGGAATAAGAATCCACTTTCTGAAGCTTCTTTTTCAGTATCTACAATTTTAATTTTTGCATCTTTTTTCGTTTCTAAATAATTTAATACTGATAACTTATCATTAATTGTAAAATCAACGCGTCCTGAAGCTAATAATTCTGCCGCTTGGCTAAATCCTTCTACACCAATAATTTCCGCACCGTTTTTCTTAGCAATATCTGCATAGTTACTCGTTAAAGATTGTGCTCCTTTTAAACCTTTTACATCAGCAAATGTAGCAGGCTTATCTTTATCTTTTGCAATAACTAATGCCGCTGAAGATGAAACGTACGGTTTAGAGAAATCATATTTCTTTTGACGGTCTTCACGAATACCAACTTCGTTTGCAACCATATCGAAACGTTTTGCATCTAAACCAGCAAGTAAGCTATCCCATTGTGTTTCTTTAAATACAGGTTTTACACCTAAACGTTTTGCAACTTCTTCTGATAGTTCAACGTCAAATCCAGTTAATTTATTGCTTGAATCATGGAATGTGAACGGTGCGTATGTACCTTCTGTTCCAATTACAAGTTCACCGCTTTGTTTTATCTTTTGTAACGCGTCTTGACTAGCTGTATCTTTTTTCTCTTCTTTACCGCAGCCGGCTACAATCCCGATCGCTAATGTAGTTACTGCAAGCACTGAAAATAATTTCTTCATGATAGTAATCCTCCAAGTATTCTGATAGGAATTTAAAAACTATATTGATTGTATGCAATCTTGAACAATTTTTCAATGAAAATGTTCTTATTTAGTTTATCCTTTTTCTTCATAATCAAACAAAAGGGAAAAATAACGCTACATACAAAAAATAAGTAACATTTTTTAATATAGCATTTATTGTACGAAAGGTAAAATAATACTTCTTATTTAACTGCCCTGATTCACTAAAAAAAGAACTTGTGAAAATCACAAGTTCTCTCCCATACCTATTAAGCGCTCTGGTTCCCTTCCATTTGCGTTTTGTACATATCATAATAACGCCCGCGCTTTTTCATTAGCTCATCATGAGACCCTTTTTCTAAAATGGTTCCTCTATCAAGCACAATAATTTGATCTGCGCTTTTAATTGTTGAAAGTCGGTGAGCGATAATAAATGTCGTTCTTCCTTTTTTCACAACTTCTAGCGCTTGTTGAATCATCGCCTCTGTTTCTGTATCGATACTAGATGTCGCTTCATCTAAAATTAAAATGGCTGGGTCAAAAGCGAGCGCCCTAGCAAACGATATAAGCTGACGTTCTCCAGTGGAAAGCGTACTTCCCTTTTCTGTAATTTCTTCATTTATATTGTTCGCAAATCTTTCAGCACCAACATCATGCAATGCTTTTATAATACGCTCTTTTGAAATTTTTTCGTTTTCTAAGCTTACATTGGAAGCGACCGTCCCGCTAAATAAAAACGGATCTTGCAGTACGATTCCCATATGTTCACGAGTTGCTTGTTTCGGCATCTCTTTTACATCATGACCATCAATCGTAAGCTTTCCTTTTTCAAACTCGTAAAACTGAAAGAGTACGTTCATAATAGAACTTTTTCCTGATCCAGTATGACCGACAAGTGCCACGGTCTCCCCTTGTTTCGCTTCAAAAGAAATATTTTTTAACACTTCATCTTTCCCATTATAAGAAAACGATACATTATCAAACTTCACATTTCCTTGTAAGCGAGGCATACGCTCTTCTTCTACTGCTTCTCCTTTTTCCTCTAACAATTCAAAAACACGCTCTGATGCAACACGCGATTGTTCTAAGTTAGCAAGCTGATTCACCATATTTGTAATCGGTGAGAACAATCGTGTTAAATAATCAACGAACGCATACAGTATCCCTAGAGAAATGACGCCTGTAGCACTTAATGAAGCGCCACCGAAATACCAAATCACACCTGTGAAAGCGATATTTCTTAATACGGATACTAAATTATGAGAAGTTGCTGCATTTAAATTCAAAATTTTATTTTGATACTTAAAATAATCGCCATTTAATTCTTCAAACTCTTTTTTCGTTTCACGCTCTTGACGGAACGCTTGAATAATTGGCATCCCTTGAATGGATTCATTTACTGTTCCGTTAATATCAGATAAACGAGAGCGCATTTTATGATTGTATACAGACGCGTATTTTCTATAAAGAATCGCCCAAACAATTAAAATTGGGATAATTAATAAACATAATGAAGCGAGCTTCACATCTAATAAAAATAGCGCAGCAAATATCCCAATAATATAGATGATACTAGAAACGAATGTTGCCAACACCGTTACATATAAATCACGAATGGCCTCTGTATCATTCGTCACACGCGAAACAATTTTCCCCGCCGGTAAATGATCAAAGTACCGAATTGGCAACGTTTGAATATGAGAAAAAACATCTTCCCTCATAATTTGAATAATTTTGTTCGCTGCCTTTTGCAAGAAGAACTGCTTTCCGTATGCAAATAATGATACGACTACTAATAAAGCAAAATAGCCACCACCAAGTAATAATAGACGGTTTATTTCTGGCTTATAAAATGCAAATACTTCTTCCTTTGTTAATGCTTTCGCTTTATAAACTTGCACCGCCTTACCATTTTGAACGGTAATCATATCCCCTTTTACAGTACGTGATCCTTCTACATTTACTTTATTCGGTACAAAATAATATTGAAAACCGACTTGCATCACGCGTACTTCTTTTCCTTTTTTCTCGCCTTGTTCAAAGCGATCACTTCGCTTATAAAAAGCCCCATTATACGAAACAGCATCTTCACTCTGTTCTGTTTCATACCAAGGTTTCTCTATCCCGACGATATGATCGTCAATCATCGTTTTAGCGACGAAAGGACCAGCAAGCTCTGCGATGACGAAAATAAATAACATTAACATCGCAGCAAAAATCGTCCCTTTCACTTTCATCGCGTATTGAAACAATCGTTTTGAAACGCTCATATTTTCACCCCACTATCTGCACTTTCACTTTCACCTTGTTGTCTTTCAAACTGTTCGGCATACCAGCCTCCCTTTTGGATAAGCTGAGCATGCGTACCTTCTTCTATAACTGCGCCTTCATCCATAACGAGAATCCAATCCGCATGTTGCACTGCTGATAAACGATGCGTCGTAATAATCGTCGTCTTTCCGCTTCTTTCCGTTCTTATATTTTCAATGATCGCTGCTTCCGTACGAGCATCTACAGCTGATAAAGAATCGTCCAAAATTAAAATTTCTGGATTTTGAATAACAGCTCTTGCAATCGAGATCCTTTGTTTTTGCCCTCCTGATAAAGAAACACCTTTCTCTCCAACGAGCGTTTCTAACCCTTCTGGTAAAAACTCTAAATCCTTTTTAAACGCAGCAATTTCAATTGCTTTCTCTAGTTCTTCTTCAGTCGCTTCCCTATTTCCGAATAAAATATTTTCTCGCGCTGTTTTTGAGAACAAAATATGCTCCTGCGGTACATAACCAATCCAGCCGAGTACATTTTCATTCGTCATTTTATCTAATGTCACATCAGAAACTGCAATATCTCCATCTCCAAGTGGATATTGACGAAGAAGCTGACGTACAAGCGTCGTTTTCCCGCTTCCTGTTTTTCCGACAACCCCAAGCGTCTCCCCTTGTTTTAAGGTAAACGAAACCTTTTTTAAATTTGTTTCAGTTGATGAAGGATATGAAAAGGTAACGTCATCAAACTGAATATAATCCGGCTCTTGCACAAGCTTTGGATGTTTCGGATCCTTTACATCTGGTTCATACGCTAACGTTTCATTCACACGGTCAAGCGAAGCATTTCCTCTTTGCATAACATTAATTAATTCACCAATTGCAAACATCGGCCAAATCATCATCCCTAAATACACGTTAAATGAAACAAGTTCACCAAGTGTTACCTTTGATTGAAATACAAGATATGCCCCGTACACTAAACCGATTAAATAACTAAGGCCAACAAGCATTTTCACAGTTGGTTGGAATAATGCGTCAATTCTCGCTACTTTCATATTTTTTTCGTAGACGTCATCTCCTAAGTGATGAAATCTTTCCTCATCTGCATTCTCTTGTACGTATGCACGAATAACACGCACACCAGCGATTGATTCAAGCACTTTATCGTTCATATCACCGAATGCATCTTGCGCAACGGTAAATCTTTCATGCAATTTCTTTCCATATATATTCATCGCATACGCCATAATTGGAAGCGGAATAAGCGCTGCAAATGTAAGCTCCCAACTAATTGTAAATCCCATCATAAAAACGATCGTAAGCATGTATAAACTAGAATCCACAAGCGTTAATATACCAAAACCAGCTGTCATAGCGATTGCTTTTAAATCATTCGTTGCCCTCGCCATTAAGTCGCCAGTACGATTTTTTTGATAAAAAGTCGGCGTCATCTTAAGTAAATGCCCCATAAATTTAGAGCGCATCGTTTTCTCAAGTACAAATGCACCTCCAAACAATTGATGTTGCCATACGAAAGTAAGACCATACCCAACGATTGTAACCCCTATTAAAATAAGAATAGATTGCATAATTGCTTCGTTCGATAACGTTCCTGTTTTTATATTATCTATCGTAACCCCTAACACTTTCGGGGGAATAACTTCAACTATATTCACAATTAAAAGAGCTCCAATGGCAATACTATATCTCTTCCAGTGCTCCCTAAAAAACCATTTTAACTTTAGTAATACTGATAACAATGTAACCTCTCCCTTCTCGTTCTCGTTTACCTCTCATTTCTTTATCCACTATCCAGACCCATCACATTTACATTTCGTAACCCATACAATCTCATCACATTTTTCCACCTTCCAAAGTTTTTTATCGGAACTAAACAAGGGAAAATAAACAAAAAAAAGCATACCGCCGCTTGACGATATGCACAGGAATGCATAAAAAGCGTACGTTACGATATACGCAACGTACGCTTTTTATAAGACAAAGATGCCCTATATATCCGTACGGGTTGCGTAATGATATGAATGTTTTCTGCCATTTAACAGAGCTAAGCCCATTACATTTACGATTACAATCATTACGCACACCCCCTTCATTTATTTTCCATTTATAATCTTACAACTTTATTGAGTATTCTGTCAATTATTTTTTCACACTTCAAATAAAAATATATGATACACCATTTTGAAATAAGGGAATGTTCTGTAAGAAAGGGCATACAAAATAAAAAAAGAATAAGAAATCGTTTTCACAAACATTTCATTTGAAAAATGTTATCAAACCCCCTACAATCACCTTATACTCACTCTTACAAGTTGCTATTTTAGGAGGACTAATCATGACAACTAGCAATACGTACAAATTTTATTTAAACGGAGAATGGAGAGAAAGCTCTTCAGGAGAAACAATCGAAATTCCATCTCCATACTTACACGAAGTAATTGGACAAGTACAAGCAATTACTCGCGGAGAAGTGGATGAAGCAATTGCATCTGCAAAAGAAGCTCAAAAATCATGGGCTGAAGCTTCCCTACAAGATCGCGCAAAATACTTATATAAATGGGCTGATGAGCTCGTAAATATGCAGGATGAAATTGCCGATATCATTATGAAAGAAGTCGGTAAAGGATATAAAGATGCGAAGAAAGAAGTTGTTCGTACAGCTGACTTCATTCGTTACACGATCGAAGAAGCTTTACATATGCACGGAGAAAGCATGATGGGCGATAGCTTCCCGGGCGGTACAAAATCTAAACTTGCGATTATCCAACGCGCACCACTTGGTGTTGTATTAGCAATCGCACCATTTAACTACCCAGTAAACTTATCTGCTGCAAAACTTGCACCAGCATTAATTATGGGTAACGCTGTTATTTTCAAACCAGCAACTCAAGGTGCAATTAGTGGTATTAAAATGGTTGAAGCACTTCACAAAGCTGGCCTTCCAAAAGGTCTTGTAAACGTAGCTACAGGACGCGGTTCTGTAATTGGTGACTACTTAGTAGAGCACGAAGGCATCAATATGGTATCGTTCACAGGTGGTACAAACACAGGTAAACATTTAGCGAAAAAAGCTTCAATGATTCCACTTGTATTAGAACTTGGTGGTAAAGATCCTGGTATCGTTCGTGAAGATGCTGACTTACAAGATGCTGCAAACCATATCGTAAGCGGTGCATTCTCTTACTCTGGTCAACGTTGTACAGCTATTAAACGTGTACTTGTACACGAAAACGTAGCGGACGAGCTTGTTAGCTTATTAAAAGCGCAAGTAGCTGAACTATCAGTTGGATCTCCAGAACAAGACAGCACAATCGTTCCATTAATTGACGACAAATCTGCTGACTTCGTTCAAGGTTTAGTTGACGACGCTGTTGAAAAAGGTGCTACGATCGTTATCGGTAACAAACGTGAGCGTAACTTAATTTACCCAACATTAATCGATCACGTAACAGAAGAGATGAAAGTTGCTTGGGAAGAGCCATTCGGTCCAATCCTTCCAATCATCCGTGTTTCTTCAGATGAACAGGCAATTGAAATTGCTAACAAATCAGAATTCGGTCTGCAAGCAAGTGTCTTCACTAAAGACATTAACAAAGCATTTGCAATTGCTAACAAAATCGAAACTGGTTCTGTACAAATTAACGGACGCACAGAGCGCGGCCCTGACCATTTCCCATTCATCGGTGTAAAAGGTTCAGGTATGGGCGCACAAGGTATTCGTAAGAGCCTTGAGTCTATGACACGTGAAAAAGTAACTGTATTAAACTTAGTTTAATCTTATAAAAAGAAGCTGATCTATAAATAGATCAGCTTCTTTTCTATATAAATACTTCCGAAAAACGGAGTATTTCGTTCTACTTCCGATTTGGTTTTCCAAATCGAACTAAAACATGCCATAATAATTTTAATTCCTGAAGCACTTCTTCATAAGTTCCACGATCACTCCAAGATAATGGATTGCGCTTCAAATCCACTACAGCAGAGCCAATTATATTTGCATCGATACAATGATTCCGTGCAATGCGTCTTGCTAAAGATGGCATTTTTGAACCTCTAAAATCCATTGGAACTTCGTCTACCATAAGTACAAAACCGATGTGCCAATACAAATCAATCGCATACTTCAGGCAAATTTCTTCTAAAACTTTTCCTACATCCGTACCCTTAAATGAAGGATCTGCAACAAGCGCCTCCACGTCTTCTTTAAGAGAAATCTCTCCATGAATCTGCGCTTCAATATAATGATTAAGATTACGGGCTGGCTCTTTGCTTACTAAATCTATAAACGGCCTTTTCAGGTTAGCTAGTAAATGATTAATTAATATTGTTGGCGTCAAATTCCCTTCACCAATTGCAAAATCTCTTACGAATGTCTCTTCCAAAAGAGCAGCTAAAATCATATCAAACTCCTCATAAGTCCCCTTTTCTTTCGGATCTTGATGCGAATCTAAATATGTATATGTAGAGCGCGAAGAAACTTTTGGAGATAAGAGAAAATAACATGAACCAAAACGCGGAGCCGGCCCATCTGGATGTAACATTAAATTTAGCGCTCCGTATTTTGGCCGTTGATCATTCGTTACGCCTTCTAATTGATATGCCCCTCCAAATATTCTCTTTTCCCAAAGGTCACGTTCACCACCAGGATAAGCAGATACGCTTCCATTAGATAGCAATGTTTCAAACTGACTTTTATATACTCCTTGCTCAAACAGTGCTTCAGCAACACTTTTCATATTCGAATCTAGTCTGTCTGGATGAAAATGTAAAGCAATCCTTGCATGAGATTTTAAATTAGCGACAGCTTCTTCAAATATTTCATCTGTAATATTAGACATTTTAAGTATATGATTAATCGTTGCTTTAGCCCCACGTTTTTCGTTCTCTGCATATTTTGAAATATACTCTAAAGCAAATAATTGAGATCTTAATAATTCCATAATCCAATCTCCCCTTTAATTGAACTGCCCTTAAACACTTCAATTAAAAGCTTATTCTTTCCTTCTTATGAAACGAACCTCATTTATTTAAAAAAGTAATTTACTAAATCTTAATTATGTATACACGCATTTTTCATAGGCAAATGTACACATTCTACAGAAATTTGATACCCTAGCCATCGCTCAGCAATATGTTCAAATGATAAAACAGATCCCGTTGTAAAAAAGCGATGCTTCAAATTCAGATTGTCAGACAAAATTCCTTTGTGCTGTAAAATGGTACTTAACTCTATCGCTGTTTCTTCTGCAGAACTAATAATCGTTACAGCCTCTCCTAACTCACTTTTAATCACAAACTCTTCTCTATAATCTGATTATTACTATATCCATTGACGTATAAAAATTCATTTGTTACTCTTAAAGACGTTAATTTAATATTTAAATCCTCATTCGTATCTCGGTGAGGTAGAGGTTGCAATCATTAAGAGTATCATTTCAGGAGATGTAGTGGCATTGATGAAGGAATGAGAAAGGAATGGTTGCCGAAGTAAGTCGTGTCCACCATGCACGCTTGCTGGGTCTGCATTTAATAAGTGCAGAACTGTCACAAACGTTTCGTTTGTGGAGAGCTATCGAGAGGTATGTCGTGGGTTTCTTATAAGATAGAAAGCATGTAGCGGCAGATTACGTGCTTTTTTTGTTTTGTTTGGGACTTCTCTTCCTGACTCAGGAAGACATACATATCTCCTCGCTTGACTTGGTTATACTAACTTTGGAGGTATTTTTCTATGCAACAAAAAAAATGGGGCTTTTGGGTACTAACAGCTTTCGTTGTCGGTAACATGGTTGGCGCTGGTATTTTCATGGTACCAAGTACGTTGGCACAAACAGCAAGCCCACTCGGTGTCACTTTAGCTTGGTTAACTACAGGGTTTGGTGTTTTAATGCTAGCTCTTGTTTTCGGTAATTTAGCAATTCGTCGTCCTGATTTAACGACAGGGCCACAAAGTCATGCATATGCTTTATTCTCAACACCAAAAAAGAAAAAAATGGCTGGCTTCAGTATGGTATGGGGATATTGGGTTGCAAACTGGGCAAGTAACGTTGCCATCATTACATCATTTGCGGGATATTTATCACTCTTCTTCCCAATTATGAAAGATACGCGACTACTATTTTCAATCGGCTCGTTTAACGTAGAAGTCGGAAAACTAATTACATTTACGATTTGTTCCATCTTACTTTGGGGAACTCATATTATATTAACAAACGGTGTAAGCGGAGCTGGAAAACTAAACTTCTTAGCAACAACAACGAAAGTAACTGGATTCCTTTTATTCATCGTCGTTACGTTATTTGCATTCGAAGCTTCTAAGTTTGGACAATGGTACACACCGATGATTGATAAATCAGGTGCATCACATGGTCTTCTTTCACAAGTAAATTTAGCTGCTCTTACAACGCTTTGGGCGTTTATCGGAATTGAATCAGCCGTTCTTTTATCAAACCGTGCTGTTTCTCCAAAAACGGTAAAACGTGCAACAGTTGCGGGATTACTTATTACAGTTGCGATTTACTTAGGAATTACAATTTTAACAATGGGTGTACTTCACGTTGATAAATTACATGCTTCTGAACGTCCATTAGCAGATGCACTAAATGCTGCAATGGGTCACGGCGGCGGGAAACTGATGGCATTACTTGCTCTTACTTCCCTGTTCGGTTCTATCTTAGGCTGGATTTTATTAAGCTCAGAAGTACCTTATCAAGCAGCAAAAGAAGGTTTCTTCCCTTCCTTCTTCACGAAAACAAATAAAAAAGGAAGTCCAATTTACTCATTACGATTAACAAACATTATGTCGCAAGTATTCCTATTCTCAACATTATCAGGAACCATTGCGGAAGCTTATACATTCGTTATTACCGTATCAACACTGGCCTACCTCATTCCATATCTCGTTTCACCAATCTTCCAGTTAAAACTAGTCGCAACTGGTGAAACATATAAAAATGAAATGCGGGCAAGAATTACAGATGGCATAGTCGCAGTTATCGCACTTTGCTACGCACTATGGGTTATTAAAACTGGCGCATCCGATATAAAAACGTTCCTTCTCGGAATTGGTTTATTCGTAATTGGATTTGCTTTCTATCCATTAATGAATCGTGATCAGAAAAAAAATAACAAAAAGAAAAACGGGCAAGTTGCATAACGCAATTTGCTCGTTTTTTCTTTTGTAAAACATATATAATAGAACAAAGAGGTGAAAAACATGTCAATCGAATCGCTATGGAGCAGTCGCTTCCAACAACATATTCAAAATATCATTACATACTTTGCACGTATGATTAACGGTTTACTATATAGCTTTATCTTTATTTCATGCGTTGGTGCATATTATTATGCTCAGTTTCTAAAAGCATCTCCTTCTAAAGGAATATCTTTAATAATTATAACGATTGTACTTACATTCATTATAACGAGATGCCCTATCCGTACATTTATTCAAAAACCTGATGCTGTCTATTTACTAGCACTAGAAGAGAAACTAACATCTTATTTCAAAAAATCTCTTCTATACAATTACATCATTCAGCTTTTCCCATTGTTATTTACGTTCCTTATTCTCGTTCCACTTGCTATGCAATCATTACAATTAACTGTACCTTTTTTATGTACAATCTTTATCGTGTTAATGATTACGAAAGCCTGGAACATGTACATACATTGGATATGGCGTGATAGTCACGAAAAAAATATATGGCTGATCATTCGTATTACTTGTAACGCCCTAATCATTTACATGCTGTTTTATTCCGCAAATGTTCTCATATTGGGCGGACTACTCTTACTACTTGCTTTCCTACTTCTATATACGAAAAAACAGCCTACAAAACGAATACCGTGGGATTACATAATTGAGCAAGAAGAAAAAATGAACGTTCGTTTTTATCAATTTGCTAGCATTTTCACCGATGTTCCGCAACTGAATAAACAAGTAAATAAAAGAAAATGGCTTACAAATTGGATTGAACCTTTATTACATAAAAAACGAGCAACTTTCTTCTACTTACATACACTAGCATTTTTACGTGGAAATGATTATTTCGGTATATATATTCGCTTAGGATTGATCGGTGCTTTCGCCTTATATTTCATACCAAATATATACGTAAAAAGTGCTATCACTTACATCGTTCTATATATGATCTCTATGCAGCTTCGTTCACTATGGAAATATTTTTCGGGAAATATTATTGCAGCATTATATCCAATCCATACTGAAGAAAGAATGAAACAATTTCTTAGCTTAATCTTTATATTGCTAAGTATTCAACTCATTGTATTTTCGAGTGTTATACTCATTGCTACAGGTCAATTTTTACATAGCCTTATCATTATGATTGTCGGGTTACTCTGGATCAAATTTATTATTGTACCAAAAACGAAGCAACGCGTTTCTTCGTTTTAACGAAAAGAAATATCTTAAACTCCAAGGAGAAAATAAATTATCCTTGGCTTTTTTATTTTGCTTCCTCAAACAAGAATCACTGAAACAACCGATATTTATGATTTTTACATACAAAAACGATAATACATGTTTACGACCTAATAAAAAGGGTATCTATTAATTAACAGAGTAAAGGAGGGGCCTATATTGTGAATAAAAAAACGGAACAATTGAAGCATCACGTTACTGACAATCAATGCAAACATGCTTTAACAACAAATCAAGGGGTAAAAATAGCTGAAGATGAATTTTCTTTAAAGATGGGCTTAAGAGGCCCAACCTTAATGGAGGATTTTCACTTTCGTGAGAAAATGACCCATTTTGATCACGAACGAATTCCCGAAAGGATTGTTCATGCACGCGGGGTTGGCGCTCATGGTTATTTTCAGCTTTATGAATCTTTAGAAACATATACGAAAGCAGATTTTCTTACTAATCCTTCAAAGAAAACACCTGTATTTGTACGGTTCTCAACCGTTCAAGGTTCTAAAGGATCCAACGACACAGTAAGAGATGTACGCGGATTCGCCACAAAATTTTATACAGATGAAGGAAACTATGATTTAGTGGGTAATAATATGCCGGTATTCTTTATCCAAGATGCTATTAAATTTCCTGATTTTGTCCATGCAGTTAAACCAGAACCACATAATGATATTCCTCAAGGAGCTAGCGCTCATGATACCTTTTGGGACTTTGTTGCGCATAATCCTGAGTCCACTCATATGGTCATGTGGCAAATGAGCGACCGAGCTATTCCGCGTAGTTTACGAATGATGGAAGGTTTTGGAGTTCACACATTTCGACTCATTAACGCAGAAGGAAAAGCCCATTTCGTAAAGTTTCACTGGAAACCTACCCTCGGGGTTCATTCATTAGTATGGGATGAAGCTCAAAAGATTGCCGGGAAAAATCCTGATTTTCATCGTCAAGATTTATACGAAGCAATTGAAAAAGGGGATTATCCTGAATGGGAGCTTGGATTACAGCTAATTCCAGAAGAAGATGAACATAAATTTGATTTTGATATTTTAGATCCAACGAAATTATGGCCAGAAGAAGAAGTTCCCGTAAAATTAGTTGGTAAAATGACACTGAACAAAAATGTTGATAACTTCTTTGCTGAAACAGAGCAGGTAGCTTTTCACCCTGGTCATGTCGTACCAGGTATTGATTTTTCAAATGACCCTCTTCTGCAAGGAAGATTATTCTCCTATACAGATACACAATTATCTCGTTTAGGGGGCCCTAATTTCCATCAAATCCCTATCAATCAGCCCGTATGTCCTTTTCATAATAATCAACGTGATGGTATGCATCAAATGCAGATTCATCGCGGTCAAACAAGCTATCATCCTAATGGATTAAATAACAATCAACCTGCAACCGTCCAAGCCGAACAAGGAGGATATGAACATTATCAAGAAAAGATTGATGGGCATAAAATTAGAGGTCGCAGTAAAAGCTTTCTTAACTTCTATTCTCAGGCTAAACTTTTCTACAATAGTATGAGCCCTATTGAAAAGCAGCACATAAAAGAAGCTTTTTGCTTTGAAGTTGGGAAGTGTAAATCAGACATGGTGAAGGCAAATGTAATTGCTCTTCTAAACCACGTCGATCGTCAATTAGCACAAGAAGTCGCTAACATTATTGGAGCTCCTTTACCTAAGGAAAATCACGAAGTAAATTCAGATGCAAAATCACCTGCACTAAGTATGTCCAATACTATTTTTAAATCTGATTCCAAAAATGTTGCAATTCTATTAAATGGTGACCCAAGCGTCTCACTTCTGTCCGAATGGATTCAAGCTTTTGTACAACACCGAATTAACTATAGCATCATAGATAATAAAATTTATCAGTTCAATGATTCCATTAAAGTAACTGATACTTATACAACAACAGACTCCTCCCTTTTTGATGCAGTATTAGTGTTTAGTAGTGAGTCTGTCATTCAACCCCCTGTTTTAGAATTTGCAGAAACTACTTTTAAACATTTTAAACCGATAGCTCATGTCCTTAGTAATCCTCATGCTTTGGACCATAGTAAGATTAAACTGGATGGAGCAGGAGTTTACAACTTAACAAATACTTCAATTGAATCATTTATAGAAGGCATTGCCCAAGGAAGATTCTGGAGCCGATAATATAATATAAGGAGCGGATTAGAATGAGTAAAAAAATTGCTATTTTAATAACGGATTATTTCGAGGATACAGAATACACAGCGCCAGTAGAAGCTTTTAAACAAAAGGGATATGAATTCACAACTATTGAAATGGAAAAAGGGAAAACGGTACACGGTAAGCAAGGGAAAAGTGAAGTCGTGATTGATAAAAGTATTGATGATGTTTCTCCAGAGAATTTTGATGCCCTCTTCATACCAGGTGGATTTTCTCCAGATATACTTCGTGCCGATGAACGTTTTGTTCGCTTTAGTAAAGCATTTATGGATGCGGAAAAACCTGTTTTCGCTATTTGTCACGGACCTCAGCTACTCATCACTGCACAAACACTTGAAGGACGCGATGTAACTGGATATAAATCTATTGAAGTCGATTTAAAAAATGCCGGCGGGAACTTTCATGACAAAGAGGTTGTCGTATGTCAAAATCAGCTAGTAACAAGTAGACAGCCAGAGGACATCCCAGCGTTTATTGAAGAATCGTTGCGTATATTAGGATAACTACTTTGGTTAACTAACCTCCTTGTATTTACATGAAAATAATTAATTAGCCCTCACCAACTGGTCGTTTACAGGAAAACCGACCACCACAAATAGCAAGATAAATAAAAAGAGGGGAATCCAAAAGTTCAGTTTTAATAATCTTTTGGATTCCCCTCTTTTCTCGCCCAAAAATTCCTTATCACTTTTCATAGGCAGTTCTCATATAGTGAAAATGACTATATAATTCCTATCCATAAGTTAAATAATGATTTCGCACATATATAAATACAAAAGATGGGAGCCCTATTTATGAATAACAATCCACCTTCAACGCCCCAAGACAACTCCGAAAACAATAGCCGTGATATCACACTGCAAACATTAAGGGTCATCGGACTCGTCGTCCTTATTAGTGGTTATATCCTCGTTGCGCTCTCTGAAGTAGGTGAGCTGAAAGTCTTATTAACAAACCCAAATAGCAATCCTGATTTAGCTGAAGTTGATCCGTTTTAAAAGCCATATGAAAAGCGATTTCTAGCATCGCTTTTCATATCGTTTTATCCAATCTGAGAAACCTCCCCCTCATACTGCTCTTTCCCTATCGCCTTCATAAATAATAAAATACTGCTCATACCAACGATAAAGTACAGAGCACTCATACCCCAAGATGCAATAAATGAACCTAGCATAACACCTAATGCCCCGTTCATTTTTGCCACTTGAAAGACCATTCCGTTAATCGCCATATAAGAACCTCTTGCCTCATTTGGCACCATATCTGCCATAATAGATTGACGCACTGGCACATACATCATCTCGCCTACTGTTTGGAAAAGCCCTGCAATTAATAAAATCCATAAGCTATTGCTCGTTCCGAGTATTGTAAATCCAATCGTGTAAATAAATAAGCCTACATATAAGATTTTCAAATCGTTGAAGTTTTTCAGCATTTTAATAAGAAGTGCTGAACATAACACAACTAAAATTGTATTCTCTGCAGAAATCCAGCTCAACATGCGAATCCCTGTTAAATCAAACGTAAAACCATTCCCGAATAAAAAGTGCACCGTTTCAAATTCCTTCTGCAAGCGAACACCTAAATAATTATTAATTTGAAACTCTAAAGACAATGTACATATACTTGCTGCACAAAAAATTAAAAAAGCTCTATCTTTCATTACAACTTTATAACTATCCGTCATATCTTTTAATACATTTTTCTTCTCTACTGTTTTTCTAGCCACATACACCTCTTCCATATATACTGCCATTACATATAGAGTAATAATCGCAACAAGAGTTAATACGATAAACAATTGTAATCTATAGTTTTCAAATAGTAATCCACCAAATATCGCTCCAATTGCAATGGATAAGTTAATAGCCCAGTAATTAATGCTGTACATCACTTTTCGATTTTCAGGTGTACTCACATCAATTAACATCGCCTCTGTCGCAGGATTCATAAGTCCAGACCCTAAACTATTCACTAACATAAACACAAATGTTAGCCATGGTGAGTCAACGTAATCCGAATTCGCAACTCCCATACAAGCAATGGAAATGACTTGTATACTTTGACCGATAATCATAACCTTTTTACGCCCAAGCCGGTCTCCAACATATCCACCGTATAAACCAATTACTAATGAAGCTATGACATTAATAAGTAGTAACGCACCAGCAATCGCACTACCTAACTTTATGGAAAAATAAATCGCCATAAATGGAAAAATCATCGTAGACACAGTACGTGTTAAAAACGATGTTATAATTCTAATTTTTATATTTCGATGCATACTCCAAAATCCCATTGTTTCCCCTCCTTATGCTTACTTATTTTACTTTGAAAAAAAGGAAGAAAAAGGTTAGAATATTCTAAAGAGTTTCCCCTTTTATGATAGAAGGAAGTGTATATATGAAAATTATGGACTATTACATTAGACTAAGACTACATGCACAAGATCAACAACATATGCGAAATAGCTTACAAGAATTAGCGGATGTTTTATATTGCAGTACGAAAAACGTAAAGATTTTATTAAAGAAAATGAGCGAGGAGCAATTAATTAGCTGGACTCCAGGGCGAGGCCGCGGAAATAAAACGGAAATTCTATTTATACATAATTTCGTAGAAGCGATTGAGTCCTATACAGATGAACTGTTAGCGCAAGAAAAATTAAAAGATATCTTTCTTCTTTTAAAAGAACCCCTCCCCCTCGCACTTCAAAAAAAGATAGAAAATAAACTACATCATCATTTTGGATACGAACCTTCAAATGATATGTACGACGTATTAAAGATTCCTATATCGAGAAAGATATTCCCATTAGATCCGGCTTTTGTGGCTGTAACTACAGAGAGTCATCTTACGAGTCAAATTTTTGATACATTAGTTGTCTATAACGATGTTACTGAAAAAATGGAGCCTCACATTGCGCATACGTGGGAATTAAGTGAAGATGGACTTACGTGGACTTTTTATTTACGAAAGGATGTATATTTTCATAACGAAACAGTTTTAACTTCTAAAGATGTACAATTTTCATTTGAAAGACTAAAGCAAGTTCAATCCCCTTTCGAATGGTTAACAGAAGAAATTGTTCAAATTGAAACACCATCACCACTGCAAATTCGATTCCATTTAGCAAAACCAAATTTATTTTTCTTACACTATGTAAGTTCAATGCAGCTCGCAATTTTACCGCGTGATACGAGTATTCAAAATCATCATTATATAGGTACTGGACCTTTCAAACTTGCTCATTACTCTGAAGATAATATCGTACTCGAAGCGTTCACCCATTATTTTAAAGAGCGCGCGTTATTAGACCGTATTGAATTTTGGGGTATTCCTGACCATGTGCAAATAGATGCTGATTATGAACTACCAAACGAAGAAGAAAA
Source organism: Bacillus sp. RCC_6_1 (assembly GCF_041360755.1). Lineage (NCBI taxonomy): Bacteria > Bacillati > Bacillota > Bacilli > Caryophanales > Bacillaceae > Bacillus > Bacillus sp. RCC_6_1. The sequence goes on from NZ_JBFUPV010000011.1 coordinate 68,404, forward strand.
TGAAAGGCATGATATACAAATAGAAGAAATAGGTTGTATTTATGCTAGCTTCAACTTTACAAAACCTGGTCCTCATCACGACATTTACTTTCGAAAAGCTTGGAGAGAACTATATGATGTTGAAATGATACTTCGTAACATAGAGGGTAGACGGACAATTGCTGCATCAAGCTTTTTCCCTGATAGAAGCCGCCTTGCAACAAGAAGATCCTACTCTTTAGAAAAGGCAAAAGAGTATTTGAAAAAGAGTACATATAATGGAGAAACGATACATATTTACTTCTTCGCATTTAAAGATAGTGCAAATGATGCATATTTCTTAAAAGAACGATGTGAAAGTTTAGGTATACAAGTAGAGCTTCACCCATTTCCCATTTCAGATTATATGAATCGCTCTATTGATAAACATGCTGATATTATTTTCATGGGAGAAGTATTTGCTGCCAATCATGAAATTGCATTCTTAAATGTATTTAAAAATAAAAGTTGCTTCGTAAATCGATTCATGGACCCGCACTACGAAAAACAAATTAACTGTTTACTAGATACATTTTTACTAGAAGAAAATAAAGAAAAGCGCTATGAACTCATGTATGAGATTGAAGAGTTTTTACAAGCAGAACACATCATTTTATTTAACTATCACGTTCTAAAAAGAAAAACATACCCTTCTTCTTTAAAAAACGTAACAATTGATTCATTCGGTTGGGCAAATTTTGCGAAGTTATGGATACAGCCATCCATGTCTTAAAATATGAGTCATTATAAAAGGAGAAGGTACTACATCCTTAGTAGTACCTTCTTCACATACTATTATTTAATTACTCCATCTAAGTGATCTTTCAAGTTCACTAAAAACTTCTCTATATCCGGATTCTTCACCACATCATAACAAGCAAAACTCTTTAACGGACTCATACCGAGAAACTTTTGCACGCGATGTAAATGACTAAGCGCTGATTCTAAACTTTCTCCTTCAAAGAACTTTGTCTTATCTCCAAATGCTTTTTCAGGTGCATTCCAAGTTGTAGAGAACATATACTCTTTCTCTTTTAATAAACCACCTGTTCCATATTCATCTGCACCTTTAAAGAACAAACCGTATTCATATACTTCATCCATATACGTTTTAAATAAGCCTGGAACACTAAACCAGTAAATTGGTGTTTGATAAATCACAACATCAGCCCATAAAAACTTATCTTGTTCTTCTTTAATATTGTAACCATCTTGAATCGTTGTTGTTTTCACATGATGATTCTCGTCTAATACAGTAACCATATAATCTACTAACGTTTTATTTAATCGTCCTTCCTTTGTACCGTATTTTTCATGTCCATTTATAATAAATATATTTTTCATCGTTTTTCTCTCCCCTATATGATCTACTCTTCAGCTATTAAGCCGAGTTGCTGCTGTAGTGTAAGATTATCTTCTAAATGCCAATCTTCTGTTATCTTTCCGTCTTTCACATGTAAAATATCAATTGCAAAAAAATTAATTTTCTTACCATTATGCGTTCCTGTAAAAGAAAGACGGGCTGTTACTTTATCACCAACAACTAATAAGTCTTCAATCTCACAATGTATATCAGGCACAACTTTACGAAAATTTTGCGCTGCAAACTTTAATCCTTCAATGCCTTGTGGTCGCCCTTTCGGCAATGTATTATCGAAGAAATCTTTAGTAACAGTCTGCGGAATAAGTTCCTCCTTACCTGTATCCCAAAATGCATAAAAACGCTGCGCCGCATGAACCATTTCTGTCGCTTCTTTTTTACTTAGTGAGGGATCAATTGTCATTACTTTTGGCTTTGGCATTTCTTTTAATAACTGAACTTCAGTTTTTTGTTCCACACCACATGCTACAAGCACAATACAAATAACAAACAAACTAAGAAATCCAAATAACTTTTTTATCCCCATGGAAATCACCACCTCCTTATATAAATCCTTTTTGTTTCGTATTGCTATTGTATATGCACTAACTTCCTTTATGGAAGTAGTGATATTTTTTTCATATAGTTACCAAAAGTATAGTTTTGTGATACTATAAAGCAAATTCATCCAAAAAAATTTTATGGAGGCTAGTTCCATGAACGATATAAATCCAGTTGAATTAACGAAAGGTTTACCGGGCATACCTTGTCCTATCGCTAAAACGCTTGATGTAATTAGTACAAAATGGACGTTTTTAATCATTCGTGATCTTCTTATCGAAGGAACATTACGCTTTAGTGATTTACAAAAATCAATGGATGGTATTAGTCCAAAAACATTATCGCTTCGACTAAAAGAATTAGAGTCTCAAGGCATTATAACGAGAAAAGTATATCCAGAAGTTCCGCCTCGTGTAGAGTACACATTAACGGATAAAGGAAAGCAATTAGAGGGGATTTTTATTGAATTAAAACGTTTTGGGTTAAGTTTATAAAATGAAACTTTAATCAGGATAAAACAAAAACCCCTTACCGTCGTAAGGGGTTTTATTACTTCGCAAAACTTTCAGCCAACTGTTTCTCTCTCCACATAAATGTAATGCCGAGACCAACTATTAAAACAACGCCTGAAAATGCATATGGATAATGAATATTCATATCAAATAATATTCCGCCCATCGCTGGTCCTGCGATATTTCCTAAACTCGTATAAGTCGAGTTCATACCAGCGACGAATCCTTGCTCTTTTCCGGCTGCTTTTGATAAAAATGTCGTTAAAGCTGGACGAAGTAAATCAAATGCTAAGAAAATGAAGCAAGTAACGAGAAGTACAATCCAATAATTAAAGACTACAGTTGAGACGAATGCTAATACTGCACCTACAATTAAACATATTTGAATTAACACTTTCTCACCGAACATGTCTACCAATTTGCCAAACATAAATACTTGCACAACTACCCCAAAGATTGAACTAATTGTAATAATTGCTGCGATATCTTTCGGCGAGAAGCCAAATTTATGATCAGAGAACAAGCTAAACACTGTTTCATACGCTGATAATCCGAATGCGAGTACAAATACGATAATAAATGCAATTGCATACATTGGATGTAATGATTTCTTTAAATCACCAATAAAACTTGATTCCTTCGTATTAGAAGAAATCTCTGCAAGTTCTTCTTTCGTTAACGGTTCTTTTAAAATAAAGATCGAAATCACACATGCTATAAAAGCAATTACTGCTGCAACGAAAAACGGCACACGTATACCGTATTCTGCAATAAATCCGCCGATTCCAGGACCTATAATGAATCCAGTACTAATAGCCGCAGATAAGTATCCCATCGCCTTTGGACGTTCCTGAATAGATGTAATATCCGCAACATATGCCGTAACACCAGGCATAATAAAAGCAGCACTAATTCCGCCTAATACCCTTGCTACATAAAGCATCCATACATCTTTTCCTAATCCAAAAAGAAGCTCTGAAACACCAAAAATAAATAATCCAATGATTATCATTTTCTTTCTACCGTAAAGATCAACCCACCGGCCTGTAATAGGTGAAGTAATGAGCTGTGCCATTGCAAACACTGCAACGAGATATCCCATCGTCTTCCCTGTTAAATGCATATCATTCATAAAGGACGGCATAACCGGAATGATTAATCCAATCCCTAGAAAAGCGATAAATATATTACTCAAAAGAATGACCAATACCATCTTTTGTTCTTTTATCGGTTTCTTCACTTTTTAACACCTCTTCCCGTAAGTTCCTCTCAAAAAATAATGCTCAAGAAGCTTTTTCTTTATCCTTCTATTTGTGGGCTGGTCATGAGTAGAGATGCCCCCTACTCGTTAGAATTTCACACTATCCTTCCACACATACATACGCATTAGGTGAATGACTATCATTCAGTTTTCCTCAAAAATGAACCTACCTTTTCAGACAGGTTCATCTCACTATTTCTTTATATGTAGTGCATGTGTTAAAAAATCTAGTACTTCTGCCTTTTGCAAATCGACTTGCTCATCATCTTTATGATCATATAAATACACTTGTTCCGCTGCTGATTCAACTAGAGCGATAAATAACTTCGCTGTTCGCTCTGCGTGAACCGAATCACGAATTTCACCGGCTTCTTTTGCCTCATTTAAAAATTCACTTAGCCACATATAAAGGGGCTCATACACAGCTTCCCATTCTTTTATATGTTCTGTAGATGCAAGACCAGCATACATTAAAGCTTGTATTTCACGATATTCAGCTATAAAGTGAAACACCGCATCTATTACTTGCGTCACTTTACTTAAGAAAGGCGCATCGTTTTGCACTTTTTCTTTCACTGCAAGTATCATCTTTTCAACCATCACTTCTGCTATTGCAGGCATAACAGATAACTTAGAAGGAAAATATAAATAGAAAGTTCCTTGCGCAATGCCAGCTAATTTCACGATATCAGAAATCTTCGTTTTTTCGACGCCCTTTTCCTGAAACACTTCAATAGCTGCATAGACAATTTTCTCTTTTTTATTCATCATCTAAACCCTTTCACACGCATATTGAATGACTGTCACTCATTTTATAAGATAATCGATTGTACTGTCAATGATAGTGAACTCTAAGAGGAAATCATTTTTTTATAATAAAATCTCCTAATAAACAATTAGGAGATAAAAATACAATATATCTTTAAGAAAGTGCCTTTAATCCTGTCACTCCACATACAATAAGAAACACACTAATGATACGCGCTTTACTTTTCGACTCACCAAACAAGAACATGTTTAACAAAACTGCACCTGCTGTTCCGATACCAATCCAAACCGCATACGCGACACTTACTTGTAAAAATAAGAAGGAAGTATACAAAAATGCGAAGGATGTAGCAAACCCACCTATATAAATCGCACCATTGGCTAATGTCTTATCTTTACTATACATTTTAAGTCCTATCACACCGACTATTTCACTAATTGCAGCACAAAATACGAAAAACCAACCCATTTTTAAGCAACTCCTTCCACAGTTTCTTCTTTATTGTCAGCTAACTTTAAACCGATAACGCCGGCTACTACCATAAGAATGAAGAATAGTTTGCCTGCGCTGAAACTTCCACCGAAAAGAAATACATCCATTAAGAAAGTACCTACCGTACCAGCTCCAGCGAAAATAGCATATACAGTTCCTGTTGCAAGATGTTCACACGCTTTAGAAAGGAAGTGAAAATCAACAGCAATAACTCCTAAAATAATAATCCAATGCCACCAAGTATCGGCCGTATTAAAACCAAACACCCAAAAAATTTCAAAGATACATGTTAATATGACATATAACCAAGCTCTATTTTTCATACCTCTCACCCTTCATGACTGACTATCAGTCATTTTTATTTTAAAAAAATATACTCTTTCATCAATACTATATAAAAACAACTATCATCCTCATTTACCATTGTATTTGTTCCATTTCTAAGCTAACTGCATCCTGTCACACGAAAATGACTGAATGTCATTCATATATATTGTACATGAACATTTTAAAAATTGTCAATGCCGAAAGTTTATTTAAAATTTCTTTCATCCTATTTGTATATTTCCTAATAATCTGTCAATAATGCTAGTAACATAATATTTTCTCCACTCCCCCTTGGAGAGATCCCTTGAATGGAGCAGTTAGCTTTTGCTAGCTGCTCTTTTTTATTTATCCATACACTATGATGAAATACTCATAGATCAAATCCATTTTTCATCACATAACAACCATCTATTTATTTTCCAATGAGCCTTTGTATGCACGAATTTTATTCTCAAGCATCTTCTCTGTAACCTCTAAGTTTTCTCTTTGAATCTGAATAGATTTCCTATGATCTTCTAGGAGCTGTAAACGAGCTTCTGTTGTATGCGCCCCTTCTGTATATAATCTAGCGTATTCTCTTATTTTCGCTATTGGCATTTGCGTTTGTTTTAATTTCATTACAAACTGCAACCACTTTATATGTGACTCTTCGTAAAGTCGATTTCCATTTGTATCACGATTTGCAATCAATATATTTTCCTTTTCATAATAACGTAGTGTATGTGTGCTCAATCCTAATAATTTTGCTACCTCACTAATTGTATACATACTAAACTCCCTCCACATGCTTATCCTTATATATTTTATGAACGTATCAAATTTATAAAAAACATTTGACTTAGAGTATACTCTAACAAATACAATCTAACCATAAATAAATTTGAATTTAGGGGGATTTTATATGAAATACACTGTTATTACTGGTGCAAGTTCCGGAATTGGTTATGAAGCAGCTTTAGCATTTGCATCTCGCGGGAAAAATTTAGTACTTGTAGCTCGAAGACAAGAAGAATTAGATGGATTAAAATTGAAAATTAACGAAATGCATCCAGAGTTAGATGTTGTCATTCGACGAACTGATTTATCTGTTACTGAAGATGTTTATAAACTTTATGAAAGCCTACAAGCTTTTCAAATTGAAACGTGGATTAATAACGCAGGTTTTGGTAATTTCGCCTCAATTGCCGAACAAAATTTAAATAAAATCGAGACGATGTTGCATGTCAATATAGAAGCACTAACAATACTCTCTTCTCTTTTCGTTCGAGATTATTCAATGGTTGACGGAACACAGCTTATTAACGTTTCATCGGGCGGCGGATACACGATTGTTGCTGATGCTGTTACGTATTGCGCTACAAAATTTTATGTAAGTGCCTTTACAGAAGGGCTGTCTCACGAACTGAAAGAACAAGGCGCAAAACTGCAAGCAAAGGTTTTAGCACCTGGGGCAACTGAAACAGAATTTGCAAAACGTTCATTTGGTATTGATGAGTTCGAATACGATAATGTTGTACCGAAATTCCACACTGCAAAACAAATGGCACAATTTATGCTCGACCTTTATGATAATGATAAAGTTGTAGGAATTGTCGACGGTTTAACGTATAACTATGAACTTAAAGATCCACTTTATAATTTTGCCGTAAGACAAACGAATTCAAATTCTTAATAACCTGTCCATTTCTTATGTAAATATATGTTCCCACTATATCTGTAAATAATAGTGGGAACTTTTTCTCTATAAATTTTTTATCCAACATACCGAACCATCGCCACTTCATCACAATAATCCATCTTTGGACAATGTCTACAATCAATCCATACTTTCTCTGGCAACGCTTCTTTATTTATAAAATCAAATCCACACTTTTGAAAAAATACTGTTTCATATGTTAAGGAAATTACTCTTCTTACATTTATTTTCGTAGCTTCCTCCATTACATGATTTACGAGCATACGTCCTATCCCTTTCCCTGCATATGTATGCGAAACTACTAACGATCGTATTTCTGCAAGATCTTCTCCTAACACATGCAATCCAGCAACTCCAACAATTCTCTCGTCTTCTTTCATAACATATAAACATTGCAAATATTGATAAAGAGACAAAAGAGAACGTGGTAAAACAACTCCCTCTTTTGCATAAACCTCAATAAGACTATAAATTTCTTTCACATCACTGGTCACCGCATTACAGATTTTCATATTACATCCCCTTGCCCCTCAATATTAATATTTATAACTTTAAATGAATTTTAATTCATAATTTCATATAATAATACAGCTCTCTTTTCTCCTCGTCAATCACTTTATACAAACAAAAAACCAAGCAATCTAATCGATGCTCGGTTCCTCATCTCGTATCGGTAATACTGTTGAATATTTAATTTCACGAAGTGCCAAACTCGTCTGTATACGTGTAATACCAAGCTTATTCAGCTTTCTAATAAACTGCTCTAGTTCTTTACGATCACGATTTGCAACCTTTAATAAATAATCGTACTCTCCTGTTAAACAGTGACATTCTAACACTTCCGGCATCGATTCTAATTCTTTCTCCAACACTTCTAACTTGTCAAATTGATGAATATTCGTACTCATAAAAATAAAGCATAATAAATCAAACCCAAGCTTTTCTTGATTTAAAATCGCAACTTGCTTATCGATGAAACCTTCCCCATCTAACCTTTTTATTCTTGCATGCATCGCAGCCGGTGATAAATTAACGCGACGTGCCAGCTCTGCATTACTTACTTGTGAATCCTTCTGCAATATATCTAAAATTTGTACATCCAAATCATCCAACACTTTAATAACAGACGACTCCATTACAATTCCTCCTTTTTTCTTACCGATGATTATTCGAAAAAACAACTTATAATTTATATAAAACTGAATATCTTTCTGTAAATATCATTTTAAACTAAAGATTTTATCGAGTTTTCACCATTATACAAAATAATGTATTACACAATAAAGAAAAATGCTAAAATTATTTACAATTCGTATTGATTACAAAAAAGGGGATTTTATCATGCCTTATTTTTACGTCTTTTTACTATTACTAACGAGCTTATTATGGGGAGGAAATTTCGTCGTTGGAAAATCACTCGTCGATCATGCATCACCGATGACATTGACAAATTTAAGATGGATGATTGCGATTGTTTGTTTATTACCAATGGTATGGCTTAAAGAAAAGAAAATCCTTCCACCACGTACCGCAATAATTCCGTTAATATTAATGGGAATTTCAGGAGTCGCTCTTTTTAACATCTTTCAATTTTTAGCATTAGAAAAAACATCCGCTACGAATGTAGGGCTTATTTCTACATTGAATGCAATTTCAATCGCATTATTTTCAGTATTATTTCTAAAAGAAAAAGTAAATACACTTCAAATCCTATCCATGATTCTTTCATTCTTCGGGGTCATCCTCGTCCTATTAAAAGGTGATTTCTCGCTTTTATTTTCACTACATTTTAATAGCGGTGATTTATGGATGATTGCAGCGGTTTGTATTTGGGGAATCTATTCTGTTTGTAGTAAATGGGCAACAAAAACAACTACACCACTTATGGCAACGTTGTACTCTGGTATTTTCGGCGTTATTTTATTACTACCGTTTAACATAGGTAGCTTCACTGTTTCAAATATAAATACTTCTTTCATCACATCACTTTTATATACTGGGCTTATTTCGACAGTTCTTTGTATGGTATTTTGGAATATTGGCGTACAAAAATTAGGCGCAACTACATCAGGTATTTTTCTAAACTTCAATCCAATTTTCACAGCCATTTTAGCATTCATATTTCTCGGAGAAGAATTAACGTGGATACAAATTTTAGGGACAATTGTCGTTGTAACAGGATGTTATTTATTTTCTCATTTCAAAACTGTTGCCGTTCAGCCAACTAGACCTTTAATACGAAAACATTCTTAATGAAAAAACATCGTCATCTAGGTTGGCGATGTTTTTATTTACTCTTCATTTCTCTTATATACTGCTTTTCCTCTTCTGGCGATAAACGTTCCGTCGCCTTGCCAGTATCTCCACCTTGAAGGCTCCATAAAAAGTTATGCTCCTCAACAGTTTGAGAAAAATCTCCTTTTTCCCACCTATTTATAATAGAAAATAACTTCATTTTATATTGAAAACCTGTACTATTTTCAATATCTCTTTTTACATTAGAAATTTCCTTTTTTGTCATCTCTACAAATCCCCATTTTTCAGAGGATTTTACCTTTTGGTGCACCATTTTATGCATAGTAGAAATAATTTCACCTTCACTAATTTGCGGAGCTTCTTCTGCAGCTTTTTTCTCTTTTTCGTTTGCCGCTCGCTCGGTTTGAATATTTTTATTTTCTTTTTCCACATATGCAAGCAATTTCTTTCCGCCAACTATAGACGAGAAAATTACTATAATTGTAATGCATATACCTACGATCCATTTAAAAAGCATTAGCTCTTCATTGCTTCCTTAACAATATAACTATCTACATACTGCTTAAACTTCACGATTTTTCCGTTCTCCAGTTGCCATACATGAACAAATTCTGCTTCAAATGATTTTCCTGTTTCTTTATAAACTCCAGAATACATACCTTCAGCAATAATTACATCTTTTCCGCTTACTTCATGATACATATTTACACTTGCTTTATAATCATCCCATTCTGATCCTAAACGGCTAAATACATTTTTCATTATAGCTTCTACGCCTTTATATGTTCCGCCGTACGGGAAACCTTCTGCCTCTGTCCATTCCACTTTTTCAGAGAGGGCTTCTGCTAAATGCTTTGCATTTGAAGAAGCTGATCCTTCATACGTGCTTTTAATAATTTCTAAATTTGATTTAGGCATATTACTTCCTCCCGTTTATTTTTACACAAGATGTAACACACGTAGTTACATCTCGTGTAAAAAAATATTTAAATTGTTTTACTCTTAATCTATTAGTTGTAATCATTATAGTTACAATATTTCTTCAAGTCAACATTTATAAATAAAATTTACTTCGTTTTCATTACTTTCTCTTTTAAGAAACGATCTACATATCCTTCTGCTTTTACTACGAATAAATACGCACCCATTGATAATAATGCAAGATCTAATTCATATCCTGGATTCTTTCCATCTCCTAATAAACCTGCTGCTCCATTTACCTTTACGATAGCTCCAGCTAAAATAAGAGCGAATAACAATCCTACATATCGTACACCTAAACCGATAATTAATAATATACCACCAACTAATTCTACAGTTGCTACGCCATATGCAAGGCCACCTGGTAAACCGATGCTTGTAAACCATCCTGCTACGTTATCGATACCTGATTGAAACTTTGCTAAACCGTGTGCAAAGAACGTAACTCCTAACACGATACGAATAATTAAATTCCCAATATATTGATTCATTTTGAACTCTCCTTTTTGTTTTGTTATGGTGAACTTTTATTTACAAGTCAAAACAATACGGTATTTTATTTCATTCGTCAAATACTTTTTTAAAGAAAACAAAAAACATTATCCGTTTTACGGATAATGTTTTCTTACAAAATAGCGCTAATTCAAGCTTTTATTCTATCGCATAAAAAAAGTTGAAACATTTTTCCAGCGCCAATATAAGGCAGTAAAGACACGTCCTCTTCTACAACCATTCCAACAACATTCACTTTCTCATCTACAGATAAATCATTTATGGCAACTTGCATCTCCCCTGCATATCTACCATACAATTCATTATCAATTGTAATACTCCCTTTCTTTCTTACAATTGTATGCATCGGCTTTATCACCACTCTATTTCCTTCCCTTGATTCTACAGATCGAATAACATCACGAGCCGGATCTAGTCTATTTGTATGCACTTGCTCTACCAATTTTAATACTTCTTTATCAGTTATAAATGATTTGTAACGCAATGGAATAATCCCTCTACTTGCACTAGCTACTTCTTGCATACTTTTTAAACTTGCGCTTATATCTCCAATCAATACTTTATCAACACCACAATCTTGAACAAGTTCTAAGTACGCTTCAAGTGGGCGCATATTGCGATGTTTTTCTAACGTTGGTAACCCTTCATATAACGGCCCTCGTTTTTCACCATCTCCTGGAATAAATGCCATTGTCTTTATTCCGCACTTCTGTAAATATTGATTTTGTTTTTGTAAGAAAGACTTTGCTAGTCCTGTCTCTGGGCGCGGGTAAAAATTATGCCATGCTTCTACATTCTCTACTCTTATATGTTCTGCAAGTAATTCTTTCCAAAATGATTTTGTAATCGTACTCGCATTTAAAGCTACTTTCATCTTATGAGATACGCTTGCAATTTCTTTTGGCGCAATGCCGTAATCCATTCTTAAACCGGTAATGCCCCAGTTCAATAACTCTTCCACATTTTCATATGTTAGCCCTAAATGGTGTAACGATTTTGGAGAAACATCAACCATTAGCTCCATTTCATGTGCAAGAGCTTGTCTCCCTAATATTTGAATTAACTCTTTATACGTATTTGGATCATCTTCTGGAATGTGCAGTGATGTAAAAATAGATGTAAACCCATTTTCCTTCGCTACTTTTAACCACTCTTCTTGTTTCTCTACTCGTTCTTTTGAAAGATAAATGGAAACTCCGATCATATAAATCTCCCCTTCTATTAATAGAAAAAGAGAAAGGAATCCCTTTCTCTATATGTTTTCTGCCATTTCTTCTTTAAATCCGAAGAAGTACGTAAAGATAAATCCGAAAGCATATGCAATTACTAAACCTAAGAAATATAGTAAATATTTATTGTCAGCAATTAACGGAATTAAAGATAGCCCTGATACGCCAATTCCAAGAGAAGCTGTTTGCATAACTGCTTGGAATGCACCACCGACAGCCGCTCCTAAACAAGCAGTAATAAACGGTTTCCCAAGTGGTAATGTAACCCCGTATAATAGCGGCTCACCAATTCCTAAAAAGCCAACTGGCAATCCACCTTTAATTACATTTCGAAGTCGTTTGTTTTTTGTTTTCACATAAATCGCAATTGCTGCGCCCACTTGGCCAGCACCAGCCATTGCTAGTACTGGTAATAAAGGTGTTACGTGTGTTTGATTAATAAATTCCATATGAATTGGTGTTAAACCGTGATGCAATCCGACCATAACGAGAGGTAAAAATGTTCCCGCAAGTACTGCGCCAGCAAATGCTCCGCCAATATTTAAAATCGCATTAATTCCGCTCGTAATACCATCTGATAAGAAACCTGCTAATGGCTGAATTGCTAACATCGTTACGATACTTACAACTAATACAGTAATGAGTGGTGTCACGATTATATCAACTGCATTCGGCACTGCTTTTCGAACTTGTCTTTCCACTACAACCATAAGCCATGCTGCAAAAATAACTGCGAATAATCCGCCCCGTCCGGGCACTAATGCTTCACCAAACAATTTTACGTTTGCCATCGCCGGGTTGAAAATTAAAATGCCAGCAATTGCCCCAAGAACCGGTGTCCCGCCGAACTCTTTCGCTGTATTCCAACCAACTAAAATTCCTAAGAATGTAAAGATACCGCCGCCAATGAGTAGTAACATTTGTAACCACGTTGCATTTGGATCAGCACCAGCGTTTTTCGCAAAGTTAGCAACCCCGTTTATAATTCCTGACGCAACAAGTCCTGGAATTAACGGAATGAAAATACTTCCTATTTTTCGTAAAAAGTTTTTCACTGGTGTATTATTTTTCTTCTTAATCTCTGATTTCATCTCTTGCCCAATATCTTCAAGGTGATGATCTGCTATCTCACCAATTCGTAGTCCTGTTAAGCCTTCCATTTCAGCTGCTACTTTATTTACTGTTCCTGGACCAACGACAACTTGAAGCGTCTCATCTTCTATAACACCCATAACGCCTTCAACTTTTTTTAAAAGGTCCATATTTACTTTACTTTCATCATGAAGCGTTAATCGTAGTCTCGTCATACAATGAGCAATACTACGAATATTTTTTATTCCTCCAAGTTGCTCCGAAATTTCCTTGGCCATTCTCTCTTCTTTCTTCATAATAGAATCCCCCTCCCTATTATTTTATAGTGCTTTCTTCACAAACCCTTTTGCGCATTTTAGTTTCTCCAGTGCTTCCCCATATTCGCACTGCAACAACACCATAACAATTGCAGCTTTTACGTTACGTTCTGCCTTTTCATAATACTCTGTCGCTACTTCATAACTAGCGCCTGTTGCTTCCACAATAATTCGTTTTGACCGTTCTACTAACTTTTCATTTGTGGATTGAACATCTACCATTAAGTTTTTATATACTTTTCCTACACCAATCATCGAAGCTGTTGAAATCATATTCAACACTAATTTTTGTGCTGTACCAGCTTTTAAACGCGTTGATCCTGTTAATATTTCTGCACCTGTCTCTACTTCCACATTTAACTTTGCATATTTACTTATTTCAGCATTTTTATTACAAGAAATACTCGCTGTACTCGCTCCTACGCTCTGTGCGTATTTCAAGCCGCCAATTACGTAAGGAGTTCTGCCACTTGCAGCAATTCCAATCACTGTATCTTTCTCATTTAATCCAATACTTTTTAAATCTTCTTCTGCTAACTCTTCGCGATCTTCGGCACCTTCCACCGCTTTAGTAAACGCTTTCAATCCACCTGCTATAAATCCTTGCACCATTTTATCATCCGTGCCAAATGTCGGCGGACATTCCACTGCATCTAGAATACCTAAACGACCACTCGTACCAGCACCAATGTAAATTAAACGTCCCTCTTCTTCAAAAGATTTAATAACAGTCTGTACAACCTTTTCAATTTGTTCTATCTCTTTTTCAACTGCTAACGCAACAGTTCGATCTTCTTCATTCATACTTTGCAACACTTCTTTTATGCTCATCTCATCCAAATTCATTGTTTTCTCATTACGATGTTCTGTCGATAAATTTTCTAACATATTGCCACCCTCTTTGAAATTATATTTCACACTTTTATTATAACTTTAAGAAACTAAAAATCAATTACTCTTTCTTATTTTATGAAATAAAATTTCACGACATGACATATTTTTGTCAAAGATCATAAAGTGAAACTTTAATCAGTGTGGGTTTTGTTCATCCCCACTGATTATTAGCCCGCACCAATCGGGCATTTACGGGCAGTTGATCCCCACCTAACTTTCTTTGCTTCCGCTGAATTTTGAAGTGAGGGTCTTACTGCACGGCAAATAGGGGGATAAAAAAAGATGAGTCTCCTCATCTTTTCTTCTACTTTAACTTCCGTAACCGCAACGCTTCTTCTCGCGTCTCCATAAATTGATTCAATACTTTATTACCAATTCGATTGAAAGTAATCACATATAAAGCATCGATCATATTCAATTGCGTCATTCTCGAAGCAATACTCGCAATACGATGATCTTGTTCTACATCTGGCATACAAAGGCGAATATCCGCTTCTTTATATAACGGTGATGATTGATCTAGTTTCGTAATTCCAATAACAGTTGCACCTTGTCTCTTTGCATACTGCGCCATTTCAAGCACATCTTTCGTTCGACCAGATGTTGAAATCGCAACAAATATATCGCCTTCTTTTAAATTCGTCACAAGCGGCAACATCATATGAAAATCAGATAGCATCATCGCTGTAAATCCGAGCCTTGTAAATTTATAAGCTCCGTCCATCGCCGGAGTAGCTGATCCGCCTACTCCATAAAAGATAATTTTATCGGCATTTACAATACGATCTGCAGCTTTTTCAAGTTCTTTTTTATCTATCGCCGTCACGCTCGCCTCAATTGCAGCTTTATTCACATAAGTAACTTTATTAAATAAATCATACGGTCCATCTTCTGTATTCATCACTGAAAAATCGTTAATATTATAATCAGCAATCGTTAATTCACGAACGAGTGCTATCTTAAATGCTTTAAAACTTCCGATTCCAATCGATTTACAAAAGCGAACGACACTCGCTTCACTTGCGCCTGCATTCGTTGACACTTCTTTCGTCGTTAAATTCGGTACAATCTCTGCATTCTCCATTATGTACATGGCAACCTTCTTCTCAGCTGGTGAAAATTGATCCATATTACTTTCAATTTTAAATAGTAATGTTGAAGCTTTCACTATTTAACCTCCACTTCTTACGGTTGCGTTCACTTATTTTCTCTTGCTTCAATAAGGTAAAAACCATCATCGCCAGGAGGATGAAACACATTTACAATGCGATTCCCTTTTTGATAAACAGTTCTTTCCCCTTCTGTCCACTTCTTTTCCCAACCGTTCATCCAAATCGCAACATCAGGTAAAAAAGCAGTATATTTCAGCTTCTGACCGTACTCACCATCTGCTTCTTCCGAAAAAATAGAAACCGGAAAATCTTTCACTTTTGATTCTTTCCATGCAGTAAATGGTATACATACTGCAATAAGTACGATTACACCAATAACCTTCTCCTTCGTAATCTTCACACTTCCCTCTCCTTGTCATATCACATACATAGATTTTACCATAATTACAAACCCTTCATGCTATATGATCATTGCTTTTGGGAATAAAAAAAGAGCTTACCTACATCAGATAAGCCCTTCCTCTCTATACAAAATATTTCTTCAAAAGTGGCGGTGTAATAATCGTCGTCAATATAACAACAATAACAATCGCTGTGAAATTTTCTTTCGCTAATAAATTCGCCGTAAGTCCATTTGCAGCGATGATAAGCGCTACTTCACCACGTGATACCATCCCCGCGCCAATACTAATAGAAGATTGGAGATTAAATCCTGTCAGTCTCGCTCCTAAACCTGATCCGATTAACTTTGTGAAAATTGCAATGAGAGTCATAATAATAATGAACCAAAGCTGGCTTCCAATGCCTTGAAATGTAATTTCCATTCCGATACTTACGAAGAATACTGGAACAAATATTGCATAAGCAATCGGTTCAATTTTATGTTCCACCTCATGCTTATACTCTGTTTGAGAAATAGCAATTCCTGCTGCAAATGCTCCAATAATGCCTGCAATTCCCATCATTTCACTGTAATAAGAAAAAGAGAAGCAAATAATAAGAGCCGCGCTAATTACCGCTTCTGTTACACGAAGCGGTACAAGCATTTTCATAATCCAAGGAACGACTTTCCAAGCAATAAAAACAATACTTACAAAGAAAATAATTTTCTTTACAATGACAAGTGTTATATTCACATCTTGTGTTCCTAAAAAACTCATTACAAATGCCAATAAAATAACGACAATGACATCATCAAATACGGCAGCACCTAAAATTGTTGTACTTTCTCTCGTATTCATTTTTCCTAGATCACGTAGCGTCTGGACCGTAATACTAACCGATGTTGCGCAAAGTAATAACCCTAAAAAAATGGCATGGGACTGTATTAATCCAAACAGCAATCCTGTTACATAACCACCGATGAAAGGAAAAATAATTCCACCAGCCGCTACTGCAAATGACGATTTCAAATTCCGATTTAACTCTTCTAAATCCGTTTCAAGTCCCGCCATAAACATAAGCAACAAAACACCAATCTCACTCAGTTCATCAATCAGTTCAGAACTATTAATAATACCGAGTACAGCCGGACCGATAATAATACCGACAATTAACTTACCAAGTACAGAAGGCTGACCAAGTCTTACACTAATGTCACCAGCTAATTTCGTACAAAGTAAAATGACGACAAGTTCAAAATAAAATAACATAGCATCTGCTCCTACTTTAACTTTAATCAGTGGGTCGTTAACCCCCGTCCATTTCTGCAAGTAGTTTCCCCTATTGATCCGCATTTTATTTGTCATATTTTTATTTGACAAAATATTCTGAATTATATTAAGATTAATCCAGCAATTTTAAAAACTATATACCATAACTGCACCTCCACTTCCTTACTTACTCTTTTTTAATGGGCTCATACTATAGTCGCAGTTATGGAAATGAAAAAACGGGGGGAGAGTCCAAAGTGAAGTCATTATTACGAAAAAAAGCGCTTAGTACTGAATCACCAAAGCAGCTAGCTAGAACATTAACTGCACTCGATTTAACGTTTTTAGGAATCGGCGCCGTAATTGGGACAGGGATCTTTGTATTAACAGGTATTGTTGCAGCAAAACATTCTGGTCCTGGTATTATGCTATCATTCCTTATTGCTGCATTTACTTGTGCTTGTGTAGCCTTTTGTTACGCTGAATTTGCTTCTTCTATTCCTGTCTCAGGAAGTGTGTATACTTACGCATACATGACAGTCGGAGAAGTCGTCGCCTTCATCGTCGGATGGTGTTTAATGCTCGAATATTTACTTGCCGTTGCAGCAGTAGCTGTCGGTTGGTCTGGTTATTTGCAATCATTACTACAAGGGTTCAATATACACCTGCCCGCCATAATCGCCTCGGCCCCCGGCGTAGGAAAAGGTGGTCTCATCGATTTACCTGCTGTCTGTATTTTACTTCTTATTACTGGTCTTTTAAGTTTCGGTATACGCGAAAGCGCTCGCATTAATAATATTATGGTTCTTATCAAGCTAGCAGTTATTATCGCTTTTATCGTAGCAGGCGCAAAATATGTAAAACCTGAAAACTGGACACCGTTCATTCCATTCGGATACGACGGTATTATTACTGGGGCTGCCACTGTGTTCTTCGCCTTCTTAGGATTTGATGCAATCGCAACCGCTGCAGAAGAAACGAAAAAACCGCAGCGTGATTTACCAATTGGTATTATCGGTTCTCTTCTTATTTGTACTGTTTTATATATGATTGTATCTTTCGTTTTAACAGGTATGGTTCCTTATACGCAATTAGACGTTTCTGATCCAGTTGCATTTGCATTGCATTTCGTTGGTGAGGATACAATTGCAGGACTACTCGCTGTTGGAGCGATGACTGGAATGACAACCGTCCTCTTAGTCGTTATGTATGGACAAGTTCGCGTTTCGTATGCAATGAGCCGTGACGGTCTACTTCCAAAAGCGTTAGCACGTGTAAATAAAAGAGTAAAAATCCCTTTATTAAATACGTGGATTACTGGCGTTGTTGCTGCTTTATTAGCAGGCCTTTTAGACTTACATTTGCTAGCGAATTTAGTAAACATCGGCACGTTAACAGCCTTTACATTCGTTTGCTGCGCAGTACTTATTTTACGAAAAACACACCCTGACTTAAAACGCGGATTCCGCACACCTTTCGTACCTGTACTACCAGTTGTCGCGATTCTTTGCTGCTTATATTTAATGATCAATTTGTCTAAAACAACATGGATTAGCTTTGCAGTTTGGCTTATAGTCGGCTTATGCTTCTATTTCTTCTACTCTAGAAAGCATAGTCATTTAGCTATTGAAAAAACAAATGATGAACAGAAAAAAGCATAACAAAATAGCTCGCCGATAAAATGGCGAGCTATCTTTCTGTACTATTATATTTTTTCGTTAACGATTGTAAAATGAAAAATATGCCGATGCAAGCTGTAAACCATGCCCAATTTCCTATTGGTGTCGAGTATTTGATCATTCCAATACCCACAAGCACTAAGAAAATAATCACCTGATATATGAGCTTCCACTTTTGCATATATTCCCTCCTTTACTTCGTCCCCTTCTTTTTCTTCTTCCAGGCATTCAAACTATCAAAGAAGAAGTTAATAAATAACGTTCCTAATCCTGCTAATAAAAACGTCATTAAGAATAAAACCCAAATACTTTTATCTTTTAATAAATAATATCCTACAAGGAGCACAACCGCGATCCATACATATTCAAGAATTCTTTTTAGCTTTTTCTGTTCCAACTTATTCGCTCCCTCTTTCTATGCTACTTTTAGTATAACAAAAAAGAAGCCTATCATGATAAGCTTCTTTTCTTCTCTCTTATTTGTTCATACTTTTTTCAACAAGTGAAATCGCATACTCTAATGTACGATTCATCGTTTCTACCTGTTCATCTTTTACTTGCACATCTTGTAATACAGCTTCTGCAACTGTAATTTTTTGTTGTAATGATTTCACTGAACCATCTGTTACATTTACAGCTTGCGCTTTCTTCACTACTGCTTTTGCAGATTCAATATTGATTTGTAATTTTTCTTTCGTTGTTTTTGGTTGTTCTTCTGCCACTTTTGATTGTACGAATGTTACATTAGCTGATTTTAATTCGTTATATGTTTGAATAATTTGTTCCCCAGTACTTCCTACATTTTCAAATGCTTGCTTTGCAATGTTATAGCTTTTCTCTAGTTCTTGAAATGCTTCCTTTGAATATTGACCTGGCTTATTACCAAATTCATACGTACCCGCTAACACTTCTTTTACTTTTCCAAGCTCTTCAAATAACGCAGTTACTTGCTCTAACTTCGTACGGTTAAAAAACTCATTGTACGCTGCTAATACTTCTGAAGAACTTAACGCTTTACTATATAATTTCGCAAGCACGATTTGTCCATTTAACGGAATACCACCATTTCCGTTACTATCAGGATCCGCTCCAAATGCAAATGGTACGTTCGGATGATACACTTTCCCAGTAGCTGGCTGACTATTTACTTTTTTACCATCTACGTAAATTGCCACTTCGCTTCCGTTATACGTTCCTGTTAAATGATACGTTTTATTCGCTTCTAATTGAACTCCAACACGTTTATAGCTACCTCCAATGTGAGCCCATAATTCAACATATCCACTTCCTGTAGACTCAAATCCAATTCCGCCGCTCTCTGTATTTTGCAAGATGCCTTGTCCACGAATTTCATTCATTGAAAATACAGTTTCTAACGTAAACGTATTTGCTACTTTTTCTTTTTGTGCTGCTGAAAATGGAAGATATCCAAATGTATTTGCTTTTCCGTTTAACTTCATAACATTCTTCTTCAATGCTTTATCATATTCAATAGTCACATTGCCCTTCACATCACCTTTTGTACCAAATGGTGAATTGTCTTTAAATGTACCATCTGCAAAGTTTACATCGAAAACATCAGCTTTTGGTACTTTCACATTCGGGTCAATATTATCTTTTTTCGTAGTAATTTCCGCAGTTAACGGCTGCGCGGTTTCATTGCCGAATGAATCAATCGCAACTACTTCAAGTGTATATGCTTTCCCGCCATCTAATCCCGCAAGTGTAAATGTAAGATCTTTCGGCACTGGATCACGATAAAACTCTGAGAATGCTAACAAATTATTTTTTATTTCACCCGTTTGCTTATCTCTAGCCTGCACACGGTAAGAGTGAACAAGGAGGTTGTCCAATGCTTGCGGGAATGTTACTGTTGCCGCATTTTCTGTTACATTTGATACAGCAAGCTTTGCATCTTTAGCAAAGTAAGGCTTTTCTTTATCACGATCTTCTACATGTGTAAATGTTTCTTTCTTTGCTGGTAATTTAATTTTCCAAGGCTCGCCTGTCCAAGAATTCGTATGGAAATCACGGCGATTAATCGTCACTTCTTCTTCATCTACTTCTACTAATAAACCTTGGCTTAACGTACTAGCTCCTGGCGGGATATTCCCTTGTACTTTACCACCTTCAACTTCCATATAACTTACTGAAGATGTACCAACTGATGTAAAGTCTTTTTGATGTATCGATCTCGGATCATCTAACGGATAATGTGAATGACCTGAAAACGTAATAACTTGTGGATATTCTTTTAACACTGCATTAATTTTTGCGCTATCTTGTGTTCCCCATTCCTGACTACCGTACACTGTATCTTTAATATGTTGATGTAAAAATACAAAAATCGGTTTTTCTGGATCATCTTTTTGTGCTTTTGCCATTTCTTCTTTTAACCAATTAATTTGCTTGTCCGAATAATAACCATGTGTTGTTCCATTCTCTGGAGACATAACAAGGAAGTGATAACCTTTTACCACTTTATGATAATAAATTGATTCCATACCTGTTTTTTCTAAGAAACGCTTCTGTGCACCCTCTACGGATAAACCGTTCCAATAATCATGGTTACCGAGAGAATTCATTCGCACTGCATCTTTATTTGCATTTTCATTATACACTTGCATGAAACGATCATATTGCTGCACTGATCCTGTATCTGTGAAATCACCTACAATAACAAACGCATCTTGTTTCGGTGCTAATGTATTAAACTGTTCAATCGCTCTTTTCCAGCGAAACGTATCATCCGTTCCACTATTTTTAATATGCACATCACTTACAACTGGAAAAACTATCTTCTTCTCACTTGATGCCTTTTCTTGCTTTTTCTCTTCCGCCTTGACTGATGTACTCCACGGAAATGATACGAATGCTAATACAAAAACCATTAATAATCCAATAAGGCCTTTTACTTTTCGTAAATCAGTTCTGTCCACGTAAATCCTCCTCATATAATGAATTAATTACAATGGTTATTGTATCGAACACATATTAACTTCGTTTAAAGTGAAAATGAAATTTATTTAACTTTTGTAAATATACAGTCATTTTTCTGTAACATCCAACATTACTTGTATTATCTTATACAAGTACCTTGTGTCTAACAGACTCTTATTCATTATTATGATTTGGAAGCCTATTAAACAAACTTTCCTGAAATTTTTCGCCCCTTTATTAACACAACTATCGTTTTCCAACATTTAATAGTAATAAAAAGAAAGTATGAAGGGAGGAGCTACTAATGGCTTGTAAAAAAAATATCGGCTGTTATGCCCCTCTATCTATCATCTGCCCTCCCTATGATCCACCTAATCCACCAGAACCACCAGGCTGTGAATTAATTACAAATGAATTTGCCGGTAATTTTCTTATAACAAAAGAAATTCCACCACCTTCTGAAAATCCTACATTAATCTTATGGGAAGGAGATGGTGTAGTTAAAATATCTGGTACCATTTCTGTGTATAATAGTACTAGTAGTACTGCAGGAATTACCGTTCAAATTATCGGAAAGGTGACAAATACTTTTACAGTCTATCCTGGCAACACAATGTCATATACAGGTCAATCCTTACAATCTGTGGCTATCATTGATATTCCAAATAACCCAACCCGATATATGGAAGGAAAATATTGTTGTCAATTCTCATTTTGCTTATAAATTTCTTCACCACCTTAACTTACAAACTATATAAAAAAGCATACCACTTGGTATGCTTTTGCTTATGAAATTGGATAACGTACTGTCAGACATAATTGTCCTTGGCTTACTCCCGTTCCTGTTGTTACAATTTGAATTGTAGTAAAGTATCTTACTGTAAATGATCCACTGCTTTGTGGTTGTACAGTAATTGTATTCACCACTGTCGCTCCTACTAAAAAATTCACCGTAATTGGAGCTGTACCTACATCATATTTCACATAACCTGATGCATATAAATCTTGCGTAATATTATTCGTATACACTGTTTCAGTTACCGCACCAGTAGCAGCCCAATCTATACATACCTGATCTTGAACAAGTGTTTTACTGGAACAGCATGATAAGTTAGAATTGTACATCTTAGCCCTCTCCTTTTCTATTATGAAAGTGGATAACGTGTAGTTATACAAAACTCCCCTTGATATGTTCCAGCTGTTGCAGCAGGTAAAGTTACTTCAATTGTTACGAAACGACGGTACGTAAAAGCTATACTTGTTCCTGGGTTTAATGTTTGTGTATCAATTGTAGCGCCTGCTGCATCTAAAACTGTCAGTGTGATCGGAGCCGGTCCGACGTCATATCGAACAAACCCTGTTCCAATCATATTTTGATTAATATTATTGTTGTACAGTACATTCGTAATAGTAGTCGCCACTACAGTTCCTGACCACGGACTACACACTTTATCTTGCACATAATTTTTATCTGGACAACAAGTTAATGCTGACCCTGAGCACTCACAAGACATAGTTGTTTCCCCTCTCTCTTTTATATTCCCTATATGTGTATGTCCCCCAGAGTCTTTTGCCTGTACTATTCATCTATTTTCAAAAAATATTCAAATGACTAGATAGATTCCGTTTTGTTTCTTTTTTTCATATATTTATAGACAAAGATACTAGCAACAATAAGAATAACGCCTCCTAATATCGGTAGCATATATTGTCCAACAACATCCGCTGCTTTTTCCCAATGTGGACCTAATTTCATTCCAAAATAAACATACAAAGTCGTTAACGGGAACATTGCTACAAATGTATAAATACTAAATTTCCATATGTTCATTTTTGCCATACCACATGGAACAGAAATAAGCGTTCGCACTCCAGGTACAAAGCGTCCAACAAATGCTACAACTGGTCCATATTTCTCAAAGAAATCATCTGCTTTTTGAATTTGTTCTTCTTTAATAAAGAAGTATTTTCCGTATTTTATTAATAGCGGACGACCACCGTAATAACCGAGTGCATATAACGTTAAAGGTCCTGTCGTTCCACCAAGTGTCCCTGCTAATACAGCCAACCAAAAATTCATATCTCCCTCGTATACCCAATACCCAACCATAGGCAACACTACTTCTGCCGGAATAAATTCAAACGTTAATGCTAACACAACTCCAAAATAAGAAAACTGCTTTAAAAACTCGATTATATCTAAAATAATTTGCTCCATATTTTTAACTCCTATCCTACGTTTACGTTATGCTTTTCTTGTAATTGAACTGGCGCCATTTTTACAATTCGGTTCAAAATAAATAACACAACTCCAATATCATCTAAAATACCGATAAACGGTAGGAAGTCTGGAATTAAATCGAGCGGCATCGCTACATACCCAACTAAAAAAGCAACAGATAAAATTTTCTTCTTTATTGAAACCTCTTTTGAAGTAAAAAAGTCAAATAGGAATGGAACAAATCGGCGAACATGAAATACAACTCTTAATCTACTAATAAGTTTTTTCATTTTTATATCTCCTCTCTTTGTATACGAAAAGGACCCTACCAAATATGGTAAGGGTCCTCAAAAAGACAGAAAGGGGCCTTTACCATTGCTGGTAAAGGTCTCACTAACAACGAAACGTTGCCAATAAAGCCGAGGGTTTCTCCCTGTAATGACGACTTTATTGTAATAAGTTACTCCCCTTTATACACAATTTTATACACTCACATTAAAATATTTCAGAGGGCTTGTCAATATATTTTATATTCCAATCCCTTCCGTAAAAAACAAAAAACGTATAGGAAATTTCTTACTATCTCATAATATACATAACCATTTTTGAACGAAGGGAGATGTTTCATTTGCATACCGTCTGGAAAGGCGCACTTTCACTTGGACTATTAAATATAGGAATTAAACTATACAGTGCCGTAGAAGAAAACGACATAAAATTTTTAAGTCTCCATAAAGAATGCTTAACACCTATTAAATATAAAAAGTTCGCTCCCGATTGTACGGATGAAGAAATTGATGATAACGATATTGTAAAAGCCTATGAATACGCACCTCATAAATATATTATTATGGATGAAAAAGAATTAGCTGAATTACAACAAGCTCATGAACCACGATCCATTCGTATTATATCTTTTGTCCAAAATAACGAAATTGATTCTGTTCTTTATGATCGCTCTTATTTTATAGGACCTACCCCAGGACATGAAAAATCCTATTTATTATTAAAAGAAGCTCTTGAACGTACAAATAAACTTGGGCTTATTCATATTTCTATTAGAAAAAAACAACATTTAGCTATTATCCGTAACTTTGAAGATGGACTAATGTTACAAACCATCCACTACCCTAATGAAATTCGCGCTATAACAAATACACCTAACTTACCAAGTAACGAAAATTATCCTATACAAAAACAAGAACTCACCGCAGCAATTAATTTAATCCACCACCTTACAAATCCTTTTGAACAAGAAATGTATACAGATGAATATAAAGAAGCCCTTACCGAATTAATCGAGAATAAAATTGAACAACAGGAAAAAACTGAAACAATCTCTCCAACTCCGAACATCATTAATATTATGGAGACATTACAGGCAAGCATTGAACAAGCAAAAATAAAAATAGACAATAAAACAGAAAAAGAGGCCAAATAAAATTGACCTCTTTTTCTTTAAAGCGGATTACATTTCGGCATTTCAAGTCCAGACGATTGAGCTAGTTTTAATAAGTAGTAACATTCCTCTCTTGCCATATGATCTGCCATTCTAGCCGATAATACACTTAATACTTCATTCGATAACTCGAGCTCTTCCACTTCATGTAAAAAATGCGAAAATAATTTCAATTCAAGTGAAACATCTTTCGTAAACTTCTTTAATGCTGGAAAATGATGAAGCTCCGTTCGTAAATACCCTGTCATTTCAACTGCCTTTAAGTAAAATTGTTCAAAATGCTTCGTAAATTCTTCGCTTTTCTCTTTTAATCTTTTTTCAACAAGATCTAATCCACCAGAAATAGAGCCTGCGTGACCAGCCGCATCCGTTAACCAAACGAGATGATAATGTAATTCATGAAAAACAGGCGGAACTTCCCCTTTCTTCAAAAACTCTAAAACTGCTATATACTCTTCCACTTCGTTTACCATATGATTAATAAAAGTTGGCGTAAAATGAATCGTAATTTTCCCTTCCAACTGCTTCTGTATAATATTTAATTTAAACGCCCGAATCTCCTTAGCGGCTTGTTCTGCCTCTTTTGAAAATGCCATCAGATTCACATTCCGAACTTTATTTAACAAATTCGTAAATGTTTCAACAAAGTAAGTAGCTTTTTTTATATCCTCTTTTTCCTTCGGAGCTAATGCATCCAGTAAAAATTGTGCATGATCAGTAAGTACTTTTAACCAAAATTGATGCTCAAACAACGCACTTTCTTCATAATTTCTCTCCACTAAATCCCCTCCGTCTATTCATCCTTCTCTATCACTTGAAGTTTATATCCATCCGGGTCTTGTACCACAATACTCTTCTCACTTTTGTTTTCTGTGTATGCGATTTTATAAAATACTAACCTCTTCTTTACATTCTCTATGTTAGAAATTGAAAACGTTAGAACATCAACTGAGTCCGTAACACTCTTCTCACGCCCGCCCAAACTGCGCTTCATAATAAAACTAATTCTCGTTGAGTCAGCATCATACCAAACCCCTGTTACATCTAATTGAGGTCTTTCTAAACTAGGTTTAATTCCTAAAATCCCTTCGTAAAAATACAAAGTTTCCTTTAAGTTTTTCACTTCCAATACAATGAATTGTTTCACATTCTCCACATTCATTCCCCCCGTACCTATTACTTTTTTATATGTGTCATAAATGCCTATTATGTCTGAATACAATACGTAGTAATGAACACTTAAGGAGGTTTATTCGTGAATAAATATATGAGATCATTCGTGCCCTATCATAGTCCTCTCGATCCTTGTCCTCCTATTGGAAAAAAATATTATTCTACTCCTCCTAATTTATTTTTAGGCTTTCAACCGCCAAACTTACCACAATTCACACCAAAAGAAGCACTACAAAAAGGGACTTTATGGCCTGTTTTTTATGACTATTATGAAAATCCTTATAAAAAAGGGCGGTGACTACTGTCGTGAATCAATCGCTACCAGAAGAATACTATAAACTTTTACTGGAGCTTCAAGAACTGGACTTTGTACTAGTTGAACTCACTCTTTATTTAGATACACATCCAGATGACACCGCTGCGATTAATCAATTTAATGACTTTTCCTATAAACGGAGAGTATTAAAACAAAAGATGGAAGAAAAATACGGACCACTCCAACAGTTTGGAAACAGCTATTCTAATGCCCCTTGGGAATGGAGCAAAGGTCCTTGGCCATGGCAAATATAAAGGAGAGAAACTATGTGGATTTATGAAAAGAAATTACAATACCCAGTTAAAGTGGGAACTTGCAATCCCGCACTTGCAAAATTATTAATCGAGCAATACGGTGGTGCAGATGGAGAATTAGCTGCTGCACTACGTTACTTAAATCAACGTTATACAATTCCTGATAAAGTCATTGGCCTACTTACTGATATTGGTACAGAAGAATTTGCTCACCTTGAAATGATTGCTACGATGGTTTATAAGCTGACGAAAGATGCGACCCCTGAACAAATGAAAGCTGCTGGTCTTGACCCTCATTACGCTGATCATGACAGTGCTCTTCATTACCATAACGCTGCTGGTGTTCCATTTACTGCAACCTATATACAGGCTAAAGGTGATCCAATTGCCGATCTATACGAGGATATTGCAGCTGAAGAAAAAGCACGAGCAACATATCAATGGCTCATTAACTTATCCGATGATCCAGATATAAATGATAGTCTACGCTTCTTACGTGAACGTGAAATCGTTCATTCACAACGTTTCCGAGAAGCGGTTGAAATTTTAAAAGAAGAACGCGATAGAAAAATATATTTTTAATACACGTATCCTAGCGATATGTGTTTTTTTACGTTAAAAGTTAAATCCTTCCTATTAAACATATAAATAGTATATTTATTCGATTTAATGCATTATTTTTTAATATTTTCAAAATTCCCTATTGCTTTCTAGTCATCAGACCTTTAAAATAATAACAGTTACTCGACAAATTGTTTGAATTTTCGACAAAAACACTCATTAGGAGGATTTTCTTTATATGCATACAACTTTAAAACCAGCGCAAATACTTTCGATTAGTTTATTACTATTCGCAGTTTTCTTCGGTGCTGGTAATATGATTTTCCCGCCCCTTCTCGGTCTTTCTTCCGGAGAAAATATGTGGGTTTCCATTACAGGTTTTATTATTACAGACGTCGGTTTATCTTTACTTGCTATCGTTGCTGTTGCCCTTGCTGGTGGTAGTTTTAACACTTTAGCGAGCCGTGTTCATCCAAAATTCGCAGCAGTATTCGCTATCATTATTTATCTTTCAATCGGCCCACTATTTGTTATTCCACGAACTGGATCTGTATCTTATGAAATCGGGATTGCACCACTTTTCCCAGATCAATGGTATTCTATGTTAGTTTTTAGTGCGATTTTCTTTACAGTCGTTTACTTTTTATCATTAAATCCATCCAAGCTAGTAGATCATATCGGTAAAATATTAACGCCAATTTTACTTGTAATTATTGCAATTATGGCAACAAAAGCGATTCTTTCACCAGGGACGTTTGCAGAACCTATCGGTGACTATAAAGACATCCCGTTTTTCAAAGGATTTCTTGAAGGATTTTTAACGTTAGATGCAATTGGGGCTCTCGTACTATCAACAATTGTTGTAAATGCAATTCGTCAAAATGGTATACAAGAGAAGAAATCTATCGCAAAATATACAATCATTTGCGGAAGTATCGCTGCTCTATTCTTAACAATTGTTTACTTCTTACTCGGTTATATTGGAGCTTCAAACGGAAACTTAGGACAATTCGAAAACGGTGGGCAGCTATTAGCTACTGTTATGTATCAATTCTTTGGGACAAGCGGTAATATTTTATTAAGTATCGCCATTATCTTCGCTTGTTTAACAACGGCAATTGGTGTTGTGAGTGCATTTGCAAATTACTTCACAACAGTGCTAACAAATGTTTCATACAAAAAGCTTGTACTATACGTTTGTATCTTTAGTTTCGTTATTTCAAACTTAGGATTAAGCTTATTAATTAAAATTACTTTACCTGTATTAATTATTTTGTACCCAATTACGATCATTTTAGTTTTCGTATCATTTATCGATAAATATACGAAACGTAAACCTTCTGTCTACATTGGAGCGATGATCGCAGCGTTTATTATTAGCTGTATTCATGCACTTGATAATGTGGAAATGATACCAGATTTTATCGCTAATATCGTACACACCATTCCTTTTTATAACTTAGGAATTGGCTGGATCATTCCAGCAATAATCGGTGGTATAATTGGATACTTTATTCCGCAAACAGAAGCTGCAGGTGAAGTTTCTACAAAATAAAGAAAAGAAGCAAGCATGAAATCCATGCTTGCTTCTTCTTTCTCTTCACATCGTATGTTTAAAAGTAAATAACTCTTCTTTTGACTGCACAACAGGCTGTTCCTCTTCTACATCTTTCCTCTTTCTCTCCCCTCCTAACCTTACTTTCAACATTGCCTCTTCTATACTTTTCACAATCATATTTCCTGAAAAAATAGTTAGCCCGAAAAATGTAATCGGGACGAGAGGAATCCATGGATGCACTGTTAATGATCTAAAGTATACTCCAATTAAACCTGACCATTCATGCGTATAAGATTCCACCTCTTTTATAGGTCCACCAAACGTAACAGTCCCACCAAAGAACACTTCAAGTAATCCTAAGTGCAGTAAAATAGTAAGACTCTGCGTAAACTGTTGAAGAAATACGAGTATAAAAGTCATATAGAGATGCGGAAAAAGATGTTTTATAACAATACGTCTTCTCGATCCGCCTAATATGCGCGCGGCATCAACAAATTCTTCCGTTCGCAATTTACGAACTTCCTTCGCAACATACAGTGCAATAACTGGCATTACAAGCAGTACAAGTAATACCACTTGAAACGAAGCCCTTTCAAAAAAGGTTGTTGTCTCCTCTCCGCTTCCAAATGCATTTGCAGATTGAAGAAAAAAATACGCAATCATAACTGTCGGAATAACTGTAAAACTATCAAAGAAAGCCTCAATTTTTGAAAATCCTCTTTTTATATACGTTCCGAGTACGAAACCGAAAAACACACCTATTACCATTCTAAGTGCCGCAATTAAAATAGATATACCAATCGTCCACTTCGCGCCTTCAATGACTAAATGTAACAGGTCATACCCTTTCCGGTCTGTCCCGAGTAAAAATTGTAATGAAGGTGGAAACGGTGGCACTTGTGGATTTTCATCCACATCATATTGCAATGTAACTTGTCTAATATGTCCATCATTCCATAACGTATTTCCGATGCTCAAAAGAACTAATAGGAGAAGAAACCCAATGCTTATCCAAAATCTTTTATCACGTTTTATATACGTCCACATATTATAATCTCTCCTTCATCGCAGCCGGAATGAGATAATGAAACAATTTAAATAAAATAAAAATCGGAATATATATAAGAAGCACACTAACGATGAAAACCTCAACTCTAATACCGAAATACGATTTCAAAAACATAAAAATACCACCCGTATTAAAAATCCATTCTATAATATATAAATTAGATAACATAAAAAAGATATTCGTTTTCGCAAAGAATAATGTACTAAGCAACACATTTCGTAAAATATGACGATTTAAAATATGAAAGCGCCCCAGCCCTTTCGCCTTAGCAAATAGTACATAATCTTTTTCTAGTTCATTTTCAAAACGAAGCACGACCATTTTTACAAACATAATCGTAGTCGGGATGCTCAAACACAATATTGGTAACCCTCTAATCGACTCGCCTCCAATTGACGCAATTTGAAAAGGTAAAAAACCTGTTTGTTTAAAAAACCATACAACTAAAATTTGTGATACTAAAATAAGAAGAATATCTGGAATGGATTCTAGGAAGATAAGAAATGATTTAATTCGATGTTGTATACGCGTTGAACTACTCATAATGACATAAACAATGCAAAATGCTATAAATAATGAAATGAAAAAAGCAGCTAAAAAAATAATAATCGTTTCTTTATAATGGACGAACAGCTGTGGAAATAAAAATTTACCTTTCACATATTGCAAATTGGAAATATCCATTAAGTTCACAAACACTTCTTTTAAACTCTGTATGTACTCTGATGCATGCAGCTCAAATCCATAAAATAATTTCGGCAGTGCTCCTAAACAAATAATCCCCAAAATCGAAATAAGAAATTGAATCGTCACTTCCATCCCATTCAAAAATACCTTTTTGACCATTTTCGCCCTTCTCTCTCTATAATTTACCTCTTAATTTTATTCTTAATTTTCTGAATTGTAAATATTTTAAAAACAAAAAATCACTAGGCTATGATCCTAGTGATTCTTTATGCGCATGCCTTTCTCTTTTCGCAAACGGCATATACAAAATGAAACATCCAATAAGCGCAGCTATTTCTAATGAAATAATATAGTAAGGATGCGGCCCTAACATATCGAGTAATGAAGCTGTTTCTGGCTTATGAGCTAAAAACATATAATTACCACCTGTTTTGTAATTCACAAACGAAACAAGCGGAATCAATATGTTTAAAAGTATCATCGTACGCTTAATAGATTGCAAGGTCGGTCTATAGCCTTCCACCCAAGTCATAAAGAGTGGTGCCCAAATAAGCAATACATGCGCGATAAAATATTCAATGAAACGAAAATGCGGAAAAGCATATTGCAAATTTGGTGTTAAAATGGCTTGTGATGCACCAATAATTCCCGTAAAAAATACAATCTCATATATTCGATAACTTTTCGTTACAATCATAATCGACGCTAACAATAAACTAATTGTACATAACTCAAACGGTAATGAAGTAGCTAGCTCAAAAATCCCCGCTTTCCACTCCCACATATGAAGCCCAATTTCACTACCTATAAATAAAAATGCAATCGCATATCGAACCGTTATATTCCACTCATTTTGACGTAATAAATCTTGGTATTGATACAGAAAAAATATCCCCACCAACATAATAAATAATATAATGGCATGTTGCCTTGAGTATGGAATAAACGGTTTTAATGGATGCGCACTAAAATAAGCTTCCATCTTCCTTCCTCCTCTCCTTCATACAATATTATTGTAAGAAAGAAACAACGAGTCAATTCATTTGCTTACAATAGGACAACCTCTACCTTACATTTACATATTCATACCTTACATTTACATATTCATACCTTACAAAACTGTAAGGTTATTGTAAGCTAAAACGATTTGTCAGATTCTTCACCTCTTCTATACTTAATGTAGATACTAAAACGAACGAAAAGGTGATAAATAGATGAAAAAGAAAAATAAGGTGTTAATTACTAGTGTAGTAGCAATCGGAATTGCAGCTGGATCATACTTTGCATTTGCTGGGGGCGGTTCAGAAGTAGCAATGGCATATAGCGGATATAAAGTAACTGAAAAACAAATCCAAAACGCGCAAAAATTTGGTGGCGAAGTTATTCCAAATGGAATTGAAACTATTTCATTCGATCCAACAAAAGGAACATATGAATTAGCTGTTAAAAAAGGCGATGAAGTGAAAAAAGGTCAGCTTCTATTTAAATACAATGATCCGACTGCGAAACAAGGTATAACAGAAGCAGAAATGCAAAAGAAAATCGCACAAAAAGAAGTAACGTTGTTCCAAAAACAAATTGATGCGGCGAAACAAAAATTACAAAAAGATAAAAATGCAGGCCTTCCTGCTGAAGCATTAAAAGCATCAGAAGTTGAAGTTGGGCAATTAGAATCACAACTTGAAATGAAAAAGTTTGAAGTTGAAAAAGCTGATGAAATGATTAAAGCAGCAAAAGAGAAAGTAAACACTCTTTCTGTAACAAGTCCTGCTGATGGCGTAATTGATGATATCGTAAAAACTGCTGACGAAAAAACAGGTATGAGCGGAATTACTCTTCGTCACGCTGGTCAATTTAAAGTAAAAGGTCAACTTTCTGAATATGAGCTTGCTAGTATGAAAGTTGGGCAAGAAGTAACTGTTTCATCAAAAACTGTCGCTGGTAAGACTTGGACAGGAAAAGTAACAGAAATCGGTTCTACACCATTAAAGAGCATGGATGAAAATAAAACTGTTTCTAACTATCAATTCACTGTCACATTAGATAATAGTGACGAATTACAAAACGGCTTCCACGTTTACGTAACAAGTAAATCTGGCGAAGCAACTGGTACAATTGTTCCGAAAAGCAGTATCGTGAAAAAAGGTGACAAAAATGTTGTCTTCGTTGTAAAAGACGGTAAGGCGAAAGAACAAGCAGTTACTGTTGAATTCGAGACTGATAGCGAAGCAAAAGTTTCTGGAGTGAAAAAAGGAGAGGAAATTATCTCTAAACCTGAAAAAGACTTAAAAGATGGTATGGAGGTTGTCGCCCAGTGATTAACTTAAAAGGCATCACGAAATCCTTCCAAAATGGTGCAGAATCCGTTCAAATATTACACGGAATTGACGTAACACTGAACCAAGGAGAATTCACTTCTATTATGGGACCTTCTGGTTCTGGTAAATCAACATTAATGAACATTATCGGTTGCTTAGATAAACCGACGACAGGTACGTACGAACTAGCCGGTCAAAATATTTCAAACATGACTGAAACAGAACTTGCACACGTACGTAATAAAGAGATCGGATTCGTATTCCAAAACTTCATGTTATTACCGAGACTTACAGCGCTTCAAAATGTAGAACTACCTCTTATTTACGCTGGAGTCGATAAAAAAGAAAGACGCGAGCGCTCATTAGCTGCTTTAACAAAAGTCGGTTTAGCTGATCGCGCTACTCACTTACCGAACGAATTATCAGGTGGACAAAAGCAGCGTGTCGCTGTTGCACGTGCAATCGTAAATAACCCAAAATTCATTTTAGCCGATGAACCGACGGGAGCACTTGATACAAAAACAAGCACACAAATTATGGACCTCTTTTACGAATTAAATAAACAAGGCTCAACAATCATTATGATTACCCATGACCGTGAAATCGGGGAAGCTGCAGCACGTCAAATTGTAATTCGTGACGGAAATATCGTCCAAGATTGGAGAGGTTAATTTTGAATACGAGTGAAAATATACGCATGGCCCTTTCCTCTATCTTTGCTCATAAAATGCGTTCTATTTTAACGATGTTAGGTATTATTATCGGTATTAGTGCCATTATTACTATCATTTCAATGGGTGATGGTACAAACGCAAAGTTTAAAAAAGAATTAGGCCAAGGAAAAGATAACGAAGTAACGATTTACTACAACAATCCTGATTACGGAACAGATAGTGCCAAAATCACACCTGATATGCTAAACCGTCTGCAAACTGTACCAGGCGTTAAAGATGTGTATCCAGACGTAAGTATGAAAGTAAAAGCATCTGCTGGTTCAAAAGATGTAAATCTTGATTTAAAAGGTGGAACAGGCGCCTTTATGACAGATTCGAAAATAAAATTAGTTCACGGTCGTGAATTAAATGACAGTGAACTAAACCAAGCAATCCCTGCTGTTATATTAAATGAAGAAGCTTTCAACAAATTATTTAGTAGTGGTTGGGAATCAAATCAATACACAGATATAAAAGGAAAGCCGTATAAAATAGTTGGTGTATACGAAACGAAAAACGACTTTGGAATGCCTATGCCTGAAGGTTATACATCACTTGAAAATGCGCCTGTCATTTCAGGAGTAAATGAGTATGACTCTGTAAGATTAACAATGACCTCTCCGACAGAACGTAAAAGTGTAGAAAAACAAGCCGTTTCTGTCTTAAACGAAATGAAAGCTCCTAAATTTGAGCACAAATTCGAAGCACAAGACTTAGGTGAATTTACGAAACAACTAGACGAATCAATTGGTATGATGAAAATGGTATTTGGTGGTATTGCTGCTATCTCCTTACTTGTTGGTGGTATCGGTGTAATGAACATCATGCTCGTATCTGTAACAGAACGTACACGGGAGATTGGTATTCGTAAAGCACTTGGTGCAACACGTGGTAAAGTATTAACACAATTCTTAATCGAATCTTGTATTTTAACAGGACTTGGTGGTTTCATCGGATTCATGCTGGGTATTTTCTTCGCTTGGATTGTCTCAATCTTTGCTGGATGGCCACTCGTTGTCTCAAAAGAACTTGGACTTCTTGCAGTAGGTATCTCAATGTTAATCGGTATTATATTCGGTTTACTACCAGCTAACAAAGCTGCCAAACTGGATCCAATTGAATGTTTACGATATGAATAAACAAAAACGTAGGAGTTTACACTCCTACGTTTTTTATTTATCTACTAAATTGAGTTTCTTCTATTATATATGTTTCACGTTACAACTATCATTCTAATACTCTTCATTATTTATAGGTACTAAGGCTATTATCTAATTCTATTATTGCAAAAATACTATGTAATAGACGAAAATCAAGGCGTAATTTTTTCCATACTTCGACTGATTTTGTAACAATTATATCGATATTTTATTAAATTTCACCTCATTTATATATTTTCACACCTAAAAATATTATCGTTTTATAACTAAATTTCCATTCAAACAGTAAAATACGCTACTTTCGTAACGCTATAGATATCACCTAGAAATATTACTGTAATATTATTAACGTTACAGTAATTGAAATACTACTCATTTTGTGTTTCATATGCCCTGATACGCCAAAAAACAACAAGGAAGCGCTATCAGGATATTTATGGAATTGTTACAGAATATTAATGCCCCGTTACGAAAGCTTTGTAATTTTATGTTTTTCGCAAATAAGAAAATAATGGTTGCTATAATGAGGTCAACGAAAACAAATGCAATGGAGGCTATTATGAAAAAATTTATGGGTATAGCAACAGCAGCGGTTTTTGGTCTTGGGATTTTCACAACATCTGCTAAAGCAGAAACAATCGTAACGACTGACGTACTAAACGTACGAGAAAACCCAACTACTGAATCAAAAGTTGTAGGAAAATTATTAGATGGATATAAAGTAAATGTTTTACATACAGAAAATGGTTGGTCAAAAGTTCAATTGAATAGCGGTAAAGAAGCTTTCATAAACGCTGACTATACAAAAGACACTTACTACGTAACAGCAAACGTATTAAACGTACGTGCTAGTGCAAACACAGACTCAGAGATTCTTGGTAAGTTGAAAAAAGATGATGTAATTGAAACAGCACACCAAGTACAGAATGATTGGATTCAATTTGAATATAACGGAAAAACAGCTTATGTTCATGTTCCTTACTTAACGGGTAAAGCACCAGTTAAAGTTCAACCAGTAGCTAAAGTTGAAAAAACGACTACAGTTCAAGATACAGCTAAAGTTCGTGAAGCTGCTAAAGCTCAGGAAGTAGCTGAAACTCAAGCAAAAGCTAAAGCTCAAGAAGCAACTAAAGCTCGCGAAGCAGCTGAAGCTCAAGCAGAAGTTAAAGCTCAAGAAGCGGCTAAAGCTCGTGAAGCTGCTAAGGCTCAAGAAGCAGCTAAAGCCCAGGCAGATGCTGAAGCTCAAGCAGAAGTTAAAGCTCAAGAGGCGGCTAAAGCTCGTGAAGCTGCTAAAGCTCAAGAAGCTAAGGCTCAAGAAGCAGCTGAAGCTCGTGAAGCTGCTAAAGCTCAAAAACCAGCTACACAACAACCTGTTGCAAAAGAAACTGAAACAAGTGCACCATCATCTTCTCGTGAGTTACGTGTTGTAGCAACAGCTTACACAGCAGATCCACTTGAAAATGGTTATAAAGCAGGCGACCAAGTAAAATCAGCTTTAGGTCATAACTTAACAGCTAATCCAAACATGAAACTTATTGCAGTTGATCCAAGTGTAATTCCATTAGGTTCAAAAGTATGGGTTGAAGGTTACGGAGTAGCAATCGCTGGTGATACTGGTGGAGCTATTAAAGGTAATAAAATCGACGTTTTAATGCCAGATAAAGGTACATCAAGTAGCTGGGGACGTAAAACAGTTACAGTTAAAGTATTAAACTAGTTAGTAAAAAAGAGTCAGTCTCATCGTTGAGGCTGGCTCTTTTTTATGATTCTTACATTCTTTCTTTCTCTTGAAAGTAAGTAATGTTATCTCGAAGCCACTTCCTCTCCGACATAAACAAGTTTCCACGTTTTTTGTACACTTTATCAAATATCTTTAAAACTTCTTCATGATTAGCAAACTTATGTAAGAAACGAAGAGCAATGATAATCTCTGCTTCATCCGTAGGCTCTACTTCATTTTTACGTCTTCTAGCAACAATTTTATTCACACGTTCGCAAATTGGTCTCATTGCCATTTCGTCGCCATACGTATAAATAGCTCGAACAGCTTCATATTTCACCATCACATTTCTATCCTGTAAAGCTTCAATATAAACTATTTGTAAGTCCGATCCCCCTATTTTTGCTAACACCTCAATAACAGTTGAACGAACATAGGCACTATTACTATATAAAAGCTTTGTTAACGGCAGAATCGATTGATTTGTTCCAATCTCAAGCAAGGTATAACAAATATTTGTAATCTCATCTTTATTTTCTTGAGTATCCAGCAACTTTAGTAAAGCACTCTCCGCTTCTAATGATTTACATAACTTTAAGGAAGAAACTGCCCAAAAACGAACACTATCGTTTTTATGGTAAATATACGGAATAATTTTATTTGTATCACTTACTTCTGGCAATGTATAAATATTACTAAGCAGTTCACTTAACAAAGTCGGGTTTTGTTCACATTCCAAACAATCTATAAGATAATCAGCAATACTGATCTCTTTCGTATTAATAGCAAGTTTCGTCATTACATAATACATATCTTTCTTCATTGCTATTTTTTTTGCTTTGGTTACCTTCTGCTGTAAATAAGGAAACGTTAATAGGTCATCTAGCTCTTTTGCTTCATCATAAGCACGATGCCTAACCTCTGTATCTTCATCAGCCATCCGCCTTAATAAACCATCTATATACTCTTCCATCTCCTTCGCTCCCGTCAAAATCAAATCTATCTCTTTGCATTCTATATACGATAGACTACTATATCAACAGAAAAAAGAGAATGCCACAGCATCCTCTCCTTCTCTTCCCTATTCCACACAAGTAAACTGCGTCCAAGCTCCTACATAATCTAGTAAGAATAACTCCTCTTCCGCAATTGTACCGACGATATTTTTCCGTTCATCTATCGGCATTTCTTTCAGAATGATTTGCAGTTCACCTTTATACTTACCAAATGAATTGTTTCCAATTACAACTTGCCCTCTTTCCTGCAGCACACTTTCACGCACTGGGAAGTCATAATCTTTGTACTTTTTACGTACTTCTGTAGAACGTATCATATACTCTGTTATGTCGCCGCGTCTTACGTGTAACTCTTGCAGCGTCGCTTTCTTCTCTACTTCAGTCGCTTCGTCTACAAAATGTACCTTTAGCTGTAACATGTAACGATTTAAGTTTCCTAGTTTTTCTAACTCTTCCTCACTCGCATAAGCATTTCCGATAATGACATCATCGATTAGCCCTGTTGCCCATAAATGCTTCGCTTGTACTTCAATTGGTAAATTACGATGCTCTTCTAACGTACATAATCCGTCGTTAATATCCCATGGACCGATGTTTGCGGCATGTGATGTAATAAAAGCTGCACTGCGAATACCATGCTTTTTAAAGCGTTCACTGCAGCGAATGAAATAATCGTACGGAAGACCAGTGAATTTTTGCGGATAAAAATTATGGCAACCAATTAAAGCTGATTTATTCGCTTGATGCGAAAGAATATTTTCTAAGTACGCAATATCGTTACTTACATTTAACTCAATTTTTAAACCGTACGGATTATTCGTCATTTTCGCTTCAGTTAACCCGTCGAAGCCTACATCTAAACGAATACCGTCTGCGCCTAACTCCGCGAAGAATGATAAATCGCTATAACTAATACCAAGCTGATCAAACACAGCCGGAGCTACATCTAAAATAACTTCCATATTGTTATCTTTTGCGTGATTGATAATCTCTTTAAATTCAGCTACAATTTCTTCTTTCGGACGATTCACAGATAACAAACAAGTAAATATTCTTGAAAAACCGTGTCGTGCCGCTGCGGAAATATAAGCCATATCTTTTTCTTTCGTTGAATGTTCTGGATAAAGTGAAATTCCTAATTTACGCTCCATGCTTTTGCATCTCCTTCACACGTTGTATTAATGCCATGCTCGTAAATCTATATTTTGCAGATAAACACGTTGCACATAAAATTGTCGGTACAATAATTACGTACGGTGATTGCAATCCTAACATTACATATGCACCCATTGAACAACCGATAAATAAAACTGATACTAGTAGTAACACTAATAAAGATTTACTTTGTACCCATTTCGAATAATGGGCAATACACTGTCCGACCACGAATGTAATTAAGATGATAATTGCTCCGAGCATTCTGTTTTCTCCTCTCCTGCTAATTGTTGTTTCTCATACATTTTGAAGAATGGATAGTAAATAACGAACGAGATAACAAAGTTAACAAGTACAAGTACACCAGCCATAATTGTCCAGTCCGTACTAATCACCGCTGCAATTGGTGCTAACATCGTAAATGGCAGTTTCGCCATCATGAGTGGAATCATACCTGAAACAACTGCGAAATATGATACTGTCGTTGTCACTAACGGTGTAATAACGAACGGAATAATTAAGATTGGGTTCATTACAATTGGTGCACCGAAAATAATTGGTTCGTTAATATTGAATAAACCTGGTACGAATGATAATCTACCTAACTCTTTTAGGAACTTAGATTTAGAGAACATAAACATAATTACTAAAGCTAACGTTGAGCCTGATCCGCCAATCCATACGAACCATTGAATGAATTGCTCTGTAAATAAGTTTGGTAACTGATGTGCATTTCCTGTAGCCGTGAATACTTCCATATTTTCAAGAATTGCTGAATCCCACATCGGACGAATAATTGGTCCTAAAATCGCTGGTCCATGTATACCGAATGACCAGAAAAATACGATTAAGAATACTGTTAATAAACCGCCGAATAAATTATTTCCTACTAATACTGATTTTAGTGGTGCGATTAAGTATGTAATTGTTGTATTTACATCAAATTTCAAACCGTAGCGAATGCCCCAGAATAAAAGAATAACTGCTAATGTTGGAATTAATGCTGCAAACGAATTTGAAACTGCTGGTGGTACACTATCTGGTAATTTAATCGAGATATTATGCTTAATCATAAAATGATAAATTTCTACTGCAATTAATGCTGTAACAATTGCGCC
Organism: Bacillus sp. RCC_6_1; assembly: GCF_041360755.1. NCBI lineage: Bacteria > Bacillati > Bacillota > Bacilli > Caryophanales > Bacillaceae > Bacillus > Bacillus sp. RCC_6_1. The sequence continues at coordinate 108,563 of NZ_JBFUPV010000011.1, forward strand.
GAATAAAGACGTTGCACTTAATGTTCCTACTGAAATATATCTCCCTGCATCAATAACACCTGGTACAGCTTTCGTAATTTGAATTGGTTCAACTGATGCTAGTAAAAAGGCGAGTACAGATAATAACCCTGCACTTAACTGATTGAGCTGATAAAAGTTCGCGAGCGAAGCCCCTACTCCAAATGCTGCGTATAATGCCATTAGTCCTACTGTAAATCGAAATGGAATATCTAGAATATGGCGAAACGGTGCAATCCATTCCATATATGCATCAATTGGTAAATTTAAAAAGATAACGAAAAATGATCCGACGATCGTTAACGGTAATGTAGAAATAACCCCGTTTCGAATTGCTAATAAATGTCGTTGTCCTGCAATTTTTTGCGTTGTTGGCATAATCTTTTGTTCCATAAAACTCATAAACCCATTCATCAATAGCCCTCCTCTTTCTCTCTACTATAAAAGAATGAAATAAACTTTATAACATTATAATGTTTATATTTAAAAAGATATAATTATGCTAAAACTAATTGTTCTGCTTGCTTAAGCACTTTCAAACCATCACACATACCATAATCTCGTTGGTCTATAATCGCAACTGGTATGTTGTATGAATTTGCAAGAAACTCTACAGCTGGAAATAAATATTTCACCTGTGGGCCAATTAAAACGACATCGGCTTCCTTAATTTCAAGCTTCACTAGTTCTGAATCAACCGCCTTAATTTTACAATTCTTCCCCTGTTTCTTTGCCTCTTCTTGCATTTTTCTTACGACCATACTCGTTGACATACCTGCTGCACAACATAATAAAATGTACATCTTATACGGTCACTTTCTCTTCTACTCGTTTATGAAGAGCAATAAATTCTTCAGCCAGTTCTTTCACTGTAATTGCATTCATTAAATGATCTTGTGCGTGCACTAACAGTAAACTAATTTCTGCATGATTTCCTCTTGCCTCTTCTTGAATTAAATCCGTTTGAATACGGTGCGCTGCTGAAATTTCCTCACTAGCAAGTTTCATCTTTTCACCGGCATTCCCGAAATCTCCTTGTCTTGCAAAAGCAATTGCTTCAAGCGCCGCGCTTCTCGCATTGCCACCATGTAAAATTAACGCAAATGGAGTTTGCATATCAGCCATTTTAAATTCCCCCAAGCTATATGTTTTCTATATTTTTATCTTATTATGAAAACGCATACAATTAAACATAAAAAACTTCCGTTATGTAACGGAAGTTTTTATATACTTTTTCAAAATGATAATAAAATCTCTTGAAAATCTTCAATTACCTCGGTCTGAGTAAGTTTCTCTATCGTAGTTTGACTAGACATAATATCATATAAAAAATCATAAAGCCTTTGCAAATCTTCATTATTATTGCGCTTTACACTAAATAAAATAATTACTTGTACTTTTTTATCTCCCCAATCAACAGCCTTTTCAAGTGTGCAAAACATCAAAAAAGTTTCCTCACTTAATAACTGCATCGGATGCGGGATTGCAACTGAATTCCCAACCGCTGTCGGAGACGTATTTTCTCTCTCCATAACAGAAGCATAAAAGTTTTTTGGTACATAGCGTTTCTCAGCAGCTTTTTCACATAAAAACTGAATAACATCCTCTTTCGTAGAAGCATTATGATTTAAAAAGATTAAATCTTCCTTAATATAAGGCTGCACACTAGTATTCACATGCGTAAACAACCGCTGACCAATCGATTTAATCTCTTTATCATCAAATATTGAATTCACTTTTATAACTGGAACAGGCAAGCCACTCGGTATATGAATCGTACTAATAATACAATCTATTTTTTCTTTATAAAGATCTTCTACTTTCAATTGATAATAGCCTGTAATACCTACAATCTCTAATTTATCTCGGAACTGTGATAAAATTTTATATTTTAATAGTTGTGCACTTCCTTGACCAGTCGCACAAACTAATAAGCATCTTTTCTTTTGATTTTGCTCCTGCAAACGGCTCATCGCTCCGCCGAAGTGAATTGCAATATAACCAATTTCACTTTCAGGAATCGATTCACCCGTATATTCACCAATGATATCTCCAACAAGAACCGCAATTTCAAAAGCATACGGATAATTCTTTTTCACTTCTGCCAAAAGAGGATTTCTCGTATTTAACTTATACTTCAAACGATTTAATAACGTTTTTAAATGAATACCAAATCCAAATAATAATTCTTCATCATAATAAAAAATAAGATTCCGTTCTTCCGCTACTTTAAAAAGAATATGTTGCATAAATGCATATATATCTTTCCCTAATAGCTCTTCTACATTTTCATAGCGATCTCTCGTTGTAACAGCAGTACTTAATAAATGCATCGTCACATATAATACTTCTTCTTCTGGAAATGAAAATTTCAACTCTTTCTCTAAATCTCCTAAAATCTGCTTCGCAATTGTATATTCTTTCTTTAGTATAAGTTCTGATTGCTCCGCATGCAGTCCTTTCATATAATGTTGACTTTGACAACGCTTTAATGCGATTGCAATATGAATGACTAAATTATCAATTTCTATATCAGATAAATATATTGTTCCGCCTTCAATATACTTTAATATAATTGAACGAATGAGTGATATATGAGGTAGCGATAAATATGTCTCCGTCTGCTCAAATTGCTCATGAAACGGAGTATGATCATAACGCGGTAAACCATATTGTGATAAACAAGAACGAATATTAAATTCCTCTCCAACAATACGTATACCATAATACGGTCTCTTCTCAATTTGTAATTCATAGCAACCACATATATCTGTAACATCTTTCATAATTAAATTGACCGTTGATTTGCTCACATACATCTCTTCCGCTAATTCTGAAAGCTTCACATATCCCTCTGTCATTAAAACACGCTGCAGAATGTACGCTATTCTTTCTTCATAAGAAGTTGGGATCTTTTCCGTCTGTTTTTGAAATAGACTCACACAAAAGTCTTCAAATTTCTTCTTTTGTATAATTTCTAATTCGTACCCATTCCCTCTTTGCGATTCGATTTTCGCTCCGTTTTCTTCCAATATATCATTTAATAATTTTATATCCTTTTGAATCGTCTTCGTTGATACATGTAAACGGCCTGCTAAAAAAGCTCGATTTAACATCGATTTCTCTTCTAAAAATTCCTCTAAAATAGAAATTAATCGCTGATGCACCTTTGTCATAGCTCTTCCTCTCGCTCTTTATATATAAAGGGGGAAAAGCTGCTGAAATCAGTAGTTTTTCCCCTTTATATTCTCTCTATTTCTTTAATGTAAATCCGAATTTATCCCATGCTTGTAAATAGTCTAGTAAGAAAATCTCTTCTTCTACAATTCGACCAACTACATTTGTTTTTCCTGTATTCACCATATCTTTTAATGCAATTTGTAATTCGCCTTTATACTGGCCATATTGTTCATTATCAATTAATAAATCTCCACGCTTAATTTCGCGCGTATTATGAGGTTTAAATTCTTCTTTTTTATATTTCACACGACTTTGTGTAGAACGAATCATATATTCAGATACATCTCCGCGATAAAAATGTGGTTCGTCTAATACGATAATTCTTTCTAGTTCTGTCGTTGTATCATATATTTCTATATCAAATGTTTGTTTCTCTTTATTTAATGCACCTAGTGCTTGTAATTCTTCTTCTGACGCATATGCGTTTGCAATAATAACATCATCAATTAATTCAGTCGCGAATAAATGCTTCGCCTGTGTTGTCATCGGTAATTCACGATGCTGCTCTAATGTACATAACCCTTCTGTTACTGGCCAAGGTCCGTATGTTGCATCAAATGATGAAATAAAAGCTGCCGTTCTCATACCGTAATCTTTAAATTGTTTCGAGCATTTAATGAAATGATCGTATGATAATCCTGAATAACGATGCGGATAAAAATTATGACAACCAATTAAATTTTCACGATTTGGTCTATGACTCATAATGTTATCTACATACTTCGTACCATTACTCATATTAATCTCAATTTTCAAACCATACGGATTATAAGTCATAATTGATTCTTCTAATCCTGAGAAACCGACATCTAAACGAATACCGTACGCACCTAATTCATGGAAGAATGATAAATCATTATACGAAATACCTAATTGTTCAAAAACAGATGGACTAATATCAACTAATACTTGGAACCCTAATGCATTCGCATGAGAGATCGTTTCTTTAAATTCTTCTATAATTTTCTCTTTTTCTCCATCCACAGATAATAAACATGTGAACACACGTGTAAATCCATATTTACTTGCTAATGTTAAATACTCCTTATCTTTCTCTACTGTTGAATGTTCTGGATAAATAGAAATACCTAATCGTCTCATATGTACACGCCTCTTTCTTCATCATATTGTAAACCTTTTCAAATATATGTAGTGAAAAAGTATATATCCCCTTCTTGTTCACTACTCTTTTGAATCCGCTTTCTTTAAAGAAAAAACAATTTCTATCATTCTTAACACCTACAAGTCTATACATCTATACTTTACATCTTTTTTTCATAGTTGTGTAGCTTTTACACAAATTTGTCAGTTTTTCATCTTAAAAATTGTTATCCGTTTTCAAGACACCTTCCTTGACTGTTGCATTGGCAAATACATATACTCGAAAGAAAAGAGAAAACTTTATATAGGGGATGAATATATGGGAGAAGCAATACTCGTAAAACGAGAACCGTTATGGACGAAAGAGTTTGTTGCTTTAATTTTTGCAAACTTATGTATGTTTTTAGGGTTTCAAATGTTAATTCCAACCTTACCTGTTTATGTGAAAGAAATTGGTGGCACAAGTTCCAATATCGGATTTGTTGTCGGCATGTTTACCGTTGCGGCACTTTTTGTTAGACCGCTAACTGGGAACGCCTTGCAAAAATTCAATAAAAAAATCATTTTAATGATCGGCACTGCTATCTGTTTACTCGCTATGGGCAGTTACCTTTTCGCCTCAACTATCTTTCTCTTGCTTGCTGTTCGTATTTTACACGGAGCTGGTTTCGGTATTACAACGACTACATATGGAACTGTCGTTTCTGATTTAATTCCCTCAGCTCGCCGCGGAGAAGGCATGGGATATTTTGGCCTTTCTGGAACAATTGCAATGGCCCTCGGTCCACTTATCGGACTATGGCTTATGCAAACATATAACTTCACAATTCTTTTTTTATGTGCATTATCGTGCACAATTGTTTCATTAATATTAACGAAACTACTTCAAATCCAAAAATCGAAACAGCCTCCACAACAATCATCTAGTACTTTTCTCGATGGATTTATTGAGCGTAAAGCTTTACTTCCTTCATTATTAATATTATGTATTACATTAATGTACGGAGGAATCGGAAGTTTTATCACTCTATTTGCTACAGAAGTCGGCATAGCTGATATTAGTCTCTTCTTTTTATGTAACGCACTAGCAATCGCTGTAACTCGTCCATTCTCTGGAAAGCTATATGATGCGAAAGGCCATACATTCGTCATCATTCCGGGAGTTATTATAACTTTTACAGGCATTATTTTATTGTCGTATACGACGACAATTCCGAGCTTAATTATTGCTGCAGCATGTTACGGAAGTGGTTTTGGAGCGATCCAACCTGCACTACAAGCATGGATGATTGACCGCGTAGCACCGCATCGACGCGGCGTAGCAACGGCTACATTCTTCTCCGCATTTGACCTTGGAATCGGCGCTGGAGCGATTATATTTGGATTTATTGCTCATTTTACAAACTATGCAACTGTATATCGTTACTCCTCTCTATTACTTATTGCTTTTCTCTTCATTTACATTACAAGCATAAGAAAACAAAAGCATGGCGATAAAAACACGGAAAAAGCTGCTGGATAATTCAGTGGCTTTTTTATCGTGTTAAAAGAATTATTTCCCCTCGTTTTGCTGTTATAAAACTACATGCATTTTCCTACATATTTTTTTAACTTTCATCAAAAAATATACGATGAACTCGCAGACGCTTTCCTTAATATTCGACTGAACAATATTATTCTAAAAAGTGTGATTTCTTTACAAAATTAAGATTTATACAAGATGAAAACCAATAGAACACAGCTGTTTCTTTAAGGGATTGTAAACTTTTCTTCTCTTTGTAAATTTAGTGTAAATTTTACTAGCAAACCGTTTACAGTGCCTCAAGGTTCAGTTAATAATTACATCGTACATGAAATTTAAGGAGTGGAATGCGTGGAATATAATGTTCAAGATATGATCTTCCAGTTCATTGGTGGATTAGGTATTTTCTTATTCGGGATTAAATACATGGGCGATGGACTGCAACAAGCAGCTGGAGATCGTCTTCGCGATATTCTAGATCGTTTTACAACAAACCCACTTATGGGTGTACTAGCAGGTATGTTAGTTACGGTATTAATCCAATCCAGTTCAGGAACAACTGCTTTAACAGTCGGACTTGTAAGTGCCGGATTTATGACATTAAGACAAGCAATCGGTGTTATTATGGGTGCAAACATCGGTACGACAGTTACTGCATTTATTATCGGAATTAAAATCGGAGAATATGCTCTCCCAGTTATGGCAATTGGAGCAATCTTACTATTCTTCTTTAAAAATAAAAAAGTACATTCTGTAGGTCAAGTTGTATTCGGTTTTGGTATGTTATTCTTCGGTTTAGAATTAATGAGTGCAGGTATGAAACCTCTTCGTTCTTTAGAATCATTCCAAGAATTAACAGTTAGCATGAGTGATAATCCAATTTTAGGAATTGTTGTCGGTACAGTCTTTACTTTAATTGTACAAAGCTCAAGTGCAACTATCGGTATTTTACAAGAACTATTTGGTCAAGGTGCAATCGATTTACAAGCAGCTCTTCCTGTATTATTCGGTGATAACATCGGTACAACAATTACAGCTGTATTAGCAGCAATCGGTACTTCTATTGCCGCAAGACGTGCAGCATTAGTTCACGTTATCTTTAATATTATCGGTACAATTATCTTTACAATTTTATTAGTACCATTTACAAGTTTAATTCAATATTTCCAAACATCATTAAACTTGAACCCAGAAATGACTATTGCATTTGCACACGGAACATTTAACGTAACAAATACAATCATTCAATTCCCGTTCATTGCAGTGTTAGCATGGATCGTAACAAAAATTATTCGTGGTGAAGATGCAGCGATTGACTTCAAACCACAACATTTAAATCCAATCTTTATTGAACAATCTCCAGCCATCGCTTTAACTGAAGCTCAAAAAGAGATTATCCGTATGGCTGAGTTCTCATTACATGGATTAAAAGAAGCAAATCAATTTTTAAATACACAAGACAAAAAACACGCAAACATGGCTACTCAATTAGAAGGAGCTATTAACAATTTAGATAAAAAAATTACCGAGTATTTAGTTTTACTATCAGAAAAGCCACTTTCACCTACGGATTCTGAAAAACATTCTGTTTTAGCAGGTGTTGTTGGAGATATTGAACGTGTCGGTGATCATGTAGAAAACCTTGTAGAACTTGTAGATTTCCAAATTTCAAACCGTGTTTCACTATCAGATGAAGCATTAGCTGAATTAAACGAAATGCTTGAGTTAACAATTTCAACACTGCAAGACTCAGTTGAAGCTTTAACAAACTTCGATACTGAACTAGCTCAAACTGTTATTGCAAAAGAACGCAAAATCGACCAAATGGAACGTGTTCTTCGTAAACGTCACGTATTACGTCTAAACGAACGCAGCTGTTCAGGTGATGCAAGTATCATCTTCGTCGATATGGTAAGTAACTTAGAGCGCATTGGCGATCACGCTGTAAATATCGCTGACGGTGTTTTAGGTGAACAAGGAAAAATCAATTTAAAACAATCATTATAATAAGAAAGAGACGCTAATGTAAGCGTCTCTTTCTTATTATATTTTAACAACTGTTCTTCCTTTTAACTTTCCTTGCAATATAAGTGTAAACTTCTCCTCTAATTCTTCTAATGTACATTCTCCTGTATAAGATCTTAACTCTTTATTACTCCATTCATTTGCTAAGAGCGTCCACACATCACTTCTCACATCTGCTGGACATTGCACAGAATCTATCCCTAAAAGGCTTATGCCTCGTAAAATAAACGGATATACCGTTGTTTGTAATTCCTGGCCTGCCACATTACCGCATGTCGTTACACAACCACCATACTTTACTGTTTTTAAAGCTGTTTCTAACATACGTCCACCTACAGTATCAATAACTCCGGCGTATATCCCTTTTAACATCGGTCTTCCTGATTCATCATTCAATTCCGCGCGATGAATCACTTTTTTCGCTCCTAGACGTAGTAGCATATCTTTCTCTTCCATTTTTCCTGTCGCTCCTACTACGTTAAACCCTAACTTACTTAATATACTAACAGCTACACTGCCTACGCCGCCTGTAGCACCCGTTACTAAAACATCTCCCATATTAGGCTTGATTCCTGCCCCAATAAGCTTATATACCGACAACGCCGCAGTAAAACCTGCTGTCCCATACATCATACTTTCCTTTAATGACATTCCTTCTGGTAAAGGCACGACCCAAGATGATGGCACGCGAATATATTCTCCGAAACCACCAGAGGTATTCATACCTAAATCATATCCCGTTACAATAACTTGATCTCCTGCTTTAATGGTAGCATCTTCACTACTCACAACTACTCCTGCAGCATCAATTCCTGGCGTATGAGGATATGTTCTCGTAACACCTTTATTACCAGTAGCTGAAAGAGCATCTTTATAATTTAATGAAGAATAATGAACTTGTATGAATACGTCTCCCTCAGGTAAACTACTTACTTCTCTCTCAACAACTTTTCTTACAAACTGATGATTTTCCTTTTCGTTCACAACGATTGCTCGGAATGATGTATGATTCATTATGCTCTCTCCTTTATCCGTCAAATTCTTCTTTATTATATAGAAGAAATAAGTAAGCTTACTCATTTCTTCTTGGCTATATTTCAACAAATCTTACTTCCCTATCACTTTCTCATAATATATATTTTCATTTCTACTAAAAGCCCTTATACTTATTCTACATCTGACAAATAATATATAGAAAATCTGACTTTTTATAAATATATTGAATTTTTACGAAATGTAAATGTTTTGTAATGTTTTTTTTCGCTAAATTTCATTATAATAAGTGGATATGAGTGTCGTATTTCAATCCAAATGAAGGAGTACAGGAAATGGAGCAAAACCCATCTTTGCAAGAAAATACACGCAATAAACCGAAAAAAAATAAGAAAAAAATAAAAATTATTATAAGCGCTATACTATTCGTTTTATTAATAGGCGGCGGTTATACTTGGTTTTTAGTAAATAAAGCATCTTCTGCTGTTCGAAATGCCGCACACGATTTAGCACGCGGTGATAAATCTGATTTACGTGATAAGGCTGTAAAACCTATTACAAACAATGTCTCTGTTTTAATAATGGGTGTCGATGAAAGCGATGTCCGTGGAAAAGAATATGGTGAAGCTATAAGAACAGACGCGCTTTTACTTGCAACATTTAATAAAGATAGCAAAACTGTTAAACTATTAAGTATCCCACGTGACACATATACTTATATTCCAATAGAAAAGAAAAAAGATAAAATTACACACGCTCATGCATTCGGTTCTGCTAAAAACGGAAAAAATGGTGGACCACAAGCAAGCATTGATGCAGTTGAAAAATTAATGAATGTTCCTGTCGATTATTTTGTAAAATTCAACTTTAAATCATTTATAAAAATCGTCGATGACTTGGGCGGTGTTGAAGTTGATGTACCAGTTGAATTTACTGAGCAAGATAGCAATGATAATGCTGAGGCTATTCATCTAGAAAAAGGTGTTCAAAAGCTAAATGGCGAAGAAGCTCTTGCTCTTGCTAGAACAAGGCACATCGATAGTGATGCAATGCGTGGACAACGTCAACAACTCGTTATCGAGGCTATTTTAAAGAAACTAACAAGTGTTGGTTCTGTAACAAAAGTTGGCAACATCATTGATGATATTAACGGACAATTCGTTACAAACTTAACATTTGATGATATGCTTTCATTCTATAAATATGGATCGGATTCGGAAATTGAGAAATTACAAATCCAAGGTGATGATTGCTATATGGCAAAAGGTGACGATACTTGTAGCAAATCTGCTGGTGGTGGTCGAACTTACTACTACAATCCAGATAAAAAAGAATTAGCTAATGTTACAAATGAACTTCGTACTCATCTTGGGCTACCTGCATATACAAAGTCTGACTCAAACTCTGATTCGAAAAAGACAAAAGAATCTAAGTCTGAAAATTCAAGTGAACGCGAATCAAATAACAATGAAGTGAAAAATAAGAACAAAAATAGCAGTGAAGATACAGAAACATCGTCTAATGACAATGAATAATATAGAAGCGGTTCTCTATGGAGGTAGAGAACCGCTTCTTTTTATTCTTCCAAATATAAAAATCAGAACTTTCTAACTATCTTTTTTAATATTTTTAAATTATAATAAATAGTAGCAATCTATTCCAATTATCAGGGGGCTCATACATATGAAAGCTGCAGTAAAACATAACATCTCAGATTTTAAAGACTACTTAAAATCTAACGATATATATATGGAAGAAAATATAGATGAAAATGATGGCTCTGTTCATTTTTCAGTAGGATTAGAGACTGAAGCTGGCGCAAAGATTCAACTTATCGCTGCTTTCCAAAACGAACATCCTACGGTGGATATATACTGCTTCAATGTTGCTCACGTGCCTGATGCAACATCAACAAATGATATTTTACATGTCATCAATGAATTAAATACATCTTATCGCTTTGCAAAATTCACATTAAATAAGCAAAATGCAATTGATATTTCAACATCTCTTGCATTCTCAGAACCAAACTTTAATCCAGCACTTGTCTTTGAACATACGAGAATGCTATATAAATTAGCAAATGACGAATATAAAAACTTAATGAAAGTTATTTGGGCATAAAGTAAAACTATAATCCGTTAGGTTTACGGGCAATAAATAAAAGGATGGGCTGTAAGCAGCACCATCCTTTTATTTTGATATCATATCGATCCACATTTTAACAGCAGTGCCTACAATTAAAGTGGACAATACATATTGCAGTACTTTTTGATTTAGCCTCTTCCCGACTCGTGCTCCAAGTGGCGCAGCAAATATACTGGCAACCGCAATAATTAGAGCTGGAATGATAACTACTTGCCCAGTAACCATTTTTCCTGTAGTAATCCCTATTGAGGAAATAAACGTAATAGCGATAGATGTTGCGATCGTCATGCGCAGTGGTAATTTTAAAATAACTAGCATAATGGGAACTAAAAGGAACGAACCTCCAGCTCCTATAATGCCTGAAGCTCCCCCTACAACGAACGCTAACAAGCTTGCTAACCATTTATTATACTTCACATCTCCACTATTATTTTGTTTCGGTACAAACATCATAATAGCTGCAATTGTAGCTAATGCTGCATAAACAACATTGACTGTATGTTCCTCTAATATGTTAGCACCGAAACTCCCTATGAAGCTTCCTATTAATATACTAGCTCCCATATACATAACTAACGTTTTATTCATGTCATTACTTTTCCGGTATGCCCAAGCGCCTGCAAAAGTTGCAAAGAATACTTGTACCGCTGTAATACCGCTCACTTCATGTGATGTATAGCCAGAAAATCCCAGCAATACCGGGATGTATAAGATCATCGGATAATTAATAATCGCACCGCCAATTCCAACCATTCCTGATATAAACGATCCTATAAATCCAATTATAAAAAGTAATACGACTAAGCTCATCTTACATCCCCTCCCTTCTAGAAAGAAGATGAATTAAATGAATAAGTTTACATTCCCATCCGAAGCATCTGCTAAATAAGCTCCTACTCCTGCAAACTCTACCCCTTCCATAATCTCTTCCTCTTTTAACCCTAATAAATCTACTGTCATTTGACAAGCGACAAGTTTAATCCCCTGTTCTTTCGCCAAATCGATTAAATCTGGTAAAGGCATCGCATTATGTTTTTTCATAATACCTTTAATCATCTTTGGTCCCATACCTGCAAAATTCATTTTTGATAATCCCATCTTATCCGCACCGCGTGGCATCATTTTTCCAAACACTTTTTCTATAAAAGTTTTCTTTACCTTCACATGCTCATCTTTCCTTAAAGCATTTAATCCCCAAAAAGTATGAAAAATAGTTACCTCTTGATCATACGCCGCTGCACCATTTGCAATAATATAAGCAGCCATTGCTTTATCATAATCTCCGCTAAATAAAACGATTGTTGTTTTCTTCTGTTGTTCCATGTTGTTCTCCCTCCGATTACCTATAGGGGTATTTTATCATTTATAAAAAGGCTCAAATCATGTATCTCTGTACTATACGACTTTACCTTCCCATGCTAACATACCACCTACCATATTAATTGCTTGAAAACCGTAGCTCTCTAAAAACTGAACTGCTCGTGCACTTCTTCCGCCAGAACGACAAACGATAATATACTCTTTCTTTTTATCCAACTCATGCATACGAAACTCTAATAGTCCTAGTGGAATATTACACGCTTCTGGAATTTTCCCTTCGGCTACTTCTTCTACTTCACGTACGTCCACGATATTTACTGCTTCTTTACGTAACAATTTTTCTTCCAATTCTTTTACTGTCATTTCTTTCATTTTAAATTCCCTCCTCACAAACCATTCATACCGCCTGAAACATTGATAACGTGCTGAAATCCTAATTTCTTTAATACCTTTGCTGCTTGCTTACTTCTCATTCCACTTTGGCAAATAACGATTACTTCCTTATTCTTATCTAATTGATTCGCCTTACTTGCTAGATCATTTAGGGGGATATTTTGAAAGCCTTTCATATGATTCCCTCTATATTCACCTACTGTACGGACATCAATAAAATACTTCCCCTTTTTCCCCACTATACTTTTCAATTCTTTGCCATTTATATTTTGAACACCTTTCACTGGTAAAAATCGTGAAATAACAAACCATGCAGCAAGTACAATGAAAAGCGTACTTAATATTGTGCTCATATAACCAACCTCTCTATATTTACAAAACTATTGCTTCACTACGCCTTCCTAATCCAAAACTTCAGCACATCGCCTTCTTCTTCAAGCTTTACGATGTCATGGCCACATTTATTTGCCCACGCTGGAATATCCTTAACTGACCCTTTATCCGTTACATGTATTTCTAACACTTCTCCAGTTTGTAGAGCATCCATTGCTCTCTTTGTTCTTACAATCGGCATTGGACATGCTAAACCTTTCGCATCTAACACTTGTTTTATATTCATCATCAATTCCTCCATTTTTTATTTATTTCATTATTCGTGCACTGCACAACGATTTGGACCAATCTCCATTTCACGCTCTTTATCCACACTTGGGTGAATTTTACCCATATTGGTTTGACGAATTTCTTCATATGCATTTGGCTGAGGTGGTAAGTTTTCTGTTACAACTTTACGGAACTCTCCCTCATCCTCAATATTTAATCCTGCATTATGCTCAAATAAATCTTTTAATTTTGCACTAACGATACCACTTTCGTTCATTTCACTTATTTTTGAATAATGAGCCGGTAACACAACTAAATTTTGAGATAGCTCTTTATATCGGCTATACAAAGTATTACGTAAATCACTCACCCAATCTTCAGCCTTACCAGCAAGATCAGGACGCCCAATTGAATCTACAAATAAAATATCGCCTGATAATAAATAAGAATCATCTACAATGAATGACGTACTTCCAATCGTATGCCCTGGTGAGTATAATGCGTCAATTACAATTTTAGTACCCCCCACCGTAATAACAGATCCTTCAACAAGCGGTTCGTATGAGAAAACAACTTCCTCTGCATCTTTTGGTGGTAACCAATACGTACCACCTACCTTTTCCGCTAACTTACGTCCTCCGGAAATATGGTCTGCATGTAAATGTGTATCCATTACATTCGTAATCGTAACGCCATGCTCTTTCGCAAATTCTTCATATGCTTCAACTGTTCTTACTGCATCAATAACTGCTGCTTCACCATTTGAAACGACCATATAAGATAAACAGCCTTTTCCAAGGCGGTTAAACTGATACATACTTCCACCATTTTTTAAATCTCCAACTTTTATAGGCTTTACATATTCACTCCAAGCCTTCATGCCACCAGCTAAATAATAAATATTTTCTAATCCAGCCTCTGTTAATTGCTCTGCTACAAATATAGAAGACCCTTCTTTTGCACATACTACTAAAACATCTTTATCTTTAGGTAATTCACTTACAATATGATCTACACCATCTAACAAGTCAAAGTAAGGTCTATTAATAGAAGAAACTTGTTTCCCTTCAATTTTCCAATCTTCATAATCCGCCTCATTACGAACATCTAAAATGAATAACTCTCCGAATAACACTTTCTCTGCCACATCTTTTGCTTGTAACGGTTTAACACTCACTCTATTACCCCCATAGGTATATTTTTATTCGAAAAAATTTATTTCTCTATATTCCCTTGCCACTCTAACATACCTGGAATGACATTTTTCACATTTGAATAACCTTTCTCTTTCAACATTTGGCAAGCTATATCACTGCGATTACCAGTTCGGCAAATAACATAAATTTGCTTCGTCTTATCTAATACTGCGCTGTCTAATTCACCTAATGGTACCGAAATGGCGGATGGAATATGACCAAAAGCAAATTCCGCTGCTTCGCGAACATCTAATACAATGCTCTCTTCTCCATGAGACAATATAGACTGTAATTCTGCATTCGTAATTGTATGAGGATATTTCACAATTTCATTCACTTCATGCTCGTTTGCTTTCCTAACATAATGCACCAATACATCATCCTCGTGTTTCGTCCCGATATATTGATGTCCTACTTTACCCGCCCAACTTTTTATATCTACCGTAGAACCTTTATCTGTTGCCTGAACTTCAATCACTTGCCCTGGTACTAATCCTTCTATCGCCTTCTTCGTTTTCACAATCGGCATCGGACAAGCCAACCCTTTACAATCTAAACTCATATCCACTTTTATACTCATAATTGATTCCTCCACAACTCATATACATATACCGGCAGGGGTATATTAAAATGTTTTTGAAAATCTGTCAACAATTATGTTTGACAGATTATCGGCTTTTTACAAGTAATTGAACAGCTTCTTTAATTAACTCTTCATTTGAACCATTACCACTTTCAAACTGTTCACGCAAACATTGCTCTAAATTAGTCCCAACAACGAGCCCAATTGTACGATCAAGGGCAGAACGAGATGCCGTTAACTGTGTAATAACCTCTCGGCAATCTTTTCCTTCTTCCATCATACGAAGCACACCACGAACTTGACCTTCAATACGTTTCAATCTATTTTTCATATCTTGATTATATTCCATCCTATAATCACCTCATTACCATTATGTCACTATTTATAACCTATGACAATATATTATACCCTATAGGGTATTTTGTAAACCCCTATTTTTAATATTTATCTTATATGTTCACAAAACAAGAAGTGAAACCTTACTATATAGGCTTTCATTTTCCACCAAATTTTGAAGTGGAAGATGAAAAAATATTAATATACAACACATTCTGGTACTACTGTTCCGTATAATTTAAAGCCACCATCTAAGTTCTTTACCTTATATCCTTTTTCCATTAACATACGCGCTGCAACATACCCTCTCATACCAAGTTGGCAAGTGATATATATTTCTTTGTCCATTGGCACTTCATCCAATCGATCACGTAATTCATCTAACGGAATATTAATAGAGTCTTTAATCATTCCCTGTTTTAGTTCATTAGGCTCTCGAACATCAATAAGATATCCACCATTTTTAACAATGTGATCTATTTCATGCCATTGCACTGTGTCCACAAAACCATCTACTATATTACTTGCCGCATACCCCACCATGCTTACTGGGTCTTTTGCAGAAGAATAGGGCGGGGCATATGATAATTCTAAATCCGGCAAATCGATTACAGTTAAGTTTGCCTTCATTGCCGTTGCAATAACATCAATACGCTTATCTACACCATCACGCCCTAACGCCTGCGCTCCATAAATTTTTCCGCTTTCTTTATTAAAAATTAATTTTATTAGCACAGGCGTAGCATTCGGATAATATCCCGCATGAGAATTTGCCTGTACATGTACTACCTCATAGGGTATATTTAGTCGTTTTAATATTTTCTCATTCACTCCAGTCGAAGCAACTGTTAAATCAAAAACTTTAGCCACAGAAGTTCCCATCGTACCTTTATATAAAGAATCCGTATGACCATGAATAATATCTGCTAACATGCGACCTTGACGATTAGCTGGCCATGCTAAAGGAATCATCGTTTCTATTTCTGTAACAAAATCTTTCACTTCAATCGCATCACCAATTGCATATACATATGGGTCAGATGTTTGAAATTTCTCATTTACCTTTATCGTTCCTCTAACTCCCAATGCTAATCCTGCCTCTTTCGCTAAACTACTCTCTGGTTGTACACCAATTGCTAAAATAATCATATCTGTTTTTATAACTGAGCCACTTTTTAAACGTACAATAGCCCCGTCTTCTTCTAACGCATCTACACCATCTTCTAAAACAAGCTCAACATTGTGATTTCTCATATGTTCATGTACGTATGCTGCCATTTCATAATCGATTGGTGGCATTACTTGATTCGCCATCTCTACAAGAGTAACATCAATCCCGCGTTCTCTTAAATTCTCAACCATTTCCACTCCAATAAATCCTCCACCAATAACCGTCGCATGACGTGGTTTCTTCTCATCAATATACGCTTTTATACGATCTGTATCAGGTACATTTCGTAACGTAAACAACGCCTTCGCTTCTTCAATGCCCGGAATAGGTGGAACAATTGGTTTCGCCCCTGGTGAAAGAATCAAAACATCATATTCCTCGTTATATGTTTCATCTGTAGTTACATTCTTTATCGTAATTGTTTTCTCTTCTTTATTAATCTTTACAACTTCACTCAATACACGTATATCTAAATTAAAACGTTTTGACATCCTTTCAACAGTTTGTACTAATAACTTTTGTCTTTCTGTAATGACACCGCCAATATAATATGGCAATCCACAGTTTGCGAACGAAATGTATTCACCGCGTTCAACCATAATAATTTCATCTTCCTCACTTAAACGACGAAGCCTTGCAGCTACTGATGCCCCGCCAGCAACTCCGCCTACTACAACAATTTTTCTAGACATATTTCAAACCTCCATGTTATTTATTATTTAATTTTTTCATGAATCACACAAAAACCTATACCTGTATGGGTATATAATAGGGTATAAAAAATTTAATTTCAATCAATATGTCTTTCTTTCACAAATTTGAAACAAAAAAGAACTTAGATATTTCCAAGTTCTTTTTCATATAGTTCTGTTCTATAACTTTCTTTACTATTACATCAATACCTAAAGATGGTGTAGTATGAGGGAATACTTGTTTTAGATAACTGAACTACACCTACATTTAAATTTCCAAACTCAATAGTTTCACTTGAAGTTGAATATATTTCGCTTAAAATTCTTAAATACCACAATCTAAGAAAATGACTCCAAATGGATTTACTATATTTATTCAGACCATCTTTTAATATTATTAAACACATTGTCTGTTATCCGATTTCCAAAATTCATATTTTTATTTCCTCTTGTATGAATGGCTATTATTTTGATACCTGTATCAAAATAATGATATACAGGTGATCCACTTTGCCCTTCATAAGTATCAATCTTGTATGTTAGTCTGCTAGGATTAACACCTTCAATTGGACCATAATCTCTCCACATTGTGTAACGTTCATTTCCTATTTTATCAGCTGGATATCCAGGAATCACCGCAAGTAAACCTTTTGGTGATTCTACATAGGTAGTTCTATATCCAAACCAACCCGTATAATCTCCTGGAGACCCATTTAATTTAATCGTTCCATAATCATAATTTGAATTTTCGTTATCAGTCCATCCACTTACCGAGTAAAGTTTTGTTCCTTTATAAGGTAAATACGGTGCTTGTCCTCCATTACGTCCTGGAGTTACAATAACATTTGTCGCCCATCCACCAATTTCTTTATTGTAAATACAATGTCCAGCTGTCAGCACTGTATCTTTACTAATTAGTGCTCCTGTACATCCATAAATTTCTCCACTATTATACTGAGTTGCTATATGGACTACAGCACTATACGGATATGAAGTTGTATCATTAACCCGTATTCGATCATCTATTCCTATAACAGAATAGGTAAGAATGTTAGGTGAATAATTTAACTTCGTATTTTCTAAGAAGGCTCCCCAATCTTCCCCACCATGTTTACGCCCTTCAAATGAAGGTGAAACAAGATCTTCTCCCCTTCGATCATTACTATACAAAGATTGTTCTTGAAAAAGTACACGTTCTCCCTCATTTGAAACTGATGTCCACGGTACATCTTCTGCATACACCTTCTGATTCACCAAAAATACTGTACAAAAAAAGATAAAAAGAACACCAAAACTATAAAGAGCCAACCTACATCTTATAGAAATAAAGCTATCCAACATAACTTACCTCCTATACAAATGATAGCGAACAATTGAAGATCCCTTTATAAATTCTAGTTTTTCTTTTTTTAGAAGTCAATGTAATTAATAATGATTATCATTATTAATTACATTGACTTAACAAAATCAAACAATGAGTCATATTCTTTACTCTGCGTTCAAAAACCTGTCTCATTAAAGTTTCACCATATTACATAAATCCATAACCTTTTTCACAATCAACTCCGCAGTATTCTCTCCCGGTGGCATTAACAAATTTGTAACTGTTCCATACACAATAGGACTTAATTCTACTTCATATCCGCCATATGCATATTCGTCTTTTGTCGGTAAATAACCAAGATATCCGTTCATATATCCACCAAAGAAAGCCAATTCATTTTGAAGGCTCTCTTTCATTGCTAAGGCAGTTTCTGAAAAAGGTTCCATCGGTATACCTGAAAACATACCATCATTAACTTGAAACAGTTGAACTTCTAAATCTATACGTAACTTCCGAATACCTTGCCTATATTTCTCTAATACGATAGCAACCCATTCATCCGTATTCACGCCCCACTGCTTCTCGGCTAATCGAGCCATGCTTCGTATCTCATCAATTTCAGGAATATCATTCAACTTCATTTGCATCATACTTGAAACTGTCCTTAAATTTACAATTGGACTATATGTAACTGTTGGTAACATCGTTAATATATGTCCACTAAGTATGTAAGCCATTTGTTTTAAGGCTTCACTTGAACCGCGATACTTCGCATTCACATTTCCAGCGGCACCTTGAACGATAATAACAGGGCAGTTCACTATCTGCTCTAGAATCTCTCTCGTTATTCCAGGATAATCTGCTGATAATTCATCGCTATCACCTTTTAAAACATTCGGATGCGCCGTACAAAATACTATAATCCCAGATAGCTCCTTCGTTTCAGCATCTCTTATTGCCAACATGCCAATTCGCTTATCTACAACACCTTCTATATTTGTTCCCATCTTTGCTTTTCCATCAGATGTTCTCTCTCGTCGGTTTACACCAATATCACCTGTCGTAACACCCCATCCAACTTCGCATCGCTTTAAATTGTTATTTGCAGTAACAGCACCATGTACTACATTATTTACTAAAATCATTTTATACGACTGCACTAGCGGATCATCACCGACTGTCTCTGGACCGGAATGCGTATGAGTATAAACAACAGTTATTCGCTCAACTGGCACATGAACCTCACTCGCTACTCGTTCACGAATCATATTCGTATCTTCTACTAACATACCGATATTATCAATGCTTATAAACACAGTCTTCATTTCATCTTTTTCAAATACAAAAACTGTCCCGTAAATACGTTCTTCAACATTATTTATGCCTGCCTCTCTATGATATCCGACAAAATCAATACCTACAGGCGGCGTAATATCAACCTTACATACCCCTATTTTGCTCATTTGAATCGCTCCATTTCTCTATGTAACTCCCTTTTTTAAAGAATAGCATATTTGACCTTGTTCCAAATAAAAAAGAACGGACACAGTATCCTATGTCCGTTCTTCCCCTCACACATACTTCCGATGCACCATCTTTCCATCATAAGAAAACACAACACCCTTACTCTCCACAATGGACTCCATATGCACCGTTCTTCCCCATAGTTGATGAAGATATGGTAATACTTTTTCTAAGTATTTTAAATCGAGCTCGATTCCTTCGTAACTATGTTTAATGTACAATTCTCCGTTCTTTAAGTAGTCTCCGTCTTCTACTACTAAGTACGGGAAGCCGCCATTTGTACGCATATTTACGAGTTGATCACGCACATGTTCCCACTCTTTATCTATTACTTTATACTCTTTTCCTTGGCGCTGGAATAAGTACATATCTTCTCGCATAACGAGATCTTTATTTAAGTAGTTTCTTAAGAACGATACATCCCATTCAATTTCGCGTACTTCAAAGATTTTGTCACGACCAGACCCAGGTTTTACACCACGGCGTTTCATTTCTTCTGTTGGGTTGTTGTAACGTTCTTCAATATCTTCAAACATTTTAATACCTAGGTAGTATGGATTAATACTTGTTTTTGATGGCTGTACAACACCTGCATTTAATTTCGCAAATTCAATTGCTTCATCAGATGTTAAGTCCATTTCACGAAGTATGCGTTGATGCCAGTAGGACGCCCAGCCTTCGTTCATGATTTTCGTTTCAAGCTGCGGCCAAAAATACAACATTTCTTCGCGCATCATCGTTAATATATCACGCTGCCAATCTTCTAACTCACGGCTATATTCTTCAATAAAGAGAAGTAAATCCTTCTCTGGTTGCGGTGGGATTTTCTTCTTTTTACGTATATTGGATCGTTCTCTCTTTTTGTTTCGATCATCTAAATTCCATAGATCATCGTATTGTGATACCTTTTTCTTTTCTACTTCTTCTTCTAAATCATCAATACTCCACGCAAGTTTGGGACGCATGAGCGACGGGTCAATGTGCTCTTGAATGGCAAGTACGGCATCTAAAAATGTTTCTACTTCTTCTTTTCCGTACTTATGCTCATATGCTTTCACCCGTTCAGCTGTCGCTGACATACTTTCTACCATATCTCGCTTCGTATTTGAAAAACGAATATTATTTTTAAAGAAATCACAGTGCGCTAAAACGTGCGCTACGATTAATTTATTTTGAATTAACGAGTTCGTATCTAATAAAAAGGCATAACATGGATCAGAGTTAATAACGAGTTCGTATATTTTACTAAGTCCTAAATCGTATTGTAATTTCATTCTGAAAAATTGTTTTCCAAAACTCCAATGTGAAAACCTTGTCGGCATCCCATATGCACCAAATGTATAAATAATTTCCGCTGGACATATTTCATAACGCATCGGATAAAAATCAAGCCCAAATCCAGTCGCAATTTCCGTAATTTCCGCAATCGCATATTGCAGTGCTTTATCGTCACTTGCTCTCATTATTTTCCCTCCTTACACTTTCCCTTAAGAAAGTGTATGATGAAAAACAAGCTTTCATGAGGATTGATTGCATAATAAAAAGACACCCCCGCAAAAACGAGAATGTCTCATCTATTAACCTTCAATAATCTCCATCTTCTCCGTAATCGGAGTACGAGCTTTTCCTTCTGGCGCTTTATCGAAATAGCCGATATGAAGAATTCCAACGATACGTTGGCCTCTTGTTAAACCGATTCCTTCTATAAATAATGGATTGTAGTTTAATCCGCCTGATTTCCAAACGCAACCTAATCCGCGTTCCCAAGCAAGAAGTTGGAAGTTTTGCATAAATGCACATGTTGCAGCGTAATCTTCATCACGTTGAATTTGACGCGGATCTTCATTTATATATACAACGATTTGTGCAGGCGTGCTTAAGAAACGATCTGATAAAATTTTACCGCGTTTCGCTCTTTCTTCTTCTGTGAAAGAGCTTAATACTGCATCTACTAATTTCTTGCGGCCTTCTCCGATGTATAGTTTACAATTCCATGGTTCACGGTGCTTATGATTTGGTGCCCATGTTGCATCGTTTAATAGTTCAATTAATAAATCTTTTTCTACTGCTTTGTCTGTAAATGTACGAACAGAGCGCCTTTCTTTAATCACATTAGCGATGGAAGTATATGTAGTCATATTTATCTCTCCCTTATTTTTATCTATATGTATAAGTTTATTGTTGGTATTGATATTGATTTTCAATTTCGATTATACCTTAGTTTTTTACTATTAATCAATGTTTTATGTTGGAAAACTTCTAAAAACGTCATTTCATACTGTGAATAAAAAAACTTAACTTGTTCACAAATATTTCACATTTTATGGAAATGATATGTGTACAGTTTTCTACATTATCCATCTAGGAGGAGTTTACATGTACAAAAAAATCGCAGTAAGTATGACTATGGCAGCATTATTATGCGGGATATCCACCTTCCCTACGTCCGCTGCCACACCGAAAGAAGTAACAATGCATCACCATAAACCAATTTCAGAAGAAGAAATGCAGTCGCTAGAAAAGCTCGGCTATAACAAACATGAAATTTGGAAAGCTGCTCATATTGCAAGGATTAGTAATAAAGAAATAAAAGACGTTTTAGCTTACTATAAGCAAAATAAATCTTGGGAGAAAACAGCCGAGCATTTCGGTGTAGATCCAAGTAAGCTGAAAAAGCATCATATGAATAAAGAAACAAAGCAAGCACTGCTACAACAGTTAGCAACTATGCAAAAATCCACACCGGATCAGCTAAAGCAAAAAATGAAAGAATATAACATCAAATTGCGTCACCTTACTGTGTTAACAATCATCTCTCAAAAAAGCAATACCCCTCTTGATGATGTATTAAAAATGAAAAAAGATGGAATGGACATTAAACAAATTGCCGAAAAATTAAATGTAAAAAGAGAAGATATACGAGCGGAAATGATGAAATTAGTGAAGTCTATTAAAGAACAAAAAACAAATTAAAATGCTAAAAAGGAAGAGGCTTTCACTACTCTTCCTTTTCTTTATGAACTTTCAATTTTTAAGTATAAATTCCCGTCTTTCCCAAAAACTAACACAAGTAAATGATGTAAGTTAGGGGTGAGAAAATGTTCGGTTTATCATCTAAGAAATCAAAAAAGACTAATACAAAAACACTTTGTTCTATCCCAGAATTTATACAAACCATGAAAGAATCAAGCGATTTTGTCTCTTATAACATACTTAAAGATGAAACGTTGTGCTTGTTTTATTATAAATCTGTCGTGGAAGCACTTATTATTAAACAATTCATTTTAACTCCTATAAAAAAGGAATCGGAACAAATCCAAAACATCTCTGATTTATGTAATATTATCTCTATTGAAGACATTATTACCTCCCCTTCTAATGATGATATTCGTGAAAAATTATTAGGTGGATATATTTTAATACGCTTAAAAAACAATTCGAATCCTGATCAATATGCTTTAATTCGTGCCGAAAGTACTGTTTTAGGAAAACGATTATATAACGATACAGAAAATGAGTATAGCGTAATCGGGCCTAAAATCGGTTTCGTTGAAAACCTTGATACAAATATCCACTTATTACGCCGAAATATCGTAACGGAGCAACTCATTTTTAAAGAAGTTACCGTCGGATCTATATCAAAAACGAAAGTAGCAGTTGCTTATATAGAAGGAATTACAAATGAACAATTTGTCAACACCGCACTTCAACGGCTAGAAGACATTGACTTTGATGTCCCATTTGATTCAACTATGATTGAGCAATTTATTAGTGATAATAGCAATTCACCTTTTCCTGTTCTATTACCTACAGAACGATTAGATCGAGCTGTATTTGCATTAATTAACGGGGAAGTTTTAATTTTAACAGATGGCTCTCCATATGCTTTATCAGGACCAACAACGTTACTGGATTTTTTCATTTCACCAGAAGATTATTATTTACCGTGGATGATTGGATCGTTCTTTCGTATTATTCGCTTTTTCGGAGCTATATTTTCTCTTTTTTCCTCCGCTATTTATACAGCGGCTTTAACATATCATTATCAAATGATTCCTGCCGATTTACTAGGTCCTATTATTTTCTCGAGAGCTAACGTACCTTTCCCTCCTATTCTAGAAGCACTCTTTTTAGAAATTACAATTGAATTGCTTCGTGAAGCTGGAGCGCGTTTACCGACAAAAGTCGGACAAACGATTGGGATTGTTGGGGGGATTGTAATTGGCCAAGCATCCGTGGAGGCAGCTTTGACAAGTACAATTTTATTAATTGCAGTTGCTTTATCCGCTCTTGCATCTTTCACAACACCAACCGTAAAGATGTCTTCTACTATCCGGTTGTTACGCTTTCCGCTTATCCTTTTAGCCGGTGCATTCGGAGGATTAGGCCTTATTGTCGGATTTGTATTTATTTTAGCTCATTTAATTAAATTAAAATCACTTGGATCACCTTATTTATTACCTTTATATCCATTTCGTGGTTTAGGTACAGCAGAAGGTTTTCTTCGATTACCATTTAGTCAAACGGCACAAAGACCTTCTTTTCTTAGACCAAAATCAAAATGGCGCTACAATCCAAACAAATCGAAGCAAAAACGTGATGGTGAGAATGAATGAAAAAAATTTTATTGCACCTTATCATTATCTTCTTCGTTTTACAAACTGGCTGTACACAAACGTATATAGTGGATGCACAGCGTATTATTCATATTGCTGGATTTGACATCACAAAAAACAAAAAATTCCAAGGAACTATTCTATTCCCAGAGTACACACATGGTGTAAAGTCTAAACCAGAGACGCAAACAACATCTGCCCGTTCACTTGAAACAATTGCTTCACGATTAAATGCGAAATCTCCTCACAATGTTGTTGTAGGTCAAATGCGTGTCGTCCTATTTGGAAAGGCTCTAGGGGAACGCGGAATGGGAGAGATTATTACTAACTTACAACGTGACCCAAATATCGGGCGTGATGTACAACTAGCAATTGTAGATGGATCGGCTGAAGAGCTTTTAAATTACGGAAAAAAAAATGGGTCTTTATATATTGCTGATTTACTCGAGCAAAATATAAGAAATGAGAACATTCCACAAACTGAATTAAACATTTTTTTATATAATTATTACTCTTCTGTATGTGATGCCTATGTTCCTTATATTAAAATGGACGATAATCATTCTGTCGCTGTCAAAGGACTTGCCTTTTTAAAAGGCGATAAAGTCGTCATGTATACGGATAAAAGACATTCTGTTTTAGCAAAATTACTTATTAATCCTACGAAAAATGGACGTTACGAAGCAGCAATAAAAAAGGATAAACATGAAGGTATGGTTGTTATACAAAACTTAGCTGGGGAAAATAAGTATGATATAGATCAAACTGGCGACATACCAAAAGTAAAAATCCATTTAAAACTAAATGGATTAATTAAAAACTCTCCTAATTGGATTGATCTAAGAAAAAAAACAAATATCAACTATATAAAAAAACAAATTGAACGAAATGTCGAAAAAGACTGTGAAGATTTAATAAAACAATTTCAAGAAAAAGAAATTGATCCTTTAGGAATACGAGATGAAATTAGAAGCCATACGAGAAAATGGAATATAAAACAACTTCGAAATATGTATAAAAATATAGCGGTAGATATAAATTTAGATCTTAATATTGTACAATCTGGAATCGGAGAATAGTGAGGTGAAATAAGCAATGAATACAATGAATAAAACAAAGACCGTATCTCCATATTTTGCATTTATTTTATTGCATTCTCTCCAGGTTGGTATAGGAATTCTCGGATATCAACGTGTAATTTTGAAAAATGCAGGTTATGATGCTTGGATTTCTCTTATTATTGCAGGTATTGCAACTCATATTGTACTGTTTTGTATGTTAAAAATGCTTGAAAAAGACGGAGATTTAATTAGTATTCATACAACAACCTTTGGAAAATGGGTTGGCTCTATATTTTCTGTAATTTTCACTCTTTATTGCTTATTATTTTGCCTTACTGTTCTTCGTACATATATAGAAGTGATACAAGTTTGGATTTTCCCTACCATTAAGTTATGGAAACTTACGCTTATGTTTTTATTAGTCACTTACTACATTATAAAAGGTGGCTTCCGTTCTGTGACAGGGATATGTTTTTGGGGTATTGTTCTTCCTATGTTCGTTGTATTCTTTTTAGTCTATCCGATGAAGTATGCACATTTTCGTAATATTTTACCTATTTTTACACATTCACCCTTTGACATGCTTATATCTGCAAAACACTCTGCATTGGAATTTCTAGGGTTTGAAACAATTCTTATCTTTTATCCCTTTATTGAAAAAGGAAAATCTTTAAAAAGATGGGCCCATGCTGGAATTGCTTTTAGCACCTTAATTTATGTAGTTTTAGCTATCGTATCTTTTATGTATTACAGCGAGGGACAATTAAACCGTACTATTTGGCCTACTTTAACGATGTTAAAAATAATTAAAGTTCCTTTTATTCAGCGCTTTGAATATATTATTATTTTCGTTTGGTTTTTAATTATTTTACCAAACCTTTGCTTAACCATTTGGTCATCATGTCAAACGATGAAGCGTTCCTTTCATATTTCATTTAAATTTACATTACCGTTTTTTATTTTCATCATATTTTCAGCTTCTCTGTTCTTCACAAACCGTGAAAGTATCAACACATTAAATACCGTACTATCTCAAGCGGGTTTATATATTGTATACACTTATATCCCGATTTTATTTCTATTCCATTCGCTAAGATGGCGCTTCAAAAATCAGTCAAAAAAATCTTCAACCGATACACCGTAATCTCTGATACAATTTGATTAATACATTTGTAAAGGGGACAAGCGAATGAAAAAGTATGTATTTTCTTTACTTGCAGTACTAAGCTTAATTCTTGCTGGATGCGGAAGTACTGGTACAAATGACCAAAAATCTTCTGAATCAAAACAAGAAGAACATGACCACGCATCGCACACTCAGCAAGCTGACATTCAAGAGAAAACAAAAGGAGTCGACACACTTCCAACCTTCCTAGATAAGCTTGATCCACAAATGAAAGATATCTACACCGTCGCTGGACAAAATGCAGAGCTATTAGATTGGATTCCATGCTATTGTGGTTGCGGTGAAAGTGTAGGACATAAAAATAATAAAAACTGCTTTATTCGTGAAATTAAAAAGAATGGTGAAGTTGTTTGGGACTCCCATGCAACGACTTGCGTCAATTGTCTAGAAATTGCAGTTGAATCTGCTTCCATGAAACAAAAAGGAAAATCAACGCTTGAAATTCGTAACTATATCGATAATAAATACAAAGAAGGCTATGGCAAACCAACACCTACGCCAATGCCAAAAGCTTAAAAAACGAGGGAATTCCTCGTTTTTTCTTTTCATTCTCATTTTTTCTTAACAAATTCTTTCAAGTGTATTTCTCCTTACTTATCACACACTATATATAACTCTCGGTAAGGAGGGTACACAGTGCAAACATATAACGACTATGATAAAGCTCTCTATTACACGTATTGCTGTAATTGGGATAAATTACTCGTTCTCATGGTTCAAACGAACGATCAATTATTTTCTAAGCGTATTGAGCATTTTTTACACGCTTATCAATACAGCAAGGAACTGCCAGAAGTTGATAAACAATTGCAGCTCCTATTTCAATATATTGACCACGCATCCCAAAAGTCGCATGTAGAAGAAGTAGAACAAATTCAAATGTAAACTATAGCGCTATTCTCTTCCGGAGAATGGCGCTTTTTTTTAATTTTTATATCAATAAAAGTTTCTCCTCATAAAACTTTTATTGATAAACATATTTTTTCTTTCTTTTCCATACCACTTCATACTATAATTTAGTATGTAACTATTATAAGAGAGGTATAAAATATGGGACGAGAAAAAAAGCAAGAATATGCTTTACTTACCGCATGGGGAGCTTCTTTTATCGCTACACTGGGAAGTCTTTATTTTTCCGAAATCATGAAATTTGAGCCTTGTGTACTTTGTTGGTATCAACGTATTTTTATGTATCCATTCGTTTTATGGCTCGGTATCGCTGTAGCAAAAAAAGATTATCGCATCGCAAGTTATTCTTTACCAATTGCAAGTATTGGTGCTTGTATTTCTTTATATCACTATGCAATTCAAAAAGTCCCAGCGTTTTCAGCTGCTGGAGCAGCTTGCGGTCGTGTACCCTGCACCGGAGAATTTATAAACTGGTTTGGTTTTATTACAATCCCGTTTTTAGCACTTATCGGCTTTATTACAATCGCTGTTTGTAGCTTTATTGTCATCAAAAACAAATAAGGAGATGAAAGAATGAAAAAAATGCTTATATTTGGTGGTATTATTATCGCCTTGTTCGTAGCAATTTTCGCTGTCACACAAATGGAAGAAAAAAATGCTACTAGCCAAAAGATTGATAATCCTACTGAAAGTAAGACAAACGGTCCTGACTACTACACAAATAAAATCTCTCTTTCAGATCTTCAAAAGAACTTAAAAGAGAAAAAAGAAGAAACAGTATACTTTTATCAAACATCTTGCGTTCATTGCCAAAAATTATCTCCTGTCCTAGTGCCAATGGCTAAAGACTTAAACGTTGATATGAAAGTTATGGATATTGAAAAATTAGATGCTCCTTGGGATGAATATAAAATTCAAGGAACACCAACAATCATTCATTTTAAAGATGGCAAAGAAGTGAGCCGTATTAGCGGTGAACAGCCGAAAGATAAATTAAAAGAATGGCTTGAGCAAACGAAAAAGTAACTAGAAAAGGAAACTCCTTCTACACATGAAATGGGTGTAAAATCCCACACTAATGTATAAGGAGGGGGTTTTATGCCAGAAGTAAGATGTTCTGTTTCCAACTGTTCTTTTTGGGGACAAGGTAACTTTTGTCAAGCAAGTGCGATCATCGTTCAGCCTGATGCAGATGAAACTGGTCAAACTGAAAATGATTCATATACAGCTGCTGTTTTAACAAACGAGACGCTAGAAAGTCCTGTAGCAACGAGTGTAGAAACTTGTTGTCATACATTTAAGCCTAAATATTAAACAAAAAAAGCATGCGATTAATCGTATGCTTTTTACATTCCCCTCCAAAAATCATGCATAATAAAAAAGTACAAAATAACGAGAACGGCCGTCCCGCATAAGGTAATGCGCCGATATACACTCTTCTCTCCTTCCCTCGCTTTCACAAACGCCCAAATAAATCCGAAGAACAATATTAAATCAACATATGGAACATAAAAAGAAAAGACGAGAAACGCATATAAATACACGATAAATAAACAGGTCGTTACTAAAAAAACTTTAAACGCAAATTCACTTTTCATAATATAACCGCCCCCTATCTGTACTGTATTATATTCAGCAAAATATAATAGTTGCAGTTAAACTCCAAGTATAAATAAGCTACCGTCTATAAAACGGTAGCCATTACGGAACATTGTATTTCCGTTTATATATATTACTTAAAATTGAAGAAGGAATTTGCTCGTAACGAATTTTCTCTCCTGTTTCATCTATAATATACAAATTGTTTCCTATATAATATATTCCATCTTTTCGTTTTGAGTACACTGGATATCTTTCATTTGGCAATACCGTTTTCACTTTTGTTAACTGTCCATTTGGTTCTTGCCAATATATATCCGCGCGGTCTACTAGCGTAAGTACTCCAATTTGTTCTTCTTCTATTTTCCGACTATTCCAGCTCACAACGCGATAACCAAGCTTATTCGCTTCATATTCGGGGCTCGTATGAAAACGAGAAATGATTACTTTTGTTTGTAATTGTACTCTGTCATATAACCATTGTATATCCCTGTCATGCATGCGAATACAACCATTTGATTCCCTACTTCCAATCGTCCATTCCCGATTTGTCCCGTGAATCGCATATTCATTCTTATCTAGTCCAAGCCACCTCGTACCGAGAGGATTATTCGGTGCACCCCCAGGTATTTTTTTTCGATGGTATTCTTTATTTTTAAATTTAGTTATAATACAAAAGTTACCTTCAGGCGTAGGTGTACGATCTCTTCCAGTCGTTACTGGAAATGTTTTTGTATAATTTCCATTCTCAAAAAAAGACAACTGATTTGTCGTAAGATTCACTAATATTAAATGATCTGTATTAGCAAAAGCACTAACCGGTAGGATGAAAAATAATAGTATGACGAAACATAACTTTTTCAGCTATATCCCCCCTAGCGCTCACTATAATAA
Source organism: Bacillus sp. RCC_6_1 (assembly GCF_041360755.1). Classification (NCBI taxonomy): domain Bacteria; kingdom Bacillati; phylum Bacillota; class Bacilli; order Caryophanales; family Bacillaceae; genus Bacillus; species Bacillus sp. RCC_6_1. Next base: position 139,017 of record NZ_JBFUPV010000011.1, read on the forward strand.
GTGGAATTAACATTACTTTGCTCTTATAAATGAAAACTATCCATTTACAATAATGCCCCCATTTACATGTATCATTTGTCCAGTAACATAAGAAGAATCACCAGACGCTAAATATACGTATGCCGGCGCTAACTCATATGGTTGACCAGGCCTTTGCATTGGGACATTGCTCCCAAACTGAGAGACTTTCTTCTCATCAAAGCTCGATGGAATAAGCGGTGTCCAAATCGGTCCTGGTGCAACACCATTTACCCGAATCCCTTTTTGCACTAACGATTGAGAAAGTGATCTTGTAAAAGCTACGATTGCTCCTTTCGTCGCGGAATAATCAATTAACGTTTCATTTCCTTCATATGCAACGATAGATGCCGTATTTATAATGACATCCCCTTTCTTCAAATGAGAAAGGGCTGCTTTCGCAACGTGAAAATAAGAAAAAATATTAATACGAAAAGTCTTTTCTAGCTGTTCTGCTGTAATATACTCTAGTCCTTGCTGCGGATATTGCTGCGCGACATTATTTACTAAAACCTGTAAACTACCTAGCTGCTGGACGGTCTCTTGAACAACATCTTTACAATGCTGTTCATCACTTAAATCACCCGGCAACAATACACACTTTACACCTTCTTTCTCAACATATTGCTTCGTCTCATTAGCATCTTCTTCCTCATCTAAATAAGCAATCGCAACATTTGCTCCTTCTTTTGCAAAAGCGATGGAAACTGCTCGTCCAATTCCGCTATCTCCCCCTGTAATTAATACATTCTTTCCTTTTAACTTTTCGCTACCTTTATAATTGGGATCTTCAAACTGTGGTAGAGGATTCATTAATGATTCAATACCAGGCTGCTTATTTTGATGTTGCGCAGGCATTGTTATAAAGTTTTTTTGCTGTGGCATAGCTGCTTTCAACTCCTTTTCCTTAGCATGTGCACAATAAAAAGCTGAAATTCACACATCGGTTTACGATTAATATTCGAATTTAAGACACAAAATATGAATTGTTATAAACTTTTTATGCAAAACTATTGCAAAATAGATAAAAAACGAATATTATATATAACTGTTGTGAAAATTATTCGTAAACAGAAAGGATGTTTATATGTTTAACCTTTCAAAACATAAAACTTCTATTAAAACTGAAATTATGGCAGGTATTATTACCTTCTTAACAATGGCATATATCATTGTCGTAAACCCTGTTATCCTTGGAGATGCAGGTGTTCCATTTGAACAAGCATTTACAGCAACAATTATTGCTGCTGTTGTCGGAACATTATTTATGGCAATCTTTACAAACTTACCAATCGCAATCGCGCCAGGTATGGGATTAAATGCTTACTTCTCTTACTCTGTTGTAAAAGCGCATGAAGGCATGACTTTCGCAATTGCATTCTCTGCTGTATTCGTAGCAGGTATGATTTTAATTTTGCTATCATTTACATCTTTCCGTACAAAATTAATGGAAGCAATTCCTGAAAACTTAAAACATGCAATTACTGCTGGTATCGGGTTATTTATCGCCTTTATCGGTTTACGATTAACTGGTATCGTTACAAAAAATGATGCAAACTTAGTTGGACTTGGTGATCTTCACTCTGCTCCAGTTCTACTAGCATTAGCTGGACTTGGAATTACTATTATCCTTATGTCTTTAAATGTAAATGGCGCACTATTTATCGGTATGCTATTAACTGGTATTATCGCTTTCTTCACAGGACAATTAACATTCTCAAACGGTGTTACATCAATGCCTGGATTACCAGAAGGAATTATCGTTTCAAATCCAATTACTGCTGTATCTGACGTAATTAACTACGGATTATACGGCGTTGTATTTTCATTCTTCCTTGTTACATTATTTGATACAACAGGTACATTACTTGGGGTAGCTCAACAAGGTGGATTTATGAAAGACGGAAAACTCCCAAAAGCTGGACGAGCTCTTCTATCTGACTCATTCTCAGCAACTATTGGTTCTATGTTCGGAACGACACCATCAACAGCTTACATTGAATCATCTGCTGGTGTTGCAGCTGGTGGTCGTACTGGTTTAACAACTGTTACAGTAGCTGTTCTATTCGCACTAGCAGCATTCTTCGGACCATTAGTAAGTGCTGTCTCTGGTGTATCAGCTATTACTGCTCCATCATTAATTATCGTTGGTAGTCTTATGATGGGTTCAGTTCGCCACATCGATTGGGACGCATTTGATGAAGCATTCCCAGCATTTTTAGTAATCTTAAGCATGCCTCTTACATCAAGTATCGCAACAGGTATCGCACTTGGATTTATTTCATATCCACTTATGAAAGTGGCAAAAGGTAAATTCCGTGCTGTTCACCCACTTGTATATGTATTTGGAATTTTGTTTGCTTATCAATTGATATTCTTACCACATTAAAAAAGTAGAGCATCGAAATCCGATGCTCTACTTTTCTTTTACAACAATCATTCAAACTATAAAGGCACCTCCAAAATATGAAGAAGGTTATAACCTTTTAATACTTCTCTTCTACCTTTAATTCTTTACTATACTTTTGAATGAAAACTGATGAAATAACCATTACTATGCCCACACTAAAACCAATAAGTTGATCTATTAACATTTCATCATGAATAAACCAGCGAAGTAAAAATACGCTACCAAAAATAAACATCATAATAAACCCAGTATGCCTAAGTCCTTTATAGACATTTTCCATATGTATCACCTCTTCACATAATATTACACCATACAACCATCGAGTAACCGTATCGTCCTCTGACAATATGCAGCTACCTTTTGATCATGTGTAACAACTAGCACTGTTTTTCCTTCTTTATTAATCTCTTGTAAAATACTCATAATTTTCTCCCCATTTTCTTGATCAAGAGCACCAGTCGGTTCATCAGCAAGTATAATTTTTGTATCTTGTGCTAAAGCCCTTGCTATTGCTGTTCTTTGCTGTTCTCCTCCTGATAACTCGTAAGGATATTTGTTAATATGCCTCTCAAGCCCTACCATTTTCAGCATTTCTTTTGATATTTGCATACGTTTCTTATGAGAAATTCTTCTATATATAAGCGGAAGCATTACATTTTCAACAACTGTATAATCATCTAATAGCGAAAAGTTCTGAAACACAAATCCAACTTCCGTGTTTCTATACTTATGATAATTTGACTTGAATGTACTCGTATCCATTCCATCTAAAAAATACTTTCCAGTAGAGGGGCTATCAATTAAGCCAATAATGTTAAGCAAGGTTGATTTCCCAGAACCAGATGGTCCCATAATGGCTATCATTTCGCCTTTTTCTATTGTAAGATTAATATCTTGTAAAGCACTAAAATTACTCTTTCCGTATCCCTTAGCCACATTTGCGAGCTGAATCATCTATAACACCTCTTTCATATATGTATTTTTTATTTTTAGTACATTGAAATAAATGATTGCATATATAACGAGGATCATTACAAGTGATAAAGCACCTATAACAACCAATGATTCTATAGAGACTTTTAACGTTCCAAAGAAAGATACTATACTATTTTCTAGCCCTTTCTGAATTTCAATTACTCCGCTATTCTCCCATTGAAAATACATTATGCCTATACATATCGCTAAAACGAATAGCAACATATACTCAATAATAAATGGAAGACATATTTGAAAAGTGCTTGCACCTAACGCTGATCTAATAGAAATATTTTTACGCTCCATATAAAGTGCTGCCATTGATGTTAATACAATAGATAGAAATGAAAAAAATAAGACTGTACCGCTTAATAATAAGGGGTATGACATATTATCAATACCTTGTTTTTCGTTTTCTAACAATTTATTCGGATTTGTAACATAATACGAATAACCCTTACCTTCTGTTACCTTTAATACTTTCTTTTGAAGTTCATTTATATTTATCTTATCATTTGTTTCTATAATTAACCCATTGTATAAAAGTTCTACACTATAGAACTCTATTTCTTCTGTTCCAATTGGTAAAATCGCCATGTCATCTAATAATGTAATACGATTATCCGATATTTCACCACTTCGAGGATATGTAAATGGTGAATTTTTTTCTAAAAAACCAATTACTTTTAGCTTCATTTTTCCAGATGGTATAACATCACCAATAGATACCTTTTCTATATAATTAGCCCCTAATATAACAGGTCTAATATCAAATACTGATTTATGAAATTCCGATTCCTCAAAATATCTTCCTTGTGAAATTCGTATACGAAAGTACTTATTAATATCTTTATCAACAATAAGAGTCTTTATCGTTCCATTTTCTTTTTTTAAACTAAGTGAATAGTTACGGAACAGATAATTAGTTTTATTTGTTATTGGTATCATATTAGATAACCCTTGCATGAAATGTTGATAATCATTTTTCGCTTTTTCTTCGCTAAACAAGGTTATATCTTGCGTCGCATAAAGTTCATAGAAATTTTTATGAGTCGATAAATTATTTGCTACCGTCATCATTTTTCGATATCCCGAAAGATTACTAACAAATTCTATTGCTGAAGAAAATGCAATAATTAAAGAAATTACTATAATCAAACTTGGTAACAACCGTTTTTTCACAGACCGTATAGAATCAAATATAAAAAACATGACGACCTCCTACGTTCTTAAATGTTTTCCGGGATATATATTTATAATGTGCTTGATTGGAATTACAGTAACAAAAATTGTAAGAAAAATTATAAAAATAACATTGCATATCAATACATATAGTGTTAACGGTTTTACTAAGTATGTCTGAAAATAAGTATGAATTGTTCCCGAAAATATTTCTAACGTAATAAAAACTAAGAACATCGCTGCTAGAGAAATAAACAAAATTTGAATATATAGTTCGCAGTAGATAGATATATTAGAAGCACCTACTGCTTTTTTTAATGAAATCTCTCTTTCTTTTTTATAAATCCAAAATAAAACCGCAGAAATGCCAGAAACAATTGCAACAAGAATAAATTTATAATAATACTTATTTGCTGGATCTATATGTGTCACATGTAGTTCTTGAAGATCTCGTTTATTCAGCATTTGAACATCTCCCGAAAGCACTTCTTTACTCCTACCCATAAACTTTTTTATTTCGTTATGAATAGATGATGTAGGATTAACAACTGTTAATTGTAATTGTTTACTCTCGATAATACCTTTTTTAGATATAGTAGGTAAGTTTTGAAGTGGAACGTATATGCCTGCTACACCGACGTCACTGTCTTTTCTTGATATAGTTCCTATTTTTTTATATGTATTATCAAATTCATATAACTCCTCTACATTCGTTTGATCGCCAACAACCATATCGTTTACATTTTCACGATGAAAATATTGTCCTTCAGAAATATATGGCTTCCAATAATAATCATCTTTTAAATTCACAGCTATGATCTTTGTTGCCCCTGAACTATTTAATGCTTTTAAATGCTCTACATAAATATCACTTTTAACAAAAGTATCTTGTATGAAAGGAATTATCTCTTCCAATTCAGTTGCATTCGCTATCGGAACAGTTAAAACTTGGTTCTTCTCTGGAAAACCGATTTGAAAAGCCGATATAAAGTTTCGTTTAGACTCTGTTAAAAGTGCGGCTATTGATATAGAAAGAAAAGAAATAAAAAATGACATAAGGAGAATTAAGAAAAACAGTTTATTGCTTTTTATATTTTTAAAAGCTAGGTACATGTCTGTGCTCCTTTTAAATAAGAAGGAGATGATGAACATCCCCTTCTCCTTATCTAAATATTTATAAAGACAACTGTTTAATGCTTTTTACCACTGCAATCGTAAGTTACCATTACTATCAAAAGTACCTTTGTGTGTATCTTCTTGATAGTCATTATTCTCATTTGCATAATGCTCCGAGTATAGTCCTTTTGCACCAAAGGCGTTATATGCACCATTACTCACAGTTGCGTTTAATGCTCTTCCAGATTCATGGGATCCTAATTTGTCTGAAGCGCTTTCAATATATGAATTATTTCCATTTGATTTAATAAAAGAAATTGCTACTGAACAACGAGATGCATTTTGATTCGTAGTAGTTTGAGCTCTGTAAGATAGTAGGTTACCGCTTTTGTGACCGCTTAGAGTTGGATAGAATGCACTTGTTGGATGTTGCTAATAATACTAAAGTCGTAATTGAAAAAACTTTTCCTTTCATTAACAATCACCTCATAAATTTAATAGTTTAGTAGCGCTACATCATCATAATATCCTTCAAATAAATTCTCCTCAACAAGAAACCCCGGTGTTTTACAAACTCTTTAAACACTTAAACATTCATACATTTTTAAAAAGTAACGGATAAGCAAGCAATACAAAAAAGGCTGCAGAGAATTTCTTCTCCGCAGCCTAATACTTATTTTTGCAAGAACGCCTTTAAATCTGCAAACTGTCTCTTTGCATCTTCATAGCCTTGCTCGTATAAATTTTGTAGTTTTGCTGTATCTTTTTCCATACGATCTACTTGAAGCGGCACTTCTGGGCGAATAACAAATAAATTACCAGCTTGCTCTTCTTTTTCAATATAGTGAAGTGTTTCATTATACACTTCATAACGATTGAGCATCGTGTTAACAAGATTCGGATATTTTTTATAAGCTTTCGCAGCAACCCACCCAAATCTTGATTTTTTCTTTGCGTAACCGTGATTTCTTGTTAAAATTACGACTGATTTTTTAAATCCATCTTCCTGTGCTTTACGAACTGGAATCGGATCTGAAATCCCACCATCTAATAATTGCTTACCACGGTAATTTACTACCGGTGCAATGAAAGGCAATGAACTAGACGCTTGTAATAAATTTAGCGCATCATCATTCGTTCCTTCTTTTTCAAAATAAACAGATTGCCCAGTTTCACAATCCGTCGTTCCTACAAGGAAACGTTCTGGGCTATTAAAGTATGTTTCAAAATCAAACGGAACATGCTTTTCTGGGATTTCATGAAAAATGAAATCCATATCAAATAGTTGACGTTTTCTCCATAAGTTTTTATACGATAAATATTTCGGATGTGATGCATAATCAATATTGACCGTTTTATTTCTATTTCTTTGTCTGGAAAGATACGACGCTGCATGACAAGCACCAGCTGATACACCGATTACATATGGAAAATATAAATCTTGTTCCATAAAGTATTCTAATATCCCGCCCGTGTACACACCAAGCATACCGCCGCCTTCTAATACTAACCCCGTATTTTCAAGCATGTTACTCTCTCCTCTATATATATTGACTCTTTAATTATTCACCATGTTAAGTATCTTTTTCTATTATATATGAGTTCTTTCAGAAATTATATTTAAAAGACTTGAGAAAAAGGAGTTTTTTCTTCCAATTATATTTCCAAATGATCGGAGACATCCTTTATAAACCTTTGGATAAAGTCTTGCTCTTCTTTCGTATATCCATCTAAAAGTAACAACCACTTTTCTTCAGCTTGCTTATGCAATTTTTCATGAGCTTTATATATTTCATTCCCACTCTCCGTTAAGCTGAAGAAGATTTCTTTTTGATTATCTAACATTTGCATCTTCTCAACGAATTGCTTTTGAAACAACTTTGTACAAATTTTAGAGATTGCTCCCTTCGTCATGCCCATTTCTGTCGTAATTGCCGTTACATTCATCAAACCATTTTTTCCGATACATTCGATTACATGTAACTCAGATAAAGACATACTACTTACGCCTGTCTCACGAAGAAACTTCTCATTTTGTCGTTTTAAATATTCTTCTTTTTTATGCAAAAGTGTACGAATGTCCGAAAGTATTTCCATTTGCTTCGTTGCATGCTTCAATCCGTTCGCCTCCTAAGTTTCCAAAGAAACAATTTAACTATATACCATTTTAAAAACATTTTTTCATCTTTACAAGTAAGAAAATCATGTTAAAATAAATTTAGTTTCCAAGGAAACCAAATCACAAGGAGGTTAACATGATGAAAAAATCTAAACTAACTCTTATTTTATATGTTGTCTGTATTAGTGCCTTATTCGGTTCCTTCGCGCAAAATATTTACACACCTATCTTACCGATGATTCAAAATTCTTTTCACACTTCTCTTTATCTTGTAAATGTAACAGTTTCACTTTTCACATTCGTTCTTGCAATTATGCAGCTCGTATATGGACCTTTAATTGATACAAAAGGAAGAAAATCTGTCCTTATTCCTAGTTTAGTCATTAGTACAATTGGTTCAATCGGATGTGCTTTTTCGGCAAACATTTATTTATTTCTCTTTTTTAGAGCTGTTCAAGCTATAGGAATAGCGGCTATACCTGTAGTTTCAGCAACGATTATCGGCGATTTATTTGAAGGAAAAGAACGCGGAGAAGCGATGAGCCTATACCAAATGTTACTTGCCCTCGCACCTGCAATGGCTCCACTCATAGGTGGTTATCTTGGCAGTATACATGGTCACTTATCTGTATTTCTCTTTTTATCTACACTTGGCATTATCTTATTAATTATAAACATTTCACTACTTCCAGAAACAAAGCCAAATGTAATTAAGCGATCTAAAGCACAAAAGAATTACTCTCTTATCTTAAAAAATAAAACTGGATTTTCTATTACTCTTATTGGCTTCATTCAATTTTGTATTTACTTTTGCTTTCTCGTTTTTTTACCGAGTATTTTAACAAATTCATTTCATTTAACTGTAAATAAAATTGGTCTTATGTTTGTACCAATGTCTCTTTCTATCATGCTAGGAAGTTTTTGCTACAAGTTTTTGCAAAAACGCCTCACAACAAAGCAAGCTTTATTTATTACGAGTTTCTTCAATATTATATGTGTCGTTTTATTCTCTTTCACATATAGCATCAATATCCCCTTCATCATTATCGTTACATCTTTGTACGGTTTTAGTATGGGACTTTCTATGCCAACTCACACTACTTTATTAACAGAAGAATTCGTACAAGAACGCGCAACAGCTATCGGTATGTACAACTTCATCCGCTATCTTGGTATGAGCACAGGACCACTTATAGGTGGATTTCTTTTATTTAACCAAAATTACTTTTGGATTTTCTTCCTAGGCGCAATTATATTTTTACTTGTAATCTTATATGCAATGAAAATGCTAAGTTTTCATGCTGTACAAAAATTAAAATAGAGCCCCAAAAATGTCGGCTCTATTTTACCCTCTTTGATCCGCAACAATATGAATATCAATATACTTTGTCTGTCTCATAATTTCATTTACAATAGAGCCTTTTCGTATTTCTTCCCACCTTGTTCTTGCAGATTGTCCAAGTAAAATTTGCGTCACTTGTAATCTTCTTGCGACTTCAATAATAACATCCGCTGGTTTTCTCCCTTTCGCCTCTTCTAATACAAAACTCGCATCAAATTGATTGGTTAACGATTTCCACTCTTCAATCGTCTGCTTTTTTCCAGCTGAAATGGAATCTATATTTTCCCTCTCAACGTTTAATACGTACAATTCAGCATTTAACCGATCAGCCATGCGCCATCCCCGTCTTATTAATTTCTCCGCTGTTGAACTGTATTGTACACAAACGAGAATTTTTTCTTTTACGCCAATCGGTTCTATTACTGTTTGGCTAATTTTCTCGTCCATATCATCTGCAACTTCTCGAAGTGATAATTCCCTAAGCGCTCCTAAATTATTAAGTGTAAAAAAGTTTTGTAAGCTTTGCTGAATTTTTTCTTCTTTATATATCTTTCCGTCTATTAGTCTCTTCCTTAATACCTCAGGCGTTGCATCAACGAGCTGAATTTCATTTGCTTTTTGTAAAATAAAATCTGGAATTCGTTCTCTTACTTTTACATTCGTAATTTGAGCTACAATATCATGAACACTTTCTAAATGTTGAATATTAAAAGCTGATAATACCGATATACCAGCCTCTAACAATTCCTGCACATCCATATAACGTTTCTTATATTTAGAACCAGGAACATTACTATGCGCAAGTTCATCCACTACGACTACTTGCGGCGCGCGTTTTTTTATTCCTTCCACATCAAGCTCATAAAATACCTTTCCTTTATACTGTATTTCTTTCAAAGGAACTTTTTCTAAATCAGCAATTGCTTCTTCCGTCTCTTTTCTTCCATGCGTTTCAATTAAACCAATTACAATATCAATTCCATCTTTTTTCATTTCCCTTGCATCAAAAAGCATTTTATAACTTTTTCCTACGCCTGGAGCTGCTCCTACATATAGCTTTAACTTTCCGCGATTTTGCTGACGAATATATTCTAAATATTCCTCTGGCGTTCGCCTTTGAAACTTCGGTTCATAATCATCTGCATACAAAATAAACACTACCTTTCATTCGAAACAACGCTACCTCAATCCGTTAGATTGAGGTAGCACTGTTACTATTTCATTAATTTCTGTAATGCCAAATTTAGCTTTAAGACGTTCACTCGATCTTCTCCAAATAAACCAAGCGCAGCGCCTTCCGTTTGATCCTTAATTAATTGATTAAGCTTTTTTTTTGGAATATTCGTTAATTTCGAGATGCGATCTACCTGTACGGAAGCCGCCTTCGGACTAATGTCAGGGTCAAGTCCTGAACCTGAATTCGTCACTAAATCTATCGGTACTTCTGTAACTGGCACACTTGGATTTTGTACCTTCCAATCTGCAATACTTTTCTCTACTCGTTTCGCTAAATCTGGATCAGACGGTGCATAGTTATTAGACCCTGATGCTTCTGCTTTATATTCTATACTAGAGACACGCCCTTGAAAATAACGTGGATCCGTGAAGTTTTGACCAATTAATTTAGAACCAATCACTTCATTTTTATCATTATATATTAGACTTCCATCCGCATTATCCTTCATCACTGCTTGTGCAATACCAGTAACAATAAGTGGATATACAAGTCCACACAATACTAGAAATGTAAAAGTAATACGGATAATTGGTGATAGTATACTTTGTTTCTTCTCCATCTTTTTCCCCTCTTCCTTATATAAACAAGCCGACAATCATATCAATTACCTTAATTCCAATGAACGGAACGATAACTCCACCAAGCCCATAAATAAGTAAGTTTCGGCTAAGCAATGCATTAGAACTCATCGGTTTATATGCAATACCTTTCATCGCTAACGGAATGAGTAATGGAATAATAACAGCGTTAAATATTAATGCTGATAAAATCGCTGACAGTGGTGATGTTAATTTCATAATGTTCAATGCCTCCATTTGCGGAATCGCAAGTGTAAACATTGCTGGAATGATTGCAAAATATTTCGCTATATCATTCGCAATACTAAACGTCGTTAAAGCACCTCGCGTCATTAACAATTGCTTACCGATTCCTACAACCTCAATAATTTTCGTTGGATTCGAGTCTAGATCAATCATGTTGGCCGCTTCTTTCGCTGCTGTCGTACCACTATTCATTGCTAATCCAACGTCCGCCTGTGCTAATGCTGGAGCATCATTTGTACCATCACCTGTCATCGCTACAAGTTTCCCTTTATCTTGCTCTGCTTTAATAACAGCAATTTTATCTTCCGGTTTACACTCGGCAACGAATTCATCTACTCCAGCTTCTTTTGCAATCGTTGCTGCCGTTAACGGATTATCACCTGTACACATAACCGTTTTAATCCCCATTTGGCGTAACTGTTCAAAACGCTCACGCATACCCGGTTTTACTGTATCCTTTAAATAAATTAAACCGTAAATACGATTATCTACTGCAACTACAAGTGGTGTTCCACCCTCTTTTGAAATTAAGTCTGCTTTTTGATTTACATCTTTCGGAATTATTCCGCCTTGTGACTCAACCCATTCAATAACGGCACCTACAGCACCTTTTCTCACTTTCGTTCCGTCTTGTAAATCAACACCACTCATTCTCGTTTCTGCTTTAAACGGAACAAACTCACCTTGTTCTGCAAGTTCTCTATTGTATGATATAGATTTTCCCTGCACATACTCGATAACAGATCGACCTTCTGGTGTTTCATCTAAAACAGAACTAATAGCGGCCCACTTTCCAACTTGCTCAATCGTTTCATTTCCTACAGGCAATAATGTATGAGCCATCCGGTTCCCAAAAGTAATTGTACCTGTTTTATCTAAAATAATTGTATTAATATCGCCAGCAGCTTCTACTGCTTTCCCCGACATCGCTAACACGTTAAACTTTGTCACACGGTCCATCCCAGCAATACCAATTGCCGATAATAGCCCACCAATTGTCGTTGGAATTAAACAAACTAATAATGCAACTAGCACAGCAGTATCAATTTGAAACCCTAAATAATTTGTAAAAATCGGCAACGTCACAACGACGATCAAGAAAATAAGAGTTAAGCTCGTTAATACTGTATTTAAAGCAATCTCATTCGGCGTTTTTTGACGAGCAGCTCCTTCTACTAAAGAAATCATTTTGTCTATAAATGATTCACCAGGATTACTCGTAATGACAATTGTAATTTCATCACTTACGACCATCGTTCCACCTGTTACGGAACAAAAATCACCGCCTGCTTCTTTTATAACAGGAGCTGATTCCCCTGTAATTGCAGATTCATCTACAGATGCTAATCCTTTGATTACTTCGCCATCATTCGGAATCATTTCTCCTTGTTTTACGATAACAACGTCACCTTTTGTAAGATCAGTTGCTGAAACTTGGACAATGTCTCCATTTTCTTTTACAACATTTGCAAACACATCTTTCTTCGACTGCTTTAAAGAATCGGCTTGCGCTTTACCACGACCTTCTGCTAATGCTTCTGCAAAATTCGCAAATAAAACTGTAAATAATAGAATGAGAGAAACTGTTATATTAAACCAACCTGGTATACTACTAGAACTACTTGGAAGAAAAGATAAAATGAACGTAATGATAAATCCAATTTCCACAACGAACATAATCGGATTCTTTATCATGACTTTCGGATTCAATTTCGCAATGGATTGCTTCATCGCATGTGTTACGATATCACGATCCATCGTTTTCGCTTGTCTAACTTCATCTTCTACAGCATGTATTTGTGACTCATTTAATTGTTTTTCTTTTACTACTACCGGTCTCATCATTTACCCTCCATTACTTCAATGTAAGAAATTCTGCAATTGGTCCGAGTACTAACATCGGGAAGAATGTTAATGCACCAACAATTACAATTGTTCCGATGAAGATGCCACCAAATAAACTATTATCTATACGGAACGTTCCGACTGTTTCTGGCACTACCGTTTTTTCTTTCAACGAAGCTGCTACAGCTAGCATCGTAATTAAACTGAAGTAACGTCCTAAAAACATAACTAAACCAGTCGTAATATTCCAAAACGGTGTATTATCTCCTAATCCTTCAAATCCAGATCCGTTATTCGCAGCTGACGATGTATATTCATATACAACTTGCGTTAAACCATGAAAACCGGAATGAGAGATAGCATCCGTCCCTAAATTTGTTGAAAGAGCTAATGCCGAAAAGCCTAAAATGAGCAATGGATGAAATAAAATCGTGACCGCAATTAATTTCATTTCCTTACCTTCAATCTTTTTACCTAAAAACTCTGGTGTCCGTCCAACCATCAATCCAGATATAAAGACTGCGATAATTGCATACATAATAATGTTCACAAAGCCTGCTCCAACGCCGCCATATACTGTATTTAACATCATATTTACGAGTGGTACTAAACCACCAATTGGTGTTAACGTATCATGCATCGTATTAACAGCACCTGTTTCCGCAGCAGTCGTTACTGTCGCATAAAGGGAAGAAAATACTGTTCCGAACCTCACTTCTTTTCCTTCTGCACTTCCTTGTACATGCTGGATACCCATTTCGTTTAATACTGGATTTCCATGTAATTCAGATGTCGTAATTGTGATAAATCCTAGTAAAAACATCATGAATAGTGATACGAAAAGGATACGACCTTGCTTTTTATTTCCTACCATTCGTCCGTACGTAAATGGAAGTGCTGTTGGTAATAACATCATAAGCATCATTTGCAAAATATTACTCATTTGTCCTGGATTTTCAAAAGGATGCGTAGAGTTTGCTCCGAAAAATCCACCGCCGTTATTTCCAAGTTCCTTAATGGAAACGAATGATGCAACAGGTCCACGTAATATACTTTGTTTTGCCCCATCAATCGTTTGTGCTGTAACCGCTCCATCTAACGTTTGCGGTACGCCAAGTGCGACAAAAACTAGTGCCGCAATAAATGCGATAGGAAGAAACACTCTCGTTAACGCTCTCGTAAAATCAACGAAAAAGTTACCAAGTTCTTTTCCAGCAAGTCCTCTTATAAAAGCCATAACGAGCGCCAATGTCGTTGCTGGTGCTGCGAACATTAAAAATGTAATCCCGATTAATTGTGATAAATAGGATAAACCATTTTCACCGCTATAATGCTGTAAGTTTGTATCAGCCATAAAACTAATCGCTGTATTAAAAGCGAGCGTAGGCTCCATCCCTTCAATATGCGCTGGATTTAGCGGCAACACACCTTGTAATCTGAAAATGAAATATACAATAACAATCATAAATCCGTTGAGTAAAACTAATGATAATGCGTACTGTTTCCACGTTTGATTGTATTCTTTTACACCCGTAATTTTAAAAATAAGTTTTTCAAAAGGCCCGAATACTTTATCTAGCTTTTTGCTACCTTGAAAAGCTTTTTCTAAATAAATCCCCGTTGGCTTTGCTACTAAAATAAACAAGAGCATTGTAATAATGACTGCAACCCAAATCATAATGAATGATTCCCCCTAATTAAAACTTCTCTGGATTTAATAATGCATACACTAAATACACTGTAATTGCTGCGACAATAACCGATAAGACAATCATCATGATTGCTTTCCTTCTTTCACAACTTTATCTGACCAACTTGCAAGACTTGCCATTGATGCAACTAATAAAATAAAAATCCCGACCATTACAACATCTAACATAGCTATCCCTCGCTTTATTTTTGTTAAAATTTACCATTTAAATTTTAAAAAAGAACACTGAGCTCTACTCAGTGTTCAAAAAATGAACAACAAAAAGTAAACCTCCTCTCTAAACGCTTACGAGGTTAGCTGTCGGATTCGGGCCTAAAGAGTAGCCCTACTTTCAAAACTGAAAGATTCACCCCAAGTGACGATGCACAAAATTGGTTCCCCCGCTCCATTTCTGGAACTCAGCGATTTTAGGTTTTTTTGGAAATTTTATGAATGATTTATGAGAGTAAATATACTCCTCTATATTTCACTTGTAAAGGGGTAAATTACTGAAAATAATAATATTTACATCCATTTAAACGCTTACATTGAAGGTTATTACTATTATTTCATCTATTTTCTTTATTTCTCTTCTCTTTTCTTAAAAATGACCTTTTAAATATGAAATAAAAAGAGCGAATGAGATGAAGTGCATAGCTTGTTGCACTCAGCATTCGCTCTTTTTTATTCAGCCTTTATTCTCCTCGTAAAAATGCACGTAAATTTCTCCCGCGAATATAAACTTGTGTCAATTCTGCATGTAGCTGCTCATACTCGGTAATATCCACCTCTAAATACAAAGCATCTTTTGATGGTAATATAATATACGGCCCTGGAAAAAGGGGATCGATCTGAACCAATTCTTGAACTCGCTCTACCGATACTGCCCAACGATTTGCTATATCTCCAAGTAATAGTACCTTCATCATTTCTTCCCCCGCCCTATTCAAAAAATAAAAAAGAAATATTATTACAATTTGTAAACACGACAAACTTAGCTCCAATTGTTTCATAGAGCCTCGCTGGATATCGTTTATTCCTTGTAACAACAGTAATAGGTGCTTGAAAAGAAAAGCGAATGTGTTCTGTGAAAAAACTAACGATTGGAAGCTCATCCCCTAGTAAAATCACCTTCTTAATACACTCACAAATACTAGTAAAGTCCTGCTCCTTACTGCAGCTATAAGTCCAATCAAACCCACAATTCCTAACTTCAGCCGCTATCTCTTCATTTGCTGTAAAAATAATTAACTCATGTTGAAATGATACTAGATCTCTTAAACTATCTACCTTACTTTCTTCTCCAACACAAATAAGTGTTAGTTCCATGTACCTCATCCTCCTTAGTATAAAAGAAATCAAACATAGATTGATATTCCCCTATACTAATCAGACCGATGAAGTGATGTATCCATCATGGCACCGTCCTCTCTCAAGACGCTTACGAAGTTAGCTGTCGGATTCGGACTTTGAGAGTAGCCCTACTTTCAAACTTGAAAGATTCACCCCTAGTGCCTACGCACAAATTGGTTCCTCCGCTCCATATAATTGGACTCAGCGTTTACAAAAAAATGTATTCTGGCTGATATATTACTCCTGTATTTTGAAAAAGTAAACAGAAAAAAAGCCAGTTATAAAACTGGCTTTTCACTTACCTATGCACGCGTTCTATTCACTTTATATGCAAAATGATTCGTCGGCCCATGACCACTACCAATATTCAATGGCTCTTCAATTGCTATACGAATAAATCGTTTTGCTTCTTGAACAGCATCTTCAATTGAGTATCCTTTCGCAAGTCCTGCTGTAACCGCTGAAGCAAATGTACACCCACTTCCATGCGTTTGCTTTGAAGGAATTCGTTCGCTTCTAAACTCAATAAATTCTTCTCCATCAAAAAGGAAATCAATTACTTCATTACCTTGATATTCTGCATGTCCGCCCTTCATAAGCACATATTTAGCACCTAATTCGTGCAATACTTTTGCAGCTTCCTTACTGTCTTCAACATTATGAATCTCTATCCCAGTTAACACTTCTGCTTCTGGGATATTCGGTGTTATAACAGTTGCTACTGGTAATAAATATTCTTTTAATGCTTGAACTGCTTCTTGCTGTAATAATGATGCACCGCCTTTTGCAATCATAACGGGATCTAGCACAATATTATTCCAGCCAAACTTTTTAATTTGTTCTGCAACAATTTGAATTATTTCACTACTAAATAACATTCCTAGTTTCACTGCATCTGGTGTTAAATCCGTACCAATTGAATTCAGCTGTTCTGTAATACCTTCTAACGGAACAGGATATACCCTTTGAACGCCAAGCGTGTTTTGAGCAGTAATTGCCGTAATAGCCGTCATTCCGTATACACCAAGCTCTTGGAATGTTTTTAAATCTGCCTGAATTCCAGCACCGCCGCCGCTATCAGACCCTGCAATTGTTAAAGCTTTATTTACTTTCATCCCACTCATCCTTTTCTATCCAAAATAGCGATGATAAATCGTTTTTGCTTCGCTTATATCTTTCGTTCCATGTACGAGCACACGGCCATCTTTAAAGGCTACTAACCTCTTGTCTTCAACAGAAAATGATAGTAAATATGGATTTACATTTAAATCATTCACACGACCTTCCAACAACTCTTTATATTGTTCAAAATTCATTTCCTCTTTATGAGGTGGTCTAATTTGAACTGTATTTCGCCCGCATAAAACTGCTGTTTTTGATGTGTTCTCTTTATTTAAATACGGATATAATGCATTCTCTCCGCATGAAGGACAATTATGCTGGCGAAGCTTTTGCACATTCATACATGAATACTCATTCTTCCACATATCAAACGATACAATCCCATCTCGAAGTGATTCGTAATCTTCTACTAACAGTTTAAGAGCTTCTGTTACTTGATGAGAAACGACAAGAGATACAGCCGGTGATATAATACCCGCTGTATCACATGTTGCCCCGCCAAGCGGAATCGACTGTAATAAACATGATAAACATGGTGTTTTACTAGGAAGGATTGTGTAAGAAAGACCGTAACTACCTACACATGCACCGTAAATCCATGGAATAGAATATTTTTGTGCTATATCATTCACAATAAAGCGTGTTTCAAAATTATCAGTCGCATCAATAATTACATCAACATTTGTAACAAGTTCTTCTAGCTCTTCAGCTGTTACATCTTGAACGAGAGCTTCTATTGTTACATCACTATTAATCTCTTCTAAACGTTTTTTAGCCGCTATAGCTTTTGGAAGATTATTCTTTACGTCGCTCTCTGCATACAATTGTTGTCTTTGTAAATTACTCCAATCTACATAATCACGGTCAACAATTGTTATCTTGCCAACACCTGCTCTTACAAACATCTCTGCATTTGCACTACCTAATGCACCTGCACCAATAATAAGCACATGCTTTTCTCTTATCTTTTGCTGTCCTTCTTCTCCAATTGGAGAAAATAGTTCTTGGCGAGAATATCGATTATTCAACTACGCTCATTCCTTCTAAAGGACTACTTGCAGTTGCACAACGCTTACGTGCAATACGACCTGCTTCAAATCCTAAACGGCCTGCTTCAATACTTAATTTCATTGCTTTTGCCATTTTAATAGGATCTTTTGCTCCTGATACAGCTGTATTTAATAACACGCCATCTGCTCCTAATTCCATTGCAAATGCTGCATCAGCTGGGCTACCAATACCGGCATCAACGATAACTGGTACTGTCGCTTGTTCAATAATGAAGCTCAAATTTAATGGATTTACAATACCAAGTCCTGATCCGATTGGAGATGCTCCTGGCATAATCGCATGCACGCCAAGCTCTTGTAATTTACGTGCTAATACAACATCATCAGATGTATACGGAAGTACGATAAATCCTTCTTCCAGTAACATTTCAGATGCCTTTAACGTTTCTACCGGATCAGGTAATAACGTTCTATCATCACCAATAACTTCTACCTTTATCATGTCACAAAGCCCAGAGGCTTTTGCTAATTTTGCAATACGAACAGCCTCTTCAGCGTTTTTTGCTCCTGCTGTATTTGGTAATAACGTATATTTTTTCACATCAAGTTTCTCTAATAAATTAGGTTGCTTTGCATCAAAGATATCCATACGACGTACTGCAAACGTTAAAATTTCAGCTTCAGAAACGTCAATTGCCTTTTGCTGTACGTCAAAATCAGGGAATTTACCTGTTCCTAATAAAAGTCTAGAATGAAATGAAAATGGTCCAATGTTTAACATAATCAACCGCCTCCTACGAAAGTTACAATCTCAATTTGGTCTCCATCAAAAACAGATGTATCTGTATGATCATCTTTTTGTAAAATATCTTTATTACGCTCTACTACAACAATTCTGTTATCTAACTCTAAATGTGTAAGTAGCTCAGCTACTGTTTTTACACTCGCTGGCACTTCAATTTGGTTACCATTAATTTTTAAATTCAAACTTCCATCCCCTTTCTAAACGCTTCTAGAAAGCAATGAATCTAGCAAATGATTTTCTTGCTTTCCTTCTATTAAATCAGCCATATATTGACCAGAAATAGGGCTTAATAAAATACCGTTTCGATAATGGCCCGTGCAAGCATATAAACCTTTTATTTCTTCATGCTCTCCCATATAAGGAGCTTCATGATTCGATTGTGGTCGTAATCCTGCCCACGTGCTTTCCCATTCTGCTTCTTTTAAAGCTGGCAATATTGTATAAGCACGCTCTAATATAGAAGTTATACTTTCTGGCTGCACAGTTTTATTGAACGTATGTGGCTTCATTGTTGCCCCAATTACGTAACGTCCACCGCGCTTTGGAGTAATGTAAAATCTTTCTTGAAAAATAGGTGCTTTTAAAAGTTGTTTTCTACTTCTTACCGCAACCACTTCTCCTTTAACTGGATATGTACCCCAATCACGATGAAAATAACTGAGTAACTGCGTGCTCCATGAACCTCCTGCAATAACGACTTTCTCACATGTGACAATACCTTCACTTGTAATAACTCCAGTCACTTTATTATTTTCAATACGGATATCAAATACTTCTGCCTGTTCATATATATCAGCACCGGAAATTGCCGCAGAATGTGCGAATGCTTTCGTAAGCTCTGGTGCAATAACATGACCGTCTTTCGGATAATATACTGCTCCTATAATAGATTCAGATAGATGTGGCTCTTTTTCCCGCACATGGTCTCCCGTTAGAAAATAAGAATCTTCACCTGTTTTCTGCTGCCAATCCATAATGTGAAGAATTCTTTCCTTCTCATCTTCATTTTGAGCAATACGATAAATTCCTTTTTCTTCATATCCAATATCAATACCCGTCTTTTCACGTAAAACTGCTGCAAGTTGTGGAAATATAGCTCGGCTTTCTCTAGCAAGTTCAAATAGCGGATCATACGCATCCCATTCTGCCTGAACACCAAGTAAACCAGCAGCTGCTTTGGAAGCTTCCGATGCAATACTTTGCTTCTCCACAATCGCTACTTTATGTCCTCTTTCTGCTAGAAAATGTGCAACTGAACTGCCAATTACACCACCACCAATAATCGCTACATCATACTTCTCACACATGTTTTTCCGCCCACTTTCTTATTGATTCCTTATAAGATTTCGCATTGCTATACGGGTTACTACTACTTACAATTCCAGACATAACTGCTATACCACTTACACCGTTAGTAAGAACATCCACTGTGTTTTCTGGGGTAATTCCTCCAATTGCTGTAATCGGTATAGATAAACACCTTGCAATGTCTGAAATTTCTTCAAGCCCTCTCGCTGGCACACCTTTTTTACAATCTGTCGGAAATACATGGCCATAAACGAGTGAATCCGCTCCATTTTTAAAAGCTACTATTGCTTCATCTAGCGAATGCACAGAATAACCGACATGCAAATACGAAAACTTTTCTTTCACTGACTTTACATCTGTACTTCGATATCCTAGTTGAACACGAGGAATATTTAATAAAATTGCAATATCAATTCGATCGTTTATGACAATTTTAGAAGCCGGAAAGCCCTCCATTAATAGACTTTCCACACCTTCATATAATTCCTTCGTACTCTTCTCACGCTCACGAATATGCAAATAATCAATCTCACTCTCAATTTGCATCGCTACATTCACTAACTCTTCGAATGGCATATGGCCATTTGAGATTACGTGGAGCTCATTTTTCATATTCATTCGCCTACTTTAAAATATTTTCGAATAGTTCATCGGCTGGGACGGTTTCTTTCGTCATTCCTTTGTCCTTCAGCCACTTATTTTGTTTCTCCCAAGATTCTTTTGAATCTGATAAAAATGGCTCATCTTTCGTTTCCATCTTCTCTAATAAAATTTTCATACTTTCCTTTTCAACTTCTGGCACAAGTGGGAAGTTTTCTTTTTCTTGATGATTTAATAAAATATTCAATGCTTCATCTGGGTTTTTCTTCATGAAATCATAGCCTTTTTTCGTACCGCGTAAGAAAGCTTGCAACGCTTCTTTATCTTTTTTCAACGTTTTATCACCTGTTACAAACACAAGCTCATGGTAGTTTGGTACTCCGTAATCAGCTGGATTAAAGTACGCTGGTTCATGGCCTTCATGACGCATAACAGGTACTTCATGGTTAATGTATGCCCCTGTTACCGCATCTACTTTCTTCGTAATTAATGCTGGTACTAAATCAAAGCCAACATCTACTACTTTCACTGTATCAGGATTACCACCAGCTTCTTTTACCATCGTTTTTAAATACATCTCACTTAATGGTGTTCCAGAGTATCCTACTGTTTTTCCTTCTAAATCTTTCGGTGATTGAATGCCCGCTGATTTCAGTGATACAACATGATTTAATGGTGAACGTACGACAGCCCCAATTGATTTCACTGGAATTTGCTCATTCGCTCTCGCCATAACAACATCTGGCTGATAATACAAGCCAACTGTCACCTTCCCTGCTGCTGCCAGCGTTAATGGATCAGTCGGATTAGAAGGGAATTTAATATTTACCTTTACACCTTCTTCTTTAAAGTATCCTTTTTCAATTGCTGCATAGATAAAGCTATGTACCGCATTTGGATACCAATCTAACATAACTGTTATTTCTTTCTCTTTTTTACTTTTGTCTGATGCTGAATTACTCGAACATCCTGCAATTATTGCAATTAATAATGTAAACACAAAGATGCGCTTTAAAAATTTCATGAATACTTCCTCCAACTAATGAATTTCTTTTCTAATATGGAAATAATTACGACGAAGAAAATAGCTAATAATGATAACAATACAATAGGTGCAAATACGCCAGCTCCATCTAACTGCGTCATCATTCTCTTACTGAAATATCCAAGCCCAGCTTGTGCACCGAGCCATTCTCCAATTGCTGCTCCGATAACACTAAGCGGAACTGCAATTTTTAAAGCTGAGAAAAAATAAGGAAGAGCAGACGGCAACTTTAATTTAAGAAAAATATCTCTTTTTGTTGCTCCATATGTAACTAAGAGCTCCTCCCATTCTTTTTTCGTACTACGCAGTCCATCATACGTATTGACCGCAATTGGGAAAAACGTAATTAAAACTGTGACAACAACCTTACTCCAAATTGTGTATCCAAACCATAAAACAAATAGCGGAGCAAGCGCAGTAATCGGAATCGTTTGTGAAGCAACTAATAATGGATAAAATGCTCTCTCCATCCATGTACTCGCATTCATTAACATCGCTAGCCCTACACCTAATACGATAGAGATAACAACACCTATTAAAACGACGTATAACGTTGCAGGTAAATGAACTGTAAATAATATGTCTTTTAGTTTCCATATCTTCATTACAATCGCAGAAGGTGACGGTAAAATGTACATCTCATCTACAATTCTTGCTCCTATTTCCCACACAGCTAGTAAAATACTAGAAAGTGTAATAGCAGGAACTAATTCTTTCAATCGGTTCATCACACAAGTACCTGCCTTTGTAACATACTAAGAAGCTCATCTTTCAGCGCTAATACTTCCGGTTTATATAAATCTTTTCGTGTTCTGTTATGATCAAGCGGTACAGTCCGCTCAGTCAAAGTCGTTATCGGCTGCTGTTCCACTACTAAAACTCGGTTTGAAAGAAATAACGCTTCTTCAACATCATGAGTAATGAATAAAATTGTTTTTTCCCACTCTTGCCATTGTTCAAACAACCATTCTTGCAAAGAGGTCTTCGTTAAAGCATCCAACGAACTAAATGGTTCATCTAACAGCAATATTTCCCCGCCTGTTAATAAAGTTCGAATAAAAGATACACGTTGTCTCATACCACCAGATAAATCTTTCGGATATTTTTTCTCATACCCTTGCAAACCAAATTTATGTAACAGTTCCTTTGCCTTTACTTGTGCTTCTTTCTTCTGTACACCTTGGCACTCTAGCGGCAGGGCAGCATTCTCAATAATTGTTCTCCACGGCAAAAGCATATCTTTTTGCGGCATATATCCTACAGGATGGTGCTTTGTTTCTGTCAGTTCTATCTGTCCAGTACTTACCTTTTCTAGACCTGTAATAAGGCGAAATAAAGTACTTTTCCCACATCCACTCGGTCCGATAATACTGACAAACTCTTTCTCATGTATAGAAGCATTTAATTCATGGATGATTGGTTTCTCATCGTAATGAAAAGAAACATTATGAAACTGTAGTATGTTCTTGCTCCTCAAATCCCCACATCTCCTTACGATAGGACATATCCCAGAATAAATATTCAAATCGACTGGAATATAAGAAAATCTCCTCTAATCTTTCTAGTTCTGTCTCAGACTTTCCCACTGCCATTTCATTTAATAAATCTATTAACCAAATACACAGATTACCGTATTCTTCCGAACTATATCCTTGAATCCACTCACCAAAAAACTCATGATCTCTTGCTCCAGGAATATCATTTAAACGCTTTCCAATTTCCCAATAGCTCCACATACATGGAAGAAGCGCTGCTATTAATTCCGCAAGTGTGCCATTTTGAGATACAGACATCATGTAATTTGTATAAGCTAAATTTTTAGCAGATGGTTTCGCAGACTCTATCTCCTCTATAGAAATTCCAAGTCTTTTTGCATATTGTTTATGGATTGTCATTTCGCCATTTAATATTCCATCAATTTGTTCAGCGAACTTTCCCATTACTTGTGGATTCGTTGCTTTTACAACACCAATCGCATATAACTTTGCATAATCTAGCAGATATAAATAATCTTGAATAATATAATACTGGAATTTACCTTTTTCTAACGTGCCATCTCCCATACCTACTACAAACGGATGATTATGACTCATCTCCCAAACCGGTTGCACAGTTTCTAATAATCTATCGCAAAATTTCATTTCTCTATCCCCTTTCAATATATGTATCTAAATAAAAAACCACTTCTATATATAAGAAGTGGTTACAGCAAATAAAGTTATACATTTATTCGATGTTCCACTTCCCTTCGCTAGTATTACCTAGATCAGGTGTTGTAAGGGTTAAGGATTATTCCTCTCTCAGCAAATCAAGCACCCCTAGTGGTTTCAATATGAAATTTTCAAATAAAAAAGCCCCGTTTCTATACGCAAAGAAACGGGGACTCATTGTTAGTGTCCGAATTGCTTCCCTACGCTAGCATAATCTAGATCAGGTAATAAAAAGGATCAAAGGCTTACGGCCTACTCTCAGCTGGCAACACCAGCTCTCCTAGCAAACTATAAAATTATCACTGTCAGTATAACACCCTAATAAGACATCATCAACTTTTTTAATTTTCTTAATTATTAACAGAATATCAAATTTATACAATACATACATTCTATTTTAGAAAATAAACCCCCAATTAATTGCATAAGAAGGAATCATTATCCTCAAAAAATTTATTTTTATATTGATTTCATATTACATTTATGTGAATACACCCACTATATTATATCTTTATACTATAATAAAATTACAACTATACAACTAGAGGAGGTCTCTATTCCATGAATATGAAAGCTACTGCTTTAACAGCAACTACTGTAGCGATTGCTTCTTTACTTCCTTCTATGGGTGAAACAAATGTACAAAAAGCAAACGCTGAACAATTATCTAATATTAAAACTGGGTATGTCAAAGTCGATCAAGTAGCATTACATACAGAAGATAACGTAAAAAGCACATCAATTGATACAATTCGCTTTAATACAAAAGTGAACATCCTTGAAACAACTAATGAGTGGTATAAAGTATCTGTTCATAATAAAGTAGGTTATGTACAAAAAGATGCTATTTTACTAAAAAACAAACTTCATTCTAATGATCAATACATCGTTAATGCTAATGCATTAAACGTTCGCTCTGAACCTAATTTAGAATCTTCCATTTTAGATGTATTACCAAATGGCAAGTTTATTACCGTTCAAGAAGATCAAGGCGAATGGTATAAAATATCGCATAATGGCCAAACAGGTTACGTACAAAAAGCATTCATCTCTAATGGTTCACAACCCTTAGTAAAAGGAATCACCGTTCAAAATAATACAAAATATACTGTTGCAACACCTAATCTAAATGTACGTAGCAACGCTAGTACAAGTAGCGCTCTACTCGGTTCATTACAAAACGGTACACAAGTACAAGTAGTAGAAACTGTAGGAACTTGGTATAAAATTCGTTTTGGCACAGGATACGGATATGTAGCAAAACACTATGTAGTACAAAATCAACCACAAGCTAAAACTGATCAACCTTCATCAATTCCAGCTGCTTTCAAATTCCCTGCTCAAGGAAGAATTAGCTCAACCTTTGATATACGCTGGGAACAAATGCATTATGGTATAGATATTGCCGCTCCAGGAAACGTCTCTATCCAAGCTGCTGCTGCAGGTAAAGTTGTGAAATCTTATTATTCAGCTAGCTATGGCAATGTTGTTTTCATTGCGCATCAAATCAATGGGAAATTATATACAACTGTTTATGCTCATATGAAGGATCGCACTGTACAAGCTGGTGATCAAGTACAAACTGGACAATTAATAGGTCATATGGGAAACACAGGTCATTCATACGGGCAGCATCTTCATTTTGAATTACATAATGGAGAATGGAATTTTGAAAAAACAAATGCAGTAAATCCACTGCCATATTTAGTTAGGTAAATTGTATGCCACGCAATATACCTCTTATAATTGAATACGTAGCCTTTTTAGGTTTAATCTGTTGTTTAATCATTTACAATACAAACATTGTATTTTTATCTATTATTATTGCTTTTGTTGCATTAGAAATTATGATGGAATCATTTCAAGTGCAACTAAAACAAAAAATTGCCCATATTTATAATGCTATTTTTCTTTTGAGTGCTCTCATAACAAATATAATTAGTAATGGCTTTTATTTATCTACTGTATTTCCAGTATTCTTTATGGCTGTTTTATTATTTGTAGCTAGATATATTAATGTCCCTTATAACCAAAAACAAAAACAAGAACAAGAAGCTTAGAAAGAGGAGACACTGTGTTCCAATCTTTCAAAGATACTCCAATAAAATACATATTGAATTTGTATAAGAAAGCCAATACTTTTTTTGGTATACAAGGAAGTTATACTGAACAACTTCTCCTATATGGAATGTTTTTTCTTGTCTTAATCACTTTCTCTTTGTTTTACTAACAAAAAAGGATCTCACATAAACTGGAGATCCTTTTTAATTTATATTAATTTTTCATATCGAAAATATTGTTTATCCACAAGCATATTTTTCATAAATAAAGCTCAGATTATATTTTTTCTCTAAGCTCATTCGTTGTTCGTCATCGCACCAATAGAAAAGAATATCATGAATCGTTGCGTAACGCTTATTTTTAAGAAATAGCCTAAAGAATGATGGTAAACAATCATGTAATTGTATAAATATATAATTGCGTAGTGTTTCTTCTTTATATTCAATGCCCTTACAAATATACAGTAATTCTTCACAATAATATGCATGCTGTGGAACTTGTATCATTTCGAAAAATGGCACATAAGATAGTAGCTTTCCAATAAAATGACCGTATCGATCCATTACTCCTATCGTCATATGCTCCATCATTTCTTTCATCACATATAAATAATCATCTACATGCGTTGTCTTTAATGGGTCTAAGCGATCGGAAATTTGAGATAATACAGCTCTTTGACATGCTAAAACTGCCTGACTAGGTCCATAATATGATAGGAAATCTGTACACTTACGATATTTCCGTAATAAATCATGTGTATACAAATCATATACAAAAGTATTACAATACATTGCTAAACTCATCATATCACTATTTAATTGCTCTTTTGATAATGATTTCGCTCTCTTGCACATATAAAAAAATGTAAATTCCAATACTTCTTTATGAGATAATAAATGTTTACAATCGGTTATACACTTCTCATTAAATTTAACTCTATCCCAAATTTCAATATCCCTATCTGTCAATTCACCTATACGATATTTAATAATTAAATAATTTAAAGCAACTGATTGCGTCAAAAGATCCCATGTTTCATATTCCAATGAAGTATGAACAAACTCAGCTAATCCTTGCGCTATCATAAAATCATTTGCCTCTTCATACCAACCAATCTCTTGGCATAAGCGAAGAATACGCACTAAAGTTGGAATTTCATCTTTATGAAACTGCGGTAATTTCTTTGCTTTATTCATGCCATATACGATAAATGCCGCTAAATTTTCTTCTTTATAAAATTCTTTTTCTTTCCATACTAATATAGTTCGTTCTTTCCCCTCACCTTTTGGGTGACAAGGTACAAGCAAAGAAAATAATTCAGCGAAATTATTTGGTTCTATATATGTATCTGTAACCAAATTCCAATTTGGATCGCCCTGTACAGCCTTCATATAATTCCCCTTCCCTTTTCATCTATGTAGGAAATATTAATTTATTATCGCACCACTAAAAATTAATATTGTTATATTCAAAATCTATCATAATACTTATATCTATCAGTATATCATCTTTTCTCTTATTAAAAATTAAGAATAACAAATTTTAAAAAAATGTCGAAATTATTAACCGTATCCTTATTATATAATGTCTCAGATACATCACGCTAACATATTAGTTTAATCCATATATGCTAGAATAATGTATCTGAAATTTATATATAATTTAGCTCTTTATGAGTGACCATTAAACTCTCGGTTAATTAAAGTTTCAATTTACTCTGTACGCTCTGAGATTTCACTCAAGGCAAATCCAGCTTGATCATCTGCTGATTCCCTTATAGCTAAATCTCCTAGTGCTAACATGCCAATAAGTTGACCACTATCAACTACTGGTAATCGTCTAATTTGATGCTGTGCCATTAGCTCTGTAGCTTTTTCAATAGAATCATTTGGAGAAACTGAGATAATATTTGTTGTCATTACATTTGTAATTTTATTAGATCCAGGATGTTTTTCAGCAATCCCTCGAACGACTAAATCACGATCAGTAACAAGCCCAACAACTTGCTCATTTTCAACAACAGGAATTAATCCAAGTGATTCTTCCTTCATTTTAACAGCTGCCTCATATACATTGTCTAGCGGTGTACAATGTACAATATGGGTACTCATTAAGTCTCTAACTCGTGTCATTATTTATTTCCTCCTTTTTATACATACCATAGCTTTTCCAAAATTCCTTTATTTATTTCTGGAAAGTAACGTAATAAAAAGGATTAACAAAATAAAAAAGAGCCAGCATAATGCTGACTCTTTTTTGTATGACCCGTACGGGATTCGAACCCGTGTTACCGCCGTGAAAGGGCGGTGTCTTAACCACTTGACCAACGGGCCATGGCTCCGCAGGTAGGACTCGAACCTACGACCGATCGGTTAACAGCCGATAGCTCTACCACTGAGCTACTGCGGAA
>NZ_JBFUPV010000012.1:0-144395 GCF_041360755.1 Bacillus sp. RCC_6_1
GTCCCCTGTGCAATACAGAGTTCAATCCTTAGTAGCTGCTTAATATATTTGTCTAATTTTTTGGGTTCAGTTCATAAGAAGTGATCTTTTTTAATCTATATACTTTTCACTACTAATTCGTTGATACTCTACTATCTTATCTAATCGATTTTGGTGAAAAAAAGGTTGGCTTCTAAACCAATCGTTCAAATCTTGATTATTTTTCGTTCTGTTACATCTTGAACATGCTGGAATGATATTGTTGATACTATATGTTCCACCTTTATCTACAGAAATGATATGTTCCTTTTCCAAACTATCCGCAACATCTCCGCAGTATGCACAGCAACTTTCGTTATCTTCATTTCTAAAGTAAGTTTTACATTCTTCCCACTCTTCATTCGAAATAGAATCGCCTAGATAAAGGTTCACTCGTCTTTCAATTTTGTTTATTTTCCTTCCTAATCCCTGGTCTTCCATCAATTTAACTAACAAATCACAAGCTTTTAATTTGCTCTCGATGGATACATCATCAGATTTTATAGCTGTGGTTACTACATTAAGAACTTGGAGATAAAGTGTCTTTTTATTATCTTCTTGGATGTTATTTTCGGATTTTTTCCCATCAACATTTAAACATTCTCTTTGTTCATTCCACTTATAGTAATACTTCCATTTTCTAATCTGTGACTCAGAGACACCAATTTCTTTAGCTATATCTTTTAATAATATTTTCCCGTTCGCTCTTTTCCATATTTCATAAGCAGCGTAGCTTTTTTCACTCCTAGCTCTAGCCATATTACCCCTCCTACATAATCCCCTTTTCTTTTGCTCTTTCATAAAGTACCATACGTCTTACACCAGTAACATCACATATCTTCTTTACCGTGTAATCATTCTCCTCTCAATTAGCAAGCAACTCTAAAGCATTGCTCCATTTTATTGAATTTATCAGTTTCAATATAGATTGTAAAAGCCATCTGCATTTCACCTGCCACCTCGCGGTCAATTTTTTATATTATCATTACCCCAATACTTACTCTAATTATAAATATCAAATAAAAAAACGCCATTAAGGCGTCTTAACAATCAAGGATTCATAAGTATTACCGTTAACACTTTCGTCTATCCCATCTACGTACTCAGTAAATTCCCTTTGAATTCTTAAAACATCATTCGGATGAGTTATCACTTCACTCGACAACATCTCAAAAAGCTTATTAGTTAAATCCTCTTCAACTAGTGGACTTTGCAAGACTACAAACGGCATATTTCCATCTTCAGTATTCAACGAAATGTCTCTAACCATTGGATCATTGTTAAAACTATAGGCAACAATCTCATTATTACACACTCCACCTACAACCATAGCGATACGATTTCCATTCTCATAAGAAAAGCTATTTACTCTTTCCTTAAGTTCTTCCTTAAGAATTCCTAGATTATACTCTTCTATTCTATTTGGATAACCTGCTAGTACTTCATCACTAATCTCTTTAACACCTGTATAAGCTACAAATTGTTTAGGACTTATCATATGAAACTTTGGACACTCTTCATTTCTTACAACCCTACCATCACCATATGTTGTCACAGCTAGACCATCTGACACAACTGTAATGAACAATTCATGTGCAACGACTGATACCAAACTCATATTTCCACTCCCTTTTATTTTTAATACTACTAATAATACTATATTCTATCATTAATATATACAATAACCATCATCCTAAGATAATAGTTTTTCAAAAGGGGTATTTATGTCACCAATCAACCCAGCAACATTACTAGGCTCAATAAGAAACACAAAAACCACGACACATACGCACCGTGGCTGAATATATAAATTCAATTGGTCTTTTCGTCCTTTTTGCGGATTCTTACCGCCCTTGCCCGTTCTCCGGTAACGTTTTGATAAAGGGGTTACGCTATCCCCATACTATTCTTCTTTCAAAGAACTCTATAGGTATAGCGTAATATTAATTACGTTTTGAAAAATCCCCGAAAATGTCCCCTAATTTATCCCTTGTTTTATCGATAAATAAAAAAGCTCTGTCATATGGACAGAGCTAATTCGAACTTAACCTAAGTATATCATCACGTATAAATTTAATTATGAGATGATTCTATCCTGTACGCACACCAAGCATTCACTCCAATTTTAGAAATAACATTGAATATTAAAGCTACTGCCGGTAGTATTAAAGCTGGCGTTGCTCCAACCACTGGAGCAAGATATGCCGTAATTATAGTAATAATTGCAGAACCAGCTCCTTTACATTTAGCAATGATTTCTTTTCGTTCCTCTACATATTTTTCTTCATTACACATTAACGCTCCAACTTCATCTTTCAATTTTTCCAC
The DNA here is from genome assembly GCF_041360755.1 of Bacillus sp. RCC_6_1. Classification (NCBI taxonomy): domain Bacteria; kingdom Bacillati; phylum Bacillota; class Bacilli; order Caryophanales; family Bacillaceae; genus Bacillus; species Bacillus sp. RCC_6_1. The sequence continues at coordinate 2,347 of NZ_JBFUPV010000012.1, forward strand.
AAACGAATTCTTTTTAACCTCCGCACCAAACGGAAACGTATTAGCAGGTCCATTAGCTGAAAGCCATACATTAGCAGCATCCTCATAATCTAAACCATTTTCCAACAACTTTTCAATAGTATTTCGTTGGTATGCCGGTAAAGCTTCCAAATAATTAGCATTAGGTTCTAAAACATCCCATATATGCATGTCCATTTAAATCATCTCCTTAATATATTCAGCGGAAATAACATGAGTAGTTTGGTGTAATGTATGCGGGTCCACGCCACCGAGGCTCATTCCTCCCCCGCCTCCTGGAGCATATGATCCAATTAACATACCAATTACATTGTTTGTATTAGAATCAAAAACCGGGCCACCTGATTGTCCTGGTCTAGCTTGGGTATTTAACACAATGTGTTTACTTTTAATACCTGTCCCCTTAGAGTCAATAAGAATTTTCGCTCCAACTTGTGTCTGATGTAAAGTTAAAACAAATCGATCAAAATCGGCATGTGGAAAACCAAATACACTTACATTAGACCCAGGGAAAATATTATCTGTGCCAGTTAAATCATAGATTGGGGCAATAGGTGACTTAATTGATAAAATATAAATATCTTTAATAGGATCAATCGCATGAATTTTTGCATCAGCAAAAGCGATTTGATTATCAGAGGTATCTTGATAATCAAAAAAACTATATTTAGGAGGCAAAATACACAGATTTCTATCATCTCCGCCTGTAACATGCATTGTCGTTGCAATCAATCCCTCTCCAACTACGAAACCAGTCCCCAATAGTTTCGCTCCTTGTGGATTATTTCTTGCAATACATACAATAAACTTACTTAAGCTTTCATATAACATATATACACTCCCTTTATTTGATATTCACCTATATAAATGTTATCAGAATCCTACTAAACTTAAAAGTTATATAATCCCCAATGCCATAGCTATCAACTGAATAGCGCTTTTTTTCTTCTGATAAAACGTATCACGTTTCATCATTAATTCGTTATATACATACGAATCTTTAACCTTCCGATTCCCAAGGTACTTCATCTCAATTATCCTGCGTTCATCTTCATCAAGTGCATGTTTTAACGTCCGTTCAATTTGTTTAAAACGTATCTCATGATTCTTATCGTCACCTTTCATTTTAGGAAAAAGAACGATGCCCCCTGCTTGAGCCTGTTCTTCTTGATTCTTCATCCGGACGCACAATGCTTTGTAGTTTTTCAGCTCCCTCACCACAAGTCTTCGCATCTCCTTTTCATCGATGTCTTCAAAAAATGACAATTGATTCATACGATACGGTTCCCCTCCGTTCGATGTGATTACTCTTTAAAACATTACTTCATTTCTTTCTGGCATTCTTTTAAATAATCGATAGCCTCTCGAATCTGTTCTTTTGTTGAAAGTAATTCCATCACATCGCCTTCTGTGTTATAAACACGAATCGTTCTATTCTTAAACTCCATACCCAACATCCCGTCATCACCTAAAAGTTTTATGTTATTCTCCATTCTCCTAACCTCACTTTCTATTCAAAGGATTATTTTGTTGAGTTTTTATAATGCTCTCTTTTCTCTTAGTAATTGACTGTTATTGATTATGACCGTATGAGCATTGCATTTTTCTTTTAATAGATCCATTAAATCTAGGACATCTTTTCTACTATTGAGTTTCGAACGACTATTGAATAAATACGTACAATCCGTATTACCGTTATTATGGTAATACTTATAAGAAATCAAATACTCAAATCTACGTGGTCTCATTTCTCTTCCTCCCCTGAATAAAACTCAATGTTTCGTTAATAATAGATACATGGTTATCTTTCCTCTGGTTTTCTTGGATGAGCAGTTAGCTTTTGCTAGCTGCTCTTTTAATTACACATTTTTGTCTTAACACTCATATATTATTGAGAATTAAAAAATCATTTCATGTATAAAGGGAAAGTATTCTTTTTCAATACTCCACTCCCTCTTTAAATACCACTGTTTGAATAAGGTTTTTAAAGAGGGAATACATTTAAAAATCTTGGTTACACTGTAAACAGGCTCGTGAATAGCCAATTTTACTAATACCCACTCTATGTCTATTACCTTGGGCCGAGCAATTAGCAAAAGCTAATTGCTCTTTTATATTGAGTTAATAATAAAATTTAGGTCTTATTCCTTTTCTACATCATATATTTTTAACCTCACCATCCAGCTCAAAGTGTTACCTCCTATCTTAAAAAGCACTGATGCATGGTGCTCTTTTTAGTTTCCTTATTTCTACAGAATGAAACTTTTGTTTAGTTTTCTTACCTGCATAATATTTTGATATTTGTTTATACTATAGTTGTAACTTTTTGTTACAACATATATCCGTATCGATTGTAACTTCTAAAATTGTACAACGAAGCAGTTAGCTATTTCGGCTAGCTGCTTTGTTGTATAAAATGAAGTTTTTGTTTAGTTTTCTACTCAATTACCTCAAATTCGGATGTTTGACAAAACTTTTCATGATAGCATCCAATTTGAACATCATATTCCCCATACTCATCTCGAATTATTGAATGAATTGTTTCAACTTCATCTTGATACATAACCTGATCTCCAACTTTTAAGTCCCCTATTTTTCGTATCGTAGGTTCATCATAAATATCCTTAGTTAACTTCACCATTCCGATGCCTTCTTTCGGCTCAACCGAGTAACCCTTTTCTTGCAAAACTTTAGCGACCTCCTGCATATCTTTCCATGCTGCTGTACCTGGTCCAAAGTTAATAGTCACTGTATTCATTTTCATTCTCCCTTTCGATTCAAATAGCGTTTTTGTTCAAATACTTCACGTCCATAAAAAAATTACATTTGGTATCACATTCTCTTTTTCATTAAGAGTTTTAGTCAGAAGAGCACTTATATATGGTGCTCTTTTTGGTATGGAATTTAAAACAGAGGCTTGCTCTTAAAAACTATTATGTAATTTTCATAGGTTTTTTCCTTACACCCCTGTGTCTGTTTACTCATAAGTTGTTAAAGTATAAATATAAATTGATAGTTAATTTATAAGGGAGGTGTAAAAATGAGTAAATTTAAAAAGCATTGTTGTCACATACCCTTTCCTTTACCTCAAATAGGGCCTACTGGATTAACCGGTGCTACTGGACCTTCGGGACCTACTGGAGCTACCGGACCTTCAGGTGGACCTCGGGGACCTACCGGACCTACTGGACCTCAAGGTAACCTGGGACCTACTGGACCTCAAGGTATTTCTGGACCTCAAGGGATTCCTGGGATTTCTGGATCTATTGGTCCAACTGGACCTTCTGGAATTCAAGGTATCCAAGGCATCCAAGGCGTTCCTGGCATTCAAGGCCCTATTGGACCCACTGGAATAACGGGGGTCACTGGAATTCAAGGGATTCCTGGTATTCAAGGGATTCCTGGCATTCAAGGCATTCAAGGGATTCCTGGCCCGACCGGACCTCAAGGGATTCCTGGCATTCCTGGTTCTGTAGGTCCAACTGGACCTTCTGGAGCTGTTGGACCTACCGGCCCTTCCGGGGGACCGCCAGGACCAACGGGCCCGACTGGACCTTCCGGGGGACCACCAGGACCAACCGGAGTGACTGGCCCCACTGGACCAACTGGGTCACCAGGACCAACCGGACTTCAAGGTATCCAAGGTATCCAAGGCATTCCTGGCCCCACTGGACCTCAAGGAAGTCAAGGGATTCAGGGGATTCAAGGTGATCCAGGACCTATTGGTCCTATTGGACCCACTGGAATAACTGGGGCAACTGGAATTCAGGGTATCCAAGGTATTCAAGGTAATCCAGGACTTATTGGCCCTATCGGCCCGACTGGCCCAACTGGGCTTCAAGGTATCCAAGGCATCCAAGGCATTCCTGGGCCTACTGGATTACCAGGAACCGCTGGAGCTACCGGACCTACTGGGCCTGCCGGTCTTACAGTATCTGGCTTATCCCAGTATGCTTATGTTTTCAATACAGCAGCTCAAGTTGTTGCCTTAGAAGCACCTATTCTTTTTAATTCACACGGTAGAATCACATCCGGTTTTACTCATACGCTCGGAACTTCTCAAATGACAGTTATTAATGCTGGAGATTATAAAATTTCTTTTTCTGTATCAGGAGTTGAACCTAATCAATTTGCCCTCTTTTTAAATGGGGCTCCCGTTACCAACTCCATTTATGGATCAGGTGCAGGTACTCAACAAAACAATGGGCAAACAATTCTCACTTTAGCAGCAGGTGATATTATTACCCTTAATAATCATACTTCCGCTGCTGCGGTTACTTTGCAGACTTTGGCGGGTGGAACACAAACAAATATAAATGCTTCGATTGTAATTGAAAAATTAAATTAATTTAATCATTTATTTCTTGAAACTCTGCCAGTAAATAACCTGGGATGGATTCTTTTTTCAACAAGCAGTTAGCTTTTGCTAGCTGCTCTTCTATTTTGTTCCTACTCCTATTTCCTAAAAAATCTTTACTTTATTCCTCCTTGAATAAAATCAATAATTCAGCATATAATATCTATGCATCTAGATTATTACCTTTGTATCGAGCAGTTAGACTGGGCTAACTGCTCTTTTATTTGTGACAAAATGAAATTTTTATTAAGTTTTCTATTAATAATGTGTATTGATTTCTTTTCTAAATTAATTTAGAGATAAATAGTTCATCGGTGAACTATTCTATGTTAAACTAAATTAAAAAAGAAAAGGGACGATTATTATGAGTTTAAAAAATCAAAGTTTCAAACAAGCAGGAGAAGTTGTCCAATCATTTGTAACAATAAACAAAGAAATTATAAAGTTCACACATCAAAACGCCTCCAGTTTAGGATTAACAGTACAACAAATGGGTATCTTAAATACAATTTATGCACTCCCTAATGTTACTCTTAAAGAGATTTCAGAACGTCTTTCAGTTCCTAAAAGTACAGTGAGTGTGAATGTAGATGAATTAGTTAATCTACAGCTCATCGAGCGAAAACAATCAGATGAAGATCGTAGAGAAATAAAATTAAAGGTAACAAACCAAGGACAAGAAGCATCGAAAAAATCCATTGAAAACTCTACTTCCTACAAGGCAATGGAATTAGCACTACAACAACTTCAAGAAGATGATGTTCAAACATTATTGCGTATTCATAAAGATTTATTAATCTCTCTACAGCAATTTCGTTAATTGATGTAAACCATTTTAAACACAAATTCTAATTCTTATTTTTCAAAGAACTGAGCAGTTAGATTTCACTAGCTGTTCTTTTATTTAAAATAGCGTTTTTATTAAGAAATTAGTCATTCCAACTAAAACGGATGTAATGTTCGTAATAAGATCCACCTAAAATGTTTTTCTTTTCTTCTACCTTAAATTCAACTTTCACACCATCCATTAATTCTTGTAACTTTTCCGTGAATGGTTTTGAGTGCAGAATATGCTTGTCTGGATTTTCCTTATGAATTTGATATCTATAACCTGAATATCCAATTGCAGCACTTTCGATTATTACGTATTCCATTTCCTCTGCAAATTCCAATACCTTTTCATCAATGACTTTTTCTTGGAGTTCTTTCAAATTCCCCACTAAGGACATTTCCATTCTCCTTTCTCTCAAATAACGATTTTGTTTTAAATCCTCACATTCCTAAAAAAAATACATACAGTATCATGAGGTATTCTTTTTTATTTTTCTTAAGGAACGCTTTAAAAAGCGCACTTTAGTTTTTAAATAAAGATTTTGTTTTACTTTTGCTAGCTACCCTTCCCTTGTATAAATGCACCTTTTTTTACATACGCTATTAAAATCCAAATAACCCTCTTTTAGGACGGCACTAATATGAACAAGACATTAAAATACATTTTAATCTTCTTTTGTGCGGTATTTTATATTGTAATTATGGGCTCGATTGTCTATCTAAACTTTGTTTAAGAGCATTTAATTTCTCCAAGTAAGAAATTAATCTAAGATCGAACATAAGTATTTATAATTAGGCATAAGGAGCACTCTACAAGGCGCTCTTTAACTTTAAAATAAGTTTTTGTTTAGTTTCCATTAACCATTTTGATTCATTTGCATACAGTATTATCACAAGGAATTCCACGGGTTACTCTGGTCAAGTTACCTTGAATTTCTTGTACACCTTGTGGGAAGAATCCGTTTATAACAAACGGGTTCTTTTATTTTTTCGTCATAAAATAACTATTTTGTTATATTCCCTGCACTTTTAAATAAGGCAAGCATATGTTATAGTGCTATGTTTCATCACATTCCTTTTTTTCAAGAGTACATATCGAATATGTACTCTTTTTGCATTACTATAAAATGAAATTTTTGTTTAGTTTTCTTACCTGCATAATATTTTGATATTTGCTTATGCTATAGTTGTAACTTTTTGTTACAACATATATCCGTATCGATTGTAACTTCTAAAATTGTACAACGAAGCAGTTAGCTATTTCGGCTAGCTGCTTTGTTGTTTAAAATGAAGTTTTTATTTAGTTTTCTTTCCTGCATAACATTTTCAAATCTGTTTATACTATAAATGTAACTTATGGTTACAATTTGCATATCCATCTGGAATAGTATTTACAGCAGGCAGTTAGCTACTTTAGCTAGCTGCTTTGTTGTGCAAAATAGCGTTTTTATTCAACATCAATGTATCTAATTTAATAATTGCACTTAAATCCTAATACATAAGCCGTTTCTAGTATTTAAGTACGTCATAGAATACAATATAGGACAAGTTTTCTCCTAATCTAGTCCTAATAAAATTGAGAAGGAGGTGAATACCAATGGCTATCATACCTCCATTTATGGCTTCTAGAAGATTTACTTCTACACTAGGTGCGGGTACAGGTACAGGTGCCGCTTTTGCAATTGCTGCTACAGCTTGCTTAAATGATGCTGGTGTTGCTGCTACAGCATTCCCAAAATTCACGTATTATAATTTCTACCTAAACGGTGTACTTCAGCCAGGCGGAGAATCAAGTGTTACTACTGGCCCAACTGGAGCGATTACAATTCCAGGTGGCGATACATTTGATCCTGCAATCCCAGTTACTATTGAATTTATCGTAACTTAGTTATATTCAATTTTTTCACAATTAATTACTGTAAGCATATACTAGTATAGAATGATAGGAATTTATATTCACGCTTGAAAAGGGCACTGTTTAATGGTGCTCTTTTTGATTTTAAGTTTTAATATCAAATAACGATTTTGTTGAAATTTTTCACACTTTAACTGGACGAGCATATGCTACTCTATAAGGGTTCCCCTCTTATACAATTCTTTTTACAAAGAGCACTTATATACGGTGCTCTTTTTTATTTAAATAAAGATTTTGTATTACTTAATGTTTCACGTCACTTATATTTGCAAATATCCAATCCGTGTCTACATCTTCCGGTTGTGGTATTTCTCCAAAGCTTTCTACAATAGACTTCTTTGCATCTTCAATTAACGTATCGATGTTTTCGGCTTTAGAAATGATACGTTTCACCTTTTCACCCACTTTAACCAAAAACTTCATTGCATCTTCTTTCGTACTTGTTTGAATAAAAATATCGATTGTAATTGGTACGTTTATAACTTTTACTCCTGTTGTAACCTCAGATATATTGATGTTTTTCCCAATAGGTATAGCGCAAAACTTATATTTACCCACTTGTATTCCGTGGCCTATTCCATGTACATAACCTTCAGTTGTTGCTAAGTGGAATTTTTGTGATTGTTCATTTATCTTAATTTCCATCCCATTCCCCTCCAAAATAAGAATTTTGTTCAGTTTCACTCTAAAAGTAAAATTTTCATTTTTTCATTCAACCAAGTTCATAACATATTCTTTTCTTCCCATAAAATAATGATTAGGTGCCTCACGCGCCTTTTATTCACTGAAAATAATACCTTTTACGTACTTACGTATTAGAAACCTCATTTCTGCTTCTTCTGCAATAGCAATTTCGTTCACTTTTTTGATACATTTATGAAACATTCACATGTTATCTTCAATATGTACTATTCTTTTTGAAAAACCATGTGAGAATACCAAAACAAGAAGCCCTAGAGCCCTAACTCTAGGGCTTTTTGTTTTTAAATAAGGATTTTGTTAAAGAGCTGAATAAAATTCAATATTCCGCCAATAATAATCACAATACAATCTGCTTCTTACCCAGGTTGTAATTCACAACAGAGAGCAGTCATTATAAAAAGCTGCTCTTTTTTATTTTTGTTACATAAACCTAGAATTTTGGCCCATACTATACTCAACCATGTAATTTTGTACTCCTAAATTCATGGGTGTAATTTCTCATTGCAGTTAGCTTTTGCTAACTGCTCTTTTGTATTGAGTTAAAAATAAGTTTTAGGTCTTATTCCTTTTCTACAACATATACTTTTAACCTAACCGTCCAGCTCAAAGTGTTACCTCCTATCTTAAAGAGCACTTATGCATGGTGCTCTTTTTTATTTTTTTCATTTCTGCATAATGTTTTCAGCCCTGTTCATACTATTTTTGTAACTTAAAGTTACAAACTATTTCTGTAAGCGCAGCGTTTCTTTTGTACAACAAGCAGTTAGTTTTATTAACTAGCTGCTTTGTTGTGCAAAAGAAATTTTTTAAAACTGCACATTTATTAAGAACATACATAAAATATCATGTGGTATTCTTTTTCAATTTTAGTTTGGTCATGGAGCGCCTTAAAAAGCGCTCTTTATATTTGCAAATAACCATTTCGTTCAAACATACACACGATTTATATAAACTAAGCATATATTTACATAGACAAGACATAGCTTTTACTAAACATGCACAATTTTTGTGCATGTTTTTTTGTTCAATACAATAGCTATTTTGTTAAATTTCTCGATACAGAAAGTACTAACTTTTTAAAATGAATTCATATACATTTATTGAATACATATAAAGTTCATATAAAACCAAATAATTTAGGAGCTGATCAGTATGACAAGTAAACCACTAGTAATAACGCTTCCTCCTATATCAAAAACCAAAATTACTTTTTATTCTTCTTCTGGTGACGTAATTAACCACACTTTTTTTACAAACGAGACTTCAGAGCCTATAGCAACGTTTGCATATTGTTCTATAGACTTTGAAAGATTTGAAACTAAAAGAATGCCAGTCCGTATAAAATAATTTTTCATTCTCCTTTACGAATAATCTTTTTTACATTACACACACTATCCTCAAGTCAGCTACACTCTTTTAAAACGGAGACTTCCCCTTCGGACTGTTTAGGCAGATGGCAAGTGATTTGGTCAATTACTTGCCATTTCCGATTAAAATAACGCTTTTGTTTAATGAAAATCAATTAACTATAATTTGAAAAATCGGAAACATTTACTCAATGTTTTTTCTGAATACTCATGCTATTATATATGTGCTGATGTTCACCATCCCAAGAACTCAGTAATTTCATCCACAGGCTTCACTCTCATCCTTTTGAGAGTGAGCCTTTATTTATAAGGATTATCCTCAATATTTATTTTTATAAAATTCAAATTTGATCTCTATCAAAATCTTCAATACCATGTAAAGTTTACGTAAAGATTGCTATGACTCAGCCTGTCCACCCCAAAAACGTTATATAATGAACTCGCAAATAACCGATTTGCGCAATACTTGTTTTCCATACGACTTATGTTGAGGCTAGGAGAAATCCTAGCCTTTTTTGTTTTCTCTCATATCAGTTGTGCCTTCCCATTTCCCTTCACGTACCCACTTCTTCTTGAGCTTTCCAACGTAAGTAAAACTGCGTTCATACATAATGCTGATTTCCGTATCTGGAATACCTTGTATATTCAAACCTCTTACAATTTCAGGGGTTAATCCAATTGGCGTTCTCTTTCTCGGTCCACCGTTCTTTTTCGGCTGTGTATCCAAGTATCTACCCAACTGGCGTAATTCTTCACCAGTCGGGCATGCTTTACACTCATTAACACTAAAACTTTCGTTGGATGAACTATTATAATAACAATGTCTACACTTCTGTTCGATAATGTCACCAATTTGGTATGTGAGCTCTTTTCGTTCTTCTTTTGTCAGTTTCATAGCATCCACCTACAAGACTGCTTTGAGCGCTAAACCGAGCGCTTGTGATCTGCCTTGTAACTCAAGGCGATGTTCACGTTCTTTCGCAGCTGTCTCTTCTGCGGCACGTACATTGATATGCATTTTTTGAAGGTCATGCCCCAATTCATGATTCTTTTCCGTAATCGTATTAAACTCGTTAAGTAATGTGTTGTAATCTTCATCACGATATTGTAGCTGCTCTTGTGATAGCTTTAGTGCATCTTCTGCTTCCAAGCGTGCTTTCGTTTCTGCAATCAGATCTTGAGCTAGTTTTTCTTTTATATTTTTTAATTCTTCGTATATTTCCGTTACTTCACTCAACTCTTTTAGAAGTACATCTTTTTCATCAAAAATGTTATTTAATTGCTCTTTCCAAGAAACATCTAGGGTTTCTACTTTCTCGATATGCTCAATAACTACAGGTTTTAATTTTGGTGGTTCAGATTTCGCTTTTTCGTTGTTTTGAGGCTGTAGTAATGGTTTTGTACCCTGAGCTTTCTTAGGTGTACCTACACGCTTATCAGGCGTTGCATTTGCCTCGCGTCTTTTTGCAACGTGATAATATAAATTCCCTTCCATTACTCCAAACTCTGCTCCGATTTTCCCCCAAGTCCATTTCTTTTCATCAGAAGCACGTAATTTTTCAGCAGTCGCACAAATTTGATCCCAGTTTTTTTGTTCAGCCATTTTCTCATTTCTCCCATCGTTTAGGCTTTCACCTAAGCTTTTTATACTTTTACCAATTACACAGTTTTCCGAACACCAACGCGCTATTTCATAATTGTTTCCAATCGATTTCGGAACAGTTTTACACCCTTTACAATTTTCATCTTGTATATTTAAAATCTTGATTCGGATTTGACGTTTTTCGGCTTTGTTCAATCCATCACCCCATATGAGATTGAAAGGCAGGTAGTACAACGAAATTGTCATACTACCAACCTGTATTTATTAGTCTTCTAATTTTTCATCAAAAGGTTTTTCCTCATCAGCAACTTTATTTTCTTCAGAAGATTGCGTCTCTTTCTCTTGCACCTGTTCTTCTACCGTTACAACTGTTTCTTCTGTCTTTGTTTCTTCCTTCGGTTTCTCTTCTACCTTTGACTGCTCTCCTACATCCGGCTGTTTCTCTTTCCATTCGTGCCATTTAATCGCCATCGGTGCAATGCGAGCACGGTAATCATCAATCATTTCAATTAGCTTCACGTTAGAAATCTTCAGCTCGTTTGCTAATTTTAGATAAGACTCTCCTTCAAGCTTTCGTTTTACAATGTAAGCAAAGTCATGTGGTAAATCATCTAAGCCTGGAGCAAGCCCGCTAATGATAAATGCATCAACGGTTTCACGATCCGCTTGCTCCCTTTCTTCGCGAGTTAGGATTTTCTCTTCTGGAATATCGAAGTCCGCTTCCATTTGCTCATACACCTGTTTAACTTCTTGCACAAAACCTTTTTCATCCACTTCATATTCAGTTAACGGTTTGTTCGTTTTTGCATTTAGCAACACATTATAATTCACAATAAGAGACTCCAATGATACAGCCACTTTAATATCGATTAATTCAGAAAGTGCATCTAACTTTCCATTTAATGAGCTATCCGTTACTTCCAAAACGATTTCTTTCTTCCCATCAGGTTTAAGATTTACTTTCTTTAAAGTTGGTTTGAATTCGATATATGACATATGATCCGCTCCTTTTATTTAGCCTTTTTTAGTTTTTTCTCTTCACGTTTTAATTTGTTGTACTCATCTAGTGTGATGAATCCGCCATATTTGATAACATGCTTTAAAAGAATGAGTTGTAAGTGTGGATATTTATATTCGAACATCTTCTTTTTCACCGCGAATGTTTCAGTCACCATACCCTTTATGTCCACGACTTCTACATCACCATTTGGCAAATAAACCATGAAGTCTGCGATATATGTAATTGCCTTAAAACTTTTACCGTTCTTTGTAAACGCTGGTTGCAAGGTGAATCTTGGTTGTAATTCGAAGCTTTTAATTTCACCTGCAGCTTGGCGAACCTTTAAACCAGAATAATAATCCGATTCAGCCTTACTATCGAATACATGGCCGTCTAGCTCAGCTTTTTTATTGTTATATTTACTCATAACTTTTCTCTTTCGCTTCACTAATTAACTGAGTGATTTCATATACAGCATTTTGTGCACATTCCATGTTTCTTCACCCCTTGAATATTTTTCAAAAATCAATACATACTATTTTCAAGCCGCTTAATCCACGGCTGGTACTTCCTTCTTTTACAGTAAGAGGCAGATTGGTTCATCACTTTTCTAATTCTTACTGTATATTTTTAAAAATATCGAAAATAATACCAACAAGCTGTTTGAACTAGCAGCTTCACTCTTCTCGCAATGGGAATGCAATTTATCACAATTAGCTAACTCATTCGACTAACTGGCAGACAACCGAAAATGTTGTCTGCTTTTTGTATGGAATTTTTCATTTTACATATACTACTTTTGAGCCTGTTGCCAATGCAAGCCATTTGGTGTTTTGAATTCCGACTAAGCTTTTTGTTGCATAGATTATTACATCTTTGACAACACTGTTTTAAAGCGCGTTTTCTGGTTATTCGTAGTTCTAATCCAGAATAATTTTTCTCCTATAAAGGACGGCAGGTACGACTGCTCGTCCTTTTTTACTTATACCGCATACTCTCCCTTCTGATAATTTCGAACCACATTGCCCTCATCATCGTAGTAAGCAATTTCCCAATAAGGATGGCAGTTGTGCTTTTCAATTTCTCCATCGAACAAAACAAACAGATTAGTTTTCCAGTTCCCAACGATCGTACCCCACATGCCAGCTACGTTTACTCGCATACCCATGTAAGCAAAATGTAGGTTTCTAAAGTTTTGCATTTTCTTAAACGCTTGTTCTGTGCTGTACATCCGCTTGATATCAAAAACCCCTTCGTTCTCACACTTTACAAACTTCATGAATTCAGCCATTGGCATCGTTAGAAGCTTTGTTCTGAACTTTTGCCAGTACAGAAATCTTGCCTTTCCTTCAGTTTCCGCTACCACATATTCTTCATTCGGCCATTGTTCGAAAATGGTAGTGAGTTTGAATTTGTAAAGAACCACCATCCTTTCACCTCCCCCTTAATTTGCAATCAACTGGTGGAACAGTTCTTTATTTCTTGTGTCTAGTGCATGATTAATGAGTTGGTATTTTATTAACTTTTCAATTTCATCATGATCTTCTCCGTCGATATGCGTTTCAAGTGAGCACTCATCATCTTCAAGTACTTCCATGTACAAAGGTTCCTTGTATTTACCTTTAAAATTGATTTGAATATATATCGGTGCATCATTCACATTGAAATGATGATATGCTGACATCCCATCTGTGACAGTTAAATTCGGTTTATAAAACGCGAACAGTTTGCCTTCTGCAAAATGTGCTGAAATTTCAATTCCATACGGATACTTCTTTGCATTTTCAACAAAGTGGATTCTAGTTACAAACCTTAAATGTTTATGAAATGTGTAGATAAATGGAAAGCCCTCGTGTCTTCTGGGCAAGATATGGTTTAAAACAAATTGCATAAACTCACGCTTTTTCTCAACCGACACGTTGCTCATGCAGTAACCCCCTTTTCCATCCTTCAAATTTTTGTATCCAAGCATCCCATTGTTCTTGGTATGAAGCTTCCTGCTGCTTTGCTACCTCACAATTACAACCCTCAATCGTTATCATCCCAGGATAAATTTCCGTATGAACTACGCCAGTGTTACTGCATGTTTTGCACATTTTCTTCACTCCTTTTCGAATCTTCTTAATCGATAATTGTTACCGTTCATTTCAATAACTTCCGTTTCATCATCAAAGATGCGGCTGAAAATACGTTCGTCATATATTCCAAACAAGGCTTGTACGGAATGGTTTGTTGTATAAATCGTGTGCCGTCCAATTCGACTATCGATAATTTCAAACATTTTCTTCCTTGCCCACTTATGCTTTTTTAACTCTTCTTCATCATCTGGTTCCTTTTCAGCCCCAAGATCATCAATTACCAAGCACTCTATTTTAGAAAGCATTGTAAGCAATTCATCTTCTGTCATATCGCTTTTACGGTTATAAGTGGACTTTAGCTTGGTAAATAACTTTTCTTCAGTAATGAAGCAAGCACTTATACCGCATTTCATCAGCTCTTTTGTCATCGATACGGCTAAATGACTTTTACCCGTTCCGTAATCACCGACAAGCATGATGTTTTGTCCAATTTTCTTATTAAACGTTCGTACGTACTGCTCACACGCTTCTTTCGCATGATGAAGTTGTTGACTTGGCGGAACATAATTTTGGAATGTTGCCTTTTTCAGTTTCTGATTGATTAAGCTGCCGTCTTCAAATCCTTTAAATAACTTGAGGACCTTTTCTTTTACATTCATTTCTTGTGCTTCCGTCGCCAGTTGTTGGTCTTCCTTCTCAACCGTTTTACATTGCGGGCAAAATTCTTTCCCTGTTTCTTTATCGATAAGCATGCGCTTATTGCACACATCTTTTATGTTCTTCTTACCAACCACGAAAACGTTTTGGCATCGATTCGGTGAAAATTGAAACATTTCAGCCGCTTTCTTTCTAGCGTTTTGAGAAATCGTATTTGCCGAAAAACTCTTCACTTGATTTACCTGCTTTAACTGCCCCATTCGATCCACCGCCTTTTACTTTTCCTGTTCGTTGTACAGGTCGTTCATTTAAATAACTTTCAAACTTTGTTCCAAACAAGGTGATAGGTCTTAAATAACAACACATATTCGAATCATTAAACCATTGAGCTGTTTTTGTTTTAATTACTTTTTTGAAATCTTCTAAAGTGAAGCCCTCTTTCCAACGAGCATTGATTAACTCCCTGGTCTTTTTGGACTTGTGTTGGTATTTTGTTTTTGCTTCAGCATTCAGATATTCAATAATTTCTTGATACGGAATTTTATCAGATGCATGGTCCTGAGCTTCATCAGGACTATATTCTTTTATATCTTTTAAATCTTTATCTTCTTCTTTATCTAATTCTTTATCTTCTTCTATGTCCGTGACATTTTCGTGACCTGTCACGTGACCATCTTCTTGCGGTGGGTTTAAAGATGCTTGTTTTTCTCGTTCTCTTTGGCGTTGTTTCCTAATCCGCGCTTGTTCTCTAATTTCATCCAAACGATCTAAGCTTTGATGTTTACCCCAATTTTTAATGTTGATGTAATGCTCTTGATCCACCTCAATCATTCCGAATTTATGAAAGGTTTCAAGTGCCAGTCGTACGGTGTTAAGTGGACGGTTAAAGACCGTAGCTAGCATGTCATCTGTATACGGAATGTTTTCTGCTAAGAAAATGTAACCATTTGCGTTCGTTTTCCCTGCAAGTGATAAAAGCTTCACCCAGCAAATTAAAATTGTGTCTGCTTCTGGCATACTTTCAATGATGCGAATCTTTTCATCATCGAACATACTAACCGATAGCTTTATCCATTTAACATCTGACACTTTTATTACCCCCTTATGCTACAAATTGCGATGTAAAACTCATTTTCCTTAATGACTTTCTGTATCCGGTAACCTGGATAGTTGTTGTGTATATAACGTGCAATCGACTGTTTTAAATCATCTTTCGATTGTGCTCTCTCCCACAATTTGCGAGAGAGTAGCACTTTGGACATGTTACTCACCTTCAATCACGAAATCACCTTGTCCGTCTCCTTCAGCTGACTGTTCCACTTCAATTGGATCAGCTTCAATAAATTCTGGTTCTTCCGTGATATCTTTACGAACCACTTCATCATGCTGCGCTTGTGACTGAACTTCGATGCTGATTGGTAAGTATTTAAACATGTAACGGACCACTGTTTTCTTCGCCATTTCATCATAGTCACTTGCCCATGGACTATAACTTGAATTCGCCGCTGCAGAACGTTGACGGCGCTTTTCAATTTCACTCTTCGGCATGAATTCCATTTGATGGCCACCATCTTTGAAATGCGCAACTGCATACGCTCCGATAAATTCGCCACGTTCACCAAATGATGGCTTATGCTTTAACTGAGGATGTAAACCAAGCTCATACTCGAACTCATCATTTTCATATACTGCATGTGCGTAAATGCTTTGAATATGACCAGAACGTCTAGCTAAATCAATCATCCCTTTGTAGCCGATAATGAATTGGACTTCCATTTTGTTTTGCTTTTTATTTTTGAACGGTAAAAGGTAGCAATGCCCGAGTAAACCTGGCTCTAATCCTAATTGCACTGCTTGCATTACAGCTCCCATAAGAGAAGGAACTTCACATTCTAATAACTTTGGATTCGTACGGATTGTCGTGAGTGCAATACGACTCATACGCTCCATACTCATGTGCTTTGGTAAAACTTCCGCAAAACGTGGAGCCATTTTCTTCATATAACCTTCAACCAATTTATCCGGTGTTGCAGGTGCGCTTGCCTTACGATTTGCCAATTGATTTTTAATTTGATCGTTAGTTGCCATTATTTATTTCCTCCCTTATTTAACCGTGAATTTTCTTGATTTAGATTCCTTAACATACTGTTCAAATAAATCAGGGTGTTCCGCTTTAAATCGCTTGCTATCAAAACGATTTGTTGTATATGACTTCCAATAAATTTTGTAGTTCTCCGTTCCACCAACTTCATTGGTACCGAGTTTTGCTTTGATTTTGTTTTCGTATTCTGCCTTTTGTTCTTGCAGAGCTTTAATTTCTCGGTCTACTTGGTCACGAGCTTCAATGAGAAGTTCTTCTTGTTTACCTAAACTTACAAAGCTATCTGTAATGGATTCTGGATATAGATGTTTTAATAATTCAGTTGATGCATCCGAACCATCAAACATTGGCGGCTCGTTCTTCTCAACATTGTTGAGCCAGAAGTCTTTCGCTATATCTACTAGATAACCAATCAATTCATCATCTCTTTCAATTTCTTTTATAACGAATTTATTACCACCGACTAATGCAGCGAAATATCCCCACTGTAAACCCGTTACATAAAAGTACCACTGTATTTGAACAATATATTGTTCAGGAATCTCGTCACTTTCCCACTCTTTTTTTAAATACTCGCTAGCAGTTTTAATTTCTAAAATACCGTTACCACGTTCTTTATTTATAATTATTCGATCTACATTAGCTAGGGCCCATTCATACTCAGGGTGTTGCAAAATTGCATTTCTTCTTCTAACCTTCATTTCAGTTCTTTTTACAAATTCTCGCGCAATAATATCCTCCATGACCGTTCCCCAGTACGCCGCTTCCGACTCAATCTTTGCATCCGGAGCAGAACCCGTTTTTTCTAAATACACCCCAATAGGCGATTTATATTTACTGATTCCTACGATTGCACCAATATCTGAACCACCGATGCCCGATTTTCTCCATTTCAACCATTCAATTTTTGAAATACTTGTTGTAGCAACTAACTGTTTTGCAATCATTTAATTGCCTCCTTTTTCAAAATTGGTATGTGCAAATTCACCGAAATACTGTATAGCCGCTGCATCGTAAGTTCTCGCAGCTGCTTCTTCATCAGCGAATGTACCAAGATGAATTTTTCTTTTATTAACCTTAATTTCAGCAATCCACTTCGACTTTTGTTTAGAAAACCAAACTCCTTTATACCTAGAAGCTCCTTTTCGAATATTTCTTTCGTTCTGCATATTTTGTGTTCTTGAGGCAAAGCGTAAGTTTTCACGAGTGTTATTTAGCCCGTTGCCATCTATATGATCTACATCTACACCCTTTGGAGCATTTGTAATTAAACGATGCATATAAATCACCTTACAATTTTTGCGACCTGTTCCTTTTACATATCCAACCGCATACCATCTTGTTTTTCTTTTATTTGCACACCATTTATATCGACTGATCAATTCATAATCTTCAGAACTAATAATCGCTACTTGCCCTTGTGTTAGAGGGATCTTTACAAAGTTCATTCCATCCACTCCTTTTCCGTGGTATACTTACTTTCAAATGAATTCTTTTAAGGGAACCCATTGCCGTGGATTCTTTTTATTCACCTGCAACAAACCTCGTTGCGTGCCGCTCTAAAAACTTTTCGGCACATACTTCACAAATTAAACTTCCTTCGAATTCGTAATAGGTCATTCCAAAATACAATTCACCTTCACAATCGCTACAATAGTATTCGAAGTCTTTTTTGCATGAATCTTGTTGATTTCCTAATACAATTGGATTTTCTAACATTCAACTCATCTCCTCTGAAAGAGTAATGTAATGAGCTCTTTCTACCACGTCCGCGTTTACTCCCTGGCTTCTTAACCGCTTAATAACCTTAAGAATATTTTTACGATCTTTTTCACGTTCCGCATCGTGCTTTTCTTTCGCTCGATATAGTGCTGCAAGTTCCCTTCTTGCTAGACATGCTTCCTTTACCCACTCACGCAATAATTTTTCATCATGTGTTCTTAATGCTTGGATTTGCATTAGATTACAATATTTTAAGAACTCATCTAACACCTGTTTCTTTTGCATGTCCTTTTGTAAAACTGGTGCTGTTATGCTCATACTGTTTTCTCCTTTCGTAACTGTTCATTTTCTTGCTTTAGCTGTTCGTTCTCGTTGATAAGCTTTTCAAATGTATCTAATAGCGCTACGCCACCCACGAATGAAACGATAACCACCGCTGTAACCAAAAGGCTGAATGTACTTTCAACCAACGTTTGGTTCCTCCTTTTGGGCTTCTAGCCATGCTTCCAAATCTTTTTGTAAGAAGAGTAATTTGCGCCCTTCTCGTATAACCGGAAACTTCGGATGACTTGCCAACTCATACATTCTGCAAACTGCGATGTTAAGGTAAGCTGCCGCTTCTTTTACTCGCAACACCTTGTTTGGTTGTGCTTGCAGTTGGAATGAAGCTAATGCGGCTTGAATTTCTTCACGAACAACTTCACGGATTGACTCTTTAATGATTTGATCTAATCCCATTTTGTTTTGCTCCCTTCAAAATTTATGTTGCATGTGTATTTTTTGTACTCTCTCGCATAAAGTTTGAGATTATTGGACTTCATTTCCTAAAAAAAGAATAAAAACATCTTCCTCTAATACCTGAGCCAATTGTAATGCATCACTTAATGTAGGAGTCGCATAACCTGTTTCCCAATTACTTATTACCGTTTTCTTTTTATTTATCTGCGCTCCTAATGCTTCCTGAGTTAATTTTTTACGTTTGCGAGCCTTGATTAAATTATGACGTTTCTTTCCCACGATGACACCCCCTAAAATCCAACTTACTTGGACTTCTTGTATTCATTATATATCCAATATTTTTGGATTGTCAACAATATTATATGAGTTTTTTGGACTTTTATTCATAAGTATAAAAACAAAAACAAAACCATTGAAAAAACTAATGCAAAAGTACAGTAAACAAAGTACAATTTAATTGTACTTTTATTTAGTAAATTATTTTTGACTACTTTGGTGAATATATTAACGGGGTGATTTTGTGACTACTTTGGGACAGAGGATTAAAGAGACCCGAAAGAAACGCGGCTTAACTCAAGATGGCTTAGCGCTAAAAATTAAAGAAAAAATGAATGCAGACATTAAAATGAATAAAACTACTATTTCTAATTATGAGACTGGTTATAGTTCTCCTTCTAATGAACTTCTAGTTGTAATTTCAGATGTCTTGAATGTATCGGCTGATTTCTTATTAGGAAGATCTGACGATCCAGAATTAAATGCAGTTCAGTATACTGAATTAAGAAAACAATTCAATGAGCTAATTGATGTGTTAGAAAAAATGCCAAAAGAAAAACAAGATATGTTATTGGATATGATGAAGGCTGCTGTAGGCCAAAACAAAAAATGATTGTCAGCATAAGAGCTAACAATCATTTTTTGTTTTAACGATATTTTTAATACTTTCAATTTCTTCTTTTTTCTTTTCATCATCAGTTAAAGCTCCTACTTTTAACATTTCCCATAGTGTAACCGCTATTGTGTTCCCCATATCAACTTCCTCCATATCGTAATCATTAGTTTGTGAATAGTGAGCAAACTTTTCCTAAATATCATTTTTTATTTTTAGGCAACATCCCTAAAAATGACGAATGCGATTGCCTAATTATAGACAATCGCATTTAAATACGTATGTAGTTTTTATATGTACAAAAACAGTATTAACCCATTCCGCCTCCAGGATCAACCATGTACATAATTACTGGAGCTTCTTTCTTAGGTTGTTCTTTCTGTTCTTCCTTAGCAGGAGTTAAGCATAGTGCTCCAACTAAAGCTAAGCTTGTTATAAACATCATTATTTTCTTCATTTCGCACCACCTGCATAAATTGTACCATATCTATAAATATCTTCCAATAATATTTTTGCGAATTTACTGTAAAATAAATTGCCACCACATTCATAAATTTTAATTGCTTCTTTAACTAAATCTTCATCACCATTCGCCAATCCTAATATGCACGTTTGCATTGCAGATAATTTACCGTTTTTTATTTTCAAATCCTTTAATATCTTTTTTGCAACTTCTTTATCACCATTTACAATTTCATTAAAAGCTTTTTCAGCTTCACCACATTCTTCTATAAAATCAACTTGTTTACCATTTATTAATTTTAAAAAAGCATAAGTATTCAAGATATTTTTCTTTCTTTTTTTCATTCTCTCAAACAGACAATCTCCTATTGTACTTAATGATTTTTTTATATGCCATTCAGCTTGAGAATAATCTTCCAACATATACGATTCTCCTAAATATACAAATGCCGAGGCTTGCAAAAGTGTTAAACAATTATTCATATCGTCTGTATTTATAATCTGGTGACATAAAGCTCTACATTCTTCAATCTTTTCAGCCGTTAAATAAGCATATGCCAATCCTTCTTTAATACGAGTGGAAAATGCTGTTTTAACGAACTCGTCTTGAATGTTATTTACTTCTGGTAACAACACTTCTGCATAATCAAACAGGGAATTAAATCTTTCAAGATCATACATTGTGTAAAACGTAAGAATCCCTAACAACACATGCATCTCTTTCGTCTTAATGATTCGGCTATTTTTTCGAAGTTCTAATTCCTCTAAAAACGAAGTTCCTGTTAAGATCCCTTTACCTCGTTTCCATACCAGTTCGTACACATAGGCCCATTCCCTATTGATTGCCAATGATGAAGTCTTTTCTTTTTCTATCAACAACCCTAATAATTCTAAATCACCTATTGTATTCGCGTATTCCATGGCAATACGTGAATTTTTTTTACTCACTGTTGTTGTACAGAACTTATGAATTAGTTCTTTTTTCTTCATGCTATTACCTTCATATAAAATGTTTAATAGTTTTACAACAGTCCAAAAATTAAATTCACGATTACCTGATAAGTTTTTTGAGAGGTTCCCACCACTTATACTTATTTTTTTTGCTAAGTCCTCTTGTTTTAATCGTTGAAAATCAATTTCATCAATAAGTTGATTCAAAAGACCTTTCACTTTTGTCCCCCTTCTGGACCAAAAGACACATTCCCTATTTTTAAATCCATCAGAAAACGCGTCATTGTCACGAAATTCCTCTACAGATGCGCTATACTATTTATGACTCATGGCAAATGTTTTCCCTACTACAATTAGGGTTAAACGGTGTAAGCGTGTTCCCAGCACAATTACACACGCTATGGGTCTTTTTCGTTCCGTTTGATTTCTTAAAATCAGTTTATCACAAGATTTAGAATCTTCATTTCACTTAAAGTCAATTCATGTTGAGAAAGTTTTTTCGAATGGTCTATACCTCAACACTATTAGCAAGTATATTAATTGTGACCTGTACTCTGGCAGTAAACGTCAAACATTTGCCGTTTACAATTTTTAAAAAAATCTATGAGCGTAGACCTTAACATTATAAGTAAAGGGGTTGTCTTAGGAGTTATAACTGTAGGAATTGATTTGAAAGACGAAGTTCAAGATTGGTTACTTAAAAAAAATGAAAAATAAATTTCTGTAAATCAAAAGCATAGTAGCATTAAGCACTGTGCTTTTTTCACTCTTTATATTCCCGTTCCTGGATCGGCATATCCTGCGCCACCTCCAGAACCTGCTTCATTATTCTTTTGAGCGTAGTTCCATCCGCCTGGATCTTTTATATATGTATTTCTCATGACTTCTTCCCCCCTTCCTAATTTGAATCTACAATTATTTTAGCTCATACGTTCTGCAACTGTAAATTAACTATTTTGGTATCTTGTAGGAGTATACACTTCCATTAATAAATTAAATATATTAATATATTTATAAAACGATTATAAGGAGTATATTATATGAATCAAATTGACTTTAGTTCTATACAATCACCTGTTAATCAATTAGCTTTGCAAGCAGCTATTATGTTTCTTACCATGGGCGTTACTTTTGGAGTAGTTTATATCTTACTACTAAAAATCCATGCTCCAAAAACGTTAGCTAGTGTGATTGCGACAGTGTGTACTGTGGTAGTTGCCTGTAAAACGATTTTAATTTTCTATACTTGAATACACCAAAAAGGAGCCAATGGGCTCCTTTTTAATTTTAATGTTAATGAAAAGTAATCAAGAGAACGTCTTTAAGTTGTTCATCAAACTCCAAATCAAGTTCTATATACATTGCCTTAAACAATTCTATTAATAGTTCATTAGCGTCCCCACTACGTTTGCCATTAACATAATCATGAAAATCCACCAATTTTTTCAAAACATCTGGACTATCGCTAAAAACTATCATTACTGAATTCAAAGCTTTCATAAATTCCAAGTAGTTTTCTCCAGTCCTATCACCAGTTACGAGCCAAATCCGATGTTCCATCAAATTTTTTAAAACATCCTTTTTTTCTTCCCAAATTCTATTTGTAAAAAAGGTCTTTCTTTCGTTTTTAATTGTTTTTCTTACTCCTAAATAAGTAAGTCCACCGCTAACGAAACCGCCTAAGACTCCTCCCCAGAATCCGAGCCAATTTGTGTCTATAGATAACCATTCAAAATTCATAAACTCACTACACCCCATTACTCTATTACTCCTTTTTAATTATTATATATTATAATATATATTTAAATAAAATTCTATCAAACCTTTATTTTAACTCAAATAAATTACGTCCCTCCTCTTGTTTTTTAAATATGAATCACAATGATTTTTAAACAAAATAGGAAATTACTTACAATTACATCCTATAACCGAATTTGTTCATTTATGGTAAAATGTATCCATCGCTGATATGTCCAACTAGGTAATTTTTATAACAGCAAAATTACAACTAGACTTATACAACATGATTCAAAACAAAATGAAGGAGTGTTTTAAGTGAAAGGACATATTCGAAAAAGAGGAAATAAATATTGTATTGTGGTCGACATTGGACCTGATCCAGAGACAGGAAAAAGAAGACAAAAGTGGTTTTCTGGGTATAAGACAAAAAAAGAAGCACAGGCTGATGTTGCGAAGAAGATTACAGAATTAAATGAAGGAACTTTTATAGAGCCGTCAAAAGTTACATTAAAGGAGTATCTAAATCATTGGCTAGAAATTAAAAGTATGAGTATAGAAAGAAGTACTTTTGTTGGGTATAGGGCATTTATCAACCAACATGTTATACCTAGTATAGGAATGGTCGCACTCCATAAATTAAATGTTATGCACATTCAAAAATGCTATAAGACTGCGATAGATAAAGGTATTACAAATAATTCCATTCTGCTTATGCATAGAATTTTAAAGAGTGCTTTAAACCTAGCTGTAAAACAAAATATTCTTTCTCGAAATCCAGCAGATTTTGCTGAGATACCTAAAAAAGAAAAAACCCCTATCCAGACTTGGACAGAGGAAGAAGTAAAAAAATTTTTAGCTCATTCACAAGAATCACGATATCACATTGGGTATCTACTTGCAATAACTACAGGTATGCGTCTGGGAGAAGTTCTAGGTTTACGATGGCAGGACATTGATTTTGAAAAACATACTGTTACAATAAATCAAACATCTGGTCATGATAATAAAATCAAAAGAACTGCAAAAACAAATTCATCAAAACGCACAATTCCTGTACCTAATGAAACAATAGCAGCCTTAAAAAAACATAAAATTTTAATCAATAAAGAGAAATTAAAGTTTGGTTCTGCTTATCTAGATCAAGATTTAATAAATTGTAATGAGTTTGGAAGAATAATAAAAAGAGCACATTTCAGAAAAAGTTTCATTAGGACGACACACAAAGTAGGTATAAAAGAAATTAAATTCCATGATTTAAGACATACACACGCAACTCTACTATTAAAACAAGGAGTTAATCCTAAAATCATCAGTGAGCGATTAGGTCATACAGATATTTCAATGACATTAAGTGTCTATTCTCATGTTTTACCGAATATGCAGGAAGAAGCAGTTAAAAACTTCGGTAAAAGTATCTTTGGATAACCTATGTTTGCAAAATGTTTGCATTTTATCAAAAAAAGTCAAACAAACGTTGTCATATCAGGGTTTGTTTGACCTATCATCTTATATTCTTGATAAAATCTCCGAATCCCTATTGAAATATTTAATAATGGAGCGTTCTCACCACCACGGGTTATGCATTGGAATCGATATACATAGGAGAAAAAATCTTGTTTTTTTTCATCTTTTATCGGCTCTGACATCGCCTCACAAATATTTTGTGATCTAAGAGGAGAAAAATAGATTTCTTCTTCATTTGTATTTTCTAAATATATAGGACGCTCACAAAAAATATGTGAGATTAAAGCGGGTACCCACTTAGAATACGTTTCATTATCATGTAGTACTGGCAAATTAGAAATCAAATCGGATTGCCATTCATATTTTGGTGGTTCTACTAATCTATTTGGCTTCCAATCATGAATAATCTCATACCAACTTTGAAAAATATAATCGAGTTGCTCTTGTTTAATCGGTTCTTTTGATACAATCCATGGTATATTTTCATTTAATACGTACGGATTATGCTGAATAAACAATATATCCGAAAACATATCATATAATCTTTCATTCAAACGTTTCAACTTACTCGTTAATAAAAACGTCTTATAATGTATCTCTACGATGTCCAGCCATTCAATAGGAAAGTATATAAATGATACCTCTTCATTTAAAAGGGGTTCTACTATATTTTCAAATGTTAGCAGCCTTAATTTTTTCATAAAATGATTCCTTCCTTTCTTCAGTTGTCTTGATTATCAAAAAGCTAGAACAATAGTTACTTAATCTAATCCATTTAAATCAAGTATTTAAAAGAAAAGTAAAAACTATTTATCTGAATAAAACATTATCAAATCGACTCTTTTAACAATTAAAAGTAATTATCATATACAGCACCTCATTATATTTATATTTTAATACATTTAAATTATACAATTTATATAATGTATTGTACTTATCATTTACAAAAAATTTACAAAAAACTAAAAAAGAACACCTTAAATCGGCGCTCTCTTTACAAATATTAAGCGTTATGTAATTGAACATATAGATAACAGTAATCCTCCAAATGAAATTGTTCCTAGTAAACCTACTACAAATCCTGTTAAACAAATACAATCAGCAAGACAAATAGAAGACTGCGATAATGGAACGAATGACCTACTTGTACCCGAACCATATTGTTTTATCTTCTCATAATTCATATCTAACATTAAATGTAGACATGTTACACCATCCTCAATAGTATGTACAGATTCTTTTTCTAATCGCTCCAATAATTTACTATCAAAAGCAACTGCTAGAGGGTACTGCTTATCCGATTTCATATTTTGATAAATTAGTTGCAAACGAGATAATATATTATTTTTCTTCTTTTCAGATGTTACTGTACATTTCATATTATTAAATTCATTTAATAACAGTGATAATTCATCTCTTTTTCCGTATAAATCTTTAGCTATTTTTCTCTTTAGTTTATACGAATGGAAAATAGATTTTAGTTCAACCATATTCATACACTTCCTAATTACATAGTATTTACCCTATTATTTTGTAGATAAACAGTACTTTTTAATCTTATTTAAAATACACTTAAGCAACTTATTTTACTATCGATTAACATTACATTAACCTTACACGGTTGTAATAAAATCATTAGCTAGAAGGAAGCAATGCCCAAACTAGACAGATATTTAATGATAAAACCATAAGAAAAAAACAATGATTAGATTTTAAATCTAGTCATTGCTTTATCCATCACATCTTGATTACATCTATATATCTTATTGTTACTCTTTCACTTGAATGATTGAATATATCCATTAATAATGGCTATATTCTTTGTCGGCACGTACATATAACTAATGTTTTTTAATTGATAAAGTGAAACTTTAATCAGCTCTCACCAATCGGGCTTTTATGGGCAGTCCTCCACCTAACTTCTCTTTGCTCTCGCTGAATTTTTTTGGGGATGTTACTGCCCGCAACTAGCAAGATAGATGTTATCAATATTCATACGTTACAATAGTACCGGTAGTATCAGTAAAACCATCAAAACAGTTAGAGCAACCACCACAGCCTCCACAACCGCCACAGCCTCCGCAACCAAAACAACCGAAGCAACCAATACAACGGAAGCCACCACAACGGAAGCCGCCACAACGACCTCCACCACAACCGCCACAACGACCACAACCGCCACAGCGACGAGCAGCATCTTCAATATAGTAATATGGATATTGGTTTTGCTGGTCCCAATAGACAATATTTCCAGACCGGTAATCATTAAGGCTTAACGCTTGTAGTTCTTGTTGAAACTGATTCATTTTCATAACCTCCGTTTATAAAATACAACCTCATCGATACTTCCCTATATTCCTGTTCGTTACATCTAAGTAGAAATAGCGCTATAAACTAAGTTCAATACGTACACCAACAAAGTATGACTTATCACTAGATGATGCACCTTGTTCATATACCTATTTTTACTATGGGCTCATTTTTATAAAGTGAAACTTTAATCAGTGGGGTTTTGTTCATCCCCTACCTAACTTCTTTGCTTCCGCTGAATTTTGAGGTGGGGGGCTTACTGCCCGGCAAATAGCGGGATAAATAAAAATTAAAAAATATGAATTCTAGCGTCATATCTTCATACTTACTAAGTTCAATTAATTTCTCAACAATTATGATGCCATATTCTATATATTTCCGTCTGCTGCTTAGATTTTTCTGTACTGTAAATGGCTTTCGCTATAACACCTCCAAGTGACCGATTTCTATGACGGTTAAGAAATTCCAACAAAAAAAGCCCTAATTAGGGCTTTTCATTCTATTTCTCCAGCAAATCTCTATATGAAATTGCTAATTGAAAAAAGACACATTTAGATTGATGCGTCTTTTTTTGATGCCTCTTTTGTGAAATCATATAAAGCAATTGCGCCTAAAAGAACAAGTATCCCTTGAGGAACATCTAGCAAAATAGTTTTCCAAATTTCTGGAATTACCCATTTAATATCTGCTGCTGTTTCAAGATATGTTTGGAAATAGCTGATTGTAAAATTAATTATCCCTAAAAATACAAACAACGATAAACCAAATCGAATTAATTTCTTATTTGTAAACATATAACACCTCTCAAAATTCATTGGATATTCCTGCTTTTGCTTCTTTATATTTCCATATCTCTATATCTAATTTTAACACATAAAGAACTCAAAAAAATACGATATGCATATTTGCATATCGTATTAACAACACTCCATGATAATTTAGAAATTCCTGCAAAGAAAAAACAACTCCGTTACAGCTAACAGCTCGGGTTTCTTTTCTTATTTAACTTCATACCACCAACATTTACGTTCTTTGATTGTAAAATAAATGTGACAGAAGTTTATCCAGTTAATGCGTAGACAAGTAAATGAGCTAAATTATCGATATTCTATTTCGCCATTTCCGTAGCACTAATGACTTTTCGCAAATTTGACAAGAAAAAATATATAGATAGGTATGATCCATACCTATCTATAACATTACTTCTATTCTTTATCCAATTACGTCTTTTACGTCTGTATCCACTGGCCACTTTTCTAATGTATAAGCCATTTCCCAAAATGAATATTCATATCGACTGCTAATAATAAAATGCTGTTTCATACGTTTGCGATCTGCCTCTGTTACTTTTTCAGCGATAGTATCTAAACGTGTAATTTGTTCTTCAACTAGCGTACGGAACCAATCAGATCCATAAGCAGAAATCCATTCGTTATAAATTGGCTCTTCCGGCTGGCACTCTTTTAAGCGTTCGCCAATTTCATAATACAACCAATAGCAAGGTAAAATTGCTGCAATGATATCTCCTAAATGCCCTTCATACCCAGCACGATACATATGTGAAGTATACGCATATGCAGTTGGCGCAGGAATAAAATTATCTTTTTCTTCTTTTGTTATCCCTAATTTCTTCGCAAAATTCTCATGTAAAGATAACTCTGCCTCATATGTATTTTGAGCATGATGTGCCATACGAGCTGTCGTCTCTAATTCAAGAGCTTTCGCAGCTCCTAAAGTTTGTACTCTAGCAAAATGGCTCAAATAATATGAATCTTGAAGCACATAATAACGAAAACTAGCTAAATCTAACGTTCCTTCACCAAGTTTTTTTACAAAAGGATGGTTAAAACTCGCTTCCCAAATTGAATCTACTTCTTTACGTAACGATTGTGAAAAAGTCATTTAAATCCCTCCAATAATGTATAAAATATAAGTATTTATCCACAATTATTAAAGCTGTAAAATAAAAAAACTTTCTTTACAGGCGTAAAGAAAGTGAAATCGACAGTATTTATTTACTCATTAAATAGCAACGTCTTTCCCACTTCCCTACGCTGGCATTAACCAGATCAGGTACTAAGAGTCTCAAAATCACATTTGATCTCAGCCTATAAAAGGCCCCCCTAGTGGATAAATATTTTGTTTTTATAATGTATTCATCATAGCATACTTCGTGAAACTGTCAAAAAATTAGTTATATAATTCCCTTAAAACCCTTCTTCTTTTCTAACTTTTAATGATGTTTCAATAATCATATCTAATAGTTCGCTATAACTAATTCCCGCCGCTTCTGCACTTTTTGGCAATAAACTTGATTGTGTCATCCCTGGTAATGTATTAATTTCCATTACATATGGAATTCCGTCCTTCACCATCATATCAACTCTTGCATAAACACTACATTTTAATGCTTTATAACAAGCAAGTGACGCTTTATTTACACGTTCATTAATTTCTGCTGGAAGTTCGATAACTTCCTCAACTGTACTAGTATCATCATATTTTGCATTGTAGTCAAAGAACTCGGCTGCATGTCGAATTGAAACTATAGGTAACTGTTTTCCATCCAGAATTGAACATGTAATTTCATCACCTTTTATATACTTCTCAATTACTACTTCAGAATCCCATTCGAATACAGTTTCTAGCATTGAGATCAATTCATTTTTATTATAAACGATTTTCACTCCGACACTCGATCCGCCAGAGTTTGGTTTTACTACTAATGGAAATCCTAACTTATCTAACTCATCAAGATTTAGATCCTCCATTTTTGTAAGTTCAATCCAATCTGGTGTTTCTACACCTTCATAACGTAAAATCTTTTTCGAAATATTTTTATCCATACATATACTGCTAGATAACATATTATTTCCGCTATAAGGAATCCCTAAACTCTCCAGTGTTCCTTGAACTGTCCCATCTTCTCCGTATTTTCCGTGTAACGCGAGCAACGCAAAGTCAATGTCTTTCGCTTTTTCAATTAAATCCACTTTTTCATTTAATGTAATTGGAACTATTTCATACTTATTTTTATCTAAATGAGCAATCATTTCATTCCCCGTCATAATTGAAACTTGTTTTTCAGACGATACCCCGCCCATAATAACACCGATTTTCATTTTCTCAACTCCAAATTTCATTTTTTAATGTATCACCAATTATTTTAATTCCCCGAACTATTTCTTCTTCTTTCAAGCGCGAAAACCCTAATCGGAAAGTGTTCGCTCCTTCTCCATCAGAGTAAAAAACATCTCCAGGTGAAAACGTAACGCCTTTCTCATAACACTTTTGTAAAAGTGTGCGGGCATTCATATGCTCTTCTAGTTCTATAAATAAATGAAGTCCACCATCTCCAGTCATTCTTTTGAAATGAATGTACTGGTTACATGCCCCGACAGCTAACTCATATTTTTTCTTATAAACAGATCTTGCCTTTTTTAAATATTTCTCAAAATATCCCTCATGTAAATATTGAAACAGAACAGCTTGATCTAGCGTAGATGTGTGAATCGTTCTTGCTCTTTTTACGCTTTCTAAATAATGAATCAGCTCTTTATCTGCAATAATCCAGCCTACACGTAAACCAGGGAAAAGTACCTTTGAAAAGCTACTAATATAAATCACATTATTGCCAGCTCCCGCAAAAGTTAATAATGGAGCTAAATGTGAACCTGAATAACGTAATTCTTCATTAAATCCGTCCTCTATAATAGGAACGTTGTATTTTGAGAATAACCTCATCAATTCCGTTCTTTTCTCTGAACTCGTAACAATACCGGTTGGATTATGATAAGAAGGAATTAAATAAGCAAAATCAAAATCTTTTTCACGCAAACTTTTTTCAACTTCATTCGTATCAATACCATCCTCATGCATATCAATCCCATGAACTTCAAGTCCATGTAAACGGAAAAGCTTAAGTGCAGCGTGGTGAGTTGGATTCTCACAAATGACACGACCGGATTTTTTTGATAAAGAAGAGAGTACAATATCCAATCCTTCTGTAAATCCATTTGTAATTAGAATATCTTTATTCGAAATGTCTACACCTTTCATTTCCATGTAATGAAGTAAATAATTCATTAACGGTCTATATCCCTTTGCATATCCGTAGTTCAATACGATGTCTCCTTCAATGGACATACGAGTAAGAAAAGCTCTTTTGAAATTTTCAACATCAAATAGCTTCTCATCTGGGGCTATACTATTAAAAACAATCATTCCCTTTTCCCAACGAACACCATGTTTCATTAAATCTAATTCATCCGCTAATGCGGTCACTGTATTAAGTTTATTTTTCCAATCTATTTCAACAGATGAAGTGTTAGATATATCCACCTTCGCAACAAAGTTCCCTTTTCCTTTAACTGCATAAATGAGTCCTTCTTGCTCTAAATCTGCATAAGCAGCGAGTACAGTGTTTCTACTCACACTTAGTAATTCACTTAGTTCCCTTGTTGATGGGATTTTTTGATCCCCGAGCAAATGCCCTTTCATAATCATCTTCTTCAAATAATCTTTCAATTGAATATAAACAGGACGATCTTTAACAACTTTAAAATCCTTAAACAATTCCTTACCCCCTGCAATCATTTTTGCATATTTATTTCATTCTCAAAAGGTCCACGACATATGTATTTTTTATAAAGGGCGGTACGGTCTTACAAATCTTTTCGATATAAGTTAATTACATCTTTTAAAGCTGCAGCTGCAGCGCCTCGTGGATTAGAAGCCCCACCAATTGTAGTAACTTGTCCCATCGTATCTGTAAAGAACGTAATTCCTTTTTCGGTCCCATTTACTTTTGCTAACGGATGATCTTTCTCTATTTCGCACGGTTCAACATTTAAATTCACATTGCCACCCTCATCCTTATATGTTGATGCTATTAATTTAATAATTTTATGTTGTTCCTTAGCATTTCTAATTTGCTGTTTTGTAACGTGCTCGATTCCTTTTATATGTATATCAGTAAGTGTTTTCTCTGTTTCCATTAAGCTGTTTGTCAAAAGTAACAATTTACACGCACTATCTGAACCACTTATATCTAATATAGGGTTTGTCTCAGCAATTCCTTTATCTTGTGCTTCTTTCAATGCTTCTTCAAATGTCATATCTTCCTCATACATTTTCGTAAGAATATAATTAGTTGTTCCATTTAATATTCCTTCTATTTTTTCAATACTGCAACCGGCTAAACTAAATTGTCCGATATCTAGGGTCGGTAATGCAGCGGCTGTTGCACCGCTATATCGAATTCGTACATTGGCGCCTCTTGCTGCTTCATTTATTTCTCTCCAGTTTGTAACGAGCGCCCCTTTAGAAATTGCTACTATATCCATCTGTTTCTCAATCGCTTGTTTCATATATTGTTTCCCTGGATTTCCATCTTTAAGATTTGTAACTGTTGATTCTACCAATACAGTACCACTTATGCTAGTTGTTGCACGTTCCTTCGGATGATACTCTAAATATTTTTCAATTGCAGCGGTACCGCCACCATACATCAATAAATGATGAAGTGATAAGCCGTCTTCATTATGTATTGCAATATTTCTCCCTAATACGCCACTTACAACTAATTGAATCCCATATGTTTCATATATATATGAATATTTTTCATTTAATAATTTTATAAACTCTCTGCCTACTGTTCCGTATCCTGATAATACAACTTGAATTTTCATAATATCCCCCCATATTTTTCTACCAAATCCCTCTTTCAATATAATATAAAGCGCTCTCGAATTCCATCGAGAGCGCTTTATTATTACCTATTTCGGTAAACGTGATAGCTTTTCAGCAATTGTTCTATAAAACTCTTGAATGCTAGAAAAACCTAATGAGTCTGAAACACTTAATCCTACCATATCGAGATGATCCCAATTCGCTTTCGTTTCGATATGATTCCATTTTCCAATCTGTAATGACCCATTATTATTTACAGCAACATTAGAAGATGGTGCAATCATAGAATTCGTATTTACTACACCATCATTTTGCCACCAAGAAGTATCAACTAACGGACGGTTTTCTTCATATCTCGCATAAGAACCTAAGAAAAATGCATTCCCCATCAACACTTTATTCATCGTAATATGCGGTAAATGTAAACCTGTTATAGGTGCTGCTTGTGATGCATGTCCACTATAGGATAAATAATACACATCTGGTTGCGTCTTTACCCAATTATTTAACTCCTTTGCACCATCTGTACTTAAATCCCATTGACTTATATCTTTTGTATTTTTCCAAAGTGAACTATTTAGAATACGATTACTATATTGGAAAAAGGACTCTCCAGCATTTTTCTTTATACCCCATTGATCCAATTTAAAATCATATAATGATAAATTATTGTTTCCTCCAAAGCTTGCAGCTGTAATGAGTAAATCTTTAACGAACGGTAGCAGAAGACTACCATCCGCAAGTGTTGTACCGTTGTGAGGGGTTGCTAATGTTGTAACACTATGAACATATGATTTTCCGCCTTCAAATAGTGGTGATATTTTGATGTCTGGGTGATTTTTCACATAATTCTTTTCTTCAAAACTACCTTCTTTTAATAGCTGTACTAATGTTCTAATCGTTTGTCCACCCATGCTATGTCCAACTAAATGAACTTTATTTGTTTCACTCCAATTCGGCGCAAAACCACTATAAGTTCTGCCAAAACGATTATGTCCATGTTTCTCAGCATGTACGGCACCATAGTCTACTGTCCCACCGCTAATTTGTGCATACAATTCACATGCACGATCCCAGTTACTAGAAACAGGTCCAACAGCTGCGGTATGTACCGTATAACCATTGCGTTTCAAATCTTCCTGTATATCATGAACACCACCCCAATATTTTACGCCAAGCATTTCTTCTCTACCCCATCCAGCAAATCCATTCACCAATATGATTGGATAATTATTTTGTTGCCTCTCTTCAGCGTATGATATTTTCGCTGCGAATGAACATACGGTCACTAATGCGAAAAAACATATTTTTAAAAATAACTTCCCCATACTTTCTCCCCCTAATAAAACGTTTACATTTTTCTTTTTTAAAAATTAACAGAATACTTTAACAACTTAAACATAATGTAAAGTATTTTATATACGTTGTATATATAGAAAACATATACAAATGTTGATAAATATTAATTCAAGTAAATATTTACTTTTTACAATACAACTTGTAAATCTGTTTATTTGAATTTATAATTAGATATAGTTGCCTCATGTTAAAAAGATTTAAAAACCATAAGAAAACTAATCTCATTGCTTGAAAAGGAGGAAAAAGCATGCAAATCGGATCAAATATTCATACATTATCTCAACCTACTAAAATAACTCCATCTACTCTTGAGCATAATACTATCTCTTCTACTAAACTTGAAAGTAAGAAAATAAATGATCCTATCAAGTTTGATATTCGTTCATCTGAAAAAGAAATGAAACAGCCTGAGCATAAATTTAATGAATTAGATTTATGGAAGATGTTAAAGGATAAAGGTGTTCCCTTATGGATCATCCTTGAAATGCTACAAAAGGCTCGTAAAGAAAAAGAAGCACAAAATAATTCAGTTCAAAATTCAAATGCGATTGAAGAAACGAGTGAGACTCGATTAAATGAAGTAATGTAAAGCATAATAATTGATTTGTCTATAAACTAAAAAGAGTTCGAAGCTGATGAAATTTTTATCAACTTCGAACTCTTTTTTAAGGTTTTTCGCCAATCGTTACAAAGTGAAAAGATACTTCTCCTTCCAAACCTTTAATTAACTTTTTTACTTTGACATTTTCATTAACCAATGTATTATCTGTCGACATTTTAGGTTTTTCGTCACCTAGTGATTTTTTCAAATGAAGAAGATGCATTTTCATTTCATTTGCCTTTATTTCTTTATAAACACTATTTTTTGCTACAATCATATACCATTCCGTTGAATATTTACGATTGTTACCTATCCAAGCATCACTATCGTATGTAACAGGAATCTCTTCCTCTCCTATTTTAATACTTTTCATAGTCTTATTGTCTTCACTTGTAAATAATAGCGCCCCTTCTTTGGGGAATTTCGGTAACGTATCTATAATATAATTGGAGCCATTATCTTGTTTTCGAAAAAGTTTTTCTTTAATCAATGCTTGTGCTGTAGATTCATTTAAAATTAAGACATTTCCATTTCCAACTTCCCCTTTTTTCACAGAAAACACTTCATTTTCTTCCGTAATTTCCTGATAACGATTAATAATTGGTGAAATATTATTTTCATCTCCAATAATTAATACACCGTTTGCAGGAAATGGATTTTCCTTTTTAGAACATGCACTAAAACTTATTAATAATAGTATCGTTAACATAAAAATAGTTAAAGTTCTTTTCATCTCGTTTCCTTTCATCATACAGTTCATTTTTCTACATACTTTATTGTAGTCTTACAAGCTAATAAATTCTATTGCTCCATAACCTTATAAAGCTTTTGCAGATAACGCCAACGGGTTATAAAGAAATATAAAACTTGTATACATATAAATGAAATTAAAATAACGATAGAGCTATTTATGATAGAAAAATCGACTAATTGCTGTAATGCTATATAAGCGACTACAGTATGAATCACTGCAACGACAATTGGTAAAAAGAACATTAATAATAACTGTCTCGTTACAACTTTTTTTAACTCACCTTTACTTAATCCCATTTTCGAAATCATTTTATATTGCTGCTGATCGCGATCCAAATCTGTATATAATCGGAAATAAATAAAACTAGCAGCGAATGTAAAGAAGACGATTCCGACTAAAATACTTACCATAAGTAATAAACCATTCTTTTGCTTTGCTTCCAACAAGTTTAATGTTAAAGCTTCAAAGTAGAAATCTCTGTCCCTAAGATCTTTATCGAATATACTCTTTAATTGATTGGAAATCTCTTTCGTTTTTATCCAATCATCTACAACAAATCCGTAAGTACGATATGGAATTTCTTTATTAACTGGGTCACTAGTAAGAGGCATTCCATCATATACCTGATCTTGAACAGCGATATAAATAGTTCTAGAATCGTGTGGTAAAACTAAATTTTCTACAGCTTTTTTCACATGAAATGTCTTTGTCCAGTCACCTTGAATGACTTCTATATTCTTTTTATACTCGCCATTTTTAAATTCTTGTTTTTGTGATACGACTCCAGGAATTAATAAAATTTCATCTTCTTTTTCAATTTTTTCTTGTTGATAGCCTAGTGCTTTAGCAAGATCGTTGTATTCACTTAACTTCATTACATTTACGCCATTTTCTGTGTATATATATGAAGATGAAGCCATTCGATACGGAATATTAGCATCAGAAAGGTGCTTTTTTATAATAGAAAGATTTTTATTCAATACTTTGTCATTTTCAAGACTTCCATACAAAAATGTATAGGGATTTGTCATCCTTACTAAATCCCTATTTCCAATTGCGGCTGTTGTACCAATTGCTGTAAATGCAACTGCTGAAACAATAGATACTATAAAAAACATCGTTGCATTATCTTTCATACGGTAAATTAATTCAGAAAATGTTAATATATTTGTTCTCTTTAAAAAGAAAGATTCTCTCCTTTTAGCAAGGCGCAATATATACACGCTACACTGTGTATATAAAAAGTACGTTCCTATAATTACTAGGAGCACACCTATTCCAAGCGTAATAAAATTGGTACTTGGTATGAAGCGAAATACTGAAAAATATCCATACCCTATACTAATTAAAGAAAGTAGCGATAATAAAACTGAAGATTTCGGTTCAGGTTTTGGCTTTTCCTCTGCTCGAATAAGTTCCACAAGTTCCGTTACTTTTATCATTTTAAATGTAAATAATGAAACAATTAAAAACAAGAAAAGAAATGTGATAACAGTTAATAATACAGCCCGCACTGGTATATAAAAAGGTAAACCATTATTAATCATTAATACACTTGCACTTATCAATAAGACTAGTTTAGAAAATATGAGTCCAATGAAAATCCCTATACAAATTGAACCAAGTCCAATCAACATATTTTCAATTAATAATAATTTCTTAAGCTGTCTCATTGACATACCTTGCATCATTAAAATGCCAAATTCTTTCTTACGCGTTTTTAAAAACGAACTAACTGAATATAAAATGAAGAAAAATGAAAATACAAAAATCAATCCTTGCGAAACTGAAAATCCCAATGTACCAAATGCACTTATTGTTGCACTTGTCGATTTCAACTCACCTTGTAAATCAGGATGAAATAATAAAAGAGCATACGTAAAGAAAATCATAATAGAAAATGCACTACTTAAAAAATGGGCAGCATATGTACGCTTATTGCGAAAAATATTATTAAATGCGAACTGACGAAAAGTCATGCCTTTTCCCTCCTAACAAAGAAAGGACATCCATAATCTTTTGATAAAAAGTTTGCCTACTTTCACCACAATAAATTTCGTTATATAGTTGACCATCTTTAATAAAGATTACTCGGCTGCAAAAGCTCGCTGCATACGGATCATGTGTAACTAACATCATCGTTGCTTTTTCTTCTTTATTTAGAGTATCCAGCATCTCCATTACATCATTTGAAGATTTAGAGTCCAAGTTCCCTGTTGGTTCATCTGCAAGTAATAATTGCGGCTTATGAACAATTGCACGAGCGATTGCTGTTCTTTGAGCTTGTCCCCCTGATATTTCAAACGTTCTTTTATTCAATATATCTGTAATATTTAACTTCTCTGCAATCTCTTCCAATCGCTTGTTCATTTCTTGCACGGAAACACCATCTAAAGTCATCGGCAATACGATGTTTTCTTTTACAGTAAGTGTGCTAAGAAGATTAAATGATTGAAAAACAAATCCTAATTGTTTTCTGCGGAATAACGCTAATTCTTCTGATGATAATTGAAAAGGATTTGTGCCATTAATAAATATTTCTCCCGATGATGGAGAATCAATAGTAGATACCATATTCAATAACGTTGTTTTTCCGCTACCTGATGGACCCATAATTCCTACAAATTCACCTTCTTGAATTGATAAATCAATATCTACTAATGCTTTATAAGGTACTTTCCCTTTATATACTTTACTAATACTTTTAGCCTGTAAAATTTCCATGTATATTCTCCCTTCATTTCCACTGCTCACTATAAAGTGTAAATAAATTGTCTTACAGCTCATATTGATTCATCTTTCATTTACCTTACACGCTTGTAAGATTTCTAAAAAAACTGACAACATAATTATTTCAAACTAAAATTAACGCATAACTATCTTATAATAATTGTATAGTAGTAGGAAATATAATGTATAATAAATCTTTATTATATAAATGAGAAAAGACCGATTGCTATCGGTCTTTTACTACCAAACGTTATATTTTTATCCACTCAGATTTTCTCAATATATAATGATTATATATTTGATTTTCTATCCTCTGTTGGCTCTTATAAATAAACCCGCATTTTTCAATAACTTTATTTGATGCTACATTGTTAATTAAAGCAATTGCGTTAAGGACATTTAAATTTGTTTCTTTAAACAAATAGTCAATTAAACCTTTAGTCGCTTTTGTAGCATAGCCATGATTTTGATATTCATTTGAGATAGCATACATTATCTCTCTGTTTGGTGAAGGGAGTTCTTCTTTCATACCCGTGCAGCACCATCCAATGAGTTCATTTGTAGCTTTCTTAAATATTCCTAGCTTTAACATATGATTATCTATGTTATTCGTAGTTTTCACTGCATCAAGAAATGCTTTGTTTGCTGGTATTTCATAATCTGCAATCCAATCCACCCTTTGTTCTTTCGTTGATTTTCAGTCTGGTAAAAATTTTGCTATTTCCGGTTGATTTGCTATTTTATAAATACTCTCTGCATCTTTGACCGTAAACTCTTGCAAGTATATATCTCCACAATCTATTTTAAATAACTTAGTGAATCTCTCTTCTCCCATGTTAATCCCCCTTATTTACGTTATAGCTCCTTAATCTGCTTCGTAAGTTCAATAAACCGTTCATCCAGTGCTTTATATTCTTTGTCTTTAGAAGTTAAAAAGCTTAATTTTCCTAATACTTCTTGTCTCTCTGTTTCTAACGTTAAACGTAGCTCTTCAATATCATCTCTTGTTTTAGTAGGTTCTTCTAGCTGCTTTTGTATCGTATTGTTTGAAAACACGAGTTTTGTGTTAGTTGTTTTCTCCAGAAAATATCGATCGTGAGATACAATTACTAATGTTCCGTTATACTCAGCTAATGTATTTTCAAGTTGTTCACGTGAAGGTAGATCCAAGTGATTCGTCGGTTCGTCTAAAATGAGTACATCTTTTTCATCTAAAATATAAGCCATTAGCTTACACTTTACTCTTTCTCCCATACTCATATGCTCAATCGGCTCTTTCCATTGAGACGCTTGGAATCCTAAATGTTTCATTAAATTTTGGACTTTTCCTCTTTCTTCAAACGTCTCTTTAAAAAATAAATTTTCTGGTGTTTTATCAAGCGGTAAATCAAAAACTTCTTGTGTTAAATAGCCGATGTTTGCTGAAGGTGAAATCCATATTTCTCCTTCAGCAGTTTCCGTTCCCATAATCATCTTCAGTAATGTTGTTTTCCCACTACCGTTTGGTCCAACAATCGCAACTTTCTCACCGTGCTGAATTGTAAAATTAACGTTTTCAAATAATACTTTCCCATGAAAGTCTTTTTTTAATTGCTTTACTTCTAAAAAGCGTTTTCCTACTTTTTTGTTCGCTTGAATAGAAAACTCAACTGAATACTCTTCTTTCACACGTTCTACTTTCGTTTTCTCCAGCTCTTTTTCAAGTCGTTTTCGTTTTGACTTCACTTGTGCATCCATTCGCTTCGCTTTTACACGATAGAATTCTTTCACACCTTCTTGTTTTGTAGACTGCGCGTGTGCCTTTTGTGACCATGAACTCAATTCTTTTATATGTGTTTCTACTTGTTCTATCTTTTTTTGTTGTTTTTCATATTCACGCTGCTGCGACTTTCTTTTTTGCTCACGTGCTTTCATGTAGCTCGTATAATTACCACTATGCTCAATTAATTTTTTGTCCTCAATTGACCATATTTTTGTTGCGACAACATCTAAAAAATATCGATCATGCGATACAACGATAACTGTACCTTTCATGTTTTTTATTTGTTTAATGAGAAATCCCGTACTGATCTCATCTAAATGATTTGTCGGTTCGTCTAATATTAAGACATTAGGATTTTCAGCAAATCCTTTTGCTAATCGAATTTTCAGCTTTTCACCACCACTTAAAGTATGAAAATCGTTCGTTGGCACGCCCCATTTCGCAAGAAGTTCTGCTTCTTTTGCAATTACATCATTACTAATAAAAGATTCTATTTCTTGCTCAACATATGCGGTTGTCATATTCATTTGCTGCCATTCAACAATCCCTTTTGAAGGCTCAATCTTTCCATTTATTAATTGAAGTAACGTTGATTTACCAGCACCGTTTTTACCAATTAATCCGATAACATCCCCTTGTTTTACTGTCACATTCATTTTCTCTAACAACATATTTTCTTTTATTTCAACATAAACATCATTTAATTTTAATAGTTCTTTCATAATACCGATCCCTTTCATTAAGGGAGAATAAAAAAATCCTCCCAAATAAATTTGGCAGGATTAGTCGTTAAAATATTTACACCCAAATAAGCTATTACGTAACATAAATAGCAATACCGTTCTATGGAAATTGGGCAGACTAATCCTATTTTTTAGAAATTGAAATTTATTGAATTTCAACATTTAAAAATAAGATTAGTTAATCATCGTCCACCCATCATTCCTTTCTGTCATTAATAACCATATTGTACCATGATAATACTGTATGCGTAAATATTATTATTTGTACTTCAAAAGCAATTATTTTTCTTCAAGTTTATTTTTACAATTTCATGTGCTCATATCTTTAATTTTTACTAATTTGTATCATTTATTCATATGAAAAGTTTTTAAAAAATACAAAACAAGGCTAAAAAACTTATCTCCAACGTTCTTTAGCCTTGATCACTTTTTACACATTAAAAAATATTACTCGTACTACCGTACCTTTATCAACTTCTGAATGGATTTCTACACTATGTCCTAATTGCTTCGTAATTTCATATACGAGATATAGCCCCATTCCTGTTGATTCTTTAAAATCTCTACCGTTTTCTCCTGTAAAGAAAGGTTTGAAGACTCTTGGTAAATCTTGCTTCGGTATACCTACGCCATTATCAGCAATTTCAAGTATAACGGTATTACCTTCCTTACAAGCTTTCACTTTAATCTTTTCTCTACTACCTGATGAATATTTAATCGCATTCGATAGTATTTGCCCAATTAAAAATTGTAACCATTTCGCATCACTTTCTACAGTAATGTCCTTATCAATTTCAAGCTCTGGATATACAAAATTCCGGATAAAGAACCGTTTATGCTCATGTACCGAATCATTCACTATTTTATGTAGTTGTACTCTTTCTACATAAAAATCTTGTGTAAATGCTTCTAAACGTGCGACATACAGAGCCATTTCTAATCCCTTTTTTAATCGATCAGTTTCCTCATTTATACTTTCAAAACGTGAATCTACTTCATCCTGTGTAATTAATTCTATTACAGATAAAGGTGTTTTCATTTGATGAATCCACTGATTCATAAAGGTTAAATGGTCATTATTTTTTCTCTCTTGCATTTGCAGCTGATTTTGATAATGTCGATATTGCACCTCAAGTAGTTCTTGAAGAGCAGCCGATACAGCTGCAAAATCAGATTTTTGAACAGATTCATCCAAAGATTGCATCGGGTTTGCTAAGCGCTCATAAAAAGAACGATGTGTAAAATAACGAAACACTAAATAACTTCCCATAAAGAAAGCCCCTAGAAACATTGCATATAACGCCGTTGTAATATGATTATGCCCATCAAACCAATATACGAGAAATATAGCTAGTAGTTGAATTATAGTAAAGCAAATAAGTGGTATATGATCACGTATAAACAACCTTATCATTTTTCTATACCAGTATCCCAAGTAATATGCAATCTATATCCAACACTACGAATCGTTTCAATCGCACCTTCTATATGTAACGTTTGTAACTTTTTACGCACACGTGTTGTATTTACACTTAATGTATTATCATCAACATAAGATTCGCTATCCCATAATTTATTTAACAACACTTCCCTACTCACAACACGCG
This sequence comes from Bacillus sp. RCC_6_1, assembly GCF_041360755.1. Classification (NCBI taxonomy): domain Bacteria; kingdom Bacillati; phylum Bacillota; class Bacilli; order Caryophanales; family Bacillaceae; genus Bacillus; species Bacillus sp. RCC_6_1. The sequence goes on from NZ_JBFUPV010000012.1 coordinate 44,499, forward strand.
GATAATTTTTCATTAATGTCTCTAATAAAATAGCTTCGTTTCTCGTTATATCAATCTCTTCGTTTCTAAGTTTCAATACAAGTCTTTCAGGATATAAACAAAGGCCTTGTTGCTCAATCATTCGCTCTTCTAGTTTCGGTGCATAATCTCCATATGCACGTCTTAAATGACTACGAATTTTCGCCACTACAACTTCATAATGAAAAGGCTTCGGAATAAAATCATCGCCACCATTTTCTAACGCCATAACTTGATCCATCGTACCTTCACGGGCCGAAATGAATAGTATCGGACATGTAGAAACAACGCGAATTTGACGACACCAAAAGTACCCATCAAAACTCGGTAAATTAATATCTAATAAAACTAACTCTGGTTGTTCATCTAAAAAAATGTCTAATACATTTTGAAAGTCCGATACAATAACTCCTTGATAACCATATTTCGCAACATGTTTTGATAATAGTTCTGCAATTTTCATATCGTCTTCTACAATCATAATTTTGACCATTATTGAACTCCTTTTTAATCCACAATCTCAAATATACTTATATAAAATAAATACTACCTCTTTTCACAAAATCCGTAAATTAAAAAAGGATGCTTTTATACAAAAGTATCCTTTTTCGTCCCTTATCTATTTAATATGAAATTTACTAAAAGTAAATCCTAGTTTCTCCACATAATCCATCCCTAATTCCATACGCGCCGTTTTCAACGGATCCACAACTTGGCAAACTTTTAAATTACCTGCTGCCGATAATAAAAGCGTTGCATCAGCTTTAGACATTGCTAATTCTTCATGTAAAAATGTCACCATATTACGTACAGCACGATTTGCTGCATCATCTAGCAATTTTTCTGAAGCAATCGTCATTACTTTTTCTTTTTGAATAGCCATTGGTAGTGGCCATTTTTTCCCTTTTATAATTTGAACTGTTACAGTTACCTCACCAGCAACCTCTACTCCACTAACCCCAATTTCACCATCCCCCATTGCTGCGTGTAAATCACCTAACGCTAATAGTGCTCCTGGGACATTAACTGGTAGTAGTAATGTTGTTCCTTCTTTAATTTCTTTACAGTCCATATTCCCGCCGTGATCATGCGGTGTGCCACATGAAATGCTCTCTTCTTTCGGTGCAATACCAATTACCCCAATCATTGGATTAATCGGGATTTGTAGTTCACTTGAAAACAAAACATGTTCATTATGTATTGGGACAATTTTCACTGTATTTTCATTTAACTCATTCCCTATTACACCAAGGTTTGCACCTGTAGTTAAAACGCCCTGCTCTGCAATTTTAATCTTTTCAATCGTTACGGCTAATATATCGCCAGGTTCTGCTCCTTTAACATATACAGGTCCAGTCGCTGGATTAATTCGGTTCCAATCTAATTCTTGAAACACAACATCTTCAGAATCGATTTGATTTTCAAAGCAATCATATGTTTCAAATACAAGACTGCTCCCAATTTCCACTTCCATACAAGGCTTATTTTCTGGTGACATTGAGTAAATGATATGGTCTTTATGAATTCGATACATAATACCTCTCCCTTTTATATTTATCTACTATTACTAATTAGCTCTTTTTATACAAGCTCCTCTTAAAATTAAATGTTATTTTTATGTAAAAAAGCACGCAGATTGTTTTATAACATACACTCTTTACTATAACAGAAAGGTGGTATCACTATGCCCCTTATTCCATACAACGAAAGTGATGTTGATTTACTAGCTCGTTTAATTCGTGCTGAAGCTGAAGGCGAAGGTCGCCAAGGTGAGGAGTTAGTTGGATGCGTTGTAGTAAACCGTGTATTTTGTGATTGCTTAGATTTTAAACAACTCCGTACCGTACGCGACGCTGTATATCAAAGCCCCGGCGGATTTGAAGCAGTACAATATGGATATTTTTATCAACGCGCTCGTGAATCAGAAAAAGAAATTGCACGAAAAGTTTTACAAGGTGAATGGCGCTGGCCTGCACGATGGGCTCTTTGGTATTTCCGTCCAGTTGGAGCTTGTCCACCTGAATGGTATAATCAGCCATTTGTAGGACAGTTTAAAAGCCATTGTTTTTATGAACCAAGTGGTGATGAATGTCCAAAAATGTATTCACGATAGTAAAAAAGAAAACACCGAAAGTACCTGCTTTTATATATACTTTCGGTGTTTTCTTTTCATTCAAGTAATCTAATAGTAAGATAAAATATTTAACTCCTATAACATTTTATTAATCGAATATTCAACATGTACTGAAGTTTCTTAGACTAATAGAAACCAAATGGTATATAAGAGGTTATCACTAAATAACAACTTTTAGTTTTAATGTATATATTTGTTTATAAAAAAATGATAAACTAATTTACGCATTGGAAAAATTTTATAATGATAAAAAGGGGATCACTATGAAATTACTACGTTTATTTCTCATTCTAACTCTTGTTGTATTATTAAGCGCATGTGGTAATACAGCAGTAAAAGTCACCAAGGTTCAAAAAAACGGCGAAACAACTTTAAACATTGGCTCCCTGAAAGGGTATTACGATGTACAAACGATCAAAACTGAACAAGGAAATGTACAATTTCCTTTTGATGCAACCGTTGAAGAGGGTACAATTTTATTACAAATCACTAAAGACGATAAGGTCATTTACGAAGAAGAAGTCACTTCTCAAAAAGAAGGTTTACTTTCTTTTGAAGCACCAAAATCTGGATCTTATAATTTAATTGTACGCGTAAAGAACGAAAAAGAAAAAGCAAAAGGTATACAAATACATACAAAACTATAAAAAAACGGCAAGCGAATTCTAGCTTGCCGTTTTTATTTCTAACTCAATTTTCATAATATATACTTATCGATTAAACGAATTGTTTTGTGTATACTTCATCTTTATTTACATTCTATATTTAGACATTATTCTTAAAAAATCTTCTAAAATAAAAATTAAGTTATGATTTCCGGAATTTTAGTTTAATTACCTAAAAAAATTCTTTATCGCTTCTAATTGAATTTTGTGACTACACTCATCACAACAATATACCCCTTTTGGTTTTTCTTTAAATCGCTTATATTTTTCACTGCCCTCGTAAACACGAAATATATTCTTACAAGAAAAGCAAACAATCTCATAAAACATCATATGCATTTTCCTCTCCTTGTTTATACACTTTTTTAATCACTTGTGAGAAGGTCATTTTTCTACAGCATAAATTTTAATATCCTTTGACTAAAAGGTTTACCTCTATTCTTATCGAATTATATTAATATCTTATAACGCGAGGTGAACATCTTGTTCAGTAATATAGAATTAGTTTTAGATGCTAAAGCAAGTTTAGCTGAAGGACCATGTTGGAATGAAAAAAAGCAACTTTTATATTGGGTTGATATTATGGAGAGAAAATTATGCATATACAATCCTACCGCTAATACGAACCGAGTAATTGCACTCAATCAACAAATCGGCTGTGTTGTTCCATATTTAGAGGATGTACTACTCTTAGCTATGGAAAAAGGCTTTTATTCTATTAATATAAATACCGAAAAACTGACACATATTTTTGACCCTGAACCACATTTAATAGAAAATCGTTTCAATGATGGAAAATGTGATCCAGCTGGTCGTTTCTGGGCAGGTTCTACAGATACATACGGTATGAATGCTGCAGGTTCCTTGTATTGTTTACATCATAATTTAAGTGTAGAGAAAAAAGTTTCACATGTAAATACATCAAATGGAATTGCTTGGTCACCTGATCATACATACTTTTACTTTATAGATACACCTACTAAAAAAGTGGTTCGCTATCAATATAATATACGTACTGGAGACATTCATAATCCAATTGATGTAATCATTTTCTCTGAAAATGATGGTCTACCTGATGGTATGACAATTGACGAAGACGGCTGTTTATGGATTGCACATTGGGGAGGTTCAAAAATAACTAGATGGAATCCCTCTACTGGAGAAAAAATATTAAGCATTCCAATTCCAGCTTTATATGTAACATCATGTACATTTGGAGGACCTAATTTAACAGATTTATATATCACAACAGCCAGAACAAGAATGACTGATGACGAATTAAAAGAGTATCCACATGCTGGTGGTATTTTTCGAATTCAAACAAATGTTAAAGGCTGTCCCACCTATTCATTTTGCAATAAAAATATTGGGGCTGAAACAATATGAACCGTATCGAATACATAAGACAAGAAGAAAAGAAATATCACGACCTTTGCTATGAACAATATAAACTATTTGAAATTGGCTCTTGGCTGTACAAACCGGTTAAAACAGTTATGGACTTGATGGATCACTTTGAAGGACAAAACAACTTGCAAGTACTTGATCTTGGCTCTGGCATCGGTAGAAATAGCATTCCAATTGCACAAATAATAAAAAATTATAATGGCACTGTTACATGTGTTGATTTACTTGATTCCGCTTTAACAAAGCTAAAAATTTATAGTAAAGAACATGATGTATTCGAGGCTATAAAAACAGAACAAGCAGAAATTGAAAACTATCATATTGACTCTAACGCTTATGATTATATCGTTGCAGTATCAAGTTTAGAGCATGTTAAATCAAAAGAAGATTTTAAAAAAGTGCTCCATTCTATGAAACAAGGGACAAAAAACGGCGGTATTAATTGTTTAATTATTAACTCTAACATACAAGAAATTGTTTTAAAAACGAATGAAGAATTAGAAGCTTTAATTGAAATTAATCTCCCAACTGATGAAATGATACATCTATTAAAAAGTATTTATAAAGGATGGAAAGAAGTAAAAGTTGAAATAAAAGAATTAGCTTATAATATAGTTCGTAATGAAAGACACATTCAATTAAAAACAAATGCTATTACTTTTGCCTTTCAGAAATAATACTATAAAAGGTAAGGATATTTTCTCATATATTCATAGGAATACCCTTACCTTTTATCTTCATAATATTATTTCGTTATTAGTTTTCGTATCATCTAAAATATAATTTTCATTCGAAATACTAATCAGCTATTAATTGAATTCATTAACTGGAAGAAATATTCCGCTTCATGAGTCTCATTCAATTTATACCATGAATGAAGTGTATCTGGCGCAAATACATCTAATTTTCTCAATACCTCCATGGCAAATTCTAGAGGAGCTACACCCGATGCGGTAATAAGGTTTTCACTGGATGATACAGGTCCCTCTTTATAAAAATTTTCTCCTTTATAAGTAGGACAAACCATTTTCATATACTCTAAACTATTGCTTGTGTGATTTATAGAATCCAAGTAACCGTAATTTGCAAGACCTATAGTTGCACCGCAAATGGCAGCCACAATTGTACCAAGTTTTAAAGCCTCATCAACTTTTTGCAAAATAGGTTTATGTATTTCTTCACTCCAAGTATTCCCTCCAGGTAAAATTAATAGATCGTTACTCTCAAGGATACATTCATCTAGGGAAATATCCGGCTTTATATTCAAGCCCCCCATTGAAATAACCATTTCTTTATTTATTCCAACTGTGACTACTTTAAAAGGCGCTACATCTTTTTTAAAATATCTCCCTGTATTAAGTTCAGCAATTAAATGTCCGTACTCCCAATCAGACATCGTGTCAAATACATATAGATAGGCTTTTCTTGTTTGCATTCAATAACACTCCATTCATATACTACAGTTTTAATTACAAAAATTGCTCTTTTCAGTTTAACATTTTATTCAACATTTATGGTTTAAAATTCCAAATAAAAGAGCACTTGTTTCCGCAAGTGCTCTTTTTGGGGATTTTGAGATATCCTATTAAAGAAAGTTAAGGTTACTTAAAGTTAATAGGTACTTCTATTATATGCTTGTCCTTTTTATTTGTGCATAATCAATATATAAACATCTTTAATAATTCTTAATAACTTTTAATTATAGTTCTCTCTTACATTTTATCGTTAAAAAATTAATTGGAGGTTTATTTGCCATGTTCTTATTTGGTTCATCAATTTCCGAAACTTGTACTAATCCATATTGATTAAAATCTTTTTTTATAGATTCAGAATCATAGAAGAACATTTTTACACCTTCCATTATCTCATAATAATCTTTATCCAACTGTTTTCCTTTTCCGTACATGGGAGCTTTTTTAGAAACAGTTGTAAAAACCATATATCCGCCTGGTTTTAACTGATTATAACAATCTTCAATAAAATTCTCTCTTTCCTGTCCATTCAACAAATGAAGAAGTGCATGACTAAATATCCCATCATACAGTTTATTATCAAAAGGCATTTCGTTTACTGAACCGTGATACATACTAACATCTTCTAGTCCGTTTTCTCTTGCTAAATCGATCGCTGTTTTCGAAATTTCAATACCTGTTACATTTATACCATTATCGATAAAAACCTTTGCATTTCTTCCATAACCAATACCCGGAACTAATATATCCTTAACGTTCTTTTCAATAAAAAAATCTTTTGTCAAAATTGCAGATTCTGTAGGTTCCAATCCCCACATCGTTTGTTTTTCAATAAAACTTGATTCCCAAAATTCCATTATGTTTCTATCTCCTTATTCTTATCTCATGTTTAATATCACATGAAAGACCTATTCATTTTAACGCTGCTTTTTTCACCACAGTCACTATAGCTCCATTGAATATAGCATATTAATAAGCCTATATCTAATTTAAAGATTGGCTGAATATCTATTCTAAATATTAACTTTTACATTTAGAAAAAATAAAAAATGCCAATAATTCAATTGTATATTGGCATTTCACATAAGAAATTATCTTTTTATATTGTACCGATCTAATACTTTTTCTAACATTTCTAAAGTTATTGGTTCTGCTTCTTTTATTAATCGATAACCAATACGCCCATTCGGTTCCGCTGTAACTTGCTGTAAACTCTTTACATCATGGATCCCTTTTTCTCTTAATTGCATATATAGTTGTTGCTCCGACATTTTTGCCTGCATCAAATTCTCTTTTAAAATCTCTCCGTTTTCAACAATTATAATGCTACTTCCATTTAAAAATTGTTCCAACTTCCTTGATTTTAATTCAAAGAAATGAATGATAAGTAATATACTTGCAAATATGATAGCCGCAAATATAGATGGGACTACTTTTCTACTTAATACAGGTTCTACAATAATACGGCCAATTGATACAACTATAATGATTTCAGCTCTTGTCATTTGGCTAACAGATGTACTACCTGTCATTTTCAAAACAATTATTCCAGTAAGAGTTAATATAATACTTTCCCAAATTATATTCATATTAGCCCAATCCTTTAATGTTGTATTTTACTATCATTCCCATTAAAGTTGTGTTTTACTTACCTATTAAGTTGTTAAATCCTTCAGACCATGATGGAAATAAAGGTATCCAACCATACTCTTTACGTGCCTTATTATTGGAAGCTCCTCTTTCCCAACTATTTTTCCCATCTTGAACTTTAGGCTTAGGTGCCCCTATCCCTGCTGCATATATTGGTAACCATTCTTTACTAGTTGCTGGATAATTATCTACAATATTTACGATTCCTGAAGGCCAATTAAGGGCTAGCATAGTAGCTCTTGCAGCATCTTCGACATGTATAAACGAGCTTATCCCGTCTGATGCGATAATCTCATTATTACGAACTTGATTTGCTATTAATCCGTTTTCCGCATACCATGTTCCTGGTCCATATAATGTGCCATAACGAAGTATAACCGATTCAGGTAACTCAGTAACAGCTTCTTCTAATTTTAATATGCCATTAACAGTGACTTGCCGAGGCGCGGAAGCAGTAATATGTAGTGAATCTTTTTCAGTCGCAAATGTATCCCCTGGTTCATACGCCCATGAAATACTTTGAGCGATTATTTTCTGTACCCCTACATTTTTAGCTGCATCGACAAGGTTACGAGTGCCTTTTGTTCTAATTTTTGCATTATCCTCAAAATTCCATGATGACAATGACGTTAATTGATGAATAACTATATCGGGATTTGTTTCTTCTAATACAGAAAATACAGCCTCTCTATTAAATACATCAGCTATTACTGGTATGGCACCAACCTTTTTCATTGCTTCTACTTGCGAAGTAGTACGGATCATCGCAAACACCGTGTGCCCATTTTTTATTAACAGTGGTAATAAAGAACGTCCTATTACACCAGTTGCACCTGCTACAAATATTTTCATATATGTTCCTCCTCATTTAGTAATCATAAATGTGACGAAACATTTGTAAGGTATGTGACAAATATTTACTCATTTTTTTCGTTATTCATATGAAACATATACTTTTAATGGTTTAATTATCCCTAAACTCAATTCATCAAAGCATTCTATGAGTGAAGTATAATGTATTTCATGTTGAAAGATCTCTTCTATAAATGGTGTTTTTCCTATTTCTTCAAAAAACCAATCTGCATGCTTTTGATAATCGGATCCATCACTTGATCCAATGATTTGCAATTCTTTCTGATAAAAGTTAGCAGTTAATGTTAGTTCTTCTATATTACCATCAGACAGTATACATATTTCACCATTAGTTTTAAGAGTTTTTTGCAAAGTATGGAACCCACTATTTGTAGCAGAACATTCAAAACCATAATTATATGTTTCTATTATTTTCTCTTCTGAATCATATATGTTTTTCGCACCAAACTTCTTTGCAAAATCTCTTCTATTTTTATTAGGCTCAACAACATCCACGTGCTCAATGCCTACATAGTATTTTAAGAAATTACAAGCGAGTAAACCAATAACTCCCATTCCAGTTATAAGTACTTTTTCATCCTGTCGCGGGTTTAGTTTCAATACTCCTTTAGCGGCATCACACGAAAGAATAGATAATAAAGCAACTTTAGGTTGTATAGAACTAGGCACTCGGATTACTTTATGCCCCTTAACTATCCCTATCGTTTCATGTCCATAAAAAGAAACTACTTTATCACCTACGTTTACATGTGTTACTTTATTACCAACTTGAATCACTTCACCATAACTTTCATATCCAGTTTTTCTTGGATAAAAAGGATTCGTTTCCGTAACATCGGATCCATTATACTGTGGTAACTCGGCCCCAATGCTTATCGCTCCTGCGATTGTTTTAACGATAATTTCATCGTCCTGTATGTCCTTAATTTCATTTATTTCCCACTTGAGTTGTTTAGGCCCTTTTAAAATTAATTTATATTGTTCCATTTATATCCTCTCTTTTTATAAAGATGTTATAAGTAATATTGTTATCCATCTAGTTATCGACTATATTTATTTACCCACTAGAGAAATTACCCTTGCCCACGTTTATACCGTTACTGCTCCTGTACATTACTGTTCAGCATCTAACACTTTAAGATTACTATTCTGATAACATTTTAAGAAAAGTTGTTGCCGCCCAAATGAAATACGCAAGTTGCGTAACGATATACATCGTAATTTCAAAACCTGTAAGCTTTCTTTCCTTTTTTATTTTCTTTAAATATCTATAAAAACAAAATGAACATAAAATCAGTAAAACAATAGACATTTGATATAGATTTTCCACTAAAAGAACTGCCATTTATTTCATCACCTTTCCAATAAAGTGAAACTTTAATCAGTGGGGGGGTTGTTCATCCTCCACTGATTATCAGCCCTCACCAGTCGGGATTTAACGGGATAAAAAACATATAGTTCAAGCATATCATTTTAACGGAACTAATTACCGCAATTTTCAAATTAAATGAACTTCCTAAGTAAAAGAAGTAACTTTTTGGAAATGTTTCAATACAATATTATGTAATTCAATACGCTCTATATAATATTAGATTAGGTTTTCTTTTACTGTACATGCTTAGGAGGAAGTTTTACATGCAATTGATTCATAACATACAAAAAACGTTTAATAACCTATGTAACTACGATACGGTCAATTTAATACACGTTATTCAATCATTAAATATTTCACTTCATAAAATATCTCCTTTTATTACTTCACCAGTTAATCTTGAATACGGACGGAACGTTATCTATCAGTCTGAATTTGTAGAGATTTTAGTATTAAATTTCCCCAGCAAAGCAAAGACTTTTGTGCACGATCACGGAATATCTGTAGGATGTATACTAATAGTCAATGGTACGCTACAAAATATAACGTACGAAAATAATAGCGAGCGGATTGAAGAGTTTACAGAGGGAAATATTTTCACAGTAAAAAAAGATACTGTGCATAAAATGTATAACAGATTCGGCAGTAATAACTTTCCACGTATATTCCCCACCATTAAAAGATGTCCAAATATATGAATAGTCTTTAGAAGGAGGAAATATGCAAAATTTGAAAGATTACTATATAAAGAGCTTACAAGATGGTCGTAACGTTTGGCTCTATGGACAAAAAGTAGATGTAACTACAGACAAACATTTTGCAGGAACATTAAGTACCATTTCTAATTTATTTTCATTGTTTGATGATCCAATACGAAGAGATTCTGTTGGATATGTTAGCCCAAAAACGAAAGAATTTGTCCATACAGCCTTTTTAATTCCGAATTCCTATAACGAATTATTAATGAGGAGAACCGCTTTTGAAACGTGGAGTTATGCTACAGACGGTGTAATGAGTAGACTATCTGATTACGCAAGATCGAGACTTACCGGCTGGTACGTATCAAAATATTTTTATAAAAAATTCGATGTACAGTTTCCAGATAAAATTACATCTTATTATGAAGAAGCGAGAGATAATCACTTGTTCTTAAGCGTAGTTCAACGTGATCCACAAATAAATCGATCTACAGAATCAATGTTGAATACAAATGACTTAGGATTACTAAGAGTTACGAAGAAAACTTCTGACGGAATTTATTTAAGTGGTGCTAAAATGATTGGTACTGCTTCTCCTTATTCAAATGATTTATTAATCTATCCATTAGCAAAACTGACTGATACTCAAAAAGATTTAGCTCACTTTCTCATTGTGGCAGCCAATTCTCCTGGATTACATATGGTTTGTAGAGAACCATTTGCGAATACACATTCAATTACAGTTGATTCCCCTCTTAGCTCACAGTACGATGAAATGGATGCACTATTAATCTTTGATAATGTATTTGTACCATGGGAACGTGTCTTACTATATAACAACCCTGAAGCGTTATGGGCAATAAAGTCAGATATAGCTTCTAGTAGTTTAGCTTATCACCAAGCAATTGTACGATTAGTAGTAAAGCTAGAATTTATAACTGCAATTGCTTATGAAATTGCTGAAGCGATTGGTGCTACTACTTATTTGCATGTTCAAGAGAAGCTTGGGGAATTAATTATGCAAATCGAAACAATTCGCGCACTTTTAATTGCTGCAGAAGTTGAAGGTACTACAAATGAAACAAAAACTTATTTGCCGAACTTTAAATATATTGAAACTGCAAGGAATCTTGGTTCCAAATATTATCCCCGTGCAATAGAAATTTTACAATTAATTGGAGCAGGTGGGTTCATTCAACTTCCTTCGAGCTCGAATGACTTCCAGAGTCCGATAGCTGATTTATTGAAAAAATACTTTAATGGAACGAATATAGATGCCGAACAACGTACAAAATTATTTAAGTTAGCCTGGGATATCATCGGAAGCCCATTAGGATCTAGACACGAATTGTACGAAAGATTTTACGCGGGAGATTCAATACGAAATACAGCTACGCAATATGTAAATTATGATAAAAATCATTTTAAAAAGATGCTAAGTAAATATTTACATTAATGAAAAAGAGCACTTTTTGCTAAGAGTGCTCTTAAAAAACATATAGTTATTCAGTTACATATATAGTTGCTCCGGCCACAACTGCTACTTTTCTCCGTAATCGTTTCATTTTATTCAACTTTTATAATTCAGCTTTATAACCTCTGGTATATGCTTCCTATCATATTTCCTCATATAGGCTTCTCCATCTGGAGTAACTAATTGTAAAACAATCTCACAACAAACCTCCTAATTCAAATTATTCCTTTCTAAACTGAAAATCCAACTGTCTTGATTGCTTGATTTCCTCAATTACTTTACGAATACCTTCTTCAATCTTATCTTCTTTTACATTCGAAACATTTAATTTTAATAGTTTTTCTTTAGGAAAATCCCTCATATAATTCTTATCAATAGTATCGACACTTATTTGAATGTCACCTAATTTTTGTATAAGTGTTTCTGTAACTATGTTTTTCTGCATTTCTAAACAAGTGTGTATTCCAAGTGTGTTTTGTCTATTATATGTAAATAATGATGAATTTTTATTTTGCACTTTTTCTAATGTTTCTGCTAGTTTTATTGATCTATTGTAGTAGGAAGAATTAATTTTACTTTTATGACGTTCAAACATACCACTCTTTATATAAATTTCTAAAGCCGCTTGAGAAATCATCGGACTATCAATATCTAGTATTTTTTTGTATGTATAGAAAGCATTTGCAATGGATCGTGGGATGACCGCAACTCCAACCCGTAAACCTGGAAAAATAATCTTCGAATAACTTTTCAAATATATGACATGACTACAATTATCCAAGCTATATAACGGATCTGCTTTTGAATCAGTTTCTAAATCTGCTAAATAATCATCTTCCACTATAAATACATTGTATTTCTTAGCCAATAGTGTGATTTTTTCTTTCTCATCTTTAGAATAAGACGTTCCAAGCGGATGATGATATCTCGGTATCGTATAGAAGAATTTTATTTTTCCGGTTTGAAATATTTGCTCCAATTCATTCAAATCGATACCTTCATTCGTACGTTTAATACCGATTACAGGAACTTTATTTATTTCTAGATAATCAATATATAGATGATATGTTGGTTGTTCAATTAATACAGTTTCATTTCCATTCGGAAATGGTATAGAAGTTAATATAGCAAGTGCCTGCTGAACACCTGACGTTATAAAAATATTTTCTTCTTTTGTAAAGACTTGATAATTTGCTAGTTGTTTTTGAATAACTGGTATTAAAGATGGTAACCCTTTCGGCGTTCCATATACAAACAAATCATTTTTATACGTATCAATAGCCTTATTAATACAATGTTGAAAATCTAAATATGGGAAAACATCTGGATCTGGTGCTGAGGAAGCAAAATCAATTATCTCGTTATTTTCTATGGTACTCCCAGATTTCTTAACAACGTAATATCCACTTTGAGGGACAGAATATATAATATGACGCTTTTCTAATTCATGAAGCGCACGTATAACTGTCGCCTTATTACATTCATATTGCGTAACGAGTGACCGTATAGACGGTAATTTCTTTCCTTCATTTATTTCTCCATTTTGAATCATATTTTCTATGTCGTTTAAAATATGTAAATACTTATACATATTACACCTCCTTCAGCAATTTTCTATTTAATTATATCGATTTTATATTCATATAGCATTCATTCCTCAATTAGTTAATTTTCCGATCATCTATATCGTAAATCCCAATAGCGTATGAATCATTTTCAATCCATTTCTTTACTGCTTCTGTTTTAAGTACCCCTTCAACTTCTTTTTCTATTTTCTGTCCAAGTTCTCTCGCCCCTACTTCATCATCGCTAATCTTAGTTTTTATATCAATGGTAACAGGTTGATTCTTTTTATAATTTATTTGCTGAATCCCAAACCCTTCATATCCATTCTTCCTGAATACGTCATCAAATATCTGTCCAAAAACTAACTCCCATCTATGTTCTGCATTTACAATCTCTTTGTTTCTTTGAGATATATTTACTTTATAGGACATAATACCTTGAATTTGCAATCTTTTATTAATTTCTTTTTTTATTTCGTTAGCATTTTCGCTATCAGCAATTTCTAAATCTACTATTCTTGCTTTTTCATCCCATATAGCAGCACTAAAAAAAGATTCCTCCTTTACCGCTGCTGTAGCAATATCCATCACTATAGAATCTTCACTTTTAGCATCTTCAATCTCATTCTCACAGGCACATAATAAAGCAAATGGAATTAAAAATACAAGTACCTTTGTTCCCTTTCTCATGTAGCACCCCTCCACACATTTTCATTTACGATAAACTTTTTACTTTGACATATAAATACCTTCTATAATTATTAAATTTAACATTATTTCACATTTTCCCCACTTAACAAGGGAATTACAATTAATAAATAGAATATCTCTATGAATAAATAAAAAGTGAGGGATATATAATGCAACGTGTAAATACGATTGATATTAGTAATGTACTACAATTGGAAAAAACTCTTTCGACTTTATTAAATAAGATGATTTCTTCAAAACTAGACCTTGAAAATTGGTTAAAAGAGCAGTCAAAAGTAATTTGGGAAATCGAAGAACAATTAAGATCACATTACATCGCCTTTCAATGTAATACGGATGATGAAGAAATAAAGGATACTTTTGAACATGATCAACAATTTGTAAAGCCTCTTTTAAAGCGGTACCAAAATTTATTGGATAATAAATATTTAGAGTCACCTTTTCGAATGGAATTAGATTCTAACGTATATGGTTTGTTAGATGCAAAAATAAAAAATGCTCAAAAGTTATTTTGTGAGGAAAATATCGAATTAGAAATAAAGGAAGATAAATTAGTCACAGAGTACTTTGAAATCACTGGAGGATTAAGTGGAATTTGGGACGGAGAAGAAAAAACGATAACAGAATTACAATCCTACTTACAAGATTCGAATCGTGACATCCGTAAAAAGGCAAAAACCATTATTTCTGAACAATTTTTATCTGTTGAAAAAGAACTCCAAAACATATTAAATCAATTAATTGAAATTCGTCATCAAAAAGCAAAAAATATTCAACTAGAGAATTATCGCGATTATATGTTCAAAAAATACGAGCGTTTTGATTATTCAGCGATAGATTGCTATGAACTAGCCGAATCCATACGTAAGTATGTTGTGCCTCTTAAAGATAAAATAATGCTAGAGAAAAAAGAAAAACTGCAAGTAGATACACTTCGCCCTTGGGATGTATCAGCTGTAACTCCAGATCAAAAAGTACTTAAACCTATTGCAAATGAAAATGATTTAATTGAAAAGAGCACTCATATCTTTAATAAACTAGATGTTGAATTTTCAGCACTTTTAAACCGAATGTATAAACACAATTGTCTTGATTTAACAAGCCGCAAAGGAAAAGCAGCTGGTGGCTTTTGTGAGTACTTACCAGCTTCACAATTATCTTATATTTTTATGAACTTAAATTATACACAAGATGATATTATCACTTTTATACATGAAATGGGTCATAGTATTCATAACGAACTCATAAAACCATTAGAATTACGACAGTATATAGAAATTCCAGCTGAAACAGCTGAACTAGCCAGTATGACAATGGAGTTATTCTCGCTTAATTATTGGGATACCTTCTATACAGACAAAAAAGATTTAAAACAAGCAAAAATTAACTTCTTTAAAGATGTTATTTCATATTTACCTATTATGCTTATTGTAGATCAATTTCAACACTGGCTGTATGAAAATCCAATTCATACTTCTGAAGAAAGAAATGAAAAATACTTACAACTTCAAAAACATTATCAATCTAGCGTCATACATATTGATGGCTACGAAAACTGGATAGCAACGAGTTGGTTACCTGTACTCCATATTTTTGAAGTACCATTTTATTATATTGAATACGCGATTGCCCAACTTGGGGCATTACAAATGTATAAACAATATAAAGAGGATCCTAAGCAAACACTAGAAAATTATAAAAAGGCATTATCACTAGGAAGCTCGCAATCTATAAAAGAAGTATATGATGCAGCCGGTATTCGTTTTGATTTCTCTGGTGAAACCATTAAAGAACTAATGCTATTTGTAGAAAAAGAATTAGAATTACTTGAGCAATTATAAGAAGAAAACTACACCTATATTTTAGGTGTAGTTTTCTTCTTCATTTTATTAATCAGTTCTATGTACTGAGTATCACCATATCCGATTGTTGGAAAAAGATAAAACAACTTTGTTAATAATTCTTGATTTGATAAACCTTTATTTTTAGAGATGAATTTCATTACGATATTATCTTCTTTTAGCATTTCTAAATATAAATCTATAGCTTGATACATTACAGGTGGTACTTTATGATAAGTCTTTTTATGGTTTACTAATACTTCATTGTATATAGTAGAATAATCCCCCAATTCAAGTTCAATTTGATTTACTTTAAATTCATCCTCCCTGAAACTATTTAAGTATACTTTCCCTTCATAGCACGACTGCTCAAGGTATGAAAGTAAAGTAAGTAGATTCATTTGGCAAAACATATCTTCACCGAACCATAAAACAATACATTTATACTTTTTCGCAAATAGATTTTCTAACGGATCTATAACTTTTTTTGCATAATTTTCGACTGAACTGTTATGACCTTCTGCTCTTATTTTAATAAACTCTTCATCAAAAACTTGTGCAGTAGCGCTATTTACACACATGGCCTCGTTAAATGGGGCATAATCAGACTCACCCATTAGCTCCTCCGTTTTAAATTCTTCATACATCATTTGACCATTCAATATGTTAAGTACATCTTTATCAAATAGCTCACTATTCTTATTACGTAACTGTTCAACCTCTAATTTTCTAGAAATATTCATTTTGAACTCCCCTTCTTTATTTATATTGAGTTTAACAAATGATTGAATAAGCATGTTGTTCGTTGGTATTCTCTTGGATTCAGTCCAAAAACATTTTTACATATTCGATTTAGCCGTTCCTATTTATAGTGCGATAGAATATTCATTTTCTGGAAATGGGAATATCATTGACTATGAACATTCTATTACAAAAGCACTATTTGAAGGCTACCAAGAGGAAAATGAACTACCAAAAGAGATGATAGACAAGTTTCCATTATTTATTAAATTAAAGGAGATTTTTGAATATAGCTTAATGCATATGTATTGGGATAAAGAAGAATTAACGGAGGAACAAGTACGGATTATGAACCTTTATAGGATGAAGATCGAAAATAAGTATACCTATATCAATATTTAAGAATGCTGTTGTTTAACTACAAGGAAACTTTGGTTAAACAACAGCATTTATTAATTTGCTGACAGCCTTTTTTATGACTTATAAATACTGATTCAATAATCTTTTCAAATACACTTCATTTTGCGGTGATACTTTTTCAGAAAATCTAGCTGCAATAATAATAGGAGCCCATTGAAAAACTTCATCTCTTGATAAGCCGGTACGACTGCAATATATATGTAAATACATCTCAGCTAATTCTACCGAAGATTGTGAGTACAACAAGTATGTTCGAAATACATCTGCGCGAATATCACCTGAACTTGCATCTACCCAGTCTATAACTTTCACTTTCTCTTCCTTACTCAAAATCAAATTAAATGGATAGAAATCTCCATGACATAGCCTAAAATCAAATGTAATAGAATCTAATTTTTGTAATATATTCTTCTTTTTGCTTTCATCCAATTTATGTACAGATTTAATTTGACGCTCTAACCTTTTCCTCATTAACTCCATTTCATCTGTATTCACACGTATAGCATGGATCTTTTTTTGCTCATTAACACAAAGTCCGATATAACGCTCTGCCTCATTTAAATTATTAAGTAGGAGATCACCAACACTGTCCCCTTTTACGTATTCCATAATAATTGCCTGTCTATCGTGTATCTTTGTCACTTCAAATACGTTTGGAACTGGCAGCCCGCATGAATAAGCATATTTTTGTTTTTTTGCTTCATTCATAGACTCTGTATCTGGGAGGTAATCTTTAAATAATTTTACAACCTTATCATCAGTTAAATAAATTTCTGCTGTATTCCCTTTTGCAATTGGATTACCTAAAACCACTTCATTTCTCCCCTTAACATAAATTAAAATAACACCTTATACCCCTCTTTAAATTCACTATAATCCTAGCTAAAACCTTCTTCACGAATATACAAAAAACTTACCGCTTTCCATCCTTAAATAGAAAGCGGTAAGTTTAATTGTTTAGGAATATCAGAATGAAACTCTGATGTATGCACAATTGAAAATGTATATCCTTGCTCAATAAATGATACTTCATTACATTTACATTCAAATGATACACTATTTTTCTTAAAGTTATTTTGGATTCGCTGTAAAAATACGACGTCTGGTGTTCCGAAAGAAACGTGTACTTTCGGTGATAGAGCTTTCATCGCGATTGGAATCCAAGGTCGCTGCCACCAAGTTGCGACGACATAAGCAGTGCCACCAACTACAAAGTTAAAAATATCCCCGTCTTCCATCGTTTTCATATTTAGATTTGATTTCAGCCATTCCCTAAAAATAGGTACACTTTTAACAGGAAGACCAATTTCCCTTACATATAAAATGTTTAAAGGTGACTGCGGTACTAATACATCTTCTTTAACATAACTATGCGCGATAATTTCGAGTAGATTTCCATCTCCGTCTTTAAAGTATAAATTGAATCGACCATCCTCTTCATCAATTATATGACCATCTTTCCATTTCGCAATGAGTAATCCAGACTCCTCAAGCCATCTTGCTGTTTCATGAAATTTTGAATATGAAATTTCAAAAGCAAAATGTGCAGGTACAATTGGTTCATACACTTCTTGAAAACTAATTGTTGTATAAGGTGTTACTTCAAATTGAATGAAGGATGCTGTTTCTTTTTTTATTGGAAAAGATAATATGTCCTTATACACTTGTTTTACCCCTTCTATGGAAACCGTTTGTAATTTTATATCTGATATATGTGTAATCACTTTACATTCCCCCTCATTTCTTATTATCTATTCGTATTGTATTACACTTATAAATAGATAAAATCAAACGGAAGGATGGATTTTTCATATAGAAAATACAACTTTAGTATGAATATGTTAGCTCCAATTATTTTTTATTTCTGCTATAACAATTTCTGGTTTATCCCAGTGCAACATGTGTGTAGTATCAGGAATTACTTTTACTATACTATCAGTTTTCTCTTTGAAAACATTTACTGTCTTATCTCTATAATCCGCCCAAACTTGTGGAACTGTAGCTCGGAGTAATACAATATTAGCCGGCAGCTTCTCATATATATCTATCGTTTCATCTTTATGCATACCTCTTATTATATTACTAGCTGTATTCCCCCTGGCATGCCACCATACTTTATTATCCATTTCGCCCCCTAGGTCCTTTACAGCAACTTCTAACAATGAAGACCACCTAGTATAAGCTTCTTTTTCACTTTTGAAAAATTCGTCCCAATTATTAAAAACGTATTCATCAAAGTCCTTTTCATAATAAGCAATTTCTTCTTCCAACGTTTTTTCTTGAAGCCTTTTTGTTTGATATTCACCATCAATAAGAATACTTCCTTGTACTTTTTCTGAATGATGTAACAAATAAAATAACGCTACAAAACTTCCCCATGAATGTGATAGAAAATAGAAGTATTCGATTCTCAATTCATTTATTATTTCATTTAACCAATTTGCTAAATTCTGCATCTCATAATCTTCTGTTCTTTCAAATGGCGGTGTTTTACCATATCCAGGTGCATCAACGGAGATAAATCTATACTCTTCTTTTAATTCCTCAGCAATTTCTATAAAACTTAAACTCGTACTACCTAATCCATGTAAACAAAAGATAACGGGCTTGTCATTATTCCCCCATTCAGTAATATGTACATTTATTTTTTCATTGCTAATATAGTAACGTTTCAAAACATTTATCCTCCATATTTTGATTTACACTTTATTTATTTCTATTATTTTCAAGTATTTCCTGTATTCTTTTCCACACAAAAAGCTGCTTTTCTTTAAATGAAAAGCAGCTTTTACACTAAAATATATTATAATTTAACAGCGATAATCATAAATCTTTTTGAATTCGTACGAATCCCTTTTTCAGAACTATTTGTTTCAATGAACTTTTGTAAAATAGTAAAATCCTCTTCCTCTTCTCCAAATCTAGGAATAATAGGTGTATGTTTTAATAAGAAAATAATATCTTCAGGCGTACTGTAATAATCAGTAACATCATATTCGCGTACTTGCACGAGATCAAATCCTGCACTAATAAGTTTATCCATATACTTTTCTTTTAAAGTGCCATCTCGTTCACCTAAGCATTGTCCTCTGCCAAATGCTTCTTTCAGGTTTAATTTATCATTCTCACTTACTTGTTGTGTTAAGAAAAAGGCACCCTTTTTCATTACTTTTGCTAACTCAGATGCTAGAAACGGAGCATGACAACTTGAAGCAATATCAAAATGGGCATGCGGAAATGTTAAAGCTTCAGAACCCATTTGAAGAAACTCAACATTTTGTACACCTGATTTTTTCAAGTTAGAATGTGCCGTTTCAATCATGCCGTTAGAATTATCAATTCCAATTAACAATTTAGCCCAAGATGCTATGTTAAGTACATTTTCTCCTCCACCTGTACCAACATCAAGTAGAATGTCTGATGGTTTACATCTTTCTTTTACTTCTCCATAAAAGTCCCATATTTCTCCTACAGTTTCACTTTTTATTTTACTAAAATCCCATCCATTTAATCTTCCTACTTTATCATAAAAGCTTTTATACTCTAATTCATTCACCTTATAATTTCCCCTTTGTAAAAATAAATTAAACATGTATTATAACCTGCAACACTGTTTAATTATATATTATAAAATAAAAATTATTAAAACAACATTTCACTTCGCACTACATTTAGTTTACATAACAATTTTATAGTTTACCTTTAACTATATGTTCTAAATGTCTTCTTCCCCAACTACACATACTATCCAAAACAGTACTGACTGTTTTTCCATGTTCAGTTAAGCTATATTCTACTTTAGGTGGTATTTCTTGATAATGCTTATGAATCTTATAAATCTCTTTCTCTTGTAAAAAGGCCTGGCCATAATAATGGAATTGCACATACTGTTCTATATTTAATGCAAAATAGTTTTACTACGGGTAATGTATTATTTCCAGATGGAGGGTACACATATCATTAAATTATTAGCAACAAAAGCCCCTTATTACAGTGGCTTTTGTTGCTAATTTAAACATTGCTGAAGTAATATAGGATTCTCTTTTATTAGTTCTGCTAAAACAAAAGTTGTGGAAAAGGTCGTAAGATTAACTCTTTATCTAGCAATCCTTTTTGTTCTCGAATCATTCCGCCTCCTCGCATAAAAACCGCCCTAATTTCTATTCCCTACAATTTTATATAAAATCAATATTATAAAGTAGGATTCAACAACTTCTTACAGAATTCTATATTTAATACGTATTGGGCGGATTATTTTCAAGTTCCTCTATAAAAAAGGGAGGTCATACAATTGTGAAATTTGTACAAGAACAAAGATTAACTGTCAAGACAACTTTTTCAAAAGAATACAAGATTTTTATTTTTGGTTTACTCATTTCACGAATCGGGGATTCACTATATACTTTTGCACTGCCTTGGATTGCCTATCAATTAACTGGTTCAGCTGTAATTATGAGTTCTTTATTTGCTGTTAACGTATTGCCAATCGTTTTATTTGGCCCTTTAGTTGGTGTACTAGTTGATCGATATGATCGAAAAAAGTTACTTTGGATGGCGGATATTACCAATATTATTTTAGTAAGTCTCGTACCAATTTTACATGCATTACATATATTAGAAGTCTGGCATTTATACGTAATTACTTTTATCTTAGCAGTTATGTCCATGCTTTTTGATGTAACAACAGTTACAGTCATTCCACACATCGCAGGTGCATCATTAACGAAGGCTAATTCTTTATATCAAATGGTTAATCAATTGGCTAGTTTGTTTGGTCCAATCATAGCTGGGCTTTTCATATCTTTTATTGGCGGCTTTCAAGTACTTTGGATTAATGTTCTTTCATTTATTGCTACATTAATTGCTGTGATTATATTACCTTCTATGAAAAACTTAAATAAAAAGAATACTGATAAAAAAACATTGCAAAATGTACTAAATGATTTGTTTGATGGATTTAAATGGCTCAAAAATGATCGGTTAAATATAGCTTTGTCACTTCAAGCTATGGTAGGTAACTTTGGAGCAAGTGCTGTTTTAGGTGTACTTATGTATTATTTATTATCGACATTAAATCTTACCTCCGCACAAAGTGGCTATAATTATACTTTAATAGGAATAGGTGGGCTTTTAGGAAGCTTAATTGCCGTTCCTTTAGAAAAGAAATTTCGACGTGGTGTACTTATTCCTTTACTCCTATTTTTAGGAGCGCTTGGGTTAACATTTGCTTTGTGGAGTACATATTGGCTTGCTCCCGGAATTGCTTTCGGAATCGCGATGACATGTAATATCACATGGAATACGATTGTTACATCAATTCGGCAGGAAACTGTTCCATCCAATTTGCAAGGACGTGTTTTAGGTTTTTCTCGTGTACTTACACGATTATCTATGCCATTGGGGGCATTAGTAGGTGGAATTATTTCAGCCTACAATCCTGTATTTATATTTGCTTTAGCTGCTTTTACTAAAATAATTGAAGTCTTTATTGCCTTATATAGTCCGATACGAAAACTGTAAAGAGAAAGATTTATATATTTTGAGATATTAATAAAATAAAAAAGGCATAAAACATGCCTTTTTTTATTACTTATTTGTTTATTGGATAACAAACTTCTGTAACCCACTTATTAGGATCCGATTCCATCGCTGGGCTCACATGATAAATATTAAACATTGGGCCTGCTAATTCGTAACCTTCTGTCTCAATCCATTTTGCCGCAGCTTCATTTACAGCTGTCATCTGTTCATAACTTCCATTAACTGTTATGGAAGCTACATGAGTTGATTCAATCTTTTTAAATGCAACATCTTTTGTATTTTCGTGCTTACCAAGAATACTTAGCTGTATTTCTATATCTACATCATTTTCTTTGTATTCACTATCATGGAAAACCGCAATACTATAACTTGGATGGTCAATACTAATATTTCCCATTTGAATTTCTTGCATCAATATACTCCATAAATCACCTTCGCAATTATACGATGGAATAATCTTTCTAACACTAGCTACAGTTCTTTCTGGAATTTCTTTTATTGAAACATGATAATTCATCTCAACAACATCCTCTCTCATCATTTTCATTGAGTCTTCGAGGAGACGGAATTGTTTTTGGAGGTTATTCATGTCTTCTTTAACTTGAGCACTACGATTAAAAAATTTCTCTTTTATGGTATCTATATTATCGCATTCTATTATTTCTTTAATAGTAGCAATATTAAACCCCATAGCTTTTAACGTTTGAATTTGATTTACTTTTTTTAATTGGTCTGCTGAATAAAATCGATATCCACTCTGCTCATCGACTTTTACTGGTTGTAGTAATTCCACTTTATCGTAGTGTCTCAACATTCGTATACTAATGGAAGATAGTTTTGAAAAATCCCCTATTTTAAACATGATTTCCTCCTATAAGTTACATCTACTTTGAAGCTCAACTTTATCTTAAACAATGACATTGTGTGAGGGTCAACTGTTTATAACGTTTGAATTATATTTCTTTAATTATTTACCCTTATATACTCTTCTGTCTTATGCCTATAAAGATTGATAATAATCCGTTCACAGCTAATAAAATTACTATAATACTTGTAAGTAAACCTACATCTGCCGCAAATATTTTTATCGTACGCCATGGTGAGCTTGTACAATAAGTAAGAAGTGGGATGAAAATAATAGATAATAGTAGGAATAGAGCCCCTACGAATAACCAAGTTAATTTTTTTACAGTTTCCTTATGTTTATATTTTTTAATTAACATAATTGATGAAATGAAAAGCGCGAGTATAACTGTAGACATAACAATTTGTGTAAATGGTATGCTTTTATGGGGATCAACCGGTTCTTCTTCATTCAAAATATTAATAATCCCCTTTTTTAATACTGAAAGTGCTGGTTCTTCTAATACATGATTTTTATTTGTTAAAATCACACCACCCCAGCCACTTTTATTTAAAGTAAATATTTCTGTACGAGCATCGGGCGTTGATCCTGAATGCCAAATCATCGTTTCGCTTTCATTTATACTTGTTGTTCTTAATCCAAAACCATAGCTTTTTTCTGAATTTATGTTATAAAGTGGTGTAAGATAAAGGTCGATGTTTTCTTTCTTTAAAAATTGAGTATCTTCTTGTCGATTCAAAAACATAATAAATTGAATCATATCTTCCAAATTTGCGGTAATATAACCATACGGTGCCCCGGCATTATCATAGGATACTACACTTTTTCTTGGTATGCCAAACCATGACTGATAACCTGTTAAATAGCCTTTTTCATATGCAGTTTCTTTACTTGCTGCCGCACCATTCATATTTAATAGCTGAAAAACATGTTTTTCCATATATGAGGAATATGTATCATTTGTAATTTCCTCAATAAGTGCACCTAAAACAATATAATTCGCATTACTATATTGATATTTTTCTCCTGGTAGAGCAGTTAATTTTACATTTGAAAGTCTCATTACATTTTCTTTTAATGCTGTAGAACTTTTGGATTGCTTATCTGATATTAATAAGCCTTCATATGTGTTTATTCCGCTTGTATGAGTTAAAAGGTGTTGGATTGTTATAGATGAGGATATTTGAGAATCTTTTAGTTTAAACCAAGGAAGATGTTGTTGAACTGAATCCTCTAATTTTATCTTTTTGTCTTCTATTAATTTTACTATAGCTAAAGCTGTTAAAGATTTGCTTATTGAGCCGATTGCAAATGGTGTTTTACTAGTTATTTTTTTTTCAGATTCCCCAGTAATCCCCCACGTTTTAGTGAAGAATACATCTTTATTATGTACAATTGCAACAGCAGCCCCTGGAATATTCTGTTCCTTTATAAATTTTTCAATATACTTATCTAAAGTAGCTTTAATATCTTGCTGAGCATATGCTTTTGGATAAATGATACATAATACTATTACATTACAAAGAATATAGATTTGAAATAGTTTATAGATAGTTTTCTTCATTATACTTTAGATAGCTTTCTTTTTTTATAACTTACTAAGCTAATAAACACTACTACAGAGAGCATAAAGCTAATCATTATTAATAAAACGTTCCACCATTGATTCTCTGATATGCGATATAAAATATTATAATTAAATGTATTTTTGCTATTAGTTGAATTAAATGATTCAGTTAAAAATATTGAAAATGTAGTTTGCGAGATGAGGTAAGTAATAATTGCGATGAATATGCCACGTAAGATAAATGTGTTGAATTTTCCTTTTTCATTTTGAAGTTGTTTCATTTTAACTTGTAAATCAATTTCATTTATTTCTATAAAATCTTTAACAAATAATTGAGGGGTACCTAAATCATCTATACTGTCTTCACCATGTTCATGACACTCTTGAATATGTTCTAATATTTGTCTCTTAATATTTTCCCTTTCTTCTAAACTAATATCGTATTGCTTTAATTCCTTAAGTACGTCTCTTAAAAATTGCTTTTCTTTACCTATCAATTTATTCCTCATTTCAGAAGGTCTCCTTTCAAACCACTTTTTAATAATGTTTGAATGTCCAATTGCAATTCTAACCACTCATTAATTTTCTTCTCAAGACGTATTTTCCCATTTTCATTAATTTCATAATAAATCCTCACTTTACCACTGTCTGTTACCTCTTGATAAGTGTTAACCCACTCTTGATTTTTCAACTTAGTTAAAATAGGATAAATACTTCCTACTCCTTTCAATTTTAAATTGTTTATTTCAAGTTCTTTCATAATCTCATAACCATAACTTTTCTTTTTCGACAAAATAGATAATACACACATTTCTAAATGACCTTTAATTAAACTTGTTCTATCCATAGGATAAATTTAACAGAAATATATACTTCATTCAAGTATATATTTCTGTTAAATTTAAAAAATCAGACAATGAAAAATAGATTAATAAACAAAAACATATCACTTACGAACCATTTTAAACCTTAATTTTCGTTTTTATAATATAATAATTACATAATATATTAATCGTTTATCACTATTTGTTTTGTATCTCTCCTTCCATATTACTTCTTTTCTTATTGAAAAATATTGTATGGAGACATAAAAATACTAAAAGATCCAATTTCTTAATTTTGATATTAAGAAATTGGATCTTCTTTCATTACCTTGTATTAATCATACTGCGCTAATATATACATTATAAAGAATATATGTTTTATTAATTTATGTTAATAAAACATATATTAATAAAATTTACTGATTACTCTCAAGACATTCATAAACCGCCATCATATCTCGTTTATCCAACTCACGTATGCGATTGAAAATGGGTATTTGTCCAACAGCTTCTGTTAATAAGCTTTCATTCACAACATCACTTACTTTTCCAGTTAACCACGTTTGTACATCCACGCCCTCGACAACTTCTTTTAACCCTTCGTCATTAATACCACTTGCATTACAAGTTACACATGGAATTGTTAGTTTAAAGACACCATCATGTAGATTATCTTCGGTTATCACTTTCTTACCTTTACAAAATGGACATGGATTACTTTTTTTAATTTTATTAATTTGGGTAACTAATTTTTTGTATCCAAACGCTTCGTATACATACGTAAGTTTTTTATATTTACCATTTGTGAAATACTTATCTATAATGGTTTCTCTCGTTTCATAAACATTAGGGAAATCACAAACAGTTACCTGATTATTAACACTAATGGATTCGATATTTCCTTTTATTTCGCTCCAGAATGGTAAGACATTTTGTAACACCATTTCATAGTTTGAAAAGCTTGCTTGTTCTAATTCAAACATTTTCAATGCAACTTGTGCTTTTCTTGGCAATAAAGAAACATCTTCCGTCAATACCATATCGCCACCAACAATAGACTTCAATTTAACAAGTGCCGGTAAATCACCAACTATTTTCAATACTTTATTAATAGGCTGATTGATTATTTCACGAATATCTACGTTACCAAATTTAAGTGGTTTATGATGATTTAAAACCGTCCCCTCACAAATTGGACATTTCATCATTTTTTTTGAACTCTTAATTTCTTCTTTAATAGGTGCTTTTGAAATAACAATATATCCACCAATAATTATATTAAACCCTACCCATGTTCTGCGTGTCTTTCCTTTTTTATCATAAAATGATTTTTCAAAATATCCGTACCAAAACGTATGCTTTTCTTCTTCTGACATATCATTATAGCTCTTTGACAAATCGTGACCAAGCTCATTTTTTATTTCTTCGAATAGAAATTCTATTTTTTCATGCTGATAAAATTTTAATACCTTCATGATTTCTTGATCGAATAGCCCATCCCAAAATGGAACACTTTTATCTTGAATGGCAATATCTTTATCAAAAACTTCAATTTGAAGACGTCCAGAACAAGATGGACAATGATTGTCCTGTGAATAGAAATCAAAACTTCTCGTATCTTTATTAATTGGATGAGCAGTTACAATATGATTAATTAATCCACCAATCTCATATAAGAAACTATATTGACTATATAAATGTCTTTCAAGATCAATAGCAATAACAGGTGCGATTGTATCAGATTCATATTCACCATAAATTAACCTAGCCATTGATGATAAACTTTTTAAAATACCGCCCTTATAAACATTTTCGGCATTTTTAAAATAGTTAATATGATTTTCTTCTAAATAGTGAACTCCTTTTTTCTGCTTAAGCATTGAAGAGATATTTATTTTCTCTGTGCTATTCACATTACTTTTTTGACGATAGTAATCCTCATGATTAACAACATCCAAATGCTCTACAGATTCATTCTGCCTTTTTCCAAAATCAACTATATAATCAGAGCTTTCTAACATGTAACGATTATGCTCAATCATAATGATAGAAACTGATTCATCTTGCAGAATACCTCTAATACTATCGATAAATTGATTTAAAATATTTTGTGATAAACCTTTTGAAGGCTCATCAAAAATGAATAATGTATGTGGATTTCTAGTGTTTGCAAATAATTCCGAAACTAAATGAACACATTGAAACTCACCTGTCGATAATGTTTGTGTTTTTCTCTCTAATGTTAAATAGCCAAGTCCTAATTTAATTAGTAGGCTCAAACGTTTATAAGCGATATCTTCATTTGGAAGTTCATCAATAATATCCTCAATCGAGCGCTCAAAAATATCATCAATGTCTTCACTATACTTTGTTAGTTTCTTTTTAATATCTAGGAAAGTTGCTACAGTTGATCGACTTGTAATTGATTGATTTCGGTCTTGTCCCACCATAACTAATTTATCTTTTGGATATCTTTTCAAGAAATCTGTAGCTAGACATTCATTGACAAGTGTAGATTTCCCACATCCTGATTCTCCTGTAACCGCTACAAGCCTGTTTTTAGGAATTTGAAACTCCTCCATTTGGATATTACGGCAATATAAATCATAGAATGTATAATATTCTGTTGGTATTTCTTTATTTCGATCCCACAGTATTGACTTTGGTCTTGGTGATTCTTTCACAATTTTCCCGCCATATTTTCCGCTACCAGGTCCAAAGAACAATTGCTCATCAGTTGTATCTAGTACCGTATCTGAATGATCAATAAGCCAAATTTGATTTTTACACCCTAATCGTTTAATCTCTTCCAAAATTTGCAATAATGTTTCATGATCAAGTCCAACTGAAATCTCATCAATAATAATTACAGCATTTTCACTTACTGCCATGAATTCAGCCAAATAAAGTCGTGTTAACTCTCCACCTGACAACGTACCCATAATTCGATTTAATGTTAAATAACCAATGTTCATATTAATAATATTTTGCAGTATATGCTGTTTTTCTTCACTAATATTTAATTCTTTTGCTAGTGAAAGAATAGATTCAACACTTAAACCATTAATATTTGAAATTGAATGCGGCTTGGCCAACAAATCAATTTCATGTTGTTCAATTTCTTCACTATAACGTTTTCCCTTACATTTTTTACACTCAACATTTTTTGTAGTACCACGGCCTTTACAACCAGTACACCAGCCTAATTGATTATTAAATGAAAAGACCTCTGGAGAAAGATTAAATACTTCAGCAAGTTTTTCCCGAACCTCTGTAAAAACACCAGTATGAGTACCAATCGTTGAACGCGGATTAGACGAAATCGATGATTTTCCTAGAAAAAGTACTAATGGCATTTCTTCCATCTTAATAGCACTAAAATTTGTTTCCATAATGTTAGGAAATAAATATTGATATTCAGCCTTTGGTAATAAAGAAACTAATCGTTTTTTTGACTCTTCACCAATTGTTTGGCAAAAAGTTGTTTTACCCGATCCAGATAACCCAGCAATTCCAAACGATTTATTAAACGGTATAGTTGCATCTAATTTATTTATGTTATTAGCAATTAATTGATTTACTTTCATATTAACCTCTATTCTTATTTATCCATAAAAGCATTTTTATAATATAATAATTACATAATGAATATTACCTATTATGTAATTACCCTCTAACTTCATGAATCTTACCCTTGTATATTTCAAACCATTGTTGCCATTCATCTTTAGAAAATTCTTTCTCTTCTCCTTCTAAAACGTAAGAAAAAAGATTTAAACAAATATGCCAACCAGCTATATCTCTCGGTGTATGATCTGTTAATTCATGAATGTACTCTTTAAGGAATAAAAGAGTACCATTTTCCTCTTTATGTATTTCAAATCGGACACGATCTTTATCCCAAGTAAATTCAAGTACTGAGTTTACTTGACACTCTAAAATATCAATGTTTATGAATGAACCGTTCATCATGTCGAACTTTATTATTCCACCCGTTTTAAGGCTTTCAATCTGTAAATTGGACATCCATTTTTTCAGCTTACTGTTTTCTGTTAATACAGACCAAACTTCTTCTGCCGTATATGGAAATTGGCGTTCAAATTTCACAATATATCCATCATTTAGTTTCCCAATTTCAGCTATCATTTTGATTGCCTCCTTATACAGAATATATGTTCTCATTTCATTTTACACGAATATAAATATAAAATAAATATTTATGTCAACGAAGTGTTAATTTAAAGTGAATGACGCTGAGAAAAACTTAAATATTTTCTAAATCGAGTTATATAGTATTGAAAATTAAATATAGATTTACGTACAAATAAAAAAGCCGCATTTGCGACTTATGAAATCATAGGATTAACTCCTTTTTTGGTTGAATGATTAGCGCTTAATCGCATCGACAATTAGCGATGGAAAACCAAGTTTATCGCCTTTATTTCTAGAATCATACCTTTTCGAACGGAAAATAACACCGTCGTTTGCATCCCATTCGTTGTAATAAAACTGACCATTTTCATCACAATATTCAAGTAAAACTACCTCGAATCCAGCAGTTTCAAACATTTTCGTTAATGTTTTATAATTATGAACGATTTTATGACTTGCTGCTGGATGATCTTTCGGACCGGGTCCCCCTATTTGAACTATATTTTGATATACCTCATCCTGAAAGAATGCATCAGGGACTCCGCACCGAATATGACCAGATGGTTTTAAAAATTCATAACAGATTTCAGCTGCTCTTACACCATCTTCAAAAGTAAGGTGTTCCCATACATGCTCAGCTAAAATAGCTGAAATAGAGTTGTATTCAAATCTTTCTTCCCACGTAGCTTTATCTAGTAAGTTAAGTTCATCTTCTTGCGTTTGAATCCAGCCTGGATTATTATTAAACACTCCAGCTCCGACAACTACTTTAATTTCGTCTTGTTTTATTGCCACCATGTTCACCTCTTAAACATTTTAATTCATTAATATATTCTATGTTTACTATTATCCTTCCTCCTTCAACAAATGTAGTAACATGAGTCCAGTACAATACCGAACTCATGCCCTAAAAACTCTCTAACGCAACAATCTGTCTAACTCTATAAAATTAGTTCATAATATACGATTTTTCTTACAGAAATATAGCACACCAAACATTAGCATAATACCAATTACGTAAAAAATTGTTGTTCCGCTCCCACCAGTATTAGGAATTACCCAATTATTCTTCGCATTTTTCACTGTTATTTTTTGTGTCTTTACTGCTTCTGTAATTTCTATTTCTATTGGATCTCTAAGTAACATGTATCCGTTCGGTGCTTTTATTTCTTTAATCGTATACTTTCCAATTGCTAATTGGTTGGAAATTACCTTTCCTTTTTCATCCGTTATTAATCTACTAAGTTCTTTCCCTTCTTTATCTAACACTTGAAATACAGCGCCTTTTAGCTTTAATTCACTATCCTTATCATCAACTTTTTCAATTTCAAATTGCCCAGTCGGATCTGGCAATTTCTTATTTTCTATTTTAATTTCTACTACTGTATCTTTTTCTATTTTTACAGCTATTTTATCTTTTAATAATTCATAACCTTTAGGTGCCTCTATT
The DNA here is from genome assembly GCF_041360755.1 of Bacillus sp. RCC_6_1. Taxonomy (NCBI): domain Bacteria; kingdom Bacillati; phylum Bacillota; class Bacilli; order Caryophanales; family Bacillaceae; genus Bacillus; species Bacillus sp. RCC_6_1. The sequence continues at coordinate 75,939 of NZ_JBFUPV010000012.1, forward strand.
TCCACTAGGGTATAGTTTCCTATTGGTAAGTCCTTTGATATCATTTCTCCTTTTTCATCTGTTATTAACTCTCCAACTACTTTTCCTTTTGCATCTTCTATATGAAACTTTGCCCCTGCTAGTTTTTTATTTTTATCACTTATGTCTACTTTCACAAGCTTCATTTTCCCCATTGGATCGGGCAATTTCTTATTTCCTATTTTAATTTCTACTTCTGCATCTTTTTCTATTTTTACAGTTATTTTATCTTTTAATAATTCATAGCCTTTTGGTGCCTCTATTTCCACTAAGGTATAGTTTCCTATTGGTAAGTCTTTTGATATTACTTCTCCTTTTTCATTTGTTACTAGTTCTCCAACTATTTTCCCATTTAAATCTTCAATTTTAAACTTTGCTCCTGCTAGCTTTTTATTTTTATCACTTATGTCTACTTTCACAAGCTTCATTTTTCCCATTGAATCTGGATATTTCTTATTTCCTATTTTAATTTCTACTTCTGCATCTTTCTCTACTTTTACAGCTATTTTATCTTTTGATAATTCGTAACCTTTAGGTGCTTCTTTTTCCACTAAAGTATAGTTTCCTATTGGTAAGTCTTTTGATATCGCTTCTCCTTCTTCATTTGTTACTAGTTCTCCAACTATTTTCCCATTTAAATCTTCAATTTTAAACTTTGCTCCCACCAATTTTTTATTATCATTATTACTATCAACCTTTTTTATTTTTACTTTTCCTGTACTAGGCTTGTTCCAATGTTTCCAGTTAAATTTGAAATTGTGAAACTCAAATCCACCAGTTTGTTGTACCGCACCAACAAATGCTTGTCCATTAATCGAACCGCCTTTTGTTTCTAATACAGCATTGGGAGCAAACACACTCCCAACTACACCATATCCCTCTGTTGTAATTTTTTTCGCATTTGGAAAAACCCAAATCATTTTCCCATATAGCTCAGTAAACGGGGAATTAGGCGAATATGGTTGTGATGTAGGAACTATATCTGTAGCCTTTCCAATATTGTTCGTGTCATATAGAATAGACCCATTTTTAAATGTAACCTCTATTGCATCTGAATACATTACAATAAAATCTTTGTCCTTAGCATTGGGCAAAAATACATCTCTTATATCTAAATTAATTTTCCCTGTCAATTCTGATGAAACATAAATATTAGGATTGTTTATATCTTTTCCGATTCCATGACTCATATTTGGAATTGGGGTATTCGTTTTATATTGACCTGCATTTTTACTGACTTGGTTCACTATATTGCGAAATTCATTAAATTTCGCGTCAATTTCTAGTTTTTCTTTATAAACGATACGATCATAAGAAGATTGTATGATGCGATCTGGATCACTCTCTTTTGTCATTACGACTATTCCGTTTTGAATGATAAAAGATTCTTCTCTTGATTTTTTTAGTTTTCCAGACAATAACAAGGACGGATATCCCTCATCAACCCATTTTTCACCTACTATATTAGATGTTCCTGCTGCTGCACCTACAATCGTATACCCCGATGCATCCATATCACCTTGAACTGCAATTGCTCCTTCAATGTCGCCACCTATTGCTTTATGGTTACCAAAGACAACAGCATTATAACGCGATATATCTCCTAGACCTTCTAAGGTAGTCGTGGATCCATATGCTTCTTTTGGTACATATACGACAAAACTTACACTTAACATTAACAAAACAATAAAATGAATACTTACCAGCTTTAATCGTAGCCTCAATTCCTTTGTTCCCACCTTTACCGTATTTTTTTTATAATCGAATAAAATGAATTTTTATTAATGATGATTTACTTCATCCCCTATATACCGTCTTTACTTATCTTTGAATTTCCGGTCCCACTTCCCATTAATGCAGGATAAATACATTCTATCGAGTTAACTTTTTCTTATAAATTACGACTAGAAGCACACATAACAATAGGATTGTAACTATTACAGTCCACTTATTAAATATAAATATCTCTGTACTCACTTTTTGTTTTTCTTTCTCGTTTAACTCCACGCGCTCACCTCGAACTAGCAATCTATTGGTGTTTACTCCATAAGGCGTACACGTAATTAAAGTTGTATAATCTTTATTTTCTACAATTTGTAGATCGTCCGTTTCATGTGGTAACACTACTTTAATTTGATCTACTTTATAAGCAAGAACTTTGTCTAAAGAATGAATATAAAAAAGATCTCCTTTGCTCAACTTATCTAAATCTGTAAATAATTTTGCTGATGGTAAACCACGATGCCCTGTTAAAATAGTATGCGTACTTTCTCCACCTACCGGGAGCGAAGAAAAATCTAAATGACCTATCCCGCGACCCAATACTTCCTCAGAGGTCCCTTGATAGATTGGCAGTTTTATATTAATTTTCGATATTTCAATATACCCCATTACATCTCCTAAATTTAACACATCAGCATACGCTTGATGATTACTTTTTTTTTCAGAAAATGGATCTGTAAATGTTTTCGCAGAAGTTTGAACTTGTTTATTATATTCGGCTGCTTCTTTTTCCCTACGTTCGACTTCTTTCTTTTGTAATGCTTTAATCTTCTTATCGTAAGAGCTAATCTCAAAATAATGTGCACGAGTCGCCAACCAATTACTAATAGTAGGATATAAAAAAATACCTAATCCAAATAAAAAAATACCCCCCAAAACAAGATTTCGTTTCATATTTCCACCTCTGTATATGCTTAAATATCGAAAAGAGGGAAGCATTTTGCTTCTCCCCTTTTCCCATAGTTACATGTTCCTAAAATCTTAATTTCTAGCAAACTTTTTTCTAAAGAAAACAAATGCCGCTGTAAGCATTAACGTAAGGCCTATTACAGTAAAAAGAGTCGTTCCTATGCCACCCGTTACCGGAAGAATCCATCCACTTTTATTATTTTCAATCGTCAATTTAACCGTTTGATTATTTTCACTAATCTTTACATCAATGGGGTCTTTTAATAATTGATAAGATGCTTTTGTACCATCTTCTTTTGTATATGTTGGTGCTTTCGTTTCAAAAATTTGATAGTCTCCATATGGAATGTTAGACCATTTAATAACACCATTTTCATCTGATACACCTGTTACTTCTTTTCCTGCTACGACAACTATTTTTCCATTATTATCTTTAAGTACAAACTCTGCACCTTTTAATTTATTCTTATTAGCACTATCAATTTTTGTTAACTCAATTATTCCAGTTGTCGGAATAACAACTACAGGTTTAGATTCCTTTTCTCCAATTACATCATTTTTATTTGTAAAATGTATTTTTGCTGTATTTAAAATTTCCGAACCAGATGGTACTCCTTCTTTTACTTGGGATTTAATTTGCAAATGAAATTCTTTTTTACCATCTAATTTTGTGAAATCTTTTACTGTAGCTGTTACTTTTTGACCTTCTATAGCTACCTCAACAACGTTTGCATTTACTTCTGCTCCATCAATTTTCACGATTGGCTTTCCTTGAATCACTAAACGATTATCCAAAGTATCTTTTACCACATATTTTTTGTATTCCTTAATGTCTTCTGGAATTAATGTTTTAATATCATAATTATAATTAGTTAAAGGATTTATTGGTAACGCTTCCAATTTTCCGTTAATTTTTTTATCAATTGTTGGTTCTTCATTGTTTTTCACTTCTATTTTAACTACTGTACCAGAAGTAATAGTTCCATCTTCATTAATTGTTCCGGAGTTCTTAACAAAAAACTCACGTTTAGTTGGATCTATTACGTAGCCTTTCGGAGCTTTTGTTTCTTGGAAATGGTATTCACCATACTCCAATCCTTGCACGCGAATATGACCATTAGCATCTGTTACTAACTCTTTTTTCACTTCTGTACCATCTTTTTTAAATAAAGAGAATACTGCACCTGCTAATGCTTTTTCATTTACACCAGTTTTTATTAAATCCACTGCACCACGTTTAATCTCATTTTTGGGATACATGTGAACATCATAGTTTAGCACCTTACCCTCTTTATTCGTTAATGGGATATCCACTGTATACGTATTGGGATTTAGATTAACATGTGGAGGTCCTGCCACTTCTTTCACCTCATAACGTCCTAGCGGAAGATCTTTTAATACAGCTTGTCCGTTATCATCTGTTACTACTTGATTTGGAGTGGCTCCCATTACAGGTTTCACGTCTTCTTTTACGATTTTCCCATCGTTTGAAATTTTTTCAAAAGAAGCAACCCTTTTCACTTCAAACGTTACACCTTTTAATGGTTTCACATCTTTTGGCACCTCTTGATTTGCAGAACCGTCACCTTCTAGTCCCTGCGCTCCATCTTTTTCTTGTTCATACTTATGAATCGTTAAAGTACCTTTAGATGGTGAATCTGCCTTTACTAATACACTAGACCATGTAGAAAATGTTAAGAATAACACTAAAAGCACACTAAATATTTTTTTCATTTCTCTTATCCCCTTTACTACTTCTATCATTTTAAAAATTTCTTTATTACTATTACCTTCTTAAAAGCAATAGTGTGCCAAGTATCAGATTTAAACGAATAACATAAAACATAGTCGTCCAACAATCCATTGTTTACAATCACTTATTCACTTTTCTTATCTTCTATTATTACGTTGTCTCTCCGCATGATATATGTAATTTTCTCCCCTAAATTACACGTATATCCCTATTTCAAGAATCATTACATTTGTTACATAATAGCTTTCACTGCTAATTTCGACTAGTCACTTACTGTCAATCTATTCATATCTCACTTCCTATCCCTATTTAAAATCCAATCTTAATCATTTTTTGATACATATAAGTAATAACCAACAAATAAGTGTGACGATTCATATTTTACGTTACTGTCCAAAACTATTACCTGTATATTCAAATAATATGTGCTATTCATGTTAAATTATGGTATTATTCTTAGAAGTTTATAACTTTTATTTATATTTTTTATTGATAAAGGTTTTCCGTATCTACTTATGAAAAAGGAATATATGTTTATTTAACTATTACGCATAACTGTAAGGAGGAAGAATATGACTAAAAAACTCAGTCTAGTTGAGATAGAGTACATTTGCAATATGTTTTTTCAATCTTTCGAAATTCCAGTTTGTTTTTTAGATTGTAACAAAAATATTCTTTTAGAATTTAAATCCAAAAATGATTCACATTCGTTATATACATCAAAAATAGAACAGTTACATATGCTTTTTCAGAGAAATGATACATATAATTCCCCCATCTTCAGAACTCACGAATATCTAGGGCACTTTATTTTAATTCACATAAAGAGCGATTATATGGTGAACGGTACTGTTATTATTGGGCCCTTGACACATGTAAATTTTTCTACAAGTAAAGCGGATAGTAACCTTAATTTTATTCCAAATTATAAAAGAACAAGAGACCATTATTTTTCATTGTCAGTCAAAGATCAAAATTTCTTTGTAAATATAGCGATATTGTTCTATAACATTCTCTATAAAAAAAATTCAGATGTAAGCACCTTTTCAAATAACAGTGACTCACTTCATATAAGTCATAGCAGCATCTTAAACGAAGATGTATATATTTCAATGCAAAAAGACGAATCCATTTATCATAATTTATATATAGAGCAGCAACTACTTAGTTCTATAGAAGACGGGGATAAAGAAACCGTCCTCAAATATTATTACGAATTCCAACAAGAGACTCTTTCATCTTTATCTTCATTCCATCAATTAAGACGTCATAAAAACATTTGTATTTCATCCATCACGCTCGCTACTAGATATGCGATAAAAGGGGGACTTCCATCTGGGATTGCTTACAAAATTTATGATTTGCATATTCAAAGAACAGAAGATTTAAAAGACAAAGAATCTGTTTGGGATTTATTAAAAAATGCTTTTTGTACCTTTGCAGACCGTGTAAAGGCACAAAAAACGCAGCAATATTCACAGACTATTGCTATTTGTAAAAACTACATTTTTAAAAATATTTACAATCCAATATCTGTTAAACAACTTGCTAAATTTGCAAATGTGAATTCAGATTATTTATCTATATTATTTAAAAAAGAAGTCGGTATTTCATTAATTGAGTACATTCAACGTGAACGAATCGAAGAAGCAAAGAAATTATTAACTTTCACCACCGATCCTTTATCAGACATATGTGCTTCGCTTAATTTTAGCGATCAAAGTTATTTCACTAAAATTTTTAAAAAATTCACCAATGAAACACCTGGTAAATATCGAAAATCTCATGTTGTCATTTAGAGTGAAACTTCCATTAAAACAAAATGTTTTCAGTAACTCATCAATGGCAGATTAGAAGCACTCCCAGATTCATGAACTATAGGATTTATGCTTTTTCCAAACCAAAAAACACGTTACTATTCTTTTATTTTAATGAGAATAGTAACGTGTTTTTTATGTAATGTAGTTTTGTAGACAGAACATGATCCAACTACAAATTTTTATAGAAGCCAAATGCACCGCTTAACTACTAAAATCTTATTAAGTAAAAAATCCATATTTTGTTTTACTTACTTTCTACTTTATTTCTTTTGAATAATGAACTCTTTTCTTCAAACGAATAATCCCTACTATTATTTTTGTATCTTTCTAAATTTGCGAACAAAAGTGAGTACTGTGCCTGTAATAATCATCAATATGCCGATTGCTGCACTGTTAGTTGTACTTACACCCGTCTTTGGAAGCTCCTTATATGTATATTCTTTTTTATCGCTATTACTGTTGTTAGAGATATTACTCTTATTTGCCTTATTAGCAAGGCCATTAGCTTTGCTAGTTTCCTTATCTTTCACTAATACTTTTTGTATTGTATTTACGTCATTACCCATGGAATCTTTGACACTATATATTATTTCATAAGTACCAGCTTTAGTTGTATCTATAGTTCCTTCATACGCTATTTTAGAAGTAAGGTCACCGTCCTCTTTATCAGTAGCTGATACCCCTACCAACGGATCAAATTGATCACCCTCAGTAATTGAAGTTGTAGCAGGTACTTTTAGTATTGGTTTTTCATTTGTAACTTCTTCTCTAACTTTAACTGTTACAGTTTGTTTCGCCGTTACTTCATGACCTTTAGAATCTGTAACCGTGTACGTTAATACGTAAGTACCGACTTTAGATGTATCTACTCCACCAGCAATTTTTACTTTAGAAGTAAGATCGCCGTCTTCTTTATCAATAGCTTTTACTTTTATCATTGGATCGAATGAATCTCCTACATGAATTGTCGCTCCAACAGGCACTGTTAATTTAGGTTCTAAATCTAATATTTCTCCATTTCCCTCTACAATTACAGTCTGTGTAGCCGTTGTAGTTCTCCCTTGGGAATCAACGACCAAGTATTCCACAATGTATGTACCTGGTTTTGAAGTATCTACATCGCCTTTATGCTTTACTTTATTTGTTAAATCACCATCTTCTTTATCAACAGCTTTTACATTTCTCATTGGATCAAACGTATCACCTACACGTAGTGTAATCGTAAACGGCACAGTTAACTCTGGAGCTTGGTTTTCTGCTGTTTTTTCGTTTTCTTTCACTGTTCCGGTAATTTTTGCAGCATCAAAAGCATTTTGGACTGCTTGAACTTCAATTGAGCTCGTTCCATATTTATTAGTTGCCACTTTAAGGCATGCCAATTTCAATTCAGAGAAATTAGAAGTCATGTTTAATTCATCAGTATTTGCATAATAGAAAATATCAAACATTTTATCTTCACCAATACCATTTACATTTACACCGTTATGAGTACCACCTTGTGCAATTAAATACGCAACTTTATTAATAATACTTGAGTTAAAATGAACGCCTCCATAATCCTCTCCATTTAAATCATTATATTTACTATAATCATCGGGATACGGTAGTCCTTCTGAAAAATTAATTGCAGTTGGATTTTTCATATTACGAAAAGTCGATCCAGTTTGCTCTCCTATTGTCCAGTTAAATTCCCCATTATTTATGTATTTCTCTATAGCCGTTCCCATAATATCCGATAATGCCTCGTTAATTGCCCCAGATTCTCCTGAGAATTCAAGGTTAGATTCACTTGATGTAACTGCGTGTGTAAATTCATGACCGGCTATATCGAACGCTTTTACCATAGGATCTCCATATAAAAGCATACTGATGTTATTAATATTAGTACTAAATGCATTCTCCCAATTTTCAGGATCATTTGTTCCTCCAGAATCCCATGCATGTACAACTGAAACTACTTTTTTTCCTTTATTATCAAAACTATTACGATTATATTTTTCTTTATAAAAATCATATACCTTTGTTGCTAAGAAATGAGCGCTTACCGCCTTTGGATCATTAAATGTTGTTGAAGCGCTAGTTGCTAGTATGCCAGGATAATAACTTTCTTCATTTGTAATATCTCTATAATTTACATCATATGTCTCAATTCCTTGCCCTCTTGTGTAATCAGCAAGCGCATAATTCCCACTGGTCTGTTTAGAAATACCAAATGTACGAGTTACGCCTAAATCATCTTTTCCTGTTCCAGTTAATGATGTGAAATTGCTAGTTTTATTTTCCTTAACGGATTCAACATACTCTTCACTTATTTTCAAACTTGATTCTTGTACCATATCTTTTAATATATCGCCATTATGAGCATTCACTAAATAAGTTCCAGATACATAATTTGGTGTTGTAGCAGCAAATGTAACTTGATATGCATTGCTAGCCTGCCCATGATTTTCATCAACAAAAATAACCGCCTTAACTTCTGGTTCAGAAATAAATTTAATGTCGTTTCCGTACTTTTTATAAATATATTGTTTCGCTTCTTCTTTTGATAAATTAATAGGTTTCTTTAAATCTTCTTGTGTTAAATTTTGTGCGCTAGCTCCTGAAATGCTTTTAATAATACCTTTTTTATCTACGTGAGCAGTTAACTGGTGGCCATACACTTCTTTTCCTTCATATATTTGTTGCATGCGCACAAGTGTAGTTCCATCATAAGAACCACGTTTTTGAAGAACCTTGTAATCTACTCCTGTTTCTGCACTAACTTGTTTTGGAGACAAAGCATGCTCCGTATTTTCCTTAAGTGCATCTTTCACTACATTCTCTGGCGCCTTTTTTGATGGTTGTGTAAGATCACCTGTACGGAACGAATCCTCTTGAATTTCAACTTGCATTTGACCAGGTTCCTCTGCATGACCTACTCCATATGGTGTTACACTTGTTAAAACAAATCCTGTTGTTAATGCAACTATAGCTATTTCTTTTTTATTTCCCATGGTATTTACCTCGTATAAATTTCTATTATTTATATGAAACTGCTAAAATGTATACAATCTATTCCTAACATAAAAAGATGACTTTTGTAATCTACAAAAGCCACCTCTTCAATATATAATATCCCTAAAATGTTTTTAATACATAATTTCTATACAAAAAAGAAAAAAGCATTCATTAACGAGCATTTTGCAATACTTTTATTAGGTCATTTATATTTTCAACTTTCTGCTGAAACTGATCAAATCTGTTATGTAGCGATGAAGGATTTTTATCTTCAGTTGAAATAACTTGTTTTAATTCATTTTCTAATTTATCATACATATCAAAAAAATTATCAAATTCTACACTTACAAGCTCTTCATTTTCGCGATAGAATCTTTTTGCTTCTATATAAGTCATATATGATTTATTTAAAAATCCTAATGAAATTAAATATTTAGAAGTGTTTTCTTGATAAATAGCAATATCACATGCTATTTTAATATCAGAATAAGTCTTTTGAACGAGACAATGCAATTCAAAAATCTTAAACTTTAATCCATTATTCATTTCATCCCCTCCCATCGTATCTATTCTACATAAAATTAGAATATTATACAAAGAAAATTATTAGCAAGAAATTGACAATTAAAAAAATAACTTAAGGATAAACAAAATCCCTCTCATTATAAATTATAATTGCGGAGCATTTACCAACATAACAGCAAAATAAAAAACGAAAAGAATAAATCTTTCCGCTCTTAGAGTAATAAATACATTTCATATTGCGCTAAAGAATTCTTTTCAAATCCACATTTCTTAAAAAAACCCTCTAATAAATTATTGTTAGGAAACCCAATTGATAAACTTGATAAATTTAATTCTTCTCTTGCTACTTGTAATAATTTCATCCCAACACCAATATTTCTATAACCTTTGTCTACGAAAATAAAACTAATTTTACCTTGTTCAGTTACGCATAGAGAGCCTTTTAAGTCATTATCAACATATGCACCATAAAATACATTATTTGTTTTTTTGATATAATCAATATCATTTTGCCAATTTATATGGAAGTTTAACCATTTCTGAATTTCATCTTTAAAAGTTGGAAATTCTAATTGTTTTACTTCAATATCCTTACAAACTTTATTCTTTATTTTAGTCAAATCATTTAAATTATAATAAGAAAGATCGTACACTTTTTCATAGCCCAACTTATTATAAAAATGAATCGCTCGGTCGTTTCCTACAATGACTTCGAGAAAAAGTTGCTTACATCCATGTTGAATCGCCTCTTCTTTATGCAGTTCAAATAATTTTTGACTCACACCAATACCGCGGTAATTAGGATGAACCGCTAATGTTCCGCAGCGCATAGTCTTTATACTTTCATAATCCTTTATGCCACCTAGTATTACGCCAACAGATTTGCCTTCTTCTAAAGCAAGAAAAGAATGTTCTAGCAAATTACCTTCTGGTCCCAAAAAACGTTGTATAAAATCCTCTTTTGAAACCTCCATCTTAATAATGTAATCTGAAAATCCATCTTTAAAAGCTTCATATACTAAATCAATATTTACTTCACTACACCTTTTATATTGAATCATATAAAATTGCCCTCCAACTGCTTATATTAAACTCAACGTGTACCCATATAATATATTCCATCTATTATAAATTTCAGCTCTTAATTTGAAATGAGCGGACATTTCCCTACATATAACTCACTATTGATTTGTTTTATAACAAACTATCTATTATTTACTACATTAACCTCATAAACACGTAAAAAAGCAATTAAATGCTCACATGCTCTTTCACATGCTAGCATTTTAAAGATTTTTTGTTCTTCTTTCGTTTTATCATTTGCTTGATCTGAAGCAGCTTTTAAACAGAGAAATGGTTTTTTATTTATTTGGCATACATAGGCGAAAGCTGCTACTTCTTGATCAACTGCCAATGCTCCATATACGGTATGGAGTAAATATCTCATTTCTGAACTACGAATACGTTGATCTCCTGATAAAAATGTACCGAAATGTATCGGATCATACGATCGTATTTTTTTTATTCTTCTTACAAGTGATTTTGTTGTTTCAATAGGTGCTGTTCTACCGTTATATAAATTAAAAACATCTTCTCCTGAACCAGCAGCAGTAACATCATGTTGTATTGCGTTTAGTGCGACTACAATATGACCGTTTTTCACCTTGTTTGATAAACTTCCGCATATTCCTGTCATAAACAACTCATCTGGCTGAAACTCACTAATTAACAATTGTACACAACTAGCGCAGCTTACTTTACCGACACCAGTAACAACTGATATAATTTCCAGCTCATTAATAGTATGAAAATGAAATTCCCAAGCTGCTCTTTTTTCAACACGTTCACTTGGATAATGTTGATGCAAATACGTCAGTTCTGGTTCCCATGCAGAGACAATTGCAATACGTTTCATTACACGCTTCACTTCCCCTATTGTCATTTAAATGAGTTATCTATACTTTCTCATTCATAATCTAGAATCCATTCTTTATATTTCTTATATAAATCTCGTATTATTTCTTTATTCTTCCCAATTACTTCACTTCCTCTATCATCATACATAAACATGACAATATCTTTCGTTGCATTTATGAGAAATACATTTGGATAAGAAATTTCTTTTTTTCGTCCAAATCGAGGATACAGAGCAGAGAAATCCTCATAATTAGCAGCTTGTATAAGCAATTTATACTTAATATCTTCCGCAAGACATTTTAAAGAAAATTGATATGTACAATATAAATCTGCTTCTTCATCTTCAAATAGAAACGGTAACGTTTCTTGTCTTATATGAAATCTTAAATCTCTTTTCTTAATATATTTATTGTATACATTTATTTTCTGTGGAGTTTTTATGTTTTCCTTTTTAAATCTATAAACATTTGTCACTACAAACACTACATCTTCTTTTGAAAATATGTCTTCAAATAAGAATTTATTATATGTATATAGTTGAGAAAAGTATTCCATATTTAAATCGTCGGTTCCTTCTACAATTTGATATTTATCTTTTCCAAAATCAAAATGTAAATGATTTTCCCACTAAGAATATAAGTAGGGTACTAATGTAACTCCTGGAAATGTTTGATTCACATATTCTTTTAATTGCATTTCCTTGTCCTTTCTACTGTACAATTCCTTTTAAATCCCAGTATGCTTGTTCTAGCCATGGATGTATAACTTTCAATGTATCTTTCCTTTCCCACAAATATGAAATATATACAAAAGCTGCTTTTTCCAAAGATTTTTCCAATCCTTTTTTTATTTCTATTAAATATGGTGGTGTCCCTTTTTGATCCCATTCTATTTTATCTGCAACAAATAATACTAAATCCATCTTCGTTGCATGTTTACGCAACGTTGTGTGGCAACAAATTGCATTTAAAATCTCTTCATCTTCTACTTTAAATATTTCTTTTGCGATTACTCTCGATAGTTTTTGATGAATGATCATAGGAAACTTTCTTTCTGCTTCCACTATTTCTACACCAAATTCTTCAGCAACTGCAATCCGCTCCTCGTTCGGAAAAATGCCACTAATATCATGTAAATATCCTGCAATTGCTGCTTTTTCTTTATCTACGTGAAACTTTTCTGCAATCTTTTTTGCCTCATTTGCCACACGAATTGAATGTTTATATGTAAACTCTTTATTATATTTTAGTAGAAAAGCTTTAATATCATTTTCTATTTTTCCAGTTGGAGTAAATGAATATATATCATTACATAACATAGAAAATCCCCCTTATAACTAACTTTCATTATAATGTAGAATCTAAATATCCTCGTTATTTTATATTCGTTATTAATCTTTTTACTCCTTTTTAATACGTTACATGAAATTTTATACAGAATCATCGCTACAAGTACATAAATGTTTGATATTATAGTAATGTTGATGATTTGTAAGGAAAGGAACTACACAATGAATAAAAACATATTAATTATTGATGATGATAAAGAAATTGTTGAATTACTTGCTGTTTATTTGCGAAATGAAGGCTATAACATTTATAAAGCTTATGATGGTGATGAAGCATTGCAAAAGGTTTCTACATATGAAGTTGACCTTATGATTTTGGATATTATGATGCCAAAGCGAAACGGTTTAGAAGTTTGTCAGGAAGTGCGTGAAAATAATACTGTACCAATTCTAATGCTTAGTGCAAAAGCAGAAGATATGGATAAAATATTAGGTCTTATGACAGGTGCCGATGATTATATGATCAAGCCATTCAATCCATTAGAATTAGTAGCAAGAGTGAAAGCTTTATTACGAAGATCCTCTTTCCAAAACGCTACTTCGCAAAACAATGAAGATGGTATTATTCGTATTCGCTCTGTTGAAATACACAAACATAATCATACTGTTAAAGTAAATGGAGAGTATATTAAATTAACCTCTATTGAGTTCGATATTTTATATTTACTTGCAAGTAATACAGGAAGAGTATTTAGTTCAGAAGAAATTTTCGAACGCGTTTGGAATGAAGATGGTTACGGTTCAAATAAGACTGTAATGGTTCATATTAGCAACTTACGGGATAAACTTGAAACAGTAATAAATGGAGAAAAATTTATTCACACTGTTTGGGGAGTTGGCTATAAAATTGAGAAATGAAGCATTTGATATATTAAAAGATATCCCTAAATGGAAACTTATTTTTTGGCTCTTATTAGCTATCACACTCACGCCTATTACTGAGTTAATTATTTATCGCCTCGTTACGAGTGTAATTGAGAGTTCACTTACTCTAACTGAACTTGGTAAAGAATTCATTCGAATTTTTGGTTATGAAAAGTATAAAGGGATTAAAGAATCGTTATGGATGATGATTGTATCTTATTTGTTTTTATTTTCTATTTTTTCATCCTATCTTTACATTTTTTATCGTCACGAGAAAAAACTTTATTATGAAACTTGTATTAAAAAAATGATAGAAGAAATTCGTTATATTGCAAATGGAAACTTCAATCATAAAGTTTCTATTGTAAATCATAATTATCTGGAAGAGTTAGCAATCGGGGTCAATGAAATTGTTGAACAATTAAAAGTCTCAATTGATGAAGAAAGACAAGCGGAACAAGCAAAAAGTGAGCTTATTACAAATGTATCACATGACTTACGCACTCCCCTTACTTCTATAGTTGGATACGTAAATTTAATCCATCATGATAATTATAGAGATGAAGTAGAATTGCGATACTATATTCAAGTCATTTACGATAAAGTCACTCGTCTTAATGCATTAATGAATGACCTGTTCGAATATACACGTGTTCAAAATAAAGAGTTAAGCTTGTATTCTGTCCCTATTGACATAGTAGAGTTACTTGGGCAATTAACTGTTCAATTCCGTATACAATTTCAAGAAGCAAATATAGAATGTCGACCTTCTTTCCCATCTCAAAAGCTCATGGTATTAGCTGATGGTGAAAAATTAGTGCGTGTGTTTGAAAATCTTATTATAAACGCTATCGCTTATGGAAGCGAAGGTCGCTATATTGACCTTACTGCTTATGAAAGCAATAATATGATTACAATTGATATAACAAATTACGGACAACCTATTCCTAGTACGGATTTACCTCATATTTTTGAGCGTTTTTATCGCGTTGAGAAATCTCGCTCTACAAACACTGGTGGATCTGGACTTGGATTAGCTATTGCAAAAAGTATAGTCGAATTGCATAAAGGAACAATTGAAGTATATAGTGATGATGAAAAAACAACATTCACTGTAAAACTACTCCCATACAAATGTTAATATTATAAATAAAAAGTTCAATTTCTTATCATATAAGAAATTGAACTTTTTCCATTAATACCCAAAATTTAATAATCCTTTATAATTCTTTAGAAATTCTTTACCTTTTCTTTCTTCCTAATTAAGCATTCCTTTTTACAATACTAGTATTGATGTCATAATAGGAGGATCGCTTATGCAATTCTTAAAGAAATTCGCTATTTTATTATTATCTTTTTTTATTACTACACTTATCGTTTTATATTTTTATCTTTATGTAAATGGTCCGATTATTCAAGCTAAATCAGCTATTTTAATAAATGCTAATTCAGGTGAAATTGTTTATAAAAAAAATGAAGAAACTCCGGTACAATCAGCTGCTTTATCTAAATTAATGACAGAATATATCGTATTGGAGCAACTAAATGATAGAAAAATACAGTTAGATGACTTAGTACAAATAAGTAACGAAGTTTTCCGAGTAGAAACAAGCCCTATACAAGTAACATCGAATGATAAAACAACGGTTCGTGATTTACTTCATGCATTGCTACTGGCAGGGAATAATCGTTCTGCACTCGCTCTAGCAGAACACATTGCTGGAAATGAAGATAACTTTACAGTATTAATGAATAAAAAAGCAAAAGAACTAAAGTTATTACAACCATCTCCATTTCTAAACTCTACTGGAATTAATAATGATACAGATAAACAATCAACTACAACAGCGATAGACGCAGCTAAACTAGCAGCAAAATTAGTAAAAGATTTTCCAGATGTATTGAATATTACGAAACTAACCTCTTACCAATTTACCTTCAAAGATTCCCAGGTTTTCAATACGAATAAAATGATATATTCCCTTAATGAAAACATTAAACTTCAAGGTGTTGATGGCTTACAAACTAGTTTTTCAACTAACGGTAATTATAGTTTTGTCAGTACAGCAAAACTTGGAGATACTAGACTAATTTCAGTAATATTAGATGCAGATGAAGAAAACATTTCATTTATTGAAACAAAAAAGTTGCTACAGTATGGTTTTGATCCTTCCTCGTACTCTGCACTCCAAGCTTTTAAAGACGCCCTTACATCTTGGACAATATTGCTTCAGTTTAAAAATTTAATTATACAAACTATAATGATTTTTTTAATCATTACCACCTTAATGTTTTTACATATACGTCAGAAAAAATCCGAGGATTTCAATTAAGAAATCTTCTTATATATAAAAACCGACTTGCGTTTGAGATGCAAGTCGGTTTTTAATTCTATCATCCTCGTCCAATCAAATTTGCTGAAACAGATTGCAAGTTTAACTCCCTCGCCCATATAGATAGCTGACCAATATGATGAATTTCATATCCCATTACATGTCTTAAAACCTATGTTTTTCGAGGCATACATCCATCTCTGTTTCCTTTCGTTATGTTCTTTTGTTTGTATAAATGGGTTAATCTATTAATTCTATTAAATCCAACAATTGAACTATTACATATTAAAGTTCTATTCATATACTATAGTAGATTACTAGAAAGGAGGCTTAACTATGGATAGTTGCGTTGTATTTGTAAACGGACAACCTTTTTTAGTTCTTTCAGTAGCTGGTATTGAAATTGCTAGATTAGAGATTTCCCTTCAAGTAGCATTAGCTCTAAGAGTGCTTGGGATACCAATCTGTGATTAATTACCAAATTAAAAGAAAAAGAGGGCATTAGCCCTCTTTTTTTATTTTCTTCTCACCTTTTCTTAACAACAAACAAAATTCAAATTTAATTAATTATAAAAAATTAAAGTATATGAACGTTACATGAAACACTTGTTAAGATAGCTGTCCTTCACACTATTTATTTCGCCGACATTATATAATCAAAGCACACAATGATTAACTTTTTATACGGCTTATTTTAAGTGTGCTAGCATTCTAGGCTAGATGATCATGACTGCAAAAAAACTTCAAGTTCTCGTTTATATAAATCAAATAACGCTTTCACTTTTTGAACCGATTGATAATCTTTAAATTGCGGTTTTCTATCTTCTTCTCCTTGAAGAGCACTAATCCAACTATACTCTACATCTACAATATGAAATAATGTTTCTAACATACCCCCAGTTTGCAAAGTAAATCTTCCTCTGAAAGTTGTTCACACCACTTAAACCAATCATCTCTTACTTGCCAATTATATTGAAATAAAGTGTACACATTTATCTCTCCCTTACTTCAATTATCCACCTAACAGCATCTGTTATACATTTAACCATTGACAATCACTTCTCTTCGGCCAAGTTCCTCTACAGCGTGATTAATTATTTCACTTACAGATAAAGAACCATCCAATATGATATCTGAATTCGGCTTAACAGTATGAATTGCCTCTAAATAAGCTTTTCTCGCATATGTCATGTAATGTTCCAAATCATTATGTATTTCATCTATTGTACCTTCCTTAAAATCTCGCAAAATCCTTCTAGCCATCGCAATATCTAAAGGCGTATCAATAAATATAGTTACATCAATGAATTTTCGCATCTCACTATTTAAGTATGCAAAAGGATAATCTACAATAATATAGTCTAAGGTATTATTTTGTATAAGTTGCTCAATATCATGAATTAATGGTGTTAATACCCACTCGTCGTAATTCGCCCCATCATCAATCCATTTACAAATATCAGCAGGAGATTTATCAAATGTGTAACTATCAAAATATAGAGCTTTTGAGTTTTTAAACTTATGCTTTAATCTTTCTGTAATTGTAGTTTTACCTCCCCCCGAAACAGCTGCAATTGAAATTATTTTTGTTTTATTATCCACTATACCCACCAAACCCCTTTGTTAACATAATATAATTATAAATTACTATCGTTGCTACTTCTTCCATTCATATTCTAACATACTCATTTCCCATAAATTCCAATACGTTTCTCCTACTCTTTTTGACTCTCTTAATAAGCCTTCTTTTACAAACCCTATTTTTTCGTAACATGAAATGGCCGATGTATTAAAATCATACACACCAAGAGTTACTCTATGTAGTTTTAATTCGTCAAAAGCAATATGAAGTACTGCTTTCATCATATGTTTTCCTATAGAACGTCCTCTCATCTTCGTATTACCAACTAATACTTTTCCAATTCTAGCGGACTTATTAATATTATCTATTTGCCCAAGCGAAATATGTCCAATAACGTCTGAAGTCTCTTCATCTACCACTTTGAAAGCGAGTGTATTTGCACTTTCTATATACTTCTCTAATTGCTGTTCGTCTAAAGGAAATGTGAATGCATTTCCTGACCATTGTATTAGAAATTCTTCGGAATTAATCCAATTTATTAATTGTTTAAAATCAGATTTCTTAAAGCTTTCTAGTTTAATCACTTCCTTGCTCCTTTCGTACATCATGCTTTATAACCTCAAACTTATTTCTATATAAAGAATATATTCTCCTTTTATATAAAATTAAAATAAAGCCATTCATGTGAATGGCTTTACAAAAAAGCAGCATAATTATGCTTTGTTTGCTACATCAATACCATTAAAATCAAAGTCAGCAGTAACCGTTGTAACCGGTGGGAAAATTGCTTCAATTTTGCAAATGGAAATAATTACTCCAACCGATCCAGGAATAGCCGCAAGCCTAACTACATCACAACTTACAGACGAAACAGTACCTACATAAGTACGTCCCTCTGTATTAATTTGAACTGTTCGATTAATTAATTTCTTAAGTTCATCTCTAATTCCTTGTACACAAGAATTATCACATTTCTCATGCTGTTCTTTTTTACACTCTTCGAATACTTCCCAACAATCATCTTGTTTACATGTACACTTCTTTTTACAATTATTAAATCGAGAACCCAATACCTCACCCCCTAATCCTTTCTATTAGTAAAGTATGTCCACTAGCTTAAAAGGGTACGAGGCAAACACATAAAAAGAAAAAAACAAACAATTGTACCAAACTTTCTTTTCATTATTCATTATAAAAACAGACTTCTCCTAATTAAAAGCTTTTTAATGAGCGGCCGTGAATTTAGTCCTACTCCATTTAATGTTTAGACACCACTTTCTAAAACAAACCTTTTTTCTTTTAAATAAGACGCCCCTTAAAAACACACTAGATTTTCCCATTAACTCACATATACATAGACTTTATTTGTGGATTTCCCATTTTTCATTGTGAAATATACATTTAAAAAGCGTACTCGAAAATAAGATATTATTTGTAATCAGAACATTTTCTTCAACAAGTGTTTATTGAAAAATACCATAACTAGTAGTAGTTCTCTCCACTTTCTCTTAAAAATTAGCATAGTTTGTATGAATTCTATATCGAGTAGAAGACACTCTATCATATAAAGATAAAATAGTAGGTTAATAAACAAGCAATTTTTTTATTAAAACATAGAATAATATGAACACTATTGAAAGGAGGTAGAAATAAATGTCCTGGAAAAATGATTGCTGGAGTTCTCAGAAAAAGCATTGTTGTGATGATTGGTGGAAATCTAAAGAAAAACATCATTGTGATGATAATTGGAGTTCTCAGAAAAAGCATTGTAATGATGATTGGTGGAAATCTAAAGAAAAGTGTCATTGTGATGACGATTGGAGTTCTCAGGAAAAACATTGTAATGATGATTGGTGGAAATCTAAAGAAAAGTGTCATCGTGATGATGATTGGAGTTCTAAACGAAATAAGTGTCGTTGTAAATGTTTCTTTATTTGTTGCCATTGTAAAAGGAAAAATTGGTAATATTTTCGATGCCAACTTAAAGGAAAGAATATGTCTTTTGGAACCGATAAATACTAGAATGTATTATACAAAAAGCTGACTGAATATAATCAGCTTTTTATCAATGAACACGTAAAGATTTCAACAGACATATGTATTTACTGATTAGGTGGGCTATTAAGAAAAAACAAGCTAACTCTTATAAATCGATTTTTAATTACTTCACGTACGTATAAAGCTTTAGATGCCCTCATTACTTCAGACGAATTCACCAGTATTTTCAGCAAAAAATTCATGGAATCTTTAATTAGTCGAGTACTTTCATTGCCTTCAGAAACCCCAGAGACAAGCGGGGTTTCTTTTATTTAAATAAAGATTTTGTTTAAACTTTACAAAACTCACCTATATTAAAATATCTTCTAAAATCCTTATTGAACATTTATAATACTATTAAACGGTTTAAATTCGACAATCAGTAATGGAGGCATTTTAATGGGAAACATCCCAAAAGTATCATCACACCAATCAAATCCTAATATACCCTCACAGCAAGTGAATCCTAATACCCAACAAGGTAGCATAAAAAAAACAAGACGCCGTATTATAACTACTTTGGCTTTTATATTACCTATAATTTTTGTCCTTCAATATTCTCTGAATAACCAACAAGAAATGATTAAAGAAAAACAAATCACACTTAATACGGAACAACAAAAATTATCTTCTGTAAAGAAGGATGGTCATTCCCTTAACAAGGATGTCAAGGCTTTAACAAGTAGTGAAGAAGAAATTTTAAAATTCGCAAGGAAACTGTATGGATTTTCCAAACCGAATGAAACTATATTTCAAATAACTGAATAAAATTACACGGCATTACCTAAAAGGCGATTTGAAGATAATCGCCTTTTTATATTTAATTTCTAAAGGAATCATACTAATCTCTCTTTCTATCATATAACTACTTTGTTTAATTTGTTAAAATAAAACCGCTTGTCCGTTTCACTTTGCTCTATCATTACATTTACTATTAGTAATACGATTTTTAGAGGTGATAAATAATGGACGAGTTTTTATCTTTTGCTGCACTTAATCCCGGTTCTATTGGACCTACACTTCCAACTGTTCAACCTTTTCAATTCCCTACCGGTCCCACCGGTTCTACAGGAGCTACTGGATTAACCGGATCAACTGGACCGACTGGGCCAACCGGATCAACCGGACCAACCGGATCAACTGGATCAACTGGATCAACTGGACCAACCGGATCAACTGGATCAACTGGACCAACTGGACCAACTGGACCAACTGGATTTAATCTTCCTGCTGGACCTGCATCTATTACCTTGACTTCTAACGAAACCACAGCATGTGTATCCACTCAAGGAAATAATACTTTATTTTTTTCGGGTCAAGTATTAGTAAACGGTATTCCTACTCCAGGGGTAGTGGTCAGTTTTTCGTTTAGTAACCCATCTCTTGCTTTCATGGTTCCTCTTGCTGTCATTACCAATGCCTCAGGTAACTTTACCGCTGTATTTCTAGCCGCTAATGGGCCTGGAACAGTAACCGTTACTGCTTCTCTTCTTGATTCTCCTGGAACAATGGCTAGCGTCATTATTACCATTGTGAATTGTCCGTAATGATTTTATTTTTAAGAACTAAGCAATTTCTAATAAAAAGAGCACTGATTTTATAGTGCTCTTTTTTTATCATTTGGATGTGCCTTTCAAATTAAATTTCGTAACAGCCTATTAAAATAACGCTTTTATTGAATTTCATCCTTAACAAAATTTAATTACTCCAATGAATAAACATGCCACAGTATCGTATTTTAATAAAAACTATAAAACAGACATACTTAACACTAATAGTAGAATTTTTCTTCTTCATCAAATTCACTTCTTTTCTTTTTATAAACATAAAAAAGGATCTCTATCTATATAGAGATCCTTTCTAACTTTATAATTTACTAGACTGTAACCCCTGAATAAACGGAACTACTTCAGGATTTACAAGCGATGATAAATCACCTAACTCTTTTCCTAAGTAAGCTGCTTTAATAACACGGCGCATTACTTTAGAGTTACGTGTTTTCGGTAAATCTTCTACAACGTGGATGTCTTTAGGACACAACGCTTTTCCAATATGAGAGTTTACTAAACTCATTAATTCTTTCTTTAATTCTCCTGTGAATGTTACATGATCTCTTAATACTACAAAACAATGACAAACTTCACCTTTTACTTCGTCAGGTACACCAATTGCAGCAGCTTCAATTACATCGTTATGTTTCACAAGAATAGATTCATATTCAGCAGGTCCAATACGTTTACCTGCAATATTTAACGTATCGTCTGAACGCCCTGTGATGATATATTGTTCACCATCGTAAATGACCCAGTCACCGTGGACCCATTTATTTTCAAAACGTGACCAATATGTGTTCACGTAACGTTCATCATCTTCCCAGAAGCTTTTCGTCATACCTACCCAAGGTTTCTCTAAGCATAATTCTCCGACTTCATCTCGAATTGGTTTACCTTGATCATCCAGTACGACAGCTGCCATTCCTGGTAAAGATGCGTTAAAACTAATCGGTGCGATTGGCTTAATAAGAACATTACCGAAAATCCCACCAGAGATTTCAGTTCCACCTGAGTAGTTACAGATTGGAACATTTCCTTTTCCAACTGTTTCAAACAGCCACATCCATGGATCAGGATTCCAAGGTTCTCCTGTTGATGCGAATACTTCCAAACTCTTTAAAGAGTGTTTATTGACATACTCATCACCTTTTGCCATTAATGCTCGGATTAACGTTGGCGAAATACCTAGATGAGTAATTTCATATTTATCAACTGTCTCCCATAACCGGTCTGCTTCTGGGAAGTCTGGAACACCTTCGTACATAACCATCGTTGCTCCATTAATGAGTGAACCGAATAATAGAAATGGCCCCATCATCCAGCCCATATCAGTTACCCATAATACACGATCACCTTGTTTAATATTCATTCCAAATCCTGCATCAAAGGCTGCTTTCAAAGGAAATCCTGCATGCGTGTGTACTGTTCCTTTCGGCTTACCAGTCGTTCCTGATGTATAAATGAGCATTAATGGATCATCGCTTTGCATTTCTTCGGCATGTATGAATGGTTTTTCTTTTTCTAGCGTACTCCACGAAAAGTCATAGTTATGTGGTGTAAAATCATTTCCTGCATGACGAACGATTACCACTTTTTCAACAGTTGGGCAATGTTCACAAGCTTTATCTACTTCATCTTTTAAAGAAACAATTTTACCTCGGCGTGAAAATCCATCTGCGGTAATAATCATTTTTGAACCTGCCGCTTGCACACGTGTCATAACTGCATCAGACGCAAAGCCTGAGAATATTGGTGAAATAATTGCTCCAATTTTCATTACAGCTAGCATCGCAACAACTGTTTCTGGAATCATTGGCATATAAATTGTTACACGGTCACCTTTTTCAATACCCGCGTGTTTCAAACCATTGGCAACACGGCTTACCCAGTTATCAAGCTCTTCATATGTAAATGATTTTGAAGTTCCATTTTCCCCTTCATACTGAAGTGCTGGCTGTATTCTCGTCTCTTCATCCGCAAGCCAGCGGGATAAAGCTGATTCTACAACGTTACATGTTCCGCCATTATACCACTGTGCAAACGGTGTACCATTTTCTAAATCTAATACTTCTGTATAAGGTTTCATCCATTGATAGCCAACTGCTTTTTCTGCCTCTCCCCAAAACCAAGCTGTTTCCTCAATAGATTTATTATAAAAAGTTTCATAATCTTCATATCCCAATGATTTCATCCAACCATATAAACGTGTTTTTTCCTTGTACTCTTCTGTTGGAAACCAAACTGCTTGTTTCAATGTTTTCCCCTCCTTAACTTTTTGAGCAAGAAAGCCCTAAATAGGGCTTTTAAACTGGATATACAGGATGTTTACGATCCGTGAATACTTGATATTTACTCATATACATTTCGAAACGTCCTTTTAACTCTTCACGTAAATTGTTTGGATGAACAATACCATCAATCACCATCTCTGATGCTAAATGATAAATATCAATATCTTTCTTATACTCTTCACGTTTTTCAGCAATGAAGCTAGCACGCTCTTCTTCTGGTAAAGCTGCAATTTTATTTGCATATACAGCATTAACCGCAGCTTCTGGACCCATTACCGCAATAGAGGCTGTCGGTAATGCCAGGCAGCAATCTGGTTCAAATGCCGGACCTGCCATCGCATATAAACCAGCACCATATGCTTTACGAACAACGATAGAAATCTTCGGTACAGTTGCTTCACTCATTGCAGAAATCATTTTTGCACCGTGGCGAATAATACCGGCACGCTCTACTTTTGTACCGATCATAAATCCTGGTACATCCGCAAGGAATAATAATGGAATATGATATGCATCGCATAAATTAATAAACTTAGCAGCTTTATCAGCTGAATCGTGGAATAATACGCCACCCTTCATACGCGGCTGATTTGCAATAATACCAACTGGCTTACCATCAATACGTGCTAAGCCTGTAATTAGCTCTTGAGCAAATAATTTTTTTACTTCATAGAATGAACCCTCATCAATAACTCTATTAATGAGATCTTTCATATTGAAAGGAGCATTTTGATTTTCTGGAATGATTTGTTCTAACGTTTTATCGAATTGTTTCGGTTCTTGAGGTGTAACCAATGGAGTCTTTTCTAAATAGTTGTTTGGAAAATATGAAATGTATTGTCTTGCTTGTGTAATCGCATCTTCTTCTGTCTTACATAAAACATCTCCGCATCCTGATACAGAGCAATGCATACGAGCTCCGCCCATCTCTTCTAAAGTTACCTTCTCACCGATAACCATCTCAGCCATACGAGGAGATCCTAAATACATAGATGCATTTCCCTCTACCATCATTACAACGTCACAAAAGGCTGGAATATACGCACCACCAGCTGCAGAAGGTCCAAATAACAAGCATACTTGAGGAACTTTACCTGATAACTTCACTTGATTATAGAAGATTCTTCCTGCACCGCGGCGCCCTGGGAACATTTCTACTTGATCTGTAATACGCGCTCCAGCAGAGTCAACTAAATAAAATAACGGAACACGTAGTTTTTCAGCTGTTTCTTGAATACGTAAAATCTTTTCAACTGTGCGTGATCCCCATGATCCAGCTTTTACAGTAGAATCATTGGCCATTACACACGCAGTACGACCATGTATTTTACCCGTTGCCGTTACAACGCCATCCGCAGGTAAGCCTGTTTGTTCACAGTTAGCAAATAATGCATCTTCTACATATTCGCCATTATCAAATAGAAGCGCTAAACGGTCTCGAACGAATAATTTTCCTTTTGCTTTATTTTGCTCATGATATTTCGGTGCCCCGCCTTGTTTAATTGTTTCAACTCGTTCTTCAAATGAATTAGATTGTTGTTTTTGGTCTAACATATTTACTCCCCCTTATACATCGGTTTGCGTTTTTCTTTGAATGCCTGTAATCCTTCTATTCGATCTTTCGTATGGATTACACCTTCATACGCTTGTTTTTCCATTTGTAATCCGGTATGTAAATCAACTTGAATACCATTTGAAATTGCCTCTTTTGCTAATCGAACAGCAATAGGTCCATTACTAGCAATTTTCTCTGCTATTTCAATCGCTTTCTCTTCAAGTAAATTAGCTGGTACAACAAATTCTACTAAACCATATTCTTTTGCTTCTTGCGCTGAAATACGTCTACCTGTATAAATTAATTCTTTCGCTCTACCAACACCAATTAATCTCGGTAAGCGCTGTGTACCACCCGCTCCTGGTATAATTGCAAGTGTCGTTTCAGTAAGACCAAGACTTGCAGATTCAGCAGCAATTCTAAAATCACAAGCTAAACTTAATTCCGTACCACCACCAAGTGCGATTCCATTTATAGCAGCAATAACTGGCTGTGGTAATTGTTCAACCATCTCCATAGTAGTGCGAATCATACTAACAGCATGGCGAACTTGTTCTTCATTCATATCGGCACGCTCTTTTAAATCTGCACCAGCACAAAACGCTTTTTCACCAGCACCTGTTAGAATAACTACACGCGTATTGGACTCTTCACTTATTTGAGTTAATATGTTTTGTAACTCTTCTAATAACGCTAAAGATAATGAGTTTGCTTGTCTTTCACGATATAACGAAATCTTTACAACGTGAGGTGTTACATAATCAACTGAAATGTTTTGTAATTGTAGCATCTTCTCACCTACTTATCGTTTTATGTTGAAGCGCTCTATACACATGACTCGGTAATTGGATATTTAACTTACTTTGAATAAATTGACTAGCTCTCAATAACTTTTCTTCGTCTATATTCGTTTGGACTCCTAATTTATGGAGCATATGTACTAGGTCATCAGTAGCAACATTACCTGATGCTCCTGGTGCATAAGGGCAGCCCCCGAGTCCACCACAAGAACTATCAAACGTTGTAATACCGTATTCTAATGATTTAACTACATTCGCTAGAGCCATTCCATACGTATTATGAAAATGCATTGCAAACTGCGAAGCATCATACTTCTTTAATAGGTGTTCTAATACTTGTTCTACTTGTAATGGATTCGCTACACCGATTGTATCCCCTAGAGAAACTTCATAAATACCGTATGAAAATAGTTGATTACATAATTCGTCAACTGCTGCGAGACTTATATTCCCTTCATAAGGACATCCAAATACAGTAGAAACATAGCCTCTTACCTTTTTCCCTTCGAATAATGCCTGTTTTGTTATATCTTCAATTACGACTAATGCTTCTTTGATCGATTTATTAATATTACTTTTATTATGAGATTCACTTGCTGATAAAAAAACATTCACCTCATCTACATTTTGCAAAAAAGCTCGTTCCAAACCATTTTGATTCGGAACAAGCGCAGCATATGTAACATTGGGATCCCTTTTCAGCTCAGAAAATACATCATTTGCATCCGCTAATGCAGGGACCCATTTTGGGTGAACGAATGAGGAAACTTCAACATACGACAATCCCGCTTCTGTAAGTAGTTGAATCCATTTTACTTTATCTTTTGTGCCAACAATCTTTTTTTCATTTTGTAAGCCATCACGTGGCCCGACTTCTTTAATGACAGCAAAATTAGGTAGTTTCAATTCGCTTCCCCCTATATCTCCCTATTCAATTTCTAATAATACATCTCCTTCATTTACAAAATCGCCTTCTTGCACATTAATTTTCATAACTGTGCCAGCTTCTTCTGAAATGATTGGAATTTCCATTTTCATAGATTCCAAAATGACGACATCCTGCTCTTCCTCTACTGTATCTCCTACTCCTACAACAATCTTCCAAACGTTTCCTGCCATCGATGCGTATACTTTCGTCATCATTTTTTCCCCCTTAATATTGTTAAATCTTATTTTTTAACGAGTTGTTTCGTTACAAAGCCTGTTGTATAAATACCCTCTTTGAACACTTCGTCTTCCAAAACTTGCAGTAGCATTGGTGTGTTCGTTTTAATACCTTCTACTTTTAATTCCTCTAGAGCATCATGTAATTTTGAAATTGCTTCTTCACGAGTCTCGCCATGTGCAATGACTTTCGCAATCATTGGATCATAGAAAGGTGTAATCGTTACATGATTTTCTAAGAAGTGATCAATCCGTACATTTGACGGTAGTGTTAAATCTGTAATTTTCCCAGGTGATGGGAAGAATGTTTTCGGATCCTCTGCATAAATACGAGCTTCAATGGCATGACCACTACGTTTTACATCATCCTGAGTAAATGATAGTTTCTCTCCACTTGCGATAAGGAGTTGCTGTTCTACAAGGTCTAATCCCGTAATTTCTTCTGTCACTGGATGCTCTACTTGTAATCGCGTATTCATCTCTAAGAAATAGAAGTTCTTCTGATCATCTACAAGAAACTCAACTGTACCTGCATTTGTATAACCAAGTGCTTTGGCAGCTTGTACAGCAACTTCTCCCATCGCCTTTCGTGTACCTTCATCTAAAAATGGTGAAGGTGCTTCTTCGATTACTTTTTGATTTCGGCGCTGTACCGAACATTCACGCTCCCATAAATACACTGTGTTACCATGTGTATCTGCTAAAAGCTGAATTTCAATATGATGCGCGTCTGCTATATATCGCTCTAAATACATTTCTCCGTTACCAAAGAAGTTTTGCGCTCTTGTTTTATTACTTTCGAACGCTTTGGTGAGCGTTTGCTCAGTTTCCATCAACTGCATACCAATGCCTCCGCCGCCTGCGGATGCCTTAAGCATTAATGGATAACCAATTTGTTTTGCAATTTCAATTGCTTCTTCAGCAGTTTCAATATTTGTAGTAATACCTGGGACTACTGGGACATCTGCTGCTTGCATTGCGATACGTGATTCGATTTTACTTCCCATCTTCGTAATGATTTCTTCTGAAGGACCGATAAATACGATTCCTTCTTCTTTGCAGCGAACCGGAAAAGACGGATTCTCTGATAATAAACCATAACCCGGATGAATCGCTTCTGCATTTGTCTTCTTAGCTATTTCAATAATTTTTTCAAGGTTTAAATAACTTTCTTGAACACGCGGTCCACCTACTAAGTAAGCTTCATTTGCCATTTTCACATGAAGGGCATTTTCATCTGCTTCAGAATAAATAGCAACAGTGCGAATGCCAAGTTTTTGACAAGTTTTCATAATACGAACAGCGATTTCCCCGCGATTCGCAATTAATATTTTTTGAAACATAGTGATTCCTCCCTTTTATCTACATCCTAAATGTCTAGCAATTACGAGACGTTGAATTTCAGAAGTTCCTTCACCAATTTCTAATAGTTTCGCATCACGAATATGTCGTTCAACTTCATATTCACGCATATAGCCATATCCACCATGAATCTGTACTGCTTGATTCGCAATACGGCTTGCCGCTTCCGATGCAAATAGTTTTGCCATTGCCGCTTCTTTGCCGAAAGGTTTATCATTATCTTTTAACCAAGCTGCTTTATGTACTAAATTGCGTGCTAGCTCTACTTCAGTCGCCATATCAGCTAATTTAAATTGAATCGCTTGGAAATTAGAGATTGACTTTCCAAATTGTTGACGTTCTTTCGCATATTGCAATGCACGTTCAAAGGCTGATTGCGCAATACCAACTGCCAATGCTGCGATTGAAATACGTCCTCCATCAAGTGTATATAAAAATTGTTTAAAACCTTTATTTACATCACCAAGAATATTTTCTTTCGGTACACGAACACCATCAAGTACGATTTCACAAGTATTAGAAGCGCGAACGCCCATTTTATCGTAAGGACTAGAAATCGTTAATCCTTCACTAGTAGTAGGTACGATAAATGCTGAAATGCGTTTTCTACCATTCTCTTCAACACCGTTGACAGCGGTTACAATAATGGTATTTGCATACTCTGCGTTTGTAATCCAACACTTCTCACCACTGATTACATACTCATCGCCATCTAGTACCGCTTTCGTTTGAGTACCACCTGCATCTGATCCAGCATTCGGCTCCGTTAATCCGAAGGCACCTAATGTTTTACCTGACGCCATTGGAACTAAATACTTTTGTTTTTGTTCTTCTGTACCGAAATAATAAATTGGAGAAGCACCTAATGAAATTGTTGCAGCATAGCTTAAACCAGTGCCACCACAAGCGCGACCAATTTCTTCAACTGCTAACGCATACGATACAGTATCGCCACCTGAACCTCCATACTCTTCTGGGAATGGGATGCCTAATAATCCTAGTTCGCCCATTTTTTGAAATGTTTCATATGGAAACTCTGCAGTTTTGTCATAATATACAGCTTTCGGTGCGATTTCCTTTTCAGCAAAGTCACGTACCATTTCTTTAATCATTTGTTTTTCGCGAGTTAGAGTAAATTCCATTCCGCTACACACCCCTTATCGAATATTGAGTTTCGACAGCGTGCGAGTTTCTACTACAAACATAACAACTTAAAAGACAAGAATATTAGTTAGACAATTGCTATAATTCTGTCATAACTTAATTTTAAAACAGATTCTGTACTAATGCACAAAAAAATTCCTACATTGTTCTACAACAACATAGGATATTTTGTGTCGAATTATGTAATTTATTGTTTAATAATCTCTACCTTTTCCCGAATCAGAAATTTCTACTAATGCTTCAGGGTATGGTTCGAAATACGTTTGTCTTAATAAATACTTTTCATCAAATCGAATGGCCCATGATTTTAAAATTGTAAGTAAACTACTAAGTGGTATTTTCTTTTCTGCATACTTTTGTAACAGTTCTATAAAATGATCTTTTTCTTGTTTTTTTAGCTTTGTTTTAAAGTATCCAAAAATGTGCTCGCATACATTTACATTCGATGTATAGCGGGGGGTGCGCATAAATAATTCATATAAAGTCTTCTCATAGTTTTCAAATACAACTTCAATCTTTTCATTTTTGTGATTTGCAATTATACGCCCTAATTCCTTTTGTTTCACTTGATTATATGCCATAAATAAATATTTATTGTCCGACTGAAACGATACAAGGTCTTTCATATTTTTATTATGTTTAATCATTTTGTAATATGCGATTGTAAATAGTCTTGTAAAGAAATGCTCTCTAATAATAAAATTCGACAATCTGCCTTCCTCTTCAATAGGAAGATGCGAAAATTTTTTTACTACTGCTCCGCCAAATAAGCCCGATCCTTTTCCCTTTGCTGGCGCTTTTTCAAAACCAGAATAAATTTTCACATCACGCGTACCACAACTTGGTGAACGATTCTTTAAAATAAAACCATCCACATCCGATATCGTTTGTAAAAAGTCATTTGAAAACTGCTCCATTTTTTCAGTTACATCTTCTCGTGTCGACGGTTGCACAAGTCTGTTCTCACCATTTTCTTCTACAATTCGTATCGTTTCACGAGGAGTTCCCAATCCAATCTCCACTTCTGGACAAACAGGTATAAATGTAACAAATGGCTGCAAATTTCGTATTGTTACATCTGGAATCATCTCTCCATTATATCGACAAGCATCAAATTCTAAACATTTACTTACGACGATTGTAGGTTTTGCAAATTGCCGCATCTCATTACCTCCTTAGTGCTAGTCCGTATACTATAAATTGTACTAAGATTAACATTTTAAGCAAAGTTTGATTCATTTATTTTTATGAGAAATATATATCCAATAATATATTAACAATCATTCAACTCTATTTTCAATAAATGTGCGCCCTATTATACTGGTTTAGATATTGTGAAATGAATAATACACAGATGCTCCGGAGAAATTAATGATTAAGAAAGGAGGGAATTGTTATGAAAAAGAAATTATCATCTATTTTAAGTGTTTTAGCACTCTCTATTATGTTTTTAGGTACATCTGCGCAAGCTGAATACGATGGAAATAATATGAATAGAGTGAATAACACTGATATTTCAACTCGAGTAAATGACAATAATTTAGACAGAGTTAATAATGATGTAAGAACTCGAAATGTAAATACAACAAATGATTTAAATGATAATCGTGATAGAAATAATAATTGGGCTTGGCTTGGTTTATTAGGACTAGCAGGATTATTAGGTCTTAGAAGAAGAGACAAAGAAACACGCTGATTTAGAATGTTTTTAATAAACAAGTACTTATTTATCAAAAATATATAACGAAAATAAATCGCCTTTTTAAAGGCGATTTATTTTTACTTAAAAAGTAATATATGTAATTCACACTTCGACGATTAAATTCGTGGAGTTAATCCATACAATATAAATTGAATCGTATTTTCAATTTCTGCTTCATCATTCCATTTTTCTTCAGGTAATAATAAAAATCGTGTTAATAATAAACCTAATACAGCTGATAAAGTAAGACGTAGTACGGAAGATGGTGGTATCTCAATAATCTCTCCTTCTTCTTGAAATTTCACAATCAACTTTTTGAAATGTGAAAACAGTTCTGTTTCTACTAATTGCTGTATTTCATTTTTTAGTTCTGGTTGAAATGGTACTTCTTGAATTAATATTTTTATCATAGGAAAGTGTTTTTGAGCAAATTTAAATCTATTATGAATTACAACTCTTAAAAGTCCTTCATACGATTCATACTCTGATTTAAATATTTCTTTTGCAAAGGTTTGTACGAAAAATGGTGCAACGAACTTAGTTAAAGTTGGCATTACGACCGCTAGTAATAAATCTTTTTTCGTCTTATAGTAGCGGAAGATGGTTCCTTCCGCTACACCAGCACGCTTTGCAATTTCACTTGTTGAAGTTGAAGCGTATCCTTTTTCTCCAAACATATCAACAGCCGCCTCTAATATTCGCATTTGACGTTCATTTCGTTTATCCGTATTAGTTGCAGCTATTAATTCCTCCAGCCAATCCTTCTGCATTTATAAAGCTCCTTTTTGTCATTATTATATTTTGCGATGTTTCTTTAAAGCAAATACATTCCCTACTGCAAATAATAGTGAAAAAAGTAATAATACAGTAAGATCTAATGCAATCTCTGTAAACCCTTGATTCCGAATCATCACTTGTCTCATTGCGTCAGCGCCGTATGTGAGTGGAAATACTTTCCCTAACATTTGTAGCCACTTATTCATAGATTCCATTGGAAACAATCCAGAAAAGAAGATTTGTGGCACAATAACAAGCGGTATAAATTGAATCATTTGAAATTCATTATTTGCGTATGCCGATAAAAACGTACCTAATGTTAGTGCAGTTAAAGAGAGCATACATGTAATAAGTAGCGTTAGCCATATGGAGCCAGCTACGTATAAATCTAAAATATAAACGGAAAAGCTTACGATAATAATGGATTGTATAAAGGCAAAGATTCCAAAACCAATAATATAACCTGCGACTATTTCCCATCTTCTTACTGGGGTGGATAATAACCTTTCTAGCGTACCACTTAAACGTTCTCTTACGAAAGATACACCTGATAATATAAATACAAAGAAAAATGTAAAGAAACCAATTAATACAGGACCAAGCCCATCAAACATCGTAAAGTCTTTAGAGCCATGTAAATAATTTACTTCAGGTTTCATAATCGATACATCATTCTTCTCTGTGCTTTTTTGCAATACTTGAAGTACAGCACGATTTTTTGACGAATCACTACCTTCCAACAGAAGTTTCATTTTTCCATTCTCTATTCGAAATACTGCATCTACCTTTTGTTTTTCCAACTCAGAAATCGCCTTTTCCTTACTGTATTCATAAATTGACGCTTCTTGATTTTTCATCACTTTTACTATTTGAGCGGGCATATCAACAACAGCAATTTGCGGTATATAGTCTTTCTGTGTAAACACTAGTGACAAAAGCCAAAGTAATAACATCGGCGCTCCAAACATCATTGCTAACGAACGCTTATCTCGAAAAAATTGACGAATAATACGTATAATTACACCAGTAACTCTCATGATGGCACCACCTCTTCTAGCAAAAAGACATCTTCAATCCGTCCAGATGACACGCGTTTTTTCAATTCTTCAGTTGTTCCAACCGCAACTAGTTTCCCTTCTCTAATTAACCCTAGACGCTCACAAAATTCAGCTTCATCCATAATGTGCGTCGTTACAATAATCGTTGTGCCTTTCTTTTTAAGATCATAAAATTTTTCCCAAATCGTTTTTCTAAGAAGCGGATCTATCCCCACTGTAGGCTCATCTAAAATTAATATTTCTGGTTCGTGAAGGAGCGCTATTGCTAATGATAAGCGTTTTTTCATTCCACCTGAAAATTGTTGTACTTGCTTTTTCATATACTGTGACAATTGTACAAGTTCAAAAACCTCTGCAATTCTTGTCTTTTTACGTTTTCCCTTTAGTCCATACATCGTTGCTATAAAATCTGCATTTTCATATGCTGACAATTCTTCGTATAATGCATCCGCCTGGGCCATATAACCAATTCTTTTCATTTCATTTAAATTAGGCATATTAGTATTATTAACAAGCACTTCACCTTTCGTTGCCTCATTAATACCTGCAATCATTTTAATGAGCGTTGTTTTCCCAGATCCAGAAGGTCCAACAAAACCAAAAATTTCTGCTTTTTCAACTTGCAATGAAAGATTGTGTAACACTTCTTTTTTCCCAAAACTTTTTGATACAGTCCGTAAAATAATGGAAGGTTGTTGCACGTTTCATCCTCCTTTTCCAATAAAATGAGTGAGTACTCACTTTTATTTTACCTTTGCTTAATTATATGTCAAAC
Source organism: Bacillus sp. RCC_6_1 (assembly GCF_041360755.1). Taxonomy (NCBI): domain Bacteria; kingdom Bacillati; phylum Bacillota; class Bacilli; order Caryophanales; family Bacillaceae; genus Bacillus; species Bacillus sp. RCC_6_1. The sequence continues at coordinate 110,025 of NZ_JBFUPV010000012.1, forward strand.
TTCATTGATTAGTATGTATGTTCAATCAACGATATTAAACAATGAAACAGAGTCGACATTAGAATTTCATTTCCTAAAGTCGACTCTGTTTCATTTAAACTATAAATTTCACTTTACGTTTTTAAATTCATATACTTCCGAATTCTAGCAACATCTAAAGAATATTCAATAACTAATTGCTGTAACGGTAAAATAACTGTGTCAGGATATAAATGTGCATATTGTAATGTTTCTGCATATTTTTCTAACCTTTTTTCTAAATACTTTATTATTTGATCAGGATGACTTACTAATAAACATTTACAATAATAATGTATTTGTTCCTCAATCGCCGTGTATTCTTCAATTTCATATTCTTTATGCATGTGTACACCCCTTTAAGTTTTTTACATGAATTACTTATCACAATTTTCACTCGACAAATTTTAAGTTTTTTGATTATTTACACTATAACAAACAATCAGGGTCAAATTTTGTTACTTTATGTAACGTAGAAAATTTTTAACAAAATTGTAATGTTAACTCCTGCAAAATACATAAAATCTCTTTACTCACTTTTGTATAAAAAAATCGTACAGCTTAATTTAACTGCACGACTACAATCTCTGGCCTATTCAAAATTCTTTGCGGAATGATACTATTTCCTAATCCTCTACTCACTACCATTGATGTATTTTGTTCTACATATAAACCTGCTGTATATTTAGGTAAAACACCTTGATTTGGAGCAACTAATCCACCGATAAATGGCAATCTAACTTGTCCTCCATGAGCATGTCCCGATAAAACCAAATCCAACCTCTCATTCGTATATTCCTTTATAAATTCAGGCCTATGGGATAATAATACATTATATCTATCTGGCTGCATTTCAATTTTTGCTTTTTTAATTTCATCTATTATAATATTTCCTTCATCACGGTTTCCAGTAACAAACTCTGGATCATCAATACCTAGCAAGTTTATTTCTTGCTCACCCTTTCGAATGCCTACATGTTCATTCCTTAAAACATTGACACCATATTTCTTCAACTCTTTTTCTAAACTGTTATACTTTCCAGACCATTGTTCATGGTTTCCTGTCACAAAATATACAGGATACTTCTTTACCATTTCTTGTATTAATTGCATACTCACTTCTGCATCGTATGATTTACTGTCAATTAAATCACCCGTAATCGCAATAATATCTGGGTCTATACTTTTTATTTTTTGAATTAACACATCTTGATTATCGCCAAATTTTTTATTGTGTAAGTCTGAAATTTGTAGAATTTTATACCCTTTAAAAGAGGATGGTATTTTACTAGAGGTTATTTTAACCTCAGTTATACTTATTAAATTGTTCTGTAAATATAAAAAGATTGTAAAACCTACTAATATACAAATAATCATTACAATTCTATTAATTTTCTTTTTCATATTTTCTCCTTTACATTCTCATCAAACACTTCTATATGCTAACTGAATTATATTATACTTTCTTGAAATTTATTTAAATTAATAAAATAATACAGTACATGAAATTTCGTATGAGATATGTCATATATATTCGTTATATTTTTACTTTTACCTTTTTAATAATAAGAATACAAAAACGACTCTTATCACAAGAAAAGAGTCGTTTTCTAACTTTATACTTTTAATACTTTCATGTTAAAAATGCGAAAACTAAAATACTATTTAAGAGCCTTAACTATAACTTTAGTTGCCTCTGCAATGAGTTGATTATCATAGGTTGCCTCTTTCTCATCTTTACTAGATAAAATTACGATGATAATTGGTGCTCTATTTGGAGGCCAAACGATAGCAATATCATTTCTTGTCCCGTAACTACCAGCACCTGATTTATCTCCAACTACCCAGTCAGTTGGTACGCCTGCACGAATAAGTTTGTCCCCTGTAGCATTTCCTTTCATCCACTCTGTAAGAATTTTACGTTTTTCAGCTGGAAGTGCATTTCCGACCGTAAAAGCTTTAAGATTCATAGCAATAGCTTTCGCTGTACTAGTGTCACGAATGTCTCCTGGAATAGCTTCGTTTAATTCTGTTTCAAAGCGATCAGACATAGTAATCCGATCCCCCATATGCCTAAGCGCTTTTTCATATCCTTTAGGTCCTCCTATTTTATTAAATAAAATGTTCCCTGCAGTATTATCACTTGAACGAACAGCAGCCTCAGCAATTTCTCCTAGTTTCATTCCAGTATCTACATGTTTCTCTGTAACAGGTGAATAATCCACTAAGTCTTCTTTCGTATATGTGATTACTTCATTTAATGAATCAATTGAGTTTTGCTGTAGTAATACTCCCGCGGCTAAAGCCTTGTAGGTTGATGCGAAGGCAAATCTTTCGTTAGGTCGATAAGAGATTGTTTGATTTGTACCAGTATCAATCGCATATACACCTACTCGAGCATCAAATTTTTTCTCAAGTTGTGAGAACTCTTTATGCGTCGCCTGATTTTTATGTTTCACTTGTCCAGTCTTTTCTTTCGCTTCAACTTGCAGTGCCCCTCCTGTAAAAGCTTCTAGGCTTGTAATACTTAAACCTAATATACCAACGCATATTCCTATTTTTAGCATCCTCTTATTTTTCAAAATCATCATTCCTTCCAAATTTTTAGCACCTTTTTATACGTACACATAATAGACAATCACCGAACCAAATTTGTTCCACAAACTAAAAAAATTATAGCTAGTATGAGAGTTATTAACAAAATAAGAGATAGTAGCTACGACGCCTCTATCTCTTATTTCATATTTCATTTTTTTACTTATAAATGGCTTTATATGAACAGGGTCTCTTCCCTGAGAAAAGTACTCTAATTTTGCTTAGAACTACCTGTACTAGTAGCTTCACCATGTATACGTTGCTGTTTCAAATCAAAGTATACATCTAATACTTCCTTTCCAATTATAGAATTAATTCCATTTTTATCATCATGAAGCCATGGAACTACTACGGAAAATGCTACTTCTGGATTATCATATGGAGCATATCCAACTAACGTTAAGTTGTAACATTCCATACGTTCTCCTTTTGCATTTCTACCAATCGGGTCATCTCCACCATATACAGTTTGGGCTGTTCCTGTCTTTCCTGCTGGTTTATATGGCGCGTTTTTGAAATATTTCACGCCAGTTCCATCACCTTCTTGGAATACCCATCTAAACCCTTCTTTTATCCGATCAATATGTTCTTTCTTCATATCAATTCGATTTAATACGACAGGCTCTATGGAACGTATAACTTTGCCAACCTCTTCTTTTATTGATTGTTCTCGTATTTCTTGTACAATTTGAGGTTGCATTCTATAACCACCATTCGCAATCGTTGAAATATATTGCGCTAATTGCAACGGCGTATACGTATCATACTGACCGATAGAAAAATCTAGTAAAAACCCAGGTTGACTATCTACTTTTCTCGTTTGTCCAATTATTTCATTCGGTAAATCAATACCTGTTGGGACACCTAAACCAAATTGCTTGAAATAATAGCGCATCGTATCAAATGCTCCTTGTTTAATATCCAATGAGCCATTTGGTACGTAATTGACTCCCGCAATTTTTAAAGCTGTTTGGAACATGTATACATTCGAAGATACTTGTAAAGCCCGTAAATCATTAATATTACCAAATCCGGATACATTCCACGATTTCTTAGCTTGTGTACCTTTAAATTTCATCGGCGCGTCATAAAATTGATCTCCTGGATGTATTGCCCCTGTCTCATATCCAGTTAATAAAGTAGCACCTTTTACAGCTGACCCTAGCTCATACGAAGTTGTCATGTTACCTAATGCCAAATCCTCAACCTCTATTCTTCCTTCTTTTTCTACAATCTTTTTGCCTGCCATTGATAAAATTTGTCCGTTATTTGGATTCGTCATGACAACAAAAGCTCGATCGAGCAGTGGCTCTGAACTCTTAAAAGCTCTCAAGTTTTTCTCTATACTTTCTTCCACTTTCTTTTGTAATTCCATATCAATCGTTAATGTTAAACTATTACCACTTTTTCCTTTAGAGATTATTTCTGTGCTAACAATGTTTCCTGATTTATCAGTAATATTTTTCACTTCTTCTTTTGTGCCGTGTAATACATCTTCATATCGTTGTTCAATATAACTTTTTCCAACACGATCATTACGGTTATATCCACGTACTAAATAAGAATCTAAATTTTCTTTCGGTAATCCTTCTTCACTACTCGTAATATTTCCTAATACAGAACGAAATAAATTACCATTTACATAATTACGTTCCCAATCAACAGTTGCATCTACTCCTGGAAAATTCGCAAGGTTTTCACTTATCCGCGCATACTCTTCATCTGTTACATCTTTTTTAATAATTTGTGGTGTTAGTTGATAACCTGAACTCATTTTACTTTTAATAGCTAACACCTTTAAATCTTGTGCTGTTAATTCTGCTAATTCTACCTCTGTAACACGACCTCGTCTTAAGTCTTCTATTTTTTTATCTAACTCTTTTCCCTCTATACCCTTTTCTTTAAACTTTTCTATATCTTTCTTAGTAATCTTTGTCTCCGCACGTTTCAAATTCAACTGCATCCAAAAATCTTTTTTATCGATATCTGTTAATTTATTTATATCTTGTTCAGGCATTTCAAGTACTTTCGCCAAGTCTTTTGCTGTTTTTAAAATATCTTCACTCGTAATTCCCTTCACCCTTGTATACGTAATTGTGCGAAGAGATTTATTATTAACAACTGTTTTCCCTTCTCGATCTAAAATTTGTCCACGTGGAACTGGAATACTAGTTATTGCATTTTGACTACTTTCCACTTGGTTCTTATAAGCCTCTCCCTCAACGATTTGTACCTTTCCTAGCTGCATAATAATAGCTGAGAATAGTACAAATATGCAAAGGAACATTATATTTAATCGAATAGATATATATGTCTTCTGCTTCTTGCCTTTTTGTCCTTTCATAAATCCTCCATTTAATCCTTTCAGGAATTGCTACAAATACTAAAAGCATTCCTTATATATTAGATACCGATAATCGGTTATAAATATCGCCTCAATTTTTTGCTTAATCCTTGTAAGCAACCATTCCTTTTCGTTTAGCTACGGAATTAATAACTCTCCCTTCTTGTTTTCTCTCTATTTTTTTTGCCACTTGCATTAGAAGTGCTAAACTGTATAATAACTCTTATTAAACTTACATATAAACTTGCTAGTAAATTTTCATGCTAATTATTCCTTTCTTCATGCTGTAATACTTAATAGACAACCTAAACAATAAAGTTGTTCCACATTTACAAAAAAAATAATTAAATATAAGATGAAATAGGCTACATAAGGGAGGGTTATATGTTACATACAAGAAGATGGAGATTTTTTGCGGTTCTTTTTTCTATTGTAGGTTTGATTTTACTAATTTTATTAAAAATCAACTTCTTTTCAATTACTATCGCAACTTCTTCAGCTGAAAGAGGAAAGATTTTTGATAAAAATGGTGTAATGCTAGCTACAAATAAGAAAGTTAAGTCTCTATATTGCACTTCTAATGATGAAAAGCTATCGAAACAAGATACATCAAACACATTAGCTTTTTTTAACCAATTTTCAAGCGAGTTTCAACATGATATTTCTACAGAGAACATAAAATCTCAATTACAACAATCTTGTAAAAAGAAGACTATGAATGATATACCGTTATACTCTGATATAAATGAGAATGAACTTGCATTCATAAACAAAAACAAACCCAATAATGTAATAATTAAAGATGAATGGATTCGATATTACCCTAAACACGAAATTGGTTCACAAGTAATTGGGTATGTAGAAAATGACCTTAAGTCCAAGCATATGGCTGTTGGAAAAAGCGGGATTGAGCTGCAATATGAAAATGATTTAAAAGGAAAACCAGGCAAAACTCTTATTTTTAAATTGAATAATAAAAAGTTCTTATGGAACATTCAAAAAGTACAAAAAGGAAAAGATGTGCAGCTAGCTTTAGACTCTGAGTTGCAGCAAAAGGCAGAAGAAGCATTAAAATCTCAAATTAAGAAAACACCTGATGCTAAAGCTGGTTATGCTATAGTGAGCGATGCAAAAACTGGCGCAATTTTAACTATGGCCAACTCGGTAGCTTTTAATCCAAATATATTAAATACACATGTATCTTCTAGAAAAGAAAACATTAAATCTCTTTCGCAAAATAAAGCAATTCAAAAATTAAAGTATGGTGAATCTTATGTAAATATGGCTTCTACTATAAAACCACTCACTATTTTAATTGGATTAAATGAAAAGCTTTTCCAACCAGAAGATACTTATTTAGATAAAGGTACTTTTCAGTATGATAATCAAAATAACATTACGAATGCGCCTGGAACACCAACAGGGGAGATTACACCGAGGCAGGCTATCATTAATTCATCTAACACATTTATGACAGCAAAAGTAGCTCTGCCCTTATTCAACCAAAATAATGGAAATATAGAAAAAGTGGCACATATATGGACAGATTATTTAATGCAATTCGGCCTACGTTCTAAAACTGGGATTGATTTACCCTTTGAAGAAGACGGACAATATGAATTCCATCCATCTAATAAATTTGAAAATGGGATTTCAGCTTTATTAAATGCCTCTTGGGGAGGAAATGAAGTGCATACTCCTCTTCAACTCGCTCAATATGCAGCAACTTTGGCAAGTAAAGGCGACAAATATAAACCTCAAATCGTAAGTGCGATTATTGGTCAAGATGATAAGGAAACCAAAAAGTTTAAACCCATTTTAGAAAGTTCAAATCGTTACCCGATGAACTTTTGGAGTGTCGTGCAAGGTGGGATGAGTCAAAATATAGAGGAAATTAAAAAGTTGCCCTTTGACGTCGCAGGTAAAACAGGTATTACAGGTTTTCCGAATGAGCAAGCAAGAATGATAAATCACTCTCTTTTCATTGCGTATGCTCCTACGGAAGATCCACAAATTGCCGTTTCTGTCGTTATCCCTGGTAGTAATTCAGAAAAAAACATTGCCGCTCTCGTTACATCAGAAATTTTAGAGTACTGGAATACTCTTCAAAACGAAAATAAAAATAAAGAGGAAGGTTCACTTTAATGAACCTTCCTCTTTTACCATATAGAATCTATATTTATTATTTTCCATATACCTTCATTATTCTTTTCGAACATAAATGAATATTTAATATCAGTTAAAACATACTCTTTCTGTACATATCCAGTATTACCGTTAATTGTAGATATTTTTATATATCCATTATTCTGTACTTTTTCTGGAATCCAAGCTTTTACCATTTCATTAGATACTTCATATAAAACTTGTGATTCTCGCTTTGGTTCAGCTAAAATTTTCGTTTTATTTCCAGTAACAGTTGCATATATAAAATGCGCTTGGTTTGGTTGGTTACTTTCTGTCAATCCACTTGGTACTTTATATACTTGCTTTGTATCTTTTGCAAACTCTCCTCCCATTGTAAGGGCGACTTGCAACTCATGAAAGATATCTTCATCAAACTTCAATTCATCCTTCCTATAACTCTTTCCTTTAAATAGAACTTCATCATTTAACGCTTTGTACAAGTTATTTTCATTTTTTGAGTTCGTACTTTGATATAGTTCATTCATAAATTGTTTTAATGATGGATCTTGAGCAGACTCATCTTTTGTTTTAGGCTTAATTTGAGTACTACTTTGTACCGGCGATTTATTATCATCAAGCCAAGGTTGTTGAACAATGAAAAATAACATTGTACAAACCAAAACAACTACAATAGGTAATGCTTTTTTACGAAATGGTCTTTTATGTTTTTCAAAATCCACTTCATTATTTTCATATATAGACTGCTTTATTTTAGAAATAAATTCTTCTTCATCTTTACGATTCTCCATTGGGCCTTTTTTTATTTTTCTATACCAGTCAGGATTTTGTTTATTGTTCATCACTACTACCCTCCCCTATTAATTTTGAAACCTTACTTCTCGCTCTACTTAATCTCGATTTTACAGTTCCAATGGATACTCCTAATGTTTCAGCCATTTCTTCATAAGATAATTCATATTTTGCATCCAATATAATTATTTCACGGTGCTTTTTAGGTAGTTCTAATACCACCTTCCACACATCATTCATTTCTTCTTGCTTAAAAAATTCTTGTTCTGCTGACAGGGATTGCTTATCGTCACTAAAAAATCCTATTAAAGATATCCTTTTAAAATAGGAGGATTTCAAATAGTTTATTGCCGTATTTCTTGTGATTTTTAAAATCCACGTTTTAATAGATGACTCCTTTCGAAATGAATTCCAATTTTTAAACACCTTTATAAATACATCTTGCGTGATATCATCTGATAAGTGTGGATCTTTCGTAATAATAAATGAATAATTCCATACATCTTGCCAATAGTCTTTTATAACATAGTCCAGCTCATCATGATTACACTTTTCAATAAACGTCTGTTCCATTTCCACACCTCAAACTTATTTGAATAAACATAAAACTGCCCTCACTTTTTTATTATGGTTTCAATATATAGACAAAATACAAGTTTCATTTGTTCCATTGTTTATCTTTTTTCAGGCAGAATAATACTACTAAAAAACAAGTAAAGCATACAATGATAAAAATCCACTCACAATAATCTATTTTTTGAATTTAACGTAACACTCTACTTGTCCATTTCAATTTGCTATTCCCTTCTATTTACCATTAACAATGTCAACTTTTCTAGAATGACAGCAAAAAAGCATTCTCGATTAGAAAGAATGCTTTTTTGAAATTTAATTGTTCTATATTTCCCCCAATTTATATCTTTGAGTTAAGCAAACATGTAATAAATTTAGTGAAAAATTCACCTTATAATTAAGTATTATTTCTGAAATACATGTTTTATTTTTTCACCTGGAACGTTACTTCCTCCTCTTCCTTTTACATCTTCAATCATCATTGTAACAATCATGTCTGGCGCATTTGCATCGAAAGCTGCGAACCATCCCAGTTCTTTTCCGTCTGCTTCTTTCGACTCTTTCAGTTCTGCTGTACCAGTTTTACCAGCAAGCGTCACACCATCAACCTGTGCAATTCTCCCTGCGCCATCAGGGTCATTAATGACTTTGATTAATGCACTCTTTAATATCTCTTGATTCTTTTTAGAAACCACATTTTCTTTCCAATTCCCCGCTACTTTTGCTTCTTTTAAAAGATGTGGCGACGGAATATTCCCTTCATTTACAATCGGTGCATATGTTAATGCTAAATGAAATGGTGTCATTAATACTTGTCCTTGTCCATAGCCCGTGTCTGCAAGTTGAATATCGTTTTTTATCCCATCTTTTGCAATGATTGAAATAGGAAGTTCGTATTCGATTGGTAATTTTTCATGAAATCCGTACTTTTTAAATTCATTTACATACTGATCTTTTCCCATTTTCAAAGCTTGTTGAGCAAAATAAATATTATCAGAGTACTTCATTGCCTTATCAAAATCAATTGGACTTGCATCCTTTACACGCGTTACATAGTAATTTCCCCAAGACGAATCTTTTGTCCACTTCAATCCTTGAATTTTAAATTCTTCCTTCGGATTTATTGTGTTTGTTTCCAAACCAATTGCACCTGTGATCGTTTTAAATACGGAACCTGGTACAAATGCTTGTGTAAAGCGATTCGTCATTGGTAGTTTCGAGTCGTTACTCCATGCTTCTCGTTGGGCTTTCGATGCTCCTCTAACTATTATATTTGGATTATAAGCAGGGCTACTTACAAGTGCGATTGTTTCACCTGTTTTAGGATTGACCGCTGCACTAGACCCTGCTTCAGTTTTCATCTCATTAAAGATTTTTTCTTGAATTGCAGCATCAATTGTTAACGTAACATTTTCTCCTTCTTTTGCTTCTTTTTTTGCTACGTTTTTAATCTCTTTCCCCTTCTCATCTTCTATAAATACGCGTCCACCCTTTTCACCACGCAATTTATTTTCTAACACTTTCTCTAAACCGGTCTTACCTACTAAATCATCTGCTTGATAACCTTGTTTTTGAAGTGATTTTAACTCCTCCGCATTCACCTTTCCTATGTATCCAGTTAAGTGTGCCGCTGCTTCACCTAATGGATACGTACGAATATTTACTGGGTGAGATGAAACTCCTTCTAATTCAATATAATCATTCTGTCTGGTTCCCTCTTTTAAAATACCAATTGGTACAAAGGAGTCTGGTTTTATCCATTTTGCTGTGAGCTTTTGTTCGACCTCTTCTATAGACATATCAAGTAATTGTGCTACTATTTCTTTCGTTTGCGCTGCTGTTTCGCCTAGTTTCTCTGGAATAATTCCAACCTCAGTCGCTTTACCATTCGTTGCAAGCCCTTTTCCATTTCGATCATATATTTCTCCGCGTTGTCCTTGCTCTATTTGCATACGTACTTTGTAATCTTTTTTCATTCCTGGAAAAATGAAGTCTGGCGTCCAATCTATTTTCCAGGACTCTTTATCTTTCACAAGTTTTGCTTCATGGATGAATGAAACTGATCCTACATCGGTATCCATCTTAACTTCAAAAAGAAAAAGCTCTTTATCTTTCGTATTCTCTCCTTTCATTTTAACTTTTAAATTCTTAGCTCCAATCCCCTCATAGATTTTTTGATATTTTTCTGTGAATTCTTTTTTAGAAATTGATTTTTTTGCATGATCTGATAAATGATCATACATATTTGTAAATTTTCTATCATTCCATAAATTGATATATTCTTCAAATGCTTGTTTTGGCGGTTCGTTTTTATTACATCCTACCAACATAACCGCGAAACAAACGAAAAGCAGCATCCATAATTTTTTCAATTCAATCTTCTCCCTTAGTTAAAAATGATGATTCCTTTCTTAATTTATTTAATAAAAAATGTTTTAACGCTTAATAGACAGTGAAAGTAAGGATATTGTTCCATATTTACAAAAAACTAAAAAAGAGTGATAAGAATTCCGTAAATTTGGAATCCTCATCACTCTCGTTTGATATTGTGCAAATCATGAATATGAAATAATAATTTCTAATTTTAAAAAATAATTTTAATTTTCCAACTAACGAGATAAAAATCATGTATTTGTTCTATTTTTAATAATTCATAAATTCGTTGAAATGTTCGCATCAAATTCATCTGATGTTTTGGTATCTATTTTTCTCCCATCAATTGTCATCTTTATTTTTTGTTTTTGGTTTGCTGTTACCACCCAAGCGTTCGGTAAATAACGATCTTCATGGGATAATGTAGACGGTGAATTTATAACCTTTCCTCCTAAATATAGCGTAGCAGAAGAACCTCCATCCATTGTCGCTGTCCAACATTACGGTTATAACAGTAGACATTTTGTTGATGCTCAATTAACAAAGCTACTTTTAGGAACAATAGGATTAATAATTTGTGCTTTACTCCCATATGAAATATGGAAAAAACGAATAGTCTCAATGAAAAAACAAATTAAGTTTTACCCTATACAATCATTAAAATATATTAAATTTATTGTTTAATTACCAATAAGAATTTCATAAAGAAAGCACAGACTTATTAAGGCACATATTTATCTAACCTACATAAAATAAAGATGTACAATTGCCTACTTTATGAATTTTTTATAATGATATATAGAAAGGATTCATTAAGTTATGTTTGTTGGGAAATAGCATTTATATTTCTTCTAAAATAAACAGGGTACAAATTACACATATCAGCCTGTTTATTTTAGAGAAAAGTTGTTTATAAGTAGTTCTTTTCTTTAAAAGAAGGAACTACATTTTTTAAATTAAATTTCTACATGAATAAATTTAGCACGGGAAAGGAATTGAACTTATGTCTAATTTAAATTTCATTTCTGATCAATTTGCTGCAATTCTTAAAGGAAAGAGTAAAATAAATCAAGGTGGTTGTTCGGTGTCTTTTCACCGCAATTTTAAGGTCCTGGTTCAAGGAAAACCAAGTGCCTATGTAGTTCCCGTCGGAGTAAGTTTTGAATCGTTGGATCAAAATGGCAATGCATTAAATTTAGGAGAAATCGCGGTTCTACAAGAAGAGATCCCTGCATTTATGAAATCAATTGTACAACAAGGAATTATTGTCAGTGCTTTACATAATCACTGGTTATACATGAATCCCTTAATTATGTATATTCATATCCAATCGGTAGAGCACCCGTTACATTTTGCAAGAAAATTGGCAAATTCATTTTTATCGTTAAGCAGCTATCCTGTTACTAATATCAAAGGGCAATAATTTATCTACAATCATAGATATGATAATAATATGTACCAGACTCCATGCACGTTGCGCTTGTATAAATAGTATTATCTAATGTATCTTCTTCCGTTATTACTCCCCCTTTTGGAACCTCACAATTTTACAAAATACGAAAAATGACCGATATACCCTCTTCTTCGTTATCTATACCCTGAATATTTTATTTACCATACGCTGCTCGTATAAACCTTGATGGTGGGGTGAAATCTCCATTAAGTCCCATTGAACCTGAACCTTGTCCAAAAGCACTTAATGGTATATCCCCCTCGCATGGCTGCGATTTAAGACCTATATATTGTCTTAAATTTTGTAAATGCCAATTAAACTCAGGACTATTAGTCACTACTCCTTGTCGATTCTAATACAATAGATTCACCCCATTTATCCGATAAAATCCAATGTAATGGTGGAGTAACTCCTAAAGCAGGTAATGGTACCTCCCAAAAGGAAATACTAGCTACAAATTTCTTTAACTCTTCAACAGATTTGAATTGTGTCTTTTGAAACCAGAAGAAAAGCCAATAGATTTCTGAAAACTGGGCGTATGATTTGATATTGTAAAGCCCTCAGGCATCAATTTGTTCATCACCTATCATCATGTATCCCTTGGTTGAAACCATCAACTTTTCTGTACCTCTTCCCAGTCGATAGCTCGAAAAGTTATGAGTGTTGAGCTCAACTTAACGACGACGAGAGCTGCTCCCCAATTAGTGATGAAACCCATTATCACATTTCGTATCATGTGGCATAGGTCCATCCAAGGAATCCAGAAAGGCAACGGCCTGTTTGAGGTTCCTCAAAAATAAATGCGCGAGATCCATAGAAAACCCGTTTCGAACCACAACGCGCATAATCGTCACTGCTTCTAGGTCTGGAGGCAATGGATATGCGGGTACTTGCCAGCCGAACACACGCAATTGTCGAGATAAATCATAAAGGTTCCAGTTTAATGTGTAACCTTTTTTCAGTTGCCAAGCGAAAACCGGAATATCCGAACCATCGGACAAAAGTTCGAACGGTTCCATCTCCTGAATTGCCTTGCTAAGAAAAAGAGCGACCTTCTGAGAAGCCCTTTGGACATCATAGTACCCACTTTTCCCCAAACGCAGGTAATTGTAATATTGTAGGAGCACTTGTGCGCCAGGACGTGAAAAATTCAGGGCAAAAGTCGGCATGTTTCCGCCTAAATAGGAGACGCGGAAGATTAAATCATCGGGGAGATCATCAGCTTCCCGCCAAATTATCCAACCCAAGCCAGGATAGACTAATCCATATTTATGTCCCGATACATTGATGGACTTCACCCTCGGCAACTGAAAATCCCAGACTAAATCTGGTTGAAGAAACGGTGCTATAAATCCGCCCGAAGCCGCATCTACATGCATAGGAATGTCGAGTCCCGTCCTCTCCTGTAAATCGTCCAACGCTTTTGCAATGGCGGCAACCGGTTCGTAAAGTCCGGTATAAGTCTCACCGAGAATCGGTACCACACCAATCGTATTTTCATCCACGGCTGCAAGGACCCCTTGAGGATCTAATCGGGGATGCTCAGGGCTAACCTTCACATAGCGTGGTTCAACCTCCCAATAGTTCGCAAATTTTTCCCAAACGACTTGAACAGCAGAACTAAACACAATATTAGGCCGATCCACCGGCTTACCCTCTCTTTTTCGTGCATTTTGCCAGCGTCTCTTTAACGCAAGCCCCCCGAGCATACAGGCTTCCGACGATCCAGTTGTTGAAACGCCCATAGTTGTAAGAGGGCTGGGGGAATGCCAGAGGTTGGCTAAAATGCGGACACACCGCTCCTCAATTTCAGCTGTCTGTGGATATTCGTCCTTATCAATTATGTTCTTATCAAATGCTTTAGCATATAAGTGCTCTGCGGTAGGTTCCATCCATGTACTAACGAATGTTGCAAGATTCAATCGTGCATTGCCATCAAGAGTCATTTCATCATGGACGATTTGATACGCTGTTTCTGGTAACATGCCTTCATCAGGCATGTGAAAGCGCGGAACGACTGATTCTCCTTTGCGGGCAAAAAGAGGATTTATAGAAAATTCGGGAGGCAGCTCCATTTGCACGTGACGCGGTAGATATTGTGGATTATCTGGCATAACCTCTTTTCCTTCATATGTATCGTTTTGCACTTCTTCTTTTCGATCCTGCGGCATACTAGTCCCCCTTAATTAATGGTTTAACAAATATATTATTTACAAAAAAACATTTGCTAAACCAAGGGACAATTCTAATAAAAGGTGATGCCATCATTCAAAATAAAGGAGTATAGTTTTTGATTATAAAATAGAAATTGATTTATATTTTAATGAAAATATTGAATATTTTTAATATAATTATTGAGTTATGTATTTATAGAAACTTAAGGGGTATGATTATAGAGTTTATTACTTTTAAAGTAATTTGTATCTTTTTATTTTTAATGCTTATGACTTCTATAGAAGTTTTAGGATATGGAGTTCAACTTGTTGGGGCGAAATTAGCTTTAGTTGCATCGGCTTTTGCTAAATATAATATTATGTCTTTAATTGCTCGATTTTCTAATATGTTTCAACAACCATTTACTGTTTCTTTAGTTGATAGTACAGCAAAAAATGGTAGATTAGAATTACTAATTAAACAATTAGATTTTTGTTATTAGGTTCTACTATGGGAGTAATACTTGGAGGGATTATTAGTACCATTTTTTATGAAAGTTCTTTCTAAAGCGCTAATACCATTTTCAAAAGATGGTTCGTTTTTAAACATGTTCAAATTAATATGTTCACAAAAGAATTGATGCAACGTTAAAAAGAATGAGCCCGGTACAATACCGGACTTATATTCATACAACCGCTGTATTTTTCTGTTTAACTGTTGGGATTCAGTTCATAATGAAACATATTTTTACATAAAAGACTTTCGTATATAAATTTTTCAAATGATTTATTAGCGAATTGTTGACCAATATCACTTTTTTGAGTGAGTAATTTTTTAGATTGATGATGTAATGAATTTTGTTCGTTTCTTTTATGTAAAATATTCTAGTTTTGCATTAGGAAAGAACTGTTTCATATAGGAATACAGATAGTTTTTTATATCCTCTTCTTCTTCTTTTTGATAAATGTATTTTCCGATTCCATATTTCCCCCATTTATACCTTCTTTTCTCTTCATCTAATTCTAGTTTTGTCATCGGGTAGTTTTTTTCAATTACTCTCTTAGCTGGCTTTGTAAAACGATGTTGAATAAATTCAAATGTAATATCATCCCGTGCATCAAGAGGTAATTCAGCATTTAGGCGTTCAAACATATGATAGTATCCTTCCTTCCAGCCTTCATGCAGGTAAATAGGAGCTACAATGAAACCAAGAGGATATCCAGCTCTAGCTACTTTTCCTGCTGCCTCAATTCGTTTAGCTAAGGGAGAAGTTCCTGGTTCAAAGTTTTTAATCACATAATCAGCGTTTACACTAAAGCGAAATCTTGTTTTTCCATTATGTTTAGCATCAAGTAAATGATCTACATGGTGGAATTTCGTAACAAATCTCAATTTCCCATATTCAGATTCTCCAAAATGCTCAATGGCCCGTTTAAGGGTATGCGTTAAATAATCGATTCCTACAATATCTGAAGTACACGACGCTTCAAATCTTGTTACTTCAGGTGCACGCTCTTTCATGTATTTATCAGCAGCATCTAAAATTTCTTCAACATTTACATACGTTCGTATATAAGGCTTACTTCCCATCGTTGTTTGTAAATAACAATAATGACAATGTCCCATACATCCCGTTGCAAAAGGAATTGCATACTCTGCTGAAGGCTTGGAAGTATCGAATTTCAGTGTTTTTCTAACACCAACAACCAGCGTGGATTTTGCTACTCGATACTTTTGAAAATCATTATCCCCTGGCAAATCTCTTACTTGATTATGGGAAGTAGTATGTCGAATTTCAACATCCATCTTTGAAAACTTCTCAAACAGCTCTTTCCCCAAAGGATAATCTAATGCTTTAGGTTCAAAATATACGAGCTTAGGCATAAATGGCTTATTCATTCTAACATCCCCTCTGAAATATCACCATAATAGTAAGTGTAAGCTTGGTTTGCCTCATCTTCGGTAGCATATATAGCCATCTCATTTGTTAGTGGATAATACGTTTCGTAAAGAAATAGTGCTAATTCATTAGGTCTTTCAGGATTATTTACAACTGCTGCAGCTTGTATGTTAGCTACGTCTTGAGTATGAGGATTTCGGTAAAAAATATAGACAATGTCACCAGCATGATACGTATTACTTTCAGAAGAAAATTCCATTCCATCACCATCTCATTTCATAAAATTCAATGCTCACAGTTTTACTTTCCAATTTCCTTGTAGTGTAACTATTTAATTACATTGATAATGATTACGCCATACAAACATATTTTGAAAAATGAATAATAAATGTACTCCCAAAAAGGCAAGCATATATCAATGCTTGCCTTTCGTTCTAACGACGATGTTCAACAAGATCGATTACACCTAAAACGACGTGTGCTAAACCAAAACCAAATACTGTATTTGCAATCATTTTATTAGTTCCACGAGTTTGTTTAAGAGCATAACCTGCTGCTGTCACTGCTGTACCTAAAGCTGTTGGAATTAATCCTTCACGAATGTCCACAGTGATGCCTCCTTGTTTCGTAGTTAGTAAATTTGTTTTAATGACTCGAAGTAAAGTATTAAAACAAGTATTAGTATTTTTCTTTTTAATAAAATTATGTGAAATCTTTATAAATAATATTTTAAATCCATAACAGCTATAAAGATTGAAAAAATTATTAATTAACAAATAAGAAAATATCTTCAAAACGTATTTTCATATGAAAATTTTATACCTCAGAAAAAAATCTTTGCGGAAATTCTCTCCATAAAAAGTGCTCCTAAATTTATATAGGAGCACTTTTTATGAAACACTATTCTTTATTTCCTTATGAACCACTTTATTATAATAACCATGCTTTACAACTTGCCTAAAATCATCTACCTGGATATCCATTCTTTCGGCAATATCTACAACAATTGTATTTTGTAAAACATTCACCACAAATCCCATTAATTGCAAATTAGGATTTTTACGATATGAAAATTGAACGTAATCCCCAAGTGTTACTTCTTTATTATGCTTCATTTGGCGCCCCCTAAATTATCGATAATTATACAATAGTTTTCCCCTTTTTTACTTCTACATACTGGGTCACCAATTTATCATTTTAGCCAATTCATCTCCCACCTACTTATTTCGCGTTCCTTGAGAAAGGGGTCTTCTTGGCTAAAATGATAAAAGTTATGCATATAATAAAAAAAGACAAACTCTCCAATGTGAGGAGTTTGTCCAAAACCATGATTTCTTTAGTTTAACAATATAGAATTCAGTTCCGATAAGAATCTTTCTTTTTTCCATATCCCACGGTTTTTGCATCGATACTAACAATAGTGGATTAGAATAATGACTTAATACTTGCTAGGACAGTAAGAATACCTATAATAATGACAAATACATTGCTAGATTTCCCTTTGTATTTAGCAAGTACTGATACTTTATGGATTGCATACATTGGTAGTATACATAAGATAGCAGCAACTAGCGGACCGCTAAGGGCATCAATGATTCCAAGAATACTTGGATTTGTATAAGCAACATACCAGCATGTTAATACGACAAAAGTAAGAATCATTGTCTTAACTGTTTTTTCTCCTATATCTTTCCCACGTTTTTTACTGGACTTGATAATCATGTCACGCATTACCTCATACGCTCCTATATAATGACCAAGGAAAGACTTTGTAATAGCCACAAATGCAATGATAGGAGCTGCAATAGTGATTACTGGCGAATTAAGCTCATTAGCAAGATATGATAGGATTGACAAGTTCTGTTCTTTTGCCACCTTAAGATCATTTGGAGTCAAACTTAAGGTACTGCTCCAAACAAAGAACATAACAACTACGAATGTCATAATATAACAAACTTTTTGTATTTGGGCACATTTAGCATCAGTAGCATCTATTCCATACGTAGCTCTCTGTTTCATAACAAATGACGAAATCATAGGCGAATGATTAAACGAGAATACTATGATTGGAAGTATCATCCATATCGTTCCTAAATATCCTGTTCCTGTTGAAGCAGTAGAAACAGCTGAAAAACTAAGCATTGACGTATTCCACTGTGGAATCAAAGATATTGCGATAAAAAGTAGAGAAGCTATAAAAGGATACACTAGCATGCTCATGATCTTTACAGTTATATCTTGACCAAAATTTAGTATAGCGATAAGACCGAGTACTAAAACAAGCGATAAAATGGACCTTGGAGGCTCCGACATGTGCAATTGATGCACAATAAAGCTACTAGCGGTATTTGTAAGTGCGACCGAGTACATCAGCACGATCGTATAAATGGAGACAAAATATACAAGATTAAAAATGATACTTGCCTTATTTCCAAAATACTCTCTTATTGTACCTGTAATCCCCTCATCGGCAGAGTTCGAAGCGTAAATCATTTTAGCAAGCGCCCTATGTGAATAATACATAACAGGATATGCAAGTAATGTAATTAACAGCAATGATAATAAACCACCTGAACCTGCATTAATCGGTAAAAAGAGTACTCCTGCTCCAATTGCTGTTCCAAAAAGGCTCAATGCCCAGGTAGTATCCTGTTTATGCCACTTTTTAGGGTCTAGATATTTCTCATTTTTTACTGCAGTGTTATCAGCTTGAAATTCTATGTTTTTTGCAGTATTCCCATCCATATAATAATTCCTCCTTGTGTCCTATTCTTAATTCTCTTTTTAAGATATAGGAATATAGACCGTTCTTGAAAAATGAATAGCTTATATAGTGCCCCACAACGAATATCCCCCTTCTAGGTTAATAAAAATCAAAAAATTAGCGAAGCATCAACCTGAAGGGTTTGTTACCACTTATAAAATATTTTAATTATATAGTAGTATATTTTATTGATAACTCCCCCAATATACAGACATCCTTAGGCGAACAATAGAGTAAAGATTGTTAAAAACTTCACAATATATTCGATAACTTATTGATTTGATTGTTTCTCCCCAAAGATTTTATTTTTAATGGAAATTCCTGTAGGTGTAGCTGCAATACCACCTAAACCTGTCTCTCTTAATTCGCGAGGCATCTGTCTTCCAACTCTATACATGGCTTCAATCACTTCGTCAGCATTGATGAGATTGTTTACGCCAGCTAATGCGATGTCCGCTGCTGCTAAAGCATTTGCCGTTCCAATGGCGTTTCTCTTTACACAAGGAATTTCTACCAAACCAGCGACCGGATCACAAACTAAACCGAGTAAATTTTGTAATGCAATCGAAAAAGCTTCAGAAGATTGCTGTGGCGTTCCACCCGCAGCTTCTACCGCAGCTGCAGCCGCCATCGCTGAGGCACTTCCTACTTCAGCTTGACATCCTCCATACGCTCCTGAAATACAAGCGTTGTTTGCGACTATCGTTCCAAATAACGCTGAAGTGAATAGAAAATGAATCATATCTTCATGACTTAACTGCAACGTATCTTTAATACTAAATAGGACTCCCGGAATCGTCCCACTCGCACCTGCTGTTGGAGTTGCACAAATAGCTCCTAATGCAGCATTTACTTCATTAACACCGATAGCACTTTGAATCCCTAACACCATCAAATCTCCAGAAAGAGTTTTCCTATTTTCTCGATAGTTTTTAATTTTTACAGCATCCCCTCCGGTCAAACCTGTTGGAGAAAATACACCGTCGCCCTCGATACTTTTATTTATTGCATGTTGCATAGTCGCTAAATTTCGTTCCATTTTACTCCATACTTCTTCATAAGAAGTTTTAGTTTGTTTGATTTCCTGTTCGATTGCTAATTCATAAATTTGCTTTTGGCTTTTATTAGCTGCATCCACAATTTCTTTTATGGCCATATACATATTTTTCACTCCTTAATGTGACTAAAGAATAATAAGATTAGCTATATTGCTTAAATCTCCTAATTCCTTCTGAGCATTACCTGGCAATATCGAATCCAAAGCGAATGCATATAAATATTTTGTTTTATCTTCCAAACTATGAAAGTTGTTAATTTCCACATCATATTGTTTAAAGATCCTGCGTAAAACAAATTCAAAGTCAGCTCTTTCTGAAATCGCAATAACAACTGGCAATGGCCCCTGCAGATTTAAGCTAAATCCATCAATTTCAACACTTTTGACTTCAATCAACCCACCACCGACCGAAATACCCATTACTCTAATACTTCGACTTTCATCCTCTGCATATACATCTGCCGTATTTGGATGACCAGCAGGACTATTACCCAATTGTTCAATAAAGGTAATGTCAATTCCCTTAGACTCTGCTATTTTAATAGCATCTGGCACTTTGCTGTCATCAGCAGCTAAGCCTAATATACCAGCAATAATTGCAAAATCAGTTCCGTGACCTTTATGGGTTTCAGCAAATGATTCATAATACTTTACCACAACTTTTTTGGGAAGACCTTGAAATAATTTATTAGCAACTGTTCCAATAGCCAAAGCACCTGCAGTATGTGAACTTGAAGGGCCTATCATTATGGGCCCAATCACATCAAAACAACTTTTGTATTTAACAATCTTTTTTTCTTTAATAGATGCTACATTCATGTTCATATAAGCACCACCATAATTTATTATTTTTAGCTGTAGTTGAATCTAAGTTATTAGAATGATCGATTCAAAACAAGTTTTGTTTGATAACGCTTTCTTTATTGAGTTGAATAAACTTCCCTTCTAATCTGCTATCCTCCGTATAGTAATCATATCAGTATGTCCAATTTTAAAAAATTACTGGCAAGTTCTTTAGAATTTTTAATCCAAAACGAGGTTTGATATTTTCTCTAGAGGTAATAAATTGTGTCTCGACGCCCTCATTATAACTTGTATATTTATAAGTTTAATCTTTTTTTATTTTTAGAAAGATTGAATAGACAGAATTTTGAATAGGTAATAAATTACACTTAGTATGTAGCAATTGTGTCCTTTGTTTGAAGCTGTATTAGTTAGTAAAAAAGCAAAAATAACACAGAGTTCCTTTCATAAACACATTGATTATATTGAAAAATCATTATAAAGATACTTATATTGTCTTTTGTTTGAACATCTTATTTTGAACGGGAAACCTGTTGCAATAAATAATTCATTCAGATGAAAAGGAATACATTAATAAAATTTAAAAACGTTTTAGTATATTAATTATACATTTTGTATAAATATTAATTATCAAAAAAAACTAACTTCTTATTAGGATCTTAACATAAAGGATACATTCCAAATAACAATGGAGATTCCGCTTTATCAATTTCTTTATACGTCATATTTCCCTCTTTACCTGCAACAGCAACTTGTACTTTTTCATTTGTTTTCACATCTTCTGCACCTATTGCACCACCCGCCAATAATCCTGTACTTAACAGACTATCGTGAACAAAAGTTAGAGAGTTATAGAACAAAATATAATGTGTATGTACATACATTTCTTTTAAAAGAAGTTTTGTAGTATGCAACTGAATTAAAAAAATATAGATTTTTATGACTCTTTTTAGGGGATATAGCAAAGTGGGATCTTTTATATGCACATTGCTATACCGAACTAGATTTCAGCATAGTATTTTTTTGCAACTCATTGATTTTTACCAAACACGTATAAAAACCAACAATATGAAAATAAACGACTGGCTAAAATTTTACTTTCAATAAAATAAAAAAGAACCTGCAAATTTGCAGATTCTCCTGATAATGATTTATATGAGTAAGACTCGGAAATATAATACAATGATTCAAAAATAAGTTCAAGTAAATTCAAAGAACCGGCTGGAGTTCGAGTTCTTTCAGAAGTGATGATGTTTTCTAGGCTTAGCAAAGTGAGAAAATACAAGAATATAATACATCGAGATTTAGAGAATTTCAATACTTAAATTAGAGGTTATTTTAATATGATGTAACATCAGCATTTTGAAGGAATAGCAATGAATACCTTATACATTCCTATCCACCGTTTTAGGCTTCTCTTTTGTACTGTGTTAGCCGAAAAATTGTATAAATCATAATTCGTTTTTCTTCCACCTGTTTCACCCTTTCTACACCCTAGTTTTACAAAATAAGAAGTCATCAAAACTTATATTTATTACTTTCTGTTATCTCCTCTCTCTTGTTCTATGCATAGTCTATCTAAATTTTTATTAGCTACTAAAAAAAGAATTTACAGGACGATAAAAAAAAGCCAAGTGCATTGCACTCGGCTTTATGGTCGATTAAACAATTTTACTTCAGACGTATTAAACTGATGTAGATAGTCTTTAGTAGAAGTATAACCTGAATTCATGAGTGTTTTCTTTTCTTCTTCTGTGATATCAAAATTAAACGACGACGTAAAGAATGTATTAATAAATACAGTGCGGGCAGCATCTTCTTTGGTGGTTTTTCCGCTCTCATGACCTTTGATCATGGTTTGAGACAAATTCCATGCAAAATGAATAAGAGAATGGCCAATATGATGTTCTGTTGAGGTTGCGATATGTTTTAACATGGCAACCTCCGCCTGAGATTCTAAACGGAAACCAAGTGTTTCTTTGTTGTAGACAATTTCATCTGTAGGATCAAAGAAAGATGCATTGTATTTCGTGTGTAAGCTTCTTAGTGTAGAATGATCCTCTATATTGCTTATCAGTTTATTAACCTCGTCAATCGTATCTGTGGTCGTGAAGTGTTCTTCTTTATTCACAAAACTTTTCCGATCAAATAAACGAATTGGGTAGTTATCGAGTACACCTCCGTCTACATAATAATCTTTATCCCATTCCACAGATTTAAAAAAGAATGGGATGGACATCGAAATCCGCACAGCAACTACTAACGGGACATCAGGTGTCGTTTCGCGAGAAAACGTACGAAGCTGGTGTGTAGAAACGTTCGTTCCTTGGAAAAACACGTCTTTTCCTGTTTTGTCATACAACTGCTGAAAAGTTGTGTCCTTACTCCCTGTCCACTTTTCAACGATCTTTCCTACCCACTCAGTGAAGAAATCCCCTTTATAGATACCAAAACCATCAAAAAACAAACGAATGTTATCTTGTACAATCGAAAAATCATCATCTTTAAACGCTTTGAAATTCATGTCTTTGTGGATTTTTACAAGATCTGCGAATGGAATGGAAAGACCTAAAAGTAATGCAGTAATCGCTCCTGCTGAAGTCCCTCCAAATCGTTGTATTTCTGGTAAAATCCCTTCTTCATTTAGTGCACGGATGGCACCTATATAAGCGCTTCCCTTTACCCCGCCACCTTCAAATACTAAGTTACGAAATGGATATGCCATTATATACCTCCAATAAAGAAATTTTCGATCTGTTATAGTATCGGAAGTATATTGAAATATATTCCAAATGGTATTAAGAAAGTTTCATGTCCTCCGATACGTATGGCCGAATTATCTTTATTCAATGGATGAATTGTTTGAAAGAGAAGAAATTTGCTTGGAATGGTAATTTAGTAGGATAGGAAACAGGAAACGGAGTGCATCTTTGGATGCACTGAATAATATCCCCTTTTGAAATCGTATATAACGTAACTTCTTTTCCGATGTCCAAGTAAAATCACGAGTAAGAAATCAAGGAATAATCTACATTTCATAAATCCCGCACTCTCTTTAACATACAATTCAGTGAAATAATTTGTTTCAAATACGTAGAAATATGGTTTAACCAGCAATCAATGATCAGATCTTCTTACCCTAAGTAAACCTAAATCTATTTGTCTCCATACAGAAAGGAATAAATAGTTTTGTTCCTATTCATGAAATAGTACAATATATGCAAAATTACATATCTAATTAATTGCTTTTAATGTTATATTTTAATAGCGATGAATGCTATTATTTCATAAGTTGTCAACAAGCGTTATGTATGTATGAGAAAAAGGAAGGAGCCAAATAGGCCCCTTCCTTTTTCTACTAATTAACTAAATTACTCTCTGGTAAAAATTTAAATAGTAATGCTCATTTACAGGCGTCTGATTATGCATTAAACATGCTAACTTTGCTTGCTGTCGGAAAAATTAAAGACGATAGTCAAATATGTCCTTTCATTACTTTATATTGAAATAAATAATGATTCAAAGTTATTTTGTGAAAATTATACAAAAAGTACTAATTCGTCGTTTACCTAACAATAGATAATATAGATAAAGAAAAAATACTAGAGGATATCACAGTGTAGTAGTCTCTAGTATCTTTTCATAGTATTTTAGCGGCTATACAATACGGAGGGATAAAAAAAGGACCTCTTACGGAAAGATAAGAGGTCATCAAAAAGATAAAAATGTTGTATTTGAAACACGCGAGTTTCTAATTCACATCATAACACAATATATTTATATATTCAATATATACATTAAATATAAGTAATGTATGTTCAAAAAACACATAGAATATTAATTTGTAACAGTATATATTTTCCTCTTTTATTCTATTTCTTCTACAATGCCGTGATTGTAACAAATATCCCTCTTTCTTTTTTGGATGATTACGAATAAAAATACTACATGTTTTCTGTCTCACTTGGAATAAAGCATTATGGTAAAAATACAATGCTGACAAGTAAAATACTTAATACAATCAACCCTATCCCTAACATCATCCATTCACCCTTTTTAGAATTTTAAAATTTAGCCCTTCACTTTCATATACTTCTCTTTTACATGAGCCAGTAAGTCCCTCAGCTTATTCTCTGCAGGGTGTTCTTGATTTTCTAGAACTTCTCTGCCATAGGATGAAAAGTTTTGTGAGCATGCACTAGTTGTTACTTTCAATTTCTCGTATGAGGATGTATGCTCATCATAACTGGATTACGTCTTCTTGGGGATAAAGGGGACAGGAAAGCTGCTAAGCTAGCGTAAGGTGCTAAATTCCCTCAAAGTATCTCAAAAGCTGGATAATCATTTAATATTTCTGTACTCTCCAACTTACAACAAAACACATCGCAAAATATGTTTACGATGTGTTTTAAAAGGGAAATCATCATCAAGTTTTTCACCCATATTTTTATAAGGAGTTTTACCATTGAGGATAAACGCCTTCATTTGTATACTATATGTCTCACACATATAGTATACAAATTATTACACTTACTTTTCTTCACCGCTTGCTTGCATGGAGTTAAAAGTCCAATTTAATTTCAACGCATCTCCTTGAAATACATTTTGTTCTTCACCGTTATCTACGAATGTAAACATTACATAAAATGTATCATCATCACCTGGAGCAAGTCCATTTCCTTCTCGATCTACAATACCGTTCTTTACAAGATTAGGAATATTTCCATTTTGCGTAGCTACCTTTAATTCAGATAATGTAGTAGACCAAATTGGAACCTCATTTTTATCCAAGTTCCACAAGAAATCAACACGGATATGATCACCAAAATCAGCATTTCCATTATCCCCTTTCGCATCGATTACACTGTAATCTGTCAGGAGTTTCACATCTCCTATTGCTAAGGTTCCTTTGTTTACTAATTGAAAACCACGTTCCATTTCATCACCTGGTTTCAGATTGTCGACATTAATAACAACTTCTGGATTCACACTCAAATCTAAAGTACCCGCTGCAAACGTGTTTTGTGATACTTCCTTATCACTAAAATATGCATATGTTCCCCCGCCAATTAAGGATAAGCCAAGCACTGCAGTTACAACACCCATACCAAGTTTTTTCTTCATACCCATTTCACAAGTCCCCCTATTGTTAAAGTTTAAACTACAAACCTTATTTCCATCCCACAAACAACAATAATAATTAAGCAACTTCCTTGTCCCATAATGAAAGCGAACTTACTTTAAACTAGTTACTTCATGTACCCAAACGACTATGACTCTTAAAATGACCGGTAATGTTACCGTAAATCATTACCGGTCATTTGTTAACCAATCCATTTCATTTAATATCCATTGTCTGATGCCTTTATTTACTCTAGAAGTTTGTCCACTTATTTTTTTGGTTCTAAACCGATAGAGCGTAAAATTTTCTCTAACGTCACTGGCCCTACATTTTCTTTCGGTTTCTCGTTTCCTTTAGCATCTGGGCCCTTTTTCAAGAAGTTTTTCTCAATTAAACGAACATCCGTTTTATCTACAACACCATCTTGATTTATATCTCCATCTTTTACAGATACTTTTCCTTTTCCATACGATAAAGCTGCTATTCTAGCATCTTGAATATCTACCATTTTATCGCCGTTTACATCACCTGCAAGGTTATCATCCATGTCAGCTCTAAAGTTTTGTCCCACTAATTCTCCATCCTGCATTTTCCCTATTTTTGTTGTTAATTTACTATTTAAATGACCTGGCATTTCTACGAAAATATCATATTCCTTATCGCTTACTGGAACACTATGAATTTCAAATTGTCCGTTATCACCAATCGTTCCTGTATATTTCTTTCCATCCTTGCCAACTGCGTACACTTTTGCTCCTAGTTTTGTATAGTCTTTCTTACCTAAATACCCCTCTTCATTCAAGAAAGCTTCTGGGCCAATATATCCTGTAACCGTTGAATGTTTCGAAACAATAGCAAAAGATTTATCTTTAAACGCAGGAATCTCAATGCCTTCTGATGCACCAACTTTTGTATAAGAGAACTTATCTACTCCAAATGCAGTCAAATCATTAAAGTATTCATCGTTCGTCATCTCGAATGTAACATCTAAAAATGGTTTATCTCCATCTAATCCTTTAAATTCTTTTCCCTCCAATGATGCGCCAACTTTCACCTTGTTTTCCCAAGCTCCTGCTTCACTTATCTTCGGATCTTCTAATTTAAGGTTCAATCCATGTTGTTCTACATATTCCGTAAGTGCTGGATTTGGTTTCACATCTGTAAATTTAAATAGCTGCTTGTAATAAGGAATTTCAAATGTACCTGACATAAGCTGTTTTACATTATTAAGATTCAAAGTTAATGTAATTTTCTCTCCTAATTTGATTTTATCTTTGTCATAACTTGGAACAGCGTATTCTGTCCCTTCTTTTACAAAGACGTAATCTTTATATCCAGTTGCCATATTCCCGGCAGTTGCAAGATCATATCCAAATAATTTTAAATTTAACGGCTCATTTATTTCCTCTGGAAGTACTCCAAATTTAAAATCACCATTTGCTTGAATTGTATTCAACCATCCTGATGGGAAGGCTGAGTTTTGATAATATACAATTTGATTCGCTTTTTGATCATATTGCAAGCCTTTTGCCTTTAATGCATCTACTGTAGAATCATAAATATTACCATGCACCCATAATGCACGCTGGCCGTCTTCTTCTTTAAACATAGAATCATTGACTTCGTGTATACCAGGTTGTACATCCTTAAATTTCATTTCAGGTATTACATTATCAATGATAATGCTATCGCCTTTTGTATAAGATTTTCCTTCTTTTTCATATCCAACGAAGTTCAATTCGTAATCTCCATCAGGCAACATAACAGGTTTATCCGCAATTGGATGAGCTGGATCTCCTGTGAATGGAAGTACATACCCTCCCATACCAGAAAACATCATATATTCAACATTCGGTGTTAGACTACTTGCATTAAGTGTACCAACGACTCCTAATGCCTTCCCTGTCGTTCGGTCCTTTACAATTGCATCAATGGTTTCGAGAGGACTATTTAATTTAAATGTCAACGGCGAACTTGGTCTTTCCATAAATGGATGGAATTTAGAAGCATCTGTTGCCATTGCATCTCTCAGTAAATCTACAGACGCAATCCCTTTTTCTGTGAATTTAACTGCAAATGGTACTTGATATACTTCTTTTTCATTGTTTTTATTTGAAATATGAATATAGCCCTCATATCTACCAAATTCAGCGTTTTCTGGAATGGTAATTTCAGGGCTAATTTCCTCTGATGCACCAGGAGCTACTTTAATAGAATCTGGTACGTTTAGCTTCACACCATTCTTCGCTGCATCTTGCACACCTACACTTGTAGGTGAAAATTTCACCTCTAATTTAAACTCTTTCCCATCTGTTTTACTGCTGTTCTTAATTAAAACTTTTCGACTATCTTTAATAGGCCCATTTTCAATTTGATTTTTATACCCAAATGCAATAGAACCTGTTTTTTCTTCAATTTCTACTTCTTCATCACCTACAACGTTTGATGTTTTATCAACAACCTCGATTGATGTATCTGCATGAACTGCACGGTATGCATCAATTCGTCCTGATCCCACCTCAAATACAGAACGCTCTTCTTTTAAGTCAACTGCGGTATTCATGAGTGCTTCTTTTACTTCAAATGGACTATAATTTGGATGTTCTTGTAAAATGAGTGCCGCTACCCCTGTAGTATGAGGAGTTGCCATAGAGGTACCTGACATACGTCCATACGCTATCGGATAATTTTCTCCATCTTTTGGATCATTAATATATTCAGGAACAGTTGAGAAAATAGACACACCTGGTGCTACAATATCTGGCTTAATATCATCTGTCTTAGATGCAGGACCACGGGAGCTGAAATCAGCTAAGTGATCTCCCTCTGTTTTTATATTACTTAGTTCCCCAAACGCTAACGACACATCTCCTTGTACAGCTTTTGCTTGTAATTTCTCACCATCTACTTTTGTTAAGCGGAACGATGGAATAGATGCAGTACTTTCCCCAAGATAACTTGTAATTTCACCATCTACATTGTTATATACGATTACCGCCTTTGCGCCTGCTTCCTTAGCATGCTTAATTTTCTCATCAAATGTAATCTCACCGCGTTGGATAAGAGCTAATTTTCCTTTTACATCTTTTCCTGTAAAATCATCTGATTTCCCGAGCCCTGCATATACAACTGATACGGATTGACCTTTCAAATCTTCAATCTTATCAGTAAAGCTTTTTCCAAGTAGCATCATCTTATCCACATGTAAATCACCTGCATCGACGGAAAACGTTGGGATTTTCATTGCAGCGTTACTGGCTCCAACTGTAATCGGAAGTGCCGCTGCACTAGGTGATCCAATGGTACCTTCTTCCGGACCACTATTACCTGCTGCTACAACTGTAACAACACCAGCTAACATCGCATTGTTCACTGCGACAGAAGTAGGATATAAAGGATCATTAATAGACGCACCTAGTGATAAATTGATAACATCCATATTGTCTTTCACTGCTTTATCAATCGCAGCAAGAATACCGCTTGTTTGTCCACTTCCATATGGGCCCAATACGCGATATGAATATAAATCTACATCTGGAGCAACACCCTTCACTGCATAATCCACACTATTCTGTTTGTCTGCAGCAATTGTCCCAGCTACATGCGTACCATGGGATGTATAATATGCACTCCCCTCATAAATCTCTGGATATCCTCCAGAATTTTGCCAATCCTTATACGTTGTCTCCATTGGATCAGCATCATTATTAACAAAGTCCCATCCTTTTATGGAGTTCGGATCTATTTTACTTGGATCTTCACCTTGTTTTGCACGATATCCTTTATATGCATCTTTCAAATCCGGGTGGTTGTAATCAATACCTGTGTCCAGTACACCTACCTTAATTCCTTTCCCTGTTATTTTTTCATCATGCAGCTTGTCCACACCAATTTGCGGTACACTATCCGCCATTTTCGGTTCAACAACAGTCTTAGTTGTTTCTTTTGGCAAATCAATTTTAACCTCATGATCTTCCCATACGCGCTTAACGATACCGGTACGAACTAAGTCTTCGATCATATTTGCTGGTAAAGAAATCGCTACACCATTAAAAGCATTCTTATATTCTCTTGTTATTTTTGCAGATTTTACATTTGTCCCTTTCTCTTTATTCTTTTGAAGCTGCTCAAGCTCTGCTTTAAATCCTTTATGTGATGCCTCTACCTTTTGTTCCGCATTTGAAAGAGCTAATTTTTTCCCTTTAGCCGCTTGTTTTAATACCTCTATTTTGCTAGGCGCTTGCTTAAATTCTATAATCACATTCACATTATTAGGACTTGTTGTATTGATACCTGGCGAAATAACAAAACCTGGTTTTGTATCTAACGTTTTTAAGGCATTACGTTGTTCCTTTGTAAGACCTTTTAAGATAGCATTTGCATCATCAATTCCAGTTAAAGTAGATGTATTTACCTCTTCCGCTAATACGTTATATGGAATTCCTTGAGACAATAACATTCCAACTGTTAACGTTCCAATAAGAATCTTTCCAAATTTCCCTCGTTTCATATTACATCTCCCCATTATTAATATTATTTTTTGAAACAAATTGATTCTTAAATTCCCATGTAGCATTGGAAACTCTATTAATCTTAATCTTTTGTATCATGAAAGATTTCCAACACTACTACCATCCCCATACCTCACATAGCTAACCACTCACTTTACTCTTTCTATAAGAGCCCTCCGTCATTTATTTCCAACAAAAGATTTTCACAAAATGAATTATTAACAAGATTAAAATGTAATTCTATTTTTATTATTTCACATTTTAATTATTCTGAAAATTAAACAAAAGGAGTATCTTTTCTCTAAGGATTCTATGCCTACATAGTACAAAAGAACTACCTTGTCCTTTATTCTTTGTAATACAGAATAAAGCGACACGATAGTTCTTTGATAGATTTCTTATTTAATCTAGCGGAACTAATTGATTTCGGACTGCATAAATCACTGCTTGCGATCGACTTTTCACATTTAGCTTTTTAAAAATTTTATTGATGTGAATTTTAACTGTTTTATCACTAATATATAAAACTTCAGCAATTTCTTTATTACTAAGTCCTTTTACTAGTTCAAAGAGAATTTCCTTTTCACGTTCCGTCAGTTCATTTTCATTTGATTCTACTTTCATTTTTTGCTGATGATATGTAATTAATTTTTTAGTCATACGCGGATGAATGACTGAATCGCCTCGATATAACATTCGAATTGCTGCTACTACCTGATCTGATGATGAATCCTTCAATAAATAACCATCAGCACCGGCCTGGAGTGCATCCATTAAATACTCGTCATGTTCATACATTGTAAACACAAGTACACGGCAACTCGGATATTTTTTTTTCACTAACTCTGTAGCTTCAATCCCATTTTTCTCTGGAAGATTAATATCCATCAAAATACAATCTGGTCGGCATTCTTCTACTTTTCCCAATACTCCATCCCCAGAGCTAGCTTCTCCAACCACTTTCATA
Source organism: Bacillus sp. RCC_6_1 (assembly GCF_041360755.1). Taxonomy (NCBI): domain Bacteria; kingdom Bacillati; phylum Bacillota; class Bacilli; order Caryophanales; family Bacillaceae; genus Bacillus; species Bacillus sp. RCC_6_1. The sequence continues at coordinate 141,597 of NZ_JBFUPV010000012.1, forward strand.
TCAGATTCATCCTCTAGTATGCTCCGAATTGCATCCCGTAAAAAAGCATGATCATCTACTACTAATATTTTAATCATTTTACGCACCCCTTGTTTGTGAATCTGGAATTAACAGTGTAATTTCTGTCCCTTTTCCTACAGAACTATCAATCTGTAAAGTAGCCCCTAATTGGTCAGCTTGTTCATTCATATGTAATATACCATAATGTGGCTCATTCTTCGTTTTAACCATAGACTCAAATAGTGAAAAGCCAACTCCGTTATCCTTAACCCTTAAAAGCACGTGTTCACTTTGATAGCTGAGTAAAACATCAGCCTTTTTTGCCTGTGCATGTTTTACAATGTTTTGCAAACTCTCTTGTAATGTATCAAATATAACTCTTTCTTTTGAAAAACTAAGCGCACGTGCATGACCTCTTTCATGATATGTAATGTCTAGTTCATATTCTTGTCTTAAAGATTTTATTTTACTTGCTATCGCCTGCTTAAGTCCCAATTGTTGTGTCGGATATGGTTTTAAAGCATAAATAGAATAGCGAACTTCTCCTAGGCTTCCTCTTAAATCTTTTATGCTTTTCTCTACTACTTGCTGCATATCTTTTGGTTTATCACGGTATTTTTTCTGCGCGGATTCTAGTTGGAATATCACCCCGGCTAATGTTTGCGCAATACCATCGTGAATTTCTCGAGCAATTCTATTTCTTTCTTCTAAAATCATTCTTTTTTCCTGTTCAGAAATTAATATCCTTGTTTTAACTACGTTAGCTAATTGGTTAGAAAATGTAGCTAACGACTGTACATCTTCTGGAAAGAAGCCCGCATTTCTACTTTTCCCTGCAACAAACATTCCGACTAGTTCATCATTAACAATAAGAGGAAAATATACAAGTGAGCGTATGACACTTTCAAATATTTCATCTCCAGGAGCCGTACCAATTTTCCAATCATTAAATACAAGATTTTTAGAAAGTCCCTCAAACGCATCGTAATTTTCTAAATGATCAGAAATATCAGGGCGAACTTTCCCATCTTTTAATAGAATATTCCAGTTTCCATCATCTTTTGTCCATATTACATATGCTTGTATGCCAAAAAAACCTTTAAGTGCTTGTTTAATATGCTTCAAGTTTCCTCCAGTTAATCCTCGACTAATTTCGGTCGTAATAAGAAATAACTCATATAATCGTTCTTTCTCCATCCTTATCCGTACAGAAAAAGAACTAATAACGGAAGTTGCTACAAGTGGAAAAAAGAAAAACAGCACTGTAACTTCGTTTACTTCCACACTATATGTACTAATTAGTACATGCATCAGTGCCGCATAAGAGAAACCAAAAGTTTCGCAAAGAAATACCGTAATAGTTTTTTTATACCATTGATAAATTGAATATGGCTGCGGAAGAAGTATCATTAACAAATCGTAAAAGCGATTGTTGAAAAAACAAAAAAACATGCAAAATAATAACAAAGATATTAAATTCTCATACAGAACTGACATACCTATCTTATTAATTATTAAGGACATACATTTGTCTGAAAACCATTTGGCAAAGATCAAACTAAGTGCATGTTGAGTACTATTAAATAACATTCTTTGTATCGGTGAACGACGATGCAGGTGAATAATTAGCGTCACAAGTACAATAGCAACAATAGTTATATGGATTCCAAACTGCCAACTCATAGCGTAAATTATCGGAAAGGTAAGCGAACTAGTTCCTCTCCAAAATCTTACAGGAAAATACTCTGCAATCCCCATAAAAAGTAACAACAATATTAGTATTGTTAGATGAGAAGGGATTTTAATTTCAAGTAAAGATATAGTTATAGTAACCAAACCAAGAAAAGAAATAAAATAAAGATAAAAACTAGCAATCTTTTCTCTCATAAAGATAGAATTTACATCTTTCAAAACAACCCCTTCTTTCCTTATAAAAACTTCATTTTCTCTATTATCCAACAAAAAACCGGCACTGGCAAAATGGAAGAACATCCACTAGCCAATCACCGGCTGTGTACTACACCTAAAAAGGCAAGACACAATACTAGTATATATCAGTTTGTGAAGTTTACCCATTAGTCAAATGGTGTAATTGTACATACTTTTAGACTTAGGTCTACTAGTACAAAAGATGTATACGCAATTTAAATTTTGATTCACTAAAAAAATTCTAAGAAAAATAGGAAGGCAATCGTAGTAAATACTTATCTATATTAATTTTATCTAAATCTTTAGGTTATGTATGTGTCAAATACTCCCCATCTAATATTTACAAATAACCCATGAGATAATCTCCTTATATACTATATATGAAGTTTATCACTTAATATTTATTGAAGAAAAGGCGATGCATACAATAATCAAATCTAATTAACATATTATTTAATTATCGGTAGCGAGATTAAAGAGACTCCCTATTCTCAGGAAGGAACCTCCAATTCATATTATTACCCCTATTTCTATGTTTCTTATTTGATTCTAATTAACTAACTGATTAGGGTTATTGCAAATCAAAATAATAAAACCACATCTCCAATTATTAGATAACTATCTAATACATTGGAGGTGCGGTTCACTTAGGTCATTGATGTTTCAGCTATTCTCTTTATTTGAAAATTACATCTACCATATTAATTTAATATTGTATTCCTCTAGCCAACTATTAACTTGAAGTAAATAATCTATTATACCTCGTGCATCATTACCTGAAATTACTTCGTCTTTTCCTTCTGCAATAGCACGAACTCTTTCTACATTAATTAATGGCAAAATAGGTGATTCAGGATTGTTCAACACATG